>NZ_BNBS01000007.1:84826-144989 GCF_014656075.1 Streptomyces hydrogenans
CCACGGGTACTTCCGCACCACGGGTACTTCCGCACCACGGGTACTTCCGCACCACGGGTACTTCCGCACCACGCATGACCTCCGCTTCACGCACCTCCGCTCCACGTACTTCCGCTCCACGTACTTCTGCTCCACGACGCACGACCTTTCGTTCATCGCGCAGACCGAGGAGCCGCCCGTGTCGACCGACCTTGCCTTCATCCGTGTCGACGGACGGGTTCGGGAGGTCTCCGCCCCCGCCCTCGTGCCCCGGGTGGACCGCGGCTCGCTCGCCGACCTGCCGTACGACAACGCCCGCCAGGACCCCGACGCGGTCGTCTTCTCCCGGAAGGACCCGGAGGACGGCGGCTGGCGGGACGTCAGCGCCGCCCGGTTCGCCGCCGAGGTGCACTCCGTCGCCAAGGGGCTCATCGCGCACGGGCTGCGGCCCGGCGACCGGCTCGCGCTGATGGCCCGCACGACGTACGAGTGGACGCTGCTGGACTTCGCGGCCTGGGCCGCCGGACTCGTCACCGTCCCCGTCTACCCGACCTCCTCCGCCTTCCAGACCCGCTGGATCCTCCAGGACTCCGGCGCCGTCGCCTGCGTCGTCGAGGACGCCGGACAGGGGCGGCTCGTCTCCGCCGAACGGCGCCAGCTGCCCGGACTCGCCCACCTCTGGGTCCTCGACGCCGGAGCCGTGGAGCAGCTGCGCAAGGCGGGGGCGCGGGTGCCCGACGAGACGGTGACCGCGCGGCGGGGGCTGCTCACCCCGGACGCCCTGGCCACCCTCGTCTACACCTCCGGCACCACCGGCCGGCCCAAGGGCTGCGCCCTCACCCACGCCAACTTCTTCGCCGAGGTCGACAACGCGGTCCGGCTCCTCCACCCGGTCTTCGCCCCCGAGGGCGGCGAGCCGCCGTCCACGCTGCTCTTCCTGCCGCTCTCGCACGTCTTCGGGCGGATGGTGTCGGTGGGCTGCGTCCGGGCGCGGGTACGGGTCGGGCACGCGCCGTCGGTGGAGGGCGAGGAGCTCCTCGACGACCTGGCCGGCTTCCGGCCGACGTTCCTGCTGGCGATCCCGTACGTGATGGAGAAGGTCTACAACCGGGCCCGGGCCACCGCCGAACGGTCCGGCAAGGGCGCCGCCTTCGACCGGGCCGCGCGGGCCGCCCGCCGCTTCGGGAGCACCGACGCGCCCTCGCTCCCGGTGCGGGCCGCGCGCGCACTGTACGACCCGCTGGTCTACCGCCGGATCCGGGCGGCACTGGGCGGGCGGGTGCGGTACGTGATCTGCGGCGGCTCGCCGCTGGGGGTGCGGCTCGCGGAGTTCTTCCGCGGCGCGGGCGTCGAGGTCTTCGAGGGGTACGGCCTGACGGAGACCACGGCCGCGTCCACGGTCACCCCGCCGCTCGCGCCGCGCACCGGCACGGTCGGCCTGCCCCTGCCCGGCACGGCGGTGCGGATCGCGGACGACGGGGAGGTGTGGCTGCACGGGCCGCACGTCTTCGCCGGCTACTGGGACGCGCAGCGCGGCACGGCCGTGCCGTACACGGACGGCGGCTGGTTCCCGACCGGGGACATCGGGACGCTCGACGAGGACGGCTACCTCACCATCACCGGCCGCAAGAAGGACCTGCTCATCACCTCGGCCGGCAAGAACGTCGCCCCGGCGCCGCTGGAGGACTGGCTGCGGGCCCATCCGCTGGTGGCCCAGTGCATGGTCGTCGGGGACGACCGGCCGTTCGTCTCCGCGCTGATCACCCTGGACCACGAAGGGCTCGCGCACTGGCGGCGGATGCGGCAGAAGGACCACCTCGCGCTGTGGGAGCTGACCCGGGACCCGGAGCTGCTGGCGGTCGTCCAGAAGGCGGTGGACGACGCCAACCGGCTGGTCTCCCGGGCCGAGTCGATCCGCGCCTTCCGCGTCCTGACCACCGAGTTCTCCGAGACCTCGGGCCACCTCACGCCGTCCCTGAAACTCAAACGCCGGGCGGTGCTGCGGGACTTCGCGCGCGAGGTCGAGTCCATGTACGAGGCGGGGGAGGAGTAGGGGCGGGCCCGCGCGGGGCGGGTCGGGGGCGCGTCCGAGGCGCAGGGGCGGGCGGAAGCGCTCGTCGCGGACGGGCGGGCGGAAGTGTTCGCCGTGGACGGGCGGGGGCGTCCGCGTGGGCGCCCCCGTCCGTCCCCCGGTCACACCGTGAGGGGTACCTCGTGGATCTCGTCGGCCGCGTGTCCGGTCCGCTGGTGGATGCGCTGCACGGCGTCGGCGGAGGGGCCCGTCGACAGGCAGTAGACGGTCCCCGAAGCGGGGTCCGCCCACGCCTTCTGGAAGTGGACCCCTTCCTCCTTCTCGATGGCGAGGTCGGCGCGGTGGGCTTCCATGAGCTGGTCCGCCGTGATGCCGACCATGCCGCGGTGCACGTCCATGGAGGTGGCCATGGTTCTCACACCTCCCCTTCCATGGTGCGCCCTCAGGGCCAGAGCAGCTCCCTGGCCCAGCCGGTGGCGGCGCCGGGGTCGCGGCGGTAGCGCAGGCGCAGGTGGCGGCGGCGGGCGTCGCCCTGGAAGAACTCGACCTCGGCCGGCTCGACCACGTAGAGGGTCCAGGTGGGGGCGTCGGCGTCCGGTTCGGCCTCGGCGCGCGCCCAGGCGGCCTCGCTCGCCTCGGCGAGGGCGGCGGGGGAGTCCAGGACCTCGCTCTGGCGGCCGGTGAGGGCGGCGGCGAGGGCGCCGGTGGTGCGGGCGTGGAGGTCGGCGTACGCCTCCGCGTGGCTCGCGGTCGTGACGGGGCCGCGGACACGGACCTGGCGGCCCTGGACCGGCCAGTAGAAGCCGAGCGCGGCCTCGGGACGGTCGGCGAGCTGGCGGCCCTTGGCGCTGGTGGCGTGCGAGGCGAAGTGCCAGCCCCGGTCGTCGGCGTCGTGCAGCATCACGGTGCGGACGTCGGGCCGGCCGTCCGCGCCGGCCGTCGCGAGCGAGGGGGTGTGCGGCTCGGTCTGGCCGGCGGCGACGGCGGCGAGGAACCACGCGTGGAAGAGCGCGAGGGGCTCCTCCGGCGCGGTCGCCGGATCGAAGGCGGGCAGGTCGGTGTCCCAGACGCGCAGCGAGCGCAGGGCGTGGTGGAAGTCGCTCATGGGGGGAGCGTAGGAGGCGCGACGCTCACGCCGGGCCGGGGGCGGGGCGCGGCGCTCGAGGGGGCGTGGCGCGGTGCTCACGTCCGGCCGGGACCGGGACCGGGTCCGGGTTCGGGGCATGGCGGTCGCCGAGGACGAGCGTGCGGTGCTCACGCCCGGTCGGAGCCCGGGGCGCTGCGCTCGCCCCCGGGCCGGGTCCGGGTCCCGGCCGGAATCCGGGGCGCGGCGCTCGCCGGGAGTCGGACCGCTCCGTTCACCCCCGGCCGAGGATGACCGTGCCGGAGGAGCAGAACCAGCCGCCGGTGCCGGAGGCCAGGGCCAGTTCGGGGAGGGAGCCGTCGGGGCGGCGGGTCTGGCGGCCGGGGGCCTCGCCGCGCAGCTGGCGGACGGCCTCCACGAGGAGGAAGAGGCCGCGCATGCCGGGGTGGCAGGCGGAGAGGCCGCCGCCGTCGGTGTTGACGGGCACCGCCGACTTGTCGGCGAAGTAGGCGCCGCCCTCGCCCTTGGCGCAGAAGCCGAGGTCCTCCAGGGTCACGAGGGTCATGTAGGTGAAGGCGTCGTAGATCTCGGCGACGTCGATGTCGGCGGGGGTGACACCGGCCCGTTCGAAGGCGAGGCGGCCGCTGACGGCGGCGGGGGAGACGGTGAAGTCCTCCCACTCGGACATCGTCGTGTGGGAGGTGTGCTCGCCGGCGCCGAGGATCCAGACGGGCGGCTTCGCCAGGTCCTTCACGTAGTCCTCGGCGACGAGCAGGACCGCGCAGCCGCCGTCGCTGCGGATGCAGCAGTGGAGCTTGGTGAAGGGGTCGGCGATCATCGGGCCGGAGAGGACCTCGTCGGTGGTGACCGGGGTGCGGAACATCGCCTCGGGGTTGAGCGCGGCGTTGGCCCGGGCCTGGACGGCGACCTCGGCGAGCTGTTCCAGGGTGGTGCCGTACTCGTGCATGTGGCGGCGTGCGGCCATCGCGTACTTGGCGACGAGGGTGTGGCCGTACGGCACCTCGAACTGGAGCGGGCCGCGCGCCCCGAAGGAGAGGTTCGAGGTGCGGCGCCGGGCCTTGATGTCGGCGCGCGCGGTGGAGCCGTAGACGAGGAGGACGGCGTTGGCGCGGCCCGCGGCGATGGCGTCGGCGGCGTGCGCGGCCATGACCTCCCAGGTGGCGCCGCCGACGGAGGTGGAGTCCACCCAGGTGGGGCGCAGGCCCAGGTATTCGGCGACCTCCACCGGGGCGAGCGTGCCGAGCCCGGCGGAGGCGATTCCGTCGACGAGGGAGCGGTCGAGGCCGCTGTCGGCGAGGGCGCGGCGGGCGGCCTGGGCGTGGAGCGCGTAGGGGGTGGCCTCGTCGACCCGGCCGCAGTCGGAGAGGGCGACGCCGGCGACGGCGACCCGGCGCCGGCCGGCGGGAGCGGTGCGCGTGGTGGCGGTCATGAATCTGACGGTACATCAGATCTCTGCGATCGGGACCCGCGTCGCTCTGGGCAACCGTCCCTCCGCAGCCCTAGCATGACGCACCGTCAGATACGGAGGGAGCCCCATGGAGACCGCCGAAGGCGCGGAGCCCACCGCGCTCACCGAGGAACAGCGGGAGATCCGCCGCACCCTGCGGGAGCTGCTCGACCAGCACACCGGCCCCCCGGCCGCCCGCCCCGCCACCCCCGCCCCCGAGGGGTACGACCCCGCCCTCTGGGCCCGCATGTCCGGCGAACTCGGGCTCGCCCGCCTCGCCCTCCCCGAGGAGTACGGAGGCGCCGGCCGCGGCACCCCCGAACTGGCCCTCGCCTGCGAGGAGGCCGGCCGCGCCCTCGCCGCCTCCCCGCTCCTCGCCACCAGCGTCCTCACCGCCCCGCTCGTCGCCGCCCTCGGCACCCCCGCCCAGCGCGCCGCCCTGCTGCCCCGCATCGCCGACGGCGGCCTCACCTGCGCGCTCGCCGCCCCCGGCGGCTCCCTCGCCCACGCCCTCGGCCTCACCGGCGACAACACCACCGGCGCCTGGGCGGGCGACGGCCGCGCCGGCGGCATCCAGGCCCGGCCCGCCCCCGAGGGAGCCCCCGGCGGCTGGCTGCTCTACGGCGAGGCCGAGCAGGTCCTCGACGGCCACAGCGCCGGACTGCTCCTCGTCGCCGCCCACACCGGCGGCTTCGCCCGCAGCCGTACGCTCCTCTACCTGGTGCGCGCCGAGGAGGCGGGTCCCGGACTCGTCCGCACCCGCCACCCCGGCCTCGACCCCACCCGCTCCCCGGCCACCGTCCAGCTCCGCGACGTCCCGGCCGAACTGCTCGGCGAGGACCCCGCCGACCCCGCCGACGTCACCCGCGCCCTCGCCACCGCCGGCCGCACCGCCGCCGTCCTCCTCGCGGCCGAGGCCACCGGAGCCGCCCGCGGCGCCCTGGAGCGCGCCCTCGGGCACGTCACCACCCGCGAGCACTCCGGCCGGGCCGCGGGCACCCTCCACGGCGCCCGCCACCGCCTCGCCGACCTGCACGTCCAGGTCGAGGCCGCCCGCTCGCTCACCTACTGCGCCGCCCGCGAGCCGGGACCGGGACCCGAGAGCGGGCCGCTCGCCCTCGCCCAGGCCCTCGAAGCCCTCCGCGCCGCCGCGGGCGAAGCCGTACCACCCCACGACACCGACCGCTACGGCCGGCGAGCCGCCGCCGACGAGCTGCTCTTCGGGCCCGCCGGACGGCTCAGGGCCCGCGCGGCGGAACGCACCGGACTCCTCGGAGAGGCGGCCGCCTGATGCCCATCGGAGTGAAACTCGTCCAGAAGGTCTCCTCGACCCGGACCTTCGCGAAGATCGCCCCCCACGTGATCCCCGCGCTCGACAAGGCCGTGCACCGGCTCACCCGGGGAAAGACGCTGCTCAGCGCCCAGATGCTGCCCGGCGTCGTGCTCACCGCCAAGGGGGCGCGCAGCGGCCTGGAGCGGACCACGCCGCTCGCCTGCATGCCGGAGCCCGACCGGGGCACCTGGCTGCTCATCGGCTCCAACTTCGGCCGCCCCGGCCACCCCGCCTGGACCGCCAACCTCCTCGCCCACCCGGACGTCGAGATCAGCTGGAAGGGCGAGGCCATCCCCGTGCGGGCCGAACGGCTGACGGGAGCGGACCGGGCGGAGGCGTGGACGGCGGCCCTCGCCTTCTGGCCCCCGTACGCCTCCTACCAGGCCCGGGTGGACCGCGAGATCCGGCTCTTCCGCCTCACCCGCAGGTGAGGCGGGGCCCGGACACGACGACGCCGACGGCGGTCCCGCCCCTCGCGGAGGCGGTGACCGGCGTCGGCGTCGACGACAGGACGGGTGAAGGAGAGGAGAGCCCCGGGGCTATCTGACCGGCTTCTTGCCGGTGATGCCCAGGTGCACCAACAGGGCCAGGTTCGGCTTGAGTTCGGCCTGCTTCACGCCCCAGGTGGTGAAGCCCTTCTGATGGCCGGCGACCGCGGCCAGCATGGCCACCAGCGAGCCCGCCATCGCGGCCGCGCTCACCTCCTTGTCGACCTTGCCCTTGGCCTGGAGCTCCTTCACCGCGTCCGTCAGGGAGTTGGTGACCGAGTTCAGGATCTTCATGCGGATCTTGTAGAACCGCTTGTCGCCCTCCGCGGCGCCGAGGTCCACCACCCGCAGGATGGCGTCGTGCCTGCGCCAGAAGTCGAGGAAGCCGTCGACGAGTTCCTCGGAGGTCTGCCAGGCGGCCTTGCCGACCCAGGAGCGGCCGGAGACCAGCTCGGTCAACCCGGCGCCCTCCTTCGCCATTTCCTCCGCGATCTCCAGGACGGCGCCCTCGACGTCCGGGAAGTACTGATAGAACGTCGCGGGTGAAGTACCCGCCTTCCGGGCCACGTCGATGACCTTCACGTCCCGGTACGGCGAGGAGCTGAGCATCTCACCGAGGCAGTCGAGCAGCTTCTGCCGCGTCGCCTGGCCGCGTCGTCCGGCCACGCGGCCGTCGACGGTGCGTACTTGTCCTGTCATGCCGTCAGCTTACCGAGGGGGGATCAGCGCGCGATTCGGCCGACTGCAAATGGGGTGCACACCGTTCCCCGAGGTCGGCGGGGGTGTCCTCGGCGCGTCGTGGGACGGGATCGCGCCAGACCGCCCGCGCCTCTCCCCGTAGCCGCCCGCCCGCACCGCCCGGACCCCACCCCTCCCCCCTTATGAACAGCCTGTGGACAACTTCGGTGGACAACGCGAAAGGAGCACCGCTCCCACGCCCCGCCCCGGACGGCGCCCACGGCCCGTCCCGCCCCGCCCCGCACGGCGCACACGCCCCGCCCCGGACGGCGCACACCGGAGCGCGC
This sequence comes from Streptomyces hydrogenans, assembly GCF_014656075.1. Classification (GTDB taxonomy): domain Bacteria; phylum Actinomycetota; class Actinomycetes; order Streptomycetales; family Streptomycetaceae; genus Streptomyces; species Streptomyces hydrogenans. The sequence continues at coordinate 92,236 of NZ_BNBS01000007.1, forward strand.
CCCCGTCCCCGCCGCCCTAGCGTGGAGGCATGGCCGTATACGCAGAGGGCACCCCGTGCTGGGTGGACGCGCAGCTCCCCGACCTGGTGGCGGGCAAGCGCTTCTACGGCGAGCTCTTCGGCTGGACCTTCGACGACGACCGCGACGAGGCCCTGCTCGACGGCCGCCGGGTCGCCGGCCTCCTCCCCAAGCGCGACGGCCGCATGCCCACCACCTGGACCGTCTACCTCGCCACCAAGGACGCCGGCACCGTCGCCGCCCGGGTGAAGGCCGCCGGCGGCCAGATGGTCATGGAGCCCTACCCCGTCGGCCCCTTCGGCGTCCTCGCCCTCGCCGCCGACCCCGGCGGCGCCGTCCTCGGACTGCGCCAGTCCGGCGACGACGACGGCTTCGAGGTCGTCAACGAACCCGGCTCCTTCTGCTGGATGGAGGTCTACACCCGCCGCCCCGGCCCCGTGGACACCTTCTACGCCTCCGTCTTCGGCTGGCTCGGCCGCCAGGCCGACCCCGCGGAGGAGGGCAAGGAACCCGGCTTCGACTACCGCGTCTGGTCCCCGCCCGGCTCCCGCGCCGGCGACGACACCGCCTTCGGCGGCCGGGCCGTCATCACCGACGCCTTCCCCGCCGAGATGCCCGGGCACGTCCTCGTCTACTTCGCCGTCCGCGACTGCGACGAGGCGTGCGCCACCACCGTCCGCCTCGGCGGCCGGATCGCCGAGCCCCCCGTCGACACCCCCTACGGCCGCATCGCCGTCCTCCACGACAACCAGGGCGCCCGCTTCGCCGTCCTCGCCGAACCGGCCGGCGAACCCGCCCCCGCCGAGCCCGGACTCGCCGAGGACCTGCCCGCCGAGCCCCTCACCGCCGACCCGGACTCCGGCGCCCTCTCCACCGACACGGTCCCCCTCACCCGCCCCACACCCCCGCGGTCCACCCTCTCGGAGCCCCCCACCGGGACGTGAGCGATCCGCTCCGTATGACCTGTGACACCCCGATCCGCCCCCGGGTTCGCAACCAGGGCTCCGGACAGGAAGAATCAGGGCCCCGGGCCGTACCGTCATGGCCCGTACGGGGAGGTGGCAGGCAAGTGGAACAGCTGACGCAGCACGACCCGAGACGTATCGGGCCCTTCGAGGTGCTGGGCCGGCTCGGCGCGGGCGGCATGGGGCTGGTCTATCTCGCGCGCTCGGCGTCCGGCCGGCGCGTGGCGATCAAGACCGTGCGCACGGAGCTCGCGGAGGACCAGCTGTTCCGGGTGCGGTTCACCCGCGAGGTGGAGGCCGCCCGGGCGGTGTCCGGCTTCTACACGGCCGCCGTGGTCGACGCCGACCCGCGGGCCGCCGTGCCGTGGCTCGCGACCGCGTACGTCCCGGCGCCCTCGCTGGAAGAGATAGTGAACGAGTGCGGGCCGCTCCCGGCCCAGGCCGTCCGCTGGCTCGCCGCGGGCGTCGCCGAGGCCCTCCAGTCCATCCACGGCGCCGGGCTCGTCCACCGCGACCTCAAGCCGTCCAACGTGCTCGTGGTCGAGGACGGGCCCCGGGTGATCGACTTCGGCATCGCGTCCGGGGTCTCCAACACGCGGCTGACGATGACCAACGTCGCCGTGGGCACCCCCGCCTACATGTCGCCCGAGCAGGCCCGCGACTCGCGCAGCGTCACCGGCGCCAGCGACGTCTTCTCGCTGGGGTCGATGCTGGTGTTCGCCGCGACCGGGCACGCGCCCTTCCACGGCGCCAACCCGGTCGAGACCGTCTTCATGCTGCTCCGCGAGGGCCCCGACCTGGAGGGCATGCCGGAGGAGCTGCGGCCGCTCATCGAGGCGTGCATGCAGATGGACGTGGCCCAGCGGCCCACCCCGGCCGACCTCCAGGCCATGCTCGCCCCGCACCTCTTCGGTCCGGGCAGCGACGACAGCGGCACCGCCTCCGCGTGGCTGCCGGAGAACGCCGTCACCATGATCGAGACCCGGCGCGGCGGCCGGCCCAACCCGCCGCCGCCCGTCACCCCGCCGCCGATGCCGCCGCGCCCGCCCCGGCAGCCCGACGGCGGCGGCTGGTCCGGGGACCCGCGCGAGCCCGCCCACGCGGGCGGCCGGCACGCGGGACCGGCGGAGGAGTCCGGCGGGCCGGTGCGACTCGGCGGGGCCACCGTGCCGATCGGGCCGGGCCCGCGGGTCGCGGACACCCGGGCGGCGCTCGCCCTCGGCCAGGCCGCCGACCCGCACGCCACCGGCTGGGTCCGCCCGCCCGGCGGCGAGGCGGCGGCGCCCGTGCCGCCGCAGGCGCAGCCGAGGCCGGGGGCCGCGCAGCCCGAGCCCGGGGCGTGGCGGCCGTGGCGCTTCCGCATGTCCAACGACGTGTGGGGGACGCCGGTCGTCGACGGCGACCTGCTGTACGTGACCTCCTTCGAGGTGCACGCGCTGGACACCGGCTCCGGCCGGCGCCAGTTCAAGACCCGGGACGTGGCCTGGTCGATGGCGGTGGCCCAGGGCCGCATCCACGCCTCCGACGGGCCGACGCTGTACGCGCTGGACGCCACCGACGGCGGCGAGCGCTGGCGGCACCGCACCGACGCCTGGGTGTACTCCCTCCGGGTGGACCGGGGCACGGTCGTCACCGGCACCCGGGGCGGCGGCGTGCAGGGCTGGGAGGCGTCCAACGGCGCCAAGCTGTGGGAGGTCACCGGCTGTCAGACGGACTTCGAGACCCCGGAGGCCGGTCCGGCGGTCCACGGCGACACCGTGTACGTCTGGCAGGACGCCCGGCTGCGGGCCCTGGACGCCCGGACGGGCACCGAGCGCTGGTCGTACCCGATCGGCGACGCCGCCTCCTGCGGGCACGTCCCGGTGCGGGTCGCGCCGGCCGAGGACGGCTGTGTGTACGTCTCCGCGGGCACCCGCGTCCTGTCGATCGACATCGCCGCCGGGCACGTCCGCTGGCACTTCGAGGCGCCCGCCGTCTTCCTCGCCCCGCCCGCCTTCGCGCCCGGCCCGGCGGTGACCGGCGGCGGCGTCTACCTCGCCGACCACCTCGGCACGGTGTACGCCCTGGACGCCACCACCGGGCAGGACCGCTGGCGGATCGCGACCGAGCAGCGCCAGTCCTCGGAGCCGGTGCTGGTCGCGGACGGCAACGTGCACGTGGGCAGCGGCAGCGCGCTGTACACCCTGGACGCGGTGACCGGCACCCCCCGGTGGCGGTTCGCGGCCGGCGCCGAGCTGGTCGGCACCCCCGTCGTCGCCGACGGCCGGGTCCACTTCGGCTCCGCCGACCACGTCCTCTACACCCTGGACGCGACCGGCGGCGAGATCACCGGCTCGCCGGTGGTCAGGGGCGGGGTCGTGTACGCGTGCAGCAAGGACCGCTGCGTGTACGCGCTCGACGCGGCGAAGGGCACGGCGACGGGCCGCGGCGCGGCGGCCCGCTAGTCCGGCGGGCGGTCGTCCCGCCGGGTCCCGTCGCCGGGCGGATCGACGGGGACGTCGAAGCGGCCCGGGGCGGCGTACGGCATGGACCGGGTCTCGGTGCCGTACGGGTCCTCCGTCCCGTACGGGGCCCCGGTGCCGCGCGGGTCCTCCGTCCCGTACGGGTCCCCGGCCCCCCGCTGGTCCCCGGTGCCGTACGGGGCTCCCGCGGGCGGCGGGCCGTCCAGCGTCGGGTGCGTGGGCGGCGGCGCGGCGGGATGGAGCAGGTGGGTCCGGTGGCGGCCCGACATGACGAGCGCGCCGAGCAGGATCAGTACTCCGCCGCCGAACGCGTTGGCGACGCCGTCGCCGAGTCCGCGGCCGTTCCCGGAGACGACCAGGCTGCCCTCGGCCTGCCCGACGCGCACCATCCACAGCACGGTGAAGCCGAGGACGATCACCCCGGCGAGGGCGACGAGCAGCCGGGAGCGCAGCACCACCCCGAGCAGGGTGACGAGGGCGGCGAAGGCGAACGGCAGCAGGATCGAGCCGAGGACGTCGGCCTTGTCGTCGGTGATGCCGGTGAAGAGGTCCCCGATCGGATAGTCGCTGCCGTGACGGCCGTCGTACCAGGCACGGAAGGGGCTCCAGACGGCGGCCGTCGCTCCGGCGAGGGCCAGGACCGAGCCGACGACGTTGCGGATCATCGATCGGCCTCCTCGGGGGCTTCGCGGTCCGGCTCTCTCGCTGTCGACGCTACGCCCGCCGGGCGGGCCCCGCCATGCGGGGCCCGGGCCCCGCTAGGGTGTGGCGCGCACATGACCGAACCGACGGGGAGACGGTGACAGTGGTACGGACCCGGCTGAAGATGGCGGCCACGCTGACGGTGGTGGTGCTGGCGCTGACCGGCTTCCAGACGAGCAGCAGCGGCGGCGGCAAGGGCGGCAGCGGCAAGAGCAAGTCCAAGAGCGGCGGCGGGGGCGGCTGCTCCAGCGACAAGAAGGACAACGACGACTACAGCGGATCCGGCGGCTCGGACAGCTCGGGCGGCTCGGGCGGCGAGTACACCGCCGAGCCGGCGCCGAGCGCCTCCGCCTCCACCGCGGGGCTCCAGGTGACGGTCGTCGACTGCGTGAAGCCCGCGCAGAAGAAGCGCAAGGGGAAGCCGGCCCGCAAGGCGGACACCACGGCGACGGTCCGGATCACCAACAACGCGCTGTACGGCACCACCGAGACCTTCGAGGTCACCCTGTGGCTGAAGAACGCCAAGGGTGCCGTGGCCGACACGATCACCACGAAGGTGAAGGTGGGGCACGGGGAGCAGAAGGACGTCGAGATGAAGATGACGAAACCCGGCCGCGTCGACGACGTGAAGGCGTGCGAGGTCTTCGACGCGCACGAGGTCTAGGACCGGCCGCTACCGCGTCCGGTATCCCGTCCCCCGCTTCGTGAACAGCTCCGCCTGCCGCTCCGCCGGCAGGTTCCCGAGCGTCACCAGGTGCGGGGCCTGGGCGAGGGCCTGGGACCTGACGGCCTCCTTGGCCGACCACAGGGCCCGTACGGTGCCCTGCACCGCCTCGGTCGGGTAGGAGGCGAGGACGGCGGCCGCCTCCCGCGCGGCGGCCGCCGCCCCGCCGGGTTCCGTCACCTCGCTGACCAGGCCCGTCTCGTACGCCCGCCGGGCCGAGATCCGTTCGGCCGCGCCCATGAGCGCCATCCGGGCGACCTCGCCGAAGGGCATCCGCTGCGCCATGTGGACGGTCTCGAAGGCGCTGACCATGCCGTAGGTGGTGTGCGGGTCGAAGAAGGCCGCGGTCTCGCCGGCGATCAGGAACTCGGCCTCGCCGAGCAGGTAGAAGGCGCCGCCGCAGGCCATGCCCTCGACGGCGGCGATCACCGGTTTCCACAGGTCGTTGGCCTTGGGGCCGATCGTGACCAGCGGGTCGTCGATGGTGTACGGGGACGAGGGCTGCGGCACGCGTCCGGCGTCGTCGCGGTCGATGCCGGTGCAGAAGGCCCGTCCGCCGGAGCCGGTGAGGACGACGGCCCGGATGTCGTCCTCGTAGCGGAAACCGCGCCAGACGGCGGCGAGTTCGCGGGCCATGGCGAGGGTGATCGCGTTGAGCCGCTCGGGCCGGTCGAGGGTGACGACGGCGACGCCGGTCTCCTTGTCGCGCTCCACGCGGATCCCGGGGGCGCTCATCCGCGCTCCAGGAGCCAGCGGGGGACGGCGAGCCCGTCGATCTCGGTGAAGGCGATCCGGACGGCGGCGCCGATGCGGAGCCGGGCGGGGTCGACGGAGTCGAGGCGGGCGTCGGGGGCGGCGACGACGTTGCCGGCCAGGCGGATGCGGGGGGCGTCGGCGAGTTCGACGAGGACCGCGTTGTAGGGGGCCTGTTCGGCGTAGTCGGGCAGCAGCGGCGGGTGCGGGAGCACGTACGACCAGATCCGGCCGCGGCCGGACATCAGCCGCCACTCGGTGGCGAAGGACTGGCAGTGCGGGCAGCAGGGGCGGGGCGGGAAGCGGAGCTCCCCGCAGTCGGCGCAGCCCTGGACCCTCAGTTCGCCGCGGGCGGTGAACTCCCAGAAGGGGGCGCCGTCTTCGTCGATGACGGGGTTCAGCACTCGGATCAGCTCCTCAGGCTCGCAGCAGGACGGCGGAGGTGGGGACGCCCTCGCCGGCGGTGACCAGGCAGGTGGCGGCGCCGGGCACCTGGGCGGTGGAGGTGCCGCGGAGCTGCTTCACGCCCTCGTTGATGAGGTTGAAGCCGTGGACGTACGCCTCGGAGAGGCCGCCGCCTCCGGTGTTGAGGGGGAGCCGGCCGCCGAGTTCGAGGGCGCCGCCCTCGGTGAAGGCGGCGCCCTCGCCGCGTCCGCAGAAGCCGTAGCCCTCCAGGGAGAGCGGGACGAGGGGGGTGAAGGCGTCGTAGATCTGGGCGACGTCGACGTCCTGGGGGCCGAAGTCGGCGTTCTTCCACAGGTGGCGGGCGGCGGTCCAGGCGGGGCCGGACAGCGGGTCGTCGTTCCAGTAGTTGACCATGCCGTGGTGCTGGGCGGGCAGGCCCTGGGCCGCGGAGTGGATGTAGACGGGCTTGCGGCGGCAGTCGCGGGCCCGTTCGGCGGAGACGATGACGCAGGCCAGCGCGCCGTCGGTCTCCAGGCAGTTGTCGAAGAGGCAGAGGGGTTCGCTGATCCAGCGGGAGGTCATGTACATCTCGCGGGTCAGCGGGCGCTCGTACATGATCGCGTCCGGGTTCTGGTTGGCGCGGTTGCGGCAGGCCAGGGCGACGTTGAAGAGGTGGTCGCGGGTGGCGCCGTACTCGTGCATGTAGCGGCGGGCGAGCATGCCGATCTCGTCGGCGGGGCGGAGCAGCCCGTAGGGGCGGGTCCACTGGCCGGGGGTGGGGAGCTGGACGGCGGTGTTCTTCCAGGGGCGGGGGCCGGAGCCGCGCTTGCGGGAGCGCCAGGCGACGCCGACGCTCGCCTGGCCGGTGGCGACGGCGGCGGCGAGGTGGCCGACGGTGGCGCAGGAGCCGCCGCCGCCGTAGCCGACCTTGGAGAAGAAGGTGACGTCGCCGGCGCCGATGGCCTTGGCGACCTCGACCTCGTCGGTCTCCTCCATGGTGTACGAGGCGAAGGCGTCGACCTCCGAGGGGGCGATGCCGGCGTCGTCGAGGGCGGCGAGGATCGCCCGGCAGGCGAGGGCCTTCTCGGTCTCGGGGAGCTGTTTCGCGAAGGGAGTCTGACCGATCCCGACGATGGCTGTGGCGTCCTTGAGCACCGGACCTCCTTATGGGGCAGCACTGCTGACAGCGCGCCAGGCTACAACTAATCTGACGGATAGTCAGCTACAGGGAGGCTGGGGGTATGGGCATGCGTGGTGACCTGGAGTGGGGCACGATCCCGGGACTCGTCCGGGCGGCGGGCGAGCGGTGGGGCGATCGGGAGGCGGTCGTCGACGGCCGCGTCCGGGTCTCCTACGCCGAACTCGCCGCCCGCGTCGAACGGTCCGCCGCCGCCTGCCTGGCCACCGGCGTACGGGCCGGGGACCGGGTGGCGGTCTGGGCGCCCAACAGCCTCGACTGGATCGTCGCCGCCCTCGGCGCGGTGACCGCCGGCGCCGTCCTCGTCCCGCTCAACACCCGCTTCAAGGGCACCGAGGCCGCCGACGTCCTGGCCCGCTCCCGCGCCCGGCTCCTCTTCGTCACCGGCACCTTCCTCGGCACCTCGTACGTCGCCTCGCTGCGCCGCGCCGGAGTGCCCCTGCCACACCTGGAGCGGGTCGTCGTCCTCGGCGACACCGCGCCCGACGAGGCCGAGTGGACCACCTGGAAGGCGTTCCTCGCCGAGGGCGACCGGGTCCCCGCCGCGCGGGTCCGGGCCCGCGCGGACGCCGTCGACCCCGACAGTCCCTCGGACGTCATCTACACCTCCGGCACCACCGGCCGCCCCAAGGGCGCCGTCATCAGCCACGCCCAGACGCTGCGCTGCTACGAGGAGTGGGCCGCGCTCGCCGGTCTCGCCGAGGGCGACCGGTACCTCGTCGTGAACCCCTTCTTCCACACCTTCGGCTACAAGGCGGGCGTCCTCGCCTGCCTGATGCGCGGCGCGGTGATCGTGCCGCAGCCCGTCTTCACCGTCGACACCGTGCTCGCCAACATCGCCGCCGAGCGGATCAGCGTGCTGCCGGGCCCGCCCACCCTCCACCAGTCGCTGCTCGACCATCCGGGCCGCGCGTCCCACGACCTGTCGAGCCTGCGCCTGGTCGTCACCGGCGCCGCCGTCGTCCCGCTGCGGCTCGTGGAACGCCTCCGCGCCGAGCTGGGCGTCGGCACCGTCCTCACCGCCTACGGCCTCTCCGAGGCGAGCGGCCTGGTCACCATGTGCCACCGCGACGACCCGGACGAGGTCGTCGCCACCACCTCCGGCCGCGCGATCCCCGGCACCGAGGTGCGGCTCTCGGACACGGGCGAGGTGCTGGTCCGGGGCCACCACGTGATGCGCGGCTACTTCGAGGACGAGGCGGCCACGGCCGAGGCGATCGACCCGGACGGCTGGCTGCGCACCGGCGACATCGGGGTCCTCGACGAGGCGGGCAACCTGCGGATCACCGACCGGCTCAAGGACATGTTCATCGTCGGCGGCTTCAACGCCTACCCCGCCGAGATCGAGCAGCTCATCGGGCTGCACCCGGACATCGCCGACGTCGCCGTCATCGGCGTCCCCGACCCCCGGCTGGGCGAGGTCGGCAAGGCGTTCGCGGTACGGCGTCCCGGCGCGCGGGTCACGGCCGACGACCTGATCGCCTGGTCGCGGCGGGAGATGGCGAACTACAAGGTGCCCCGGCAGGTCGAGTTCGTCGCCGAACTGCCCCGCAACGCGAGCGGGAAGGTGGTCAAGGGCGAGCTGCGGAAGCGGGGTTGAGCGCGGGACGGCCGCTTACGGAGTATTGGAATCCGATTATGGAAAAAGGGTCGGAGCGGCCCCGGAAGCGCAACCGGCCGACAGCGTGTCCACGTCATAGGGGCGACGCGTGACCCCTTCCCCCTCCGACCTTCCCCTCCGAGGAGCAGCAGTGTCCACGCAGGAGATCCCCCTCACCCTCACCCCGCAGCAGGCCGCCACCGGCGTCGTCATCCCGGTCAACCTGCCGTCCGACCTGCCCGGCGGCGGCCCCGCCCAGCTCCACGTCCCGCCCTGCCGCCACGGCGATCTCGTCCCGGTCCGGTTCGCCGGCGGAACGGTCCTCCTCCGGATCACCGTCGCGGGCGGCGCCCAGCCCCCGCGGCAGGGCCGGTCCGGCGTCGCCGGCTGCCTCGTGCCGCTGCTCGTCCTCGGCGCGATCATCGGCGGCTCGTACCTCTTCAACAGCAACGACAAGGACGAACCGAGCGACTCCCGCCCGACCTTCCCCACCTTCTCGGTCTCGCCCTTCCCCAGCCTGAACCTCGACCCCACGGCCGACCCCACCCCCACCGAGGAGGAGCCCGACCCGTACGAGAAGGGCACCTGCCTCAACGGCACCCTCCCGGACTCGGAGACCGCCCAGTCCGTCAGCGGCGTCGAGGAGGTCTCCTGCTCGGCCTCGGACGCCCACTACAAGGTCATCCAGACCTTCCCCTTCACCTCCGACATGAACCGCTGCAACGACAACCCCAAGACCCAGTACGCCTTCTCGCACCGCTACACCATGAACGGCACCACCATCAGCGAGTACGTGTACTGCCTGGTCGGCCTGGGGTCGTACGCGCGCGGCTAGGGAAGGTCAGTCGACGCGGAGGTCGTTGTAGGAGGTGTCGGCGGTGATGTGCATGTTGGCCGAGGCCGGGGCCGCCGCTCCGAGGGCGAGGGCGGCGGTGACGACCGCGAGGGCGAGCAGGTGTTTCGTACGGCGCACGGCGGACTCCTCATGAAGTGGTGGTAATCGGGCAGATCGATCCTCGCGGCGCCCTTCGGGGAACCGCGAAGCGGAACCGTCTACTTCGTCAGGTGGCCGGACACACGGCGGAGGGGCCGGGCAGCTGCCCGGCCCCTCCTGTCGGTGGTCCGATCGCGTTGCGCGCGGTCCCTCCCGGACGAATCCCCCCTGGTTCCGTCCGGAGTCCCCCGGGACCGTGTGCTCCCCCGTCGACCGGGCCTCCTGGGAGGCACCGGCAGCTCCCCCGAAGTCGCCGCCGATGCCGTCGTCCCCGTGGGGAGTGGTCTACTTGGCCGGCTCCGACGTGATGTGGAGGTTGTCCGTCGAGGCACCGCCGTCACCGAGGACCTTGTCCGCGATGGCGTCGGCCGGCTCGGAGGTGATGTGCAGGTTCTTCGTGCCGATCGTCTCGCTGCCCTCGCCCGTGATGTGCAGGTTCTCGGGCTTGGCGATCGGGTCGGTGGCGTCGATGTCGCCCATGTAGGTCCCCTCCATATGGATGGCTTCGCGTGCTGGTTCGCGGGGCCCGTCCGGCGGTTCCCCCATGGACGACCGGACGGGCTCCTCAGGATCGCTCACCCTAGTGCGTCGAGGTGACGACCTTCGTCCCGACCCGTCTGCCCCCCGACACGACGGATCGTTGAGGAAGACTCTGCCGGTCGGCGATAAACGAATGATGAACGCGGCCCCGGGGGACCGGGATCAGGCCGCGAGCGCCCGCCCCAGCAGCCCCTTGACCTCGGCCGCCTCGGGCGCGCCCAGTTCCTCGTACAGGGCCAGGGCCTCCTGCCAGCAGACCCGCGCCCGGCCCGACTGCCCGATGCCGTCGAGGGCCCTGCCGAGGACGGTGAGGACGATGCCCCGCCGCCACTCGCCCCCGATGCCCCGCAGCAGGGTCAGGGCCATCTCCGCGCCCGCGGCCGCGGCGCCGTAGCGCCGGTCGGCCATGTCGACCTCCGCGATCCTGAAGAGCGTCATGCCCTCCCAGAGCCGCTGACGGCTGTCGGCGAACACGGCGAGGGCCTCCCGCAGCTGGTCGCGGGCGGCCTTCAGCTGCCCGTCCTCGGTGAGCGCGAGCCCCAGCGCGTAGCGCCCGTTGGCGCCCTTGAGGGCGTGGCCCATCTCCTCGTACATGTCCGCCCCCTTCCGCGCCATCCGGACCGCGTCCTCCGTGCGGCCCGTCGCGAGCCGGATGCGGGAGAGGTTGCAGAGGGCGGCGGCCTCGCCCGCCGGGTCGCCGGCCTCGCGGAACAGCGCGATGGCCAGCGTCAGATGCTCGTCGGCGTCCCCGAAGCGGGCCTGGTAGTGGGCGATCGCCCCCCGGGCGTTCAGCGCCCAGCAGACCGGCAGCGGGTCGCCGATCGACCGCGCGGCGGCGACCACCGACTCCGCCTCGCGGTCCGCCTGGTCGAACCGGCCCTGGTAGTGGTGGACGTACGCCAGGGCGTTGGCCGCCCGCCCCTCCGCCCGCACGTCGCCCGTCTTCGACGCCGCGGTCCGCAGGAGGGTCGCCACCGCCTCGTACTCCTTCGAGTTCGCGCCGGACTCGGCGAGGTCGAGGGAGGCCCACAGGAGGTCCACCGCGCGGCGGAGGGTGGTGGGGGAGGAGGCGGACTGGCGGACGCAGGCGAGGAGGCAGTGGGACTCTGCGTAGAGCCAGTCCTGGGCCTCGTGGCGGTCGGTGAAGGCCAGGCCCTCGTAGGTGGTCGGCTCCAGGTGGTCGACGAGCCGGTCGCCGGGGCGCTCGATGGCGTAGACCCGGGCCGCCGTCGAGAGGTGGAAGTCCAGGAGGCGGGAGAGCGCGGCCTCCTTCTCCGTCGGGGGGTGCTCGTCGCGGTCGGCGCAGGCGCGGGCGTAGAGCCGGACCAGGTCGTGGTAGCGGTAGCGGCCCGGGGCGGCGGATTCGAGCAGCGAGGTGTCGACCAGGGCCTCCAGGAGGTCCTCGGTGTCCCACAGGGGGAGGTCGAGGACGGCCGCCGCCGCGGCGAGGGAGATGTCGGGGCCGTCGGCGAGGCCCAGGAGGCGGAAGGCGCGGGCCTGGGCGGGCTCCAGCTGGCCGTAGCCCAGCTCGAAGGTGGCCTTGACGGCGAGGTCGCCGGCCTGGAGCTCGTCGAGGCGGCGGCGCTCGTCGGCGAGCTTCGCGGCGAGCACGGAGACCGTCCAGGTGCGGCGGGCCGCGAGGCGCGAGGCGGCGATGCGGATCGCGAGGGGGAGGAAGCCGCAGGCGGCGACGACGTCCAGGGCCGCCTCGCGCTCCGCCCGGACCCGCTCCTCGCCGACGATCCTGGTGAAGAGCTGGAGGGCCTCCTCCGGGGACATCACGTCGAGGTCGACGAGGTGCGCGCCCGCGAGGTCGACCATGCGGATGCGGCTGGTGACGAGGGCCGCGCAGCCCGCCGTGCCGGGCAGCAGGGGGCGGATCTGGGCCGCGTCCCGGGCGTTGTCCAGGAGGACCAGGACGCGGCGGCCGTCGAGCGTCGAGCGGTAGAGGGCGGCGCGGTCGTCCAGTGCGTCGGGGATGGCCGAGTCGGGGGTGCCGAGGGCGCGGAGGAAGGAGCCGAGGACGGTCTCCGGGGCGGCGGCCTGGGCGCCCGCGCCCTGGAGGTCGACGTACAGCTGCCCGTCGGGGAAGTGCGGGCGCGCCTCGTGGGCGACGTGCACGGCGAGGGTGGTCTTGCCGACTCCGCCGATGCCGGCGAGCGCGGAGACGGCCATGACGTGGCCCTCGGCGGTGGCGAGCCGGGCGCCCAGTTCCCGGACGAAGGCGGCGCGTCCGGTGAAGTCGGGGACGGTCGCCGGGAGTTGGGCGGGGCGGGCCACGGGGGCGGCGGCCGGGGCCTGTTCCTCGACGGGGCGGGCGAGTTCGGCGTCGCCCTGGAGGATGCGCTGCTGGAGGCGGGCGAGTTCGGGGGTGGGGTCGACGCCGAGCTCGTCGGCGAGGAGCCGGCGGGTGTCGGCGTACACGGCGAGCGCCTCGGCCTGCCGTCCGCCCCGGTAGAGCGCGAGCATGAGGAGTTCGCGCAGCCGCTCGCGGAGCGGGTGGGCGGCGGTGAGCGCGGTCAGTTCGGAGACGGCCTCGGCGTGCGCGCCGGTCTCCAGGTCGACGTCGAGGCGGGCCTCCAGGAGGGTGAGCCGCCATTCCTCCAGGCGGGTCCGCTGGTTCTCGGCGTGGGGCCCGGGCACGGAGGCCAGGACCTCGCCGTCCCACAGGTCCAGGGCCTCGGCGAGCCGGGTCCGGGCGCCGGCCCGGTCGCCGCCGGCCCGCAGCTTCTCCGCCTCGGCGGCGAGCTCCCGGGCGCGGGTGAGGTCGAGCGCGGCGGTCCGCAGGGCGTAGCCGCCGGACTCGCTGGTCAGCACCTCGGCGCCGAGGACCTTGCGGAGCCGGGAGGCGTAGGTGCGGAGGGCGGCGAGCGCCTGGGAGGGGGGTTCCTCGCCCCAGAGCGCGTCGATGAGTTCGGCGGCGGTGGCGGTGCGGCCGCCGCGCAGCAGCAGCGCGGCGAGCAGGGCCCGCTGCTGCGGCGACCCGGTGGCCAGCGGCTCGCCGTCCCGCCAGGCCCGCACGGGCCCGAGCACACCGAACCGCAGCCCGGCGGGGCCCGCCTGACCCGCGGGGGCCGTGGCGGGTGTGGGCGCGGGGCCCGTGGCGGGACCGGAGCCCGTGACCGTGCCCGCGGGGGTTCCCGTGGCGGAGTCGGAGCCCGTACCTGTACCGGTGCCCGTCACGGCGCCGGAGTCCGTACCCGGACCGGAGCCCGTACCCGTCGGGGAGCCGGAGCTCGTACCCGTACCGGAGCCGGTGTCCGTACCCGTCGGGGAGCCGGAGCTCGTACCCGTACCGGAGCCGGAGTCCGTACCCGTCGGGGAGCCGGAGTCCGGACCCGTACCGGACCCCGTCACGACGCCGGAGTCCGTACCCGTCCCCCCGCCCCCGCCCCGTTCCGCCGCCCCCGCCCGCTGCCGGGGTACGTCGATGTCCGCCCCGGCCTCGTGCCTGCCGGGGCGGCCCTGCGCCGGGACGCGCGGTCCGTTGTCCTGCCCCATGGCTCCCCCTGCCCTACCGGTGGTATCGCCCCGGACAGTCTGCCTTGTCCGGAGGGAGCGCGTCAGCATCGGGGCGACGTTGTGGAGGAGCTGTGACCGGGCCCGGCCGTCAGAGAAGCTGACGGTTCGTCAGATCGGCGCTACCGTGAAGGACATGGAGACCCAGGAGACCTTCCCCAGGATCATCTCGGTGGACGACCACACCGTGGAGCCCCCGCACGTCTGGCGGGACCGGCTCCCGTCCCGGTACCGCGACACCGGTCCGCGGATCGTCCGCGCCCCGCTGAAGGAGATGACCTTCCTCGGCGGCAAGTTCGCCCCCGTCATGGGCGCGAAGGGCGACGACGGGCCGATCGGCGACTGGTGGGTCTACGAGGACCTTCACCGGCCCCTCACCCGTCTCGACACCGCGGTCGGCTACGACCGGGACGAGATACGCCTCGAAGTCATCACCTACGAGCAGATGCGGCCGGGTTCCTTCTCCGTCCCCGACCGGCTCGCCGACATGGACGTCAACCACGTCCAGTCCGCGCTCTGCTTCCCGACCTTCCCGCGCTTCTGCGGCCAGACCTTCACCGAGGCGTCCGACCGCGAGCTGGGCCTGCTCTGCGTGCGCGCCTACAACGACTGGATGGTCGAGGAGTGGTGCGGGCCCGAGGCGCAGGGCCGGCTGATCCCGCTCACCCTCATCCCGCTCTGGGACCCGGAGCTGGCCGCCGCCGAGGTGCGGCGGAACGCCGCCCGCGGGGTCCGGGCCGTCGCCTTCTCCGAGATCCCGCCGCACCTGGGGCTGCCCTCGGTCCACACGGACCACTGGGACCCCTTCTTCCGGGCCTGCGACGAGACCGGCACGGTCATCGCGATGCACATCGGCTCGTCCAGCCGGATGCCGTCCACCTCGGCGGACGCCCCGCCGGCGGTCGGCTCCACGATCACCTTCGCCAACTGCTGCTTCTCGATGGTCGACTGGCTGATGAGCGGCAAGTTCGAGCGCTTCCCGAACCTGCGGATCATGTACGCGGAGGGCCAGATCGGCTGGATCCCGTACATCCTGGAGCGGGCGGACGTCGTCTGGGAGGAGAACCGGGCCTGGGGCGGGGTCGCCGACAAGGTCACCCGTCCGCCGTCGGAGCTCTTCGCCGGGCACGTCTTCGGCTGCTTCTTCGACGACGCCTTCGGGCTGCGCAACCTCGACGCGATCGGCGCGGCGAACGTCCTCTACGAGACGGACTACCCGCACTCGGACTCCACCTGGCCGAAGTCCAAGGAGGTGGGGGAGGCGCAGATGGGCCACCTGTCGCCGGACGTCGTCGAGCGCATCGTCCGCGGCAACGCCGTCGACCTGCTGGGGCTGAGCCCGGAGGGGCTGTGGCGGCCGTGAGGCGAGGGGCGGGGGCCCGGCTCAGACCTTGAACACGCGGATGCCGGGCCCGCACAGGACGGTCAGGTCCTCCGGGTCCGAGGTCAGCACCGTCACCGGTGCCGGAGAGGACAGCGCGGTCGCGGCCACGAGGGCGTCCAGGGCGTACTTGTGGCCGTGCAGGCCGGCGCCCGCCAGGAGCTTGCAGGCCAGGCGGGCGATCGCCTCGCTCGGAGGGATCACGTTCACGCGCGATGCGGCGTAGTCGAAACGGGCCTGCGGGACCCGGGCGTCCCGGGCCTCGACGAGGGTGACGGAGCTGGTGACGACCCTGACGTCCTCGGCCTCGGCCGCCACGAGCCATTCGAGGAGGTCGGCGGAGCGTCGTACGAGCAGCGACAGGCCCTCGCGGTCCAGGACGAGGGTCCCGCTCACGCGGTGTCCGCCGGCTTCGCGGCCTCGCCGCGGAGCAACGCGCGCTTCGCCTCGACGCCGGAGGCGTCGGCGGGGCCGAGCTCCGCCTCGGCGTCCTCGATCAGCTCGCGCAGCCGCTCCCGCTCCAGCTGGCGCTGGACGAGCGCCTCGATGTACGCGGACATGCCGCGCCTGCCGGTGCGCTCCTTGAGCGCGGCGATCGTCCCCTCGTGGAGGGAGACGGAGACGGGACGGGTCGGACCCTCGCCGGGGCCGGGCTGCTCGCTCATGGAGCGAAGGATACCAGGCGACTAATAATTCGATTGTTATTTGCATCCGTGGCGTGCCCGCCCTCCTCCGCGCCCCTTGCCTGATGGACCGTCAGGCGACAGCATGGCCCCGTCGCCATAACTGACGAAGCGTCAGACAAGGGGGTCCCCATGGTGGTCTACGGCATGCAGCTGCCGGTCCAGTCCCAGTCCGCGATCTACGCCGAGCCCTGGGAGGCCGGTGCCGGGCCCGCGGACCTGCTCGCGATCGCCCGGGCCGCCGACGCGCACGGCTTCGACTACGTCGCCTGCTGCGACCACGTGGCCATCCCGCGCCGGCTCGCCGCCGGGATGAGCACCGTCTGGTACGACCCGGTCGCCACGCTCTCCTTCCTGGCCGCCGCCACCGAGCGGGTCCGGCTGCTCTCGCACGTCGCCGTCGTGGGGCTGCGCCACCCGCTGGTCACCGCGAAGGCGTACGCGACCGTCGACCACCTCTCCGGCGGCCGGCTGGTCCTCGGGGTGGGCGCCGGGCACGTCCAGGAGGAGTTCGAGGCGGTCGGGGCGGACTTCGAGGGGCGCGGGGCGGTGCTGGACGAGACGCTCGACGCGCTGCGGGCGGCGCTCGGCCCGGAGGAGTACCCGGAGCACCTGGGGGAGCGCTTCGCCTTCAAGGACCTGGGGCAGCGGCCCCGGCCCGCGCAGGAGCGGGTCCCGGTCTGGGTGGGCGGCTCCTCCCCGGCGGCGGTGCGGCGGGCCGCGCTCAAGGGCGACGGCTGGCTGCCGCAGGGCGACCCCCGGGACGTGCTGGCGCGCCGGATCGAGCGGATCCGGCGCCTGCGCGAGGAGGCCGGGATCGCGGAGCCCTTCGTCTTCGGCGCGATCGCCGAGCCGCTGTACGTCGGCGCCCCCGGCTGGGAGGTCGGCCGACGCACGCGCGCGGGCGCGCCGGAGGAGCTGGCGGCGTCGCTCCGGGAGTACGGGGCGATGGGCGTCGACCAGATCCAGGTGCGGTTCCGCAGCCGGAGCCGCAGCGAACTCATCGACCAGATGGCGGCCTTCGCCGAGGGGGTCGCCCCGCATCTGTAGGGAGCAGGCGCATGGGCAAGCTGGACGGGCGGGTCGTGATCGTCACGGGCGCGGCGCGCGGGCAGGGCGAGCAGGAGGCGCGGCTCTTCGCCGCCGAGGGGGCGCGGGTGGTCCTCGCGGACGTGCTCGACGGCCCCGGGGAGGCCCTGGCCAAGGAGCTGGGGGAGGAGCGGGCGTCCTACGTCCACCTGGACGTGACCCGCGAGGAGGAGTGGGCGGCCGCGGTGGCGGCGGCGAAGGAGCGGTTCGGGCGGATCGACGGCCTGGTGAACAACGCCGGCATCCTCCGCTTCAACGAACTGCTCGCGACCCCGCTGGAGGAGTTCCAGGCGATCGTCTCGGTCAACCAGACGGGCTGCTTCCTCGGGATCAGGGCGGTGGCGCCGGAGATCGCGGCGGCCGGCGGCGGCACGATCGTCAACACCGCCTCGTACACCGGGGTGACCGGCATGGCCGGGGTCGGCGCCTACGCGGCCTCCAAGCACGCGGTGCTCGGGCTGACCCGGGTGGCGGCCCTGGAGCTGGCCCCGAAGGGGATCCGGGTGAACGCCGTCTGCCCGGGCGCGATCGACACCGCCATGAGCAACCCGGAGGGGGTGGACCCGGCCGCGACCGGCGAGCTCTACCGCAAGCTCGTGCCGCTCGGCCGGATCGGCCGCCCGGAGGAGGTGGCGGCCCTCGCCCTCTTCCTGACCTCGGACGACTCCTCGTACGTGACGGGGCAGCCGTTCGTGATCGACGGCGGCTGGCTGGCCGGCGTCTCCCTGTTCTGAACTGATCTGACGATCCATCAGGTATTGACACGGCGCAGTGCATCCAAGAATCTGACGACACGTCAGAAACTCACGAGGACGGTGACTTCCGTGGAATTCGGGATCTTCGTACAGGGATACGTCGGCAAGCGCGCCGAGACCGATCCCGAAGCCGAGCACAAGGCGCTCATGGAGGAGACCGAGTACGTCATCCAGGCGGACAAGTACAACTTCAAGTACGCCTGGGCCTCCGAGCACCACTTCCTGGAGGAGTACTCGCACCTCTCGGCCAACGACGTCTACCTGGGCTACCTCGCCCACGCCACCGAGCGCATCCACCTCGGCTCCGGCATCTTCAACCCGCTCGCCCAGGTCAACCACCCGGTCAAGGTCGCCGAGAAGGTCGCCATGCTCGACCACCTCTCCGGCGGCCGCTTCGAGTTCGGCTCGGGCCGCGGTGCCGGTTCCCACGAGATCCTCGGCTTCTTCCCGGGCATCACGGACATGAACCACACCAAGGAGATCTGGGAAGAGACCATCGCCGAGTTCCCCAAGATGTGGCTCCAGGAGGAGTACGCGGGCTTCCAGGGCAAGCACTGGTCCCTGCCGCCCCGCAAGATCCTCCCCAAGCCGTACGGCAAGTCCCACCCCGCCATGTGGTACGCCGCCGGCTCCCCGTCCTCCTACGCCATGGCCGGGAAGATGGGCCTCGGAGTCCTCGGCTTCAGCGTCCAGAAGGTCTCCGACATGGAATGGGTCGTCGAGTCCTACAAGAACGCGATCAAGGAGGCCAAGGCCGTCGGCGACTTCGTCAACGACAACGTCATGGTCACCTCCACCGCGATCTGCGCCGAGACCCACGACAAGGCCGTCGAGATCGCCGTCGGCGGCGGCCTCAACTACCTCCAGTCACTGCTCTTCCGCTACCACGACACCTTCCCCCGCCCCGAGGGCATCCCCGAGTGGCCCGAGCTGCTCCCCGAGTACTCGGCCGAGATCATCGAACTCCTCATAGCCGAGGAACTCATGATCTGCGGCGACCCCTCCGAGGTCCTCGCCCAGTGCAAGCGGTGGGAGCGGGCCGGCGCCGACCAGCTCTCCTTCGGCCTCCCGATCGGCATCTCCTACGAGGACACGATGAACTCGATCCGGCTCATCGGCGAGCACGTCATCCCCGAGATCGACACCGACCCGGTCCACCGCACCACCCGCTTCCGCCAGGCGGCCGGCCAGTAGCGGACCCTCCCCCGAGGTCATCGCCCCGGGGGCACCCCACGTGGGCGGCGTCTTCCCGGACCGCCGCCCGCGCAGCCCCGGCCGGAGCCCCGCGGCGGCCCCGGTCCGGGGCGCATCCGCGTTCCCGCGCGGCCCGCGCACCCCGTACGGAAACGGAGAGAGGGACGTCATGCTCGACCACCTCATCACGGGCGCCACCGTCGTGGACGGCACCGGCGCCCCCGCCCGCACCGCCGACGTCGGACTGCGGGACGGCCGCATCGCCGTGATCGCCGAACCCGGCACCGTCACCGAGGAGGCCCGCACCACCGAGGACGCCACCGGCCTCGTCCTCGCCCCCGGCTTCGTCGACCCGCACACCCACTACGACGCCCAGCTCTTCTGGGACCCGTACGCCACCCCCTCCATGAACCACGGCGTCACCACCGTCGCCGGCGGCAACTGCGGCTTCACCCTCGCCCCGCTCCACCCCGACCGGCCCGAGGACGCCGACTACACCCGCCGCATGATGTCCAAGGTCGAGGGCATGGCACTCACCGCCCTCGAAGAGGGCGTCGACTGGAGCTGGTCCTCCTTCGGCGAGTACCTCGACGCCCTGGAGGGCCGGATCGCCGTCAACGCCGGCTTCATGGTCGGCCACTGCGCCCTGCGCCGGTACGTCATGGGCGAGGACGCCGTCGGCGGGCAGCCCACCGACGACCAGCTCGCGCGGATGACCGCCCTCCTCAAGGAGGCCATGGAGGCCGGCGCCTGGGGCCTGTCCACCACCCAGTCGTCCACCCACTCCGACGGCGACGGCGCCCCCGTCCCCTCCCGGCACGCGAGCCCCGCCGAGCTGATCGCCCTCTCCAAGGCGGTCGGCGAGCACGAGGGCACCCAGATCGAGGCGATCCTCGCCGGCTGCCTCGACCAGTTCTCCGACGCCGAGATCGACCTCTTCGTCGAGATGTCGGCCGCCGCCGGACGGCCCCTGAACTGGAACGTCCTCACCATCGACGCCGCCGTCCCCGAACGCGTCCCCCGCCAGCTCACCGCCTCCGAACGGGCCCGCAAGTCCGGCGGCCGGATCGTCGCCCTCACCATGCCGATCCTCACCCCCATGAACATGTCCCTCGGCACCTTCTGCGCCCTCAACCTCATCCCCGGCTGGGGCGAGATCCTGGCCCTGCCCGTCCCCGAGCGCGTCGCGAAGCTCCGCGACCCCGACGTGCGCGCCGAGATGCTGCGCCGCGCCGACTCCAAGGAGGCCGGCGTCTTCCGCCGCCTCGCCCACTTCGGCCGGTACGTCATCGGCGACACCTACAGCCGGGAGAACGAGGGCCTGACCGGCCGCGTCGTGAAGGACATCGCCGCCGAGCGCGGCCAGGACCCCTTCCAGTGCCTCGTCGAGATCTGCGCCAACGACGACCTGCGGACCGTCCTGTGGCCGATGCCGAGCGACAACGACCCGGCCTCCTGGGCGCTGCGCCGCGAGACCTGGGACCACGAGGACGTCCTCCTCGGCGGCTCCGACGCCGGCGCCCACCTGGACCGGATGTGCGGAGCCCCGTACACCACCCGCTTCCTCGGCGACTGCCTGCGCGGACGGAAGCTGGTGCCGCTGGAGCGGGCCGTGCGGATGCTCAGCGACGATCCGGCCCGGCTCTTCGGGCTCCGCGAGCGCGGCCGGATCGCCGAGGGCTTCCACGCCGACCTGGTCCTCTTCGACCCCGAGCGGATCGACGCGGGCCCGGCGATCCTCGTCCACGACCTCCCCGGCGACAGCCCGCGCCTGGACTCGCGGGCGGTCGGCATCGTCTCCGTCCGCGTCAACGGCGTCGAGACGGTCCGCGACGACGAGGTGACCGGGGCGACACCCGGGCGCGTCCTGCGCTCGGGCCGCGACACGAGGACGGTGAACACCCGATGACCATCCGCGAGAAGCTCTACATCGACGGCGCGTGGACCGAGCCCGACGGCGGCCACTACGAGGTGGTGAACCCGGCCACCGAGGAGGTCGTCGGCCTCGCGCCCGAGGCGTCCCGGGCCCAGGTGTACGAGGCCGCCGCCGCCGCCCGCCAGGCGTTCGGCACCTGGTCGCGCACGAGGCCCGAGGAGCGCGCCGCGATCCTCGACCGGGCCGCCGCGATCATGGCCCGGGACGCCGACGCACACACCCTCCTCGCCCGCGCCGAGACCGGCGCCACCACCGCCACCGCCCGCGGCATGCAGGTCGCCGTCGGCTCCTCCCGCTTCCGGAGGTACGCGCGCGGCGCCCTGGAACCGGTCGAGGAGGCCCTGCCGCCGCAGATCAACGAGGCCGGCCCGATGGGGAAGGCCGGCGTCTTCGGGGCGGTCGCGGTACGCCGCCCGGTCGGCGTCGTCACCTGCGTCACCTCGTACAACAACCCCTGGGCCAACCCGGCCGGCAAGATCGCGCCCGCGCTCGCCATGGGCAACACCGTCCTCGTGAAGCCCGCCCCGCAGGACCCGCTGTCCGTCTTCGCCATGGTCCGCGCCCTGGAGGAGGCCGGCGCCCCGCCCGGCGTGGTCAACCTGGTCACCGGCTCGGCGCCCGCCGTGGGCGAGGCGGCCGTCGACTCCCCGGACGTCGACATGGTCTCCTTCACCGGCTCCACCGCCGTCGGCCAGGCCATCGGCGAGGTCTGCGGCCGCGCCATGAAGCGCCAGCTGATGGAGCTGGGCGGGAAGGGCGCCGCGCTCGTCCTCGACGACGCCGACCTGGACGCGGCCGTGATGGGGATCGGCACCACCTTCTCCTTCTACAGCGGCCAGATCTGCACCGCCCCGACCCGGGTGCTCGCCCAGCGCGGGATCTACGACCGGCTGGTCGGGAAGCTGGCCGCCTACACCGGCCACCTGAAGGTGGGGGACCCGGCGGAGAAGGGCACGGTCGTCGGACCGGTGATCTCGGCGGCCCACCGCGACCGGGTGGAGTCCTACGTGGAACTGGGCCGCAAGGAGGGGGCGCGGATCGTGACCGGCGGCGAGCGCCCGGACCTCGCGCGCGGCTTCTACGTGGCGCCGACGCTGCTCGCCGACTGCACCAACGAGATGCGGGTGGTGCGCGAGGAGATCTTCGGCCCGGTCGTCGTGGTCGTCCCCTTCGACGACGAGGAGGAGGGGATCGCGCTCGCCAACGACAGCGACTACGGCCTGCTCGACTACGTGTGGTCCGGCGACGTCGCCCGCGCCTTCCGCATCGCGGGGCGGCTGCGGGCCGGCGGGGTGGGGATCAACACCATCGGCCGGAACATGGAGGCGCCCTTCGGCGGCTTCAAGAAGAGCGGCGTGGGCCGGGACGTGGGCTCGTACGCGCTGCACGCCTACAGCGAGCTGCAGGCGGTGGTCTGGCCGGGCTGAGCGGCCACGGGCGGGGCCCTGCCCGGCCCCGCCCGAAGGGGCTCGCGGTGGTCTTCCGACGGCCGTCCGACGGTCGTCGGGCGGTCGTCGGGGGGTCATCAGGGGGTCATCAAGGAGTCGTCGGACGGTCGTCCGACAGCCGTCCGGAGGTCACCGGAAAGTCACACGGGAAAATTTGAAACCGGACATTTCGGGCCTGGCTGCGGTTCCCGCATATCGGACACCCGGCGGCCGACCTACCAGTTGGTCGGTCCGTCGGGTTCGTCGATCTTTCAATCATTGGCGCGTGCCCGGATCTGACCTCGCAATGCAAGGCGATGATCGATCAAGTGAGCGGAGTCAAGTCCTCCGGATAAGGAAACCGCAGCATTTAACGTCAAGTTCATGACTCAGGTGGACGTACGGCCCCAGGCCGGAGACACGGTAAGGGGCGAGACCGCCCCGGGGGACACGCACGGCGTGCGCAAGAAGGGCCTCGGCGGCAACTCCGTCGGCCTCTTCGGCAACGCGATCATCGGCATATCCACCGTCGCCCCGGTCTACTGCCTGACCTCCACCCTCGGCTCCACGGCCGGCGAGGTGGGCCTCCAGATGCCCGCCGTCTTCCTCGCGGGCTTCCTCCCGATGCTCCTCGTCGCCTTCGCGTACCGGGAGCTCAACAAGGCCATGCCGGACTGCGGCACCTCCTTCACCTGGACCGTGAAGGCGTTCGGCCCCAAGATCGGCTGGATGTGCGGCTGGGGCCTGGTGATCGCCACGATCATCGTGCTCTCCAACCTGGCCGGCGTCGCCACCTCGTACTTCTGGCTCCTCGCGGGCGAGATCACCGGCAGTGAGTCGATCGCGGCCCTGGACGACAACAAGGCCGTCCACATCCTCACCTGCCTCGCCCTCATCGCCGCAGCCACCGCGATCAGCTACCGCGGCATGACGGCCACCAAGGGCGTCCAGTACACCCTCGTCATCCTCCAGCTCGTCGTCCTCGCCGTCTTCGTCGCCCTGGCCCTGAGCAAGGCGGGCTCCTTCGAGACCTCGGTCGACTTCTCCTGGTCCTGGATGAACCCCTTCGCCGTCCAGTCCTTCGCCGCCTTCACCGCCGGCCTCTCCCTCTCGATCTTCATGTACTGGGGCTGGGACACCTGCATGGCGTCCAACGAGGAGACCGTCGGCAGCGACAAGACCCCCGGCCGCGCCGCGCTCATCGCGATGGTCGTCCTGGTCGGCTCCTACCTGGCCACCGGCATCGCCGCGCAGATGGCCGTCGGCTCCGGCGGGGAGGGCCTCGGCCTCGCCAACCCGGAGACCTCCGACAACGTCTTCGCCGCCCTCGCCGGCCCGGTCATGGGCCCGGTCCTCGGCATCCTGCTCTTCGTCGCCGTCCTGGCCTCCGCCGCCGCGAGCCTCCAGACCACCTTCATCCCGGTCGCCCGCACGGTCCTCGCCATGTCCACGTACGAGGCGCTGCCGAAGTCCTTCACCGAGGTCCACCCGGTCTTCAAGACCCCCGGCCGGGCCACCGTCGTCGCGGGCATCGCGACCGGCGCCTTCTACACCGTGATGACCCTGGTCAGCGAGCACGTCCTGGTCGACACCATCTACGCGCTCGGCCTGATGATCTGCTTCTACTACGGCATCACCGCCTTCGCCTGCGTCTGGTACTTCCGCGCCGAGCTCTTCCGCTCCGTCCGCGACTTCGCCTTCAAGGGCCTCATGCCGGCCCTCGGCGGCGTCATGCTCACGGCCGTCTTCGGCAAGACCCTCTACGACATGTGGGACCCGGCCTACGGCTCCGGCTCCGCCGTCTTCGGCGTCGGCTCCGTCTTCGTCATCGCCGTCGGCCTCCTCGTCCTCGGCGCGATCCTCATGCTCGTCATGCAGCGCCGCAGCCCCGCCTTCTTCCGCGGCGAGGTCCTGACGAAGGAGACGCCGTCCCTGGTGGTGGCCGACTGACCGGTCCGGGCCGTCCGCACGGCTGAGTCATCCAGAAACGCGAAAGCGGCGATCCCGTGGGGGGTATCGCCGCTTTCGTCCTATTTGGGGCGAGGTCAGTGCCGGCCGGGCAGCAGGCCCTCCACGGCCTTGTTGGCCTCGGGGAGGTCGGCGGCCGCGGCGGGCTTCGGCTTGGGGGCCAGGACGCCGCTGAGCGGGACGACCGACGGGAGGTTCATGCCACCGGTGTCGGCGGCGGCGCTTCCGGCGGAGGCGAGGCCGGCGGTGGCGGCGAAGGCGGTCAGGGCGGCTGCGGTGAGGATCCTCTTCATGGCCGGTCCAACGCGACCCCCGCGCGGGCGGTTACGACCGGCTCCCTACGATCAGGCCATGGACCAGGGGTACGGAAGCGGGGGCTGGCGGCTGAGGCCGGGCCGGCCCGAGGACGTCGAGGCCATCGCCGACCTGCGCGCGGTGGTCATGCGCGCCGACCTGGAGCGGCTCGGCCGCTACGACGAGCACCGGGTGCGGCAGCGGCTGCGGGACGGCTTCTCGCCCGCGCACACCTCCGTCATCGAGACCCCGGAACACGCCCTCGCCGGGTGCGTCACCCTCCGCCCGGACGGCGACGCCCTCCACCTGGAGCACTTCCTCCTGCGGCCCGCCCTCCAGGGCCGCGGCCTGGGCACCGCCGTCCTGCGCCACCTCCTGGCCGGGGCCGACCAGCGGTCCGCCCCCGTCCGGCTCGAAGTGCTCCGGGGCAGCCCGGCCCGCCGCCTCTACGAACGCGAGGGGTTCGTACGGGAGGCGGAGGACGCGGTGGACGTGTTCATGGTCAGGGAGCCGGCGTCGCCGCGGACGGCCCAGACGCCGCGGACTGATCAGACGCTGCGGCCGGCCTGGACGCCGTTGACGGTCCAGACATCACGGACGGTCCAGACACCGCGGACGGCATAGCCGGATCCGGTGCCTCGGATGCCTCGGCCGGATCCGACCGTCGGCTCCGGCTCAGACGCCCTCTGACCGCTCAGTCGCCTCAGTCGCCTCAGTCGCCTCAGACGTCTCCAGCGCCTCCGACGTCTCCGGTGCCTCCGCGATGAGGGCGGTCGCGATCGTGCGGAAGCCGAGGCGGGCGTAGAGGCGTTCCACGGACGCGTCCGAGGCCGTCAGGAAGACCAGGTCGACGCCGCGCGCCCGGGCGTCCGCGACCAGTGCGGCGGTCACCGCGAGTCCCAGGCCGCGCCGGCGGGCGCCGGGGCGGGTGCCGACCCCGACGACCTCCGCCACGTCCCCGACGGGCTGGTGCTGGCCGCCCGCCAGCGCCTCGCCGCTCTCCGTGTCGAAGCCGGCCGCGAGGACGGCCAGTCCGGCCGCGATCCGGTCGCCGACCCGCCGGGCATCGTCCGGCCCCGGGGTGGCCCCGAAGGCCGCGTACGGCGCGGAGACGGCGTCCGCGAGCCGGGGGTCGGCGGCGTCGACGGTCCGCACGACGGCGTCGACGGGTTCCGGCACGGGGAGCGGGGCGCCGTCCAGCACCATCAGCGGGTGCGCGTGCACGACGAGCCCGCTCGCCGCCACGGCCGCGCGCAGCCCGGGGCTCGTCTCGGCCACCCACTCGAACGCCTCCGGCAGCCCCAGCTCCCGCTGCCGGGCCCGTACCCGTTCCACGTCCGCCACCGACACCCCGCCGGTGCGGCCGAGCGTGGGCCGCGCGTAGAACGGCCAGCCGTCGGTCCCCTCCCGCACGAAGAAGGTCAGCGGTCCGAAGTCCTCCGCGCGGGCGGAGGAGCGGGGCACGGCGTCGTAGTACGCCTCGATTCGATTCAGCACGCGCGCCACCGTAGGCGCGGCCGGGGAGGAGGGCACGCGGATTTCGCCGCCGTGGTGCCGCACCCCTCGGAATCCCGGGCCGGAGCCCCTAGCGTGCCCTCATGCGGATCTCGACCACGATCTTCCTGACCGACGAGACCATCTCGCCCGTGCGGCTCGCCCGCGAGCTGGAGGAGCGCGGCTTCGCCGGGCTCTACCTCCCCGAGCACACCCACATCCCCGTCGAGCGGGCCACGCCCTACCCGGCGGGCGGCGGACTCCCGCGCGAGTACGCGCGGACGCTGGACCCGTTCGTCGCGCTCGCGCAGGCCGCCGCCGTCACCGACCGGATCGCGCTGGGGACGGGCATCACGCTGCTCGCGCAGCACGATCCGATCGCCCTCGCCAAGCAGATCGCGACGCTCGACCACCTCTCCGGCGGCCGGTTCACCCTCGGCCTCGGGTACGGCTGGAACAAGGAGGAGGCTGCCGACCACGGCGTCGCCTGGAGCACGCGGCGGGAGCTGGTCGCGGACCGGCTGGCGCTCATGCGGGCCCTGTGGGCGCCGGAGCCGACGGCGTACGAAGGGGAGTACGGCTACTCCGCGCGCGCCTCCGAGGTGTGGCCGAAGCCGGCCGGCGGGGCGCCGCGGGTGCTCCTCGGCGGGGCCGCGGGGCCGAAGCTGTTCGCGGCCGTCGCCGGGCAGACGGACGGCTGGATGCCGATCGGCGGGCGCGGCCTGTCGGAGTCCCTGCCGGTGCTGCGGGCCGAGTGGGAGCGGGCGGGGCGCGACCCGAAGGCCCTCCAGGTCGTGCCGTACGCCGTCCTCCCGAGCGCCGGGAAGCTCGCCCACTACGCGGAGCTCGGCTGCGAGGAGACCGTCCTCCAGCTGCCGCCGGCCGGCGAGGACGAGGTGCTGCGGGTGCTGGACGCGTACGCGGAGTTCCTGCCGTGACGGGCGCGTGACAAGCCCCGGGGATGCCTCCTCCGCGTCCGGGGGCCGCTCGTATGCTCGGTGCATGACGGACCACCAGGCCGACCAGCAGACCGACCCCCGGGCCGACCGGCACAGCGGACCGACGGCCCCGCCCCCGACCAGGAACGCGATGCGCCGGGCGCTGCGGCGCGCCCGGGACGGCGTCGCGCTCGACGTCGGCGAGGCGGCGGTGCTGCTGCGGGCGCGCGACGAGGACCTGGCGGAGCTGGTGGCCGTCGCGGGGCGGGTCCGGGACGCCGGGCTCGAAGCCGCCGGGCGGCCGGGCGTGATCACGTACTCGAAGAGCGTGTTCATACCCCTCACCCGGCTCTGCCGGGACAAGTGCCACTACTGCACCTTCGTCACCGTGCCGGGGAAGCTGCGGCGCGAGGGCCACGGCATGTTCATGTCCCCGGACGAGGTGCT
Organism: Streptomyces hydrogenans; assembly: GCF_014656075.1. Lineage (GTDB taxonomy): Bacteria > Actinomycetota > Actinomycetes > Streptomycetales > Streptomycetaceae > Streptomyces > Streptomyces hydrogenans. The sequence goes on from NZ_BNBS01000007.1 coordinate 119,722, forward strand.
GGACATCGCGCGCAAGGGGGCCGCGCTCGGCTGCAAGGAAGCCCTCATCACCCTCGGCGACAAGCCGGAGGACCGCTGGCCGGAGGCGCGCGAGTGGCTGGACGCGCACGGCTACGACGACACCCTCGCGTACGTGCGGGCGATGTCGGTGCGGATCCTGGAGGAGACCGGCCTCCTGCCGCACCTCAACCCGGGCGTCCTGTCGTGGACGGACTTCCAGCGGCTCAAGCCGGTCGCCCCGTCGATGGGCATGATGCTGGAGACCACCGCCACCCGCCTGTGGTCCGAGCCCGGCGGCCCGCACTTCGGCTCGCCCGACAAGGAACCGGCCGTGCGGCTGAGGGTCCTGGAGGACGCGGGGCGCTCGTCCGTCCCCTTCACCTCGGGGCTGCTCCTGGGGATCGGGGAGACGTACGAGGAGCGGGCGGAGTCGCTGTTCGCGCTCCGCCGGACCGCCCGCGCCTACCACGGCATCCAGGAACTGATCATCCAGAACTTCCGCGCCAAGCCGGACACGGCCATGCGCGCGATGCCCGACGCCGAGCTCGACGACCTGGTCGCGGCGGTGGCCGTCGCCCGGCTCATCATGGGCCCCTCCGCCTGCCTCCAGGCGCCGCCGAACCTGGTGGACGCCGAGTACGAGCGGCTGATCGCGGCCGGCGTCGACGACTGGGGCGGCGTCTCGCCGCTGACCATCGACCACGTCAACCCGGAACGCCCCTGGCCGCGGATCGAGGAGCTGGCGGAGCGCTCCGCCGCCGCCGGCTTCGAGCTGCGCGAACGGCTCTGCGTCTACCCGGAGTTCGTCCGGCGCGGCGAGCCCTGGCTGGACCCGCGGATCGTGCCGCACGTCCGTGCCCTGGCCGACCCGGAGACCGGCCTCGCGAACCCGGACGCGGTGGTCCGCGGCCTGCCCTGGCAGGAACCGGACGAGACCTTCGCCGCCACCGGCCGCACCGACCTGCACGCCACCATCGACACCGAGGGCCGGACCGGTGACCGGCGCGAGGACTTCGACGAGGTGTACGGCGACTGGGAGGCGCTCCGGGAGGCCGCCGCGCCCGGCATGGTCCCCGACGCGGTCCCCGAGCGGATCGACGCCGACCTGCGGGAGGCGCTGGCCGTCGCCGCCGACGACCCGACGAGGCTCACCGACGCCCAGGCCCTCGCCCTCTTCCACGCTGACGGGCCCGCCCTCGACGCGCTGTGCGCAGTCGCGGACGACGTGCGGAAGTCGGTCTCCGGCGACGAGGTGACGTACATCGTCACCCGGAACATCAACTTCACCAACGTCTGCTACACCGGCTGCCGCTTCTGCGCCTTCGCCCAGCGCCGCACCGACGCCGACGCGTACACCCTCTCCCTCGACCAGGTCGCCGACCGGGCCCAGCAGGCGTGGGAGGTCGGCGCGGTCGAGGTCTGCATGCAGGGCGGCATCCACCCGGACCTGCCCGGCACCGCGTACTTCGACATCGCCCGGGCGGTGAAGGAACGCGTCCCCGGCATGCACGTGCACGCCTTCTCCCCGATGGAGGTCGTCAACGGCGCGACCCGCACGGGCCTGTCGATCCGGGAGTGGCTGACCGCGGCGAAGGAGGCCGGGCTCGACTCGATCCCCGGCACCGCCGCCGAGATCCTCGACGACGAGGTCCGCTGGGTGCTGACCAAGGGCAAGCTGCCCGCCGCCACCTGGATCGAGGTCATCACCACCGCGCACGAGCTGGGCCTGCGGTCCAGCTCGACGATGATGTACGGCCACGTCGACCAGCCCCGCCACTGGCTGGGCCACCTCCGCACGCTCGCCTCCCTCCAGCAGCGGACCGGCGGCTTCACGGAGTTCGTGACCCTCCCCTTCATCCACACCAACGCGCCGGTCTACCTGGCCGGCATCGCCCGGCCCGGCCCGACGATCCGCGACAACCGCGCGGTGACGGCGATGGCCCGCCTGCTGCTCCACCCGCACATCCCCAACATCCAGACCAGCTGGGTGAAGCTGGGCGCGGAGGGCGCCGCCGAGATGCTCCGCTCCGGCGCCAACGACCTGGGCGGCACGCTGATGGAGGAGACCATCTCGCGCATGGCCGGGTCGAGTTACGGCTCGTACCGCTCGATCCGCGACCTGGAGGCCATCGCGGAGGCGGCCGGCCGGCCCTCCCGCCCCCGCACCACCCTCTACGGCGAGGTCCCGAAGGAACGCCAGGAGACCGCCCGCGCCTCGGACGGCCACCTGCCGGAACTGCTTCCGGTGATCGAGGGCTGAGCCGGGTCAGCCCACCAGCAGGTCGCGCTTGAGGGCCTTGAGCTGGTGGGCGTCGACCGCCACGCCCTCGTGGAGGTAGGCGCGGAAGGAGCCGAACTCCTCGCGGACCTCGTCGAAGGAGGCGTTGAGGTAGCCGGGGCGGACGTCCAGGAGCGGCTTGTAGACGGCGGCCCGGTCGGGCGGCAGGTGGGAGAGGGCGGCCTCGTTGGCGGCGGCGCGGTAGGTGTTGCTGGCGAGGTAGTCGGCCATGACCGTCTCCTCGGGGACGCCGAGGGCGGTGAGGAGCGCGGCCTCGGCCCAGCCGGTGCGGTCCTTGCCGGCGGTGCAGTGGAAGACGACCCCGTCACCGTCACCGTCGGCGATCTCGTCGAGGACGGTGGCGTACGCGGCCCTCGCCGTGTCCCCGCTCACCATGAAGCGGTTGCCCCCGGTCATCATCGCCTCGGCCTCGGCCGGGGACTTCGGCATCGAGGTGAAGGTGCCGCTGCCGGCCAGCACGTCGGCGACGGTGTGCGTGGCGCCCACCGGGACGCGGTCGGGGGCGGCGGCGCGCTCGGACTCCATGCGGAGGTCGAGGACGGTGCGGACGCCGAGGCGCCGCAGCTTGGCGAGGTCGGCGTCGGTGAGCCGGTCGAGCGCGTCGGAGCGGTAGACCTCGCCCATCCGCACCCACTGTCCGTCGCGGGTGCGGTAGCCGCCCGCGTCGCGGAAGTTGGCCGTGCCCTGGAGCCGGATCAGCCGGTCGGCGAGGCGGAGCGGCGTACCGCGGTCGGGCACCAGGTCGAACCAGTGGCGGTCGGCGCCGGCGCGGGTCGGGACGGTGACCGAGCCGGTGGCGCCGCCGCGCGCGACCGTGCGGCCCTCGGAGCGGACGGTCACGCGGTGGGTGCCGGGCGCGTCCCAGCTGATGGTGGAGGTGCCGTCGGCGTGGTCGGTGACGGTGGCGGCGGTGAAGGGGACGCGGTGCCCGGGGTGCGCGGAGGCGGTGGGGGCGGCCAGGCCGAGGAGGAGGGCTGCGGCGAGCGCGGCGGAGGGGTACTTGACTCGTGTCACGGGGGTCATGCGGCGGATGGTTCAGGCCAACGGCGAACCTCGGGTGAACTGTGGTCAAAAGCGGCCTGAAGGGCGTCCGATCACATAAGTCTCCGACCCCCGAACGGACACAGCCGGTCGATTAGAGTGCTGCGGAGACCGGTGAGAGAACGGGACCTCGGACGGGGGAGGGCACGTCGTGACCACCACTGCCGCGGCCGTGTGGGGCCGCACCGAACAACAGGACTTCCGCTCGCGCGTCCGCGGCTGCCTGCTCGGCGCGGCCGTCGGCGACGCGGTCGGCGCGGGCGTGCACGAGCGGACGCTGAAGGAGATCCGCGCGGAGCACGGCGAGGCGGGCCTCGCCGAGCCTCCCGACGGCACCCTGCCCGTCACCGCCGCCACGCAGATGAGCCTCTTCACCCTGGACGGCCTCATCCGCGCCCACGTCCGCCGCGACACCGGCGTCTGGCACCCGCCCAGCGACGTCCACCGCGCCCATCTGCGCTGGGCCGCCACCCAGCGCGACTGGGGCCCCGACGAACGGCGCCGCGACAACGGCTGGCTCGGCCGCCAGGAGTGGCTCTACGCCCGCCGCCGGCCCGCCCGCGCCTGCCTCACCGGCCTCGGCGACGAACGCCTCGGCACCCTCGACCAGCCCAAGAACCCCGACGCCGACGACTCCGGCGCGCTCGCCCGCTCCGCCCCGCTGGGTCTGCTCGTCGGCTGGGAGCCGCAGCTCGTCTGCCAGTTGGCCGTCGAGTGCGCCGCCCAGACGCACGGCGCGCCCGCCGCGACCCTCGCGGACGGCGCCCGCGCCGTCACCGCCGACGGCGTGGCCCGCGGCGCCTCCGTCGAGGCCGCCGCCGGTACGGCCCTGGGCCTGCTGGCCGCCCACCCCGGCCACGAGCCGGTGACCGAGGCGCTGACGCGCGCGCTCGCGGCGGTGCGCGAGGGCGTCCCCGACGCGGACCGCGTCACCGCCCTCGGCGCCGGCGAGGACCGCGCGGAGGGCCAGCTGGCGGCGGCCGTCTACTGCGCCCTGGTCGGCGAGGACGTCCGCCACGGACTGCGCCTGGCCGTCAACCACGACGGCCCCTCGGCCGTCACGGCGGCGGTCACCGGCGCGCTGCTGGGCGCCCAGCACGGCGAGACGGCCCTCCCGCCGGCCTGGCTGGCCGCGCTGGAGGGCCGCGCGACGCTGCTGGAGCTCTCGGACGACTTCGCGATGGAGCTCACCCAGTCCAGCACCCTGCACACCCCGACCTGGCACACCCGCTACCCGACGTCGTGAGGCCGGGGCGGGCCGTCACCGCATCAGCTCGCCCGCGTTGACCAGCAGCGACTGTCCCGTGATCGCGCGGGCGCGGGGGGAGGCGAGGAAGGCGACCGCGTCGGCGACGTCCGTGTCGCCCGCCAGGTCCGGCAGGGCCATGCGGGAGGTGAGGCGGGCCAGCACCTCGGCCTCCTCCACCCCCTCCGCCTGCGCGGTGAAGCGGACGAACGCCTCGACCGGCGGCCCCCACATCCACCCGGGCAGCACGGTGTTGACCCGGATCCGGTCAGGTCCCAGCTCGCGCGCCAGCGAGTACATCGCCGAGGTCAGCGCCCCCTTGGACGCCGCGTACGCCGCCTGCTGGACCTGGGTCGGCGCGGCCACCGCCGACTGCGTGCCGATGAAGACGACCGACCCGCCGCCCGCGTCCCGCAGCGCCGGCAGACAGGCCCGGGTCATCCGCAGGGTCCCGAAGAGGTTGACGTCGAGGACGCCCTGCCAGGTCGCGAAGTCCGCGTCGGCGAGCCCGCCGAAGTAGGAGTCCCACGCGGCGACGTGCACGACCGCGTCGATCCCGCCGAAGCGGTCGACGGCGAGCGCGGCGAGCGCCGCGCACTGCGCCTCGTCGGTGATGTCGGTGGCGAGGTGGGCGGTGCTGCCGCCCGCCGGGTCGATCGCGGCGGCGGTCTTGACGAGGTTGGCCTCGGTCCGGGCGCCGAGGACCGCGTTGCCGCCGTCGCGCACCACCGCCTCGGCGACCCGGTGACCGAGTCCGGTCCCGACGCCCGACACGACGACCGTCTTCCCCTGGAGCAGCATCCGGGTGTCTCCCGCCTCTGGTCACTGATCTGACGGTCCGTCAGAGTAGGTGCCCCGAGCCGCACAGGGAAGGGAGACGGCGATGAGCACCGCCGAAGGAGCCGAGAGGTACGGGGAGCTGGCCGCCACGGGGCCGTACGGGATCCGCCCGGGCCACGCCCTGATCACCATGGTGGAGCCGCACCCGGGCCACGAGTACGCCTACAACCGCTGGTACGAGGACGACCACTACTACGCCGGCGCGATGGCGATGCCCTGGATGTTCGCGGGCCGCCGCTGGGTCGCCACCCGCGACCTCCAGGAGCTCCGGACGCCCGAGAAGTCCGCCGTCGCGCAGCCGGTCACCGCCGGCTGCTACCTCTCCACGTACTGGATCACCGACGGCCGCTACGACGAGCACATGAAGTGGACGGTCGCCATCAACAAGCGGCTCAACCGCGACGCCCGCGTCTACCACGACCGCACCCACGTCTTCACGTCCTTCCAGGACCACCGGGCGACGGTGTACCGGGACGGGGCGGCCGGCCCGCGCGACTTCCACGCCCTCGACCACCCCTACGCGGGGCTGGTCCTCCAGGTCGTGGACTGCGCCGGCCCCGAGGAGCGCGAGGCCCTCCTCGAACGGCTCGCCGCCCGGGAACTCCCGCGCCGTCTGGCGGGCTCGCCGGCGGCGATGGTCACCGTCTTCCGTCCGACGCCGCTGCCCGGCGACCGCATGACCTACGTGAAGCAGGTGGAGGGCGTCGACACCCGGCTCACCCTGCTCTGGTTCCTGGAGCGGGACCCGCGCGACTGCTGGGCCGAGCACTTCGCGGACCTCGGTGGCCTCGCGGGCGAGGAGGGCCGGGTGGAGCTGGTGGCGCCCTTCGTCCCGACCGTCCCGGGCACGGACACGTACGTGGACCGGCTGCGCCGGTAGGGGGAGCGGCGCCGGGGCCGACCGCTCCGGGAGGAGCGCGCGGCCCCGGGCATGGGCGAGCCCTCTCGGCCAGGACGGCGGACCGGTCGAGAGGGCGGCGTCACACGGGGCGTGCGGGGCTCTGCGGACCTCAGAGGGCCCCGTTGCTCACCTGGCCGACGAACGCGTTCCACGATCCCGGCCCGAAAGAGAGGGCCGGACCCTCGGGGGCCTTGGAGTCGCGGACGGCGATGGCGGCGACGACCGGGGACTTCACCTCGACGCAGGCGCCGTTGCCGCCGGAGTAGGAGGACTTGGTCCAGTTGTCGGTCGCACCCTGGAAGATGGCCATGATGTGCTCAACTCCGGTTCTGCCCGTAGGCGTCGGGATCATCGCCGGGGTTGTCTCCACCGGCCTGATCGACGCTACTCGCCGGTCCCGAGCGACGGGACCGGCGTTCACACGACCGGGTGGCATATTCCAACTGAGCTTCCATCGGGCCGAGTCGGGGGTGTACCGTACTCGCCCCCTGTGGTTCAGACCTGTCCGACCCGTCTCCACCTGCCTGACCTGCCGGAACCGCCCCGAGTGCCGGGACCGCCCCCGAGTGCCGGAAGCGCCCCCGAGTGCCGGAAGCGCCCCGACTGCCGGGACTGTCAGCCCTGCGCGTACTTCTTCGCGATGCCCTCCACGAAGTCCCGCGTCTGCTCCACGCCCAGCGCCTGCGCCCGCAGGTGCTCGTACATGTAGCTGTACTTCGACACGTCCGGCCCCTTCTCCAGGTACAGGTCGCTCGTCACGCCCTCGATGTAGACGACGCTGGAGTCGGAGGCGTCCGGGAACTCCAGGATCGAGTACTGGCCGCTGATGCCCGGGTGCGCGCCCGTGTCGAAGGGCAGCACCTGCACGGTCACGTGCGGCAGGTGCGACTGCTCGACGAGGTGCTCCAGCTGCTCGACCATCACCTGCCGGTTGCCCACGACCCGGTGCAGCGCCGCCTCGTCGATGACCGCCCACAGCCGCAGCGGACGCTCGTCGTCGCGGATCCGGTCCTGGCGGCGGGTGCGGACCGTGGCCCGCTTCTCGATGTCCGCCGGCGTCGACTCGGGCAGCGCGCCGGAGATGACGGCGGTGGCGTACGCGCGGGTCTGCAACAGGCCGGGGATGATCTGCGGCTCGTAGACGCGCAGGCTCTGCGCGTCCGTCTCCAGGCCGATGTAGACGCTGTACGGGATGTCGCCGAAGGCGTGCCACCAGCCCTGCTGGCGCGAGTCCTTGGCCATCTGCATGAGGGAGTTGACCATGGCCTCGTCGTCGACCTCGTACACCCCGCACAGGTCGCGCACGTCGCGCTGGCTGATGGAGCGGCGGCCGTTCTCGAGACGGCTGATCTTGGACTGGGAGACGAGGAGGCGCTCGGCGACCTGTTCGGCCGTCATGCCCTTGCCCTCGCGGAGCTTGCGCAGCTCCTGGCCCAATCGGCGTCGCCTGACGGTGGGGTTGACACTGGACGCCACGGAAACTGCACCTCCTGCTGCTGTCTGCGATGCGTAGCTGTGAGTATCTACTGCTTGGCAGACTGCCACCAAAGGTGCCGCGTGCGCTGGGAAAACCCGACAACGCGGTGCGGGGGACGCGGATGTGCGGGACGCCCGGAGGCGCCCCGCACACCCTGTGCGGCTCCCGGAAGGGGTATGTGGTGCGGCGGTGCGAGTGCGCGGCGGCGGTGCGCTGGTGCGCGGTGCGTGGCCGTGCGTGGTGCGGGTGTTCGTGGTGCGGCGGTGCGTGGTCGTACGTGGTGCGGCGGTGCGTGGCCGTGCGTGGTGCGCCGGCCTCAGTGGGCGGCGGCGCGGGCCATGCTGCCGCGCGGCTGGGCGGGTACGCCCGGGCCGCCCCGGCGCGGCTGAGCGGCCGCGCCGTTCTGGACGTCCATCACGGCGTGCGCCACGAGACCGCCCATGGGGTCGTGCCGGATCAGGTCGCGCAGCCGGGACCGCGACGACCGTCCTTCGTTGCCGGGGTACAGGTGCTTGCCGAGACCGACCGCGTGGGCCAGCGCGGCGAGCGCCGCGGTCCGCGGGTCCGGCGGTACGCCGGTGCGGATCGCACTGTCCAGCCGGGTTCTGATCTCCCGGCTGATCGCCGTGTCCGTCGCCTGGTAGCGAGTCGTCGGCAGCACCCCGCACATCTGGCCCTCCACGGCATGCACCATGCCGCATCGCTCCAGATGCGAGAGATACGTCTGGCGGAGCCCCAGTCGGGGCCCGCCGATCCAATGGACGGCCCGGACCGGACTGCCGCGCCTGCGCAGCAATTCCAGTGCGGAGTCCAGAGTCGGATCTCCGGTCGGCCGTGGCATCACCACGGCGATACGATCCCCGTCAGGGGCTATCCGTCCTGCCAGGGCCAGCTCTACTAGCTGTGCTCCGGCCAGGCCCAGATCGAGCGACTGCGGCTGCGCTGTGGTACCCGTGGTCGGGTCCAGAGCGAGCAGTAGAAGCTCTTCCGGAATACTTCTGCGGCTCCTGCCCATCCATGCCTCCCCGCGTGGATGAATGACAGGGTGACCCCTCTCACATTCATCTGTCGAGAGTGCCTGGGTGGTTAGTCCGGGAACCAGTAGGTATGTCGTTCTCGTCTAGCACGGGAGCCAAGGGGTTCACACAGGACACTGGTAGACGGTTCGGACGTACGCATGACGCATGGAGGAGGCACGGTGGCGGGCGAGTCCCCCGACAGGGCGGAGCAGCAGGGGTCGTCGGAGGGCAGGACGACGGGAACGTCGTCGACGGTTGCGCCGGCTCAGGTGGACCAGCCGACGGCGGTCTTCAAGACCCTGGCGCCGCGCACTCCGGAGGACGACGCGGAGAAGGCACCGGCCGACACGGCCACGACGGCTGAGGAATCGATTCCGGAGACCCCGGACGCTTCCGGCACCCCCGAGCCCGGCGCCGACCGCCTCAAGCAGGCCGTCGCGGCGTGGGTCGCGACGGCCAAGCCGGACGGCGACACCGAAGCGGACGCGGACGCGGACGGGGCCGGGGCCGGGGCCGGGGAGCGGGGCCGGGGCGCGGACTCCGCCGCGGACTCGGCCGAGGACTCGGAGGCGGGCTCGGGCGAGAACCCGGGCAAGGGCTCGGGCGAGGACGAGGCCGTGGGCGACCGTCGGGCCGAGGCCGCCGAGGGCGGCGACGGGAAGCCGGGTGCCGCCGAGGCGTCCGAGGAGCCCGCTGCGGCCGCCGGAGCGGGCGAGGACGCCGCCGAGGGCGCCGAGGAGCCCGAGAGGGCCCCTGAGGCGGCCGCCGGGGCGCCCAAGGCGCCTGAGCCCTCGTGGTTCGCCGCGAAGAAGACCGGGGAGCAGTCCGCGCCGAAGGGCGGGACGGCGACCCCCGAGGCTCCGAAGACCGAGGCTCCGAAGACCGAGGCTCCGAAGACCGAGGCTCCGAAGACCGAGGCCGCGAAGACCGAGGCCGCGAAGACCGACGCGCCTGCGGGCGGCGCGAAGCCCGCCCCGACGGCCGACGCCGACGCCGAGCCCGCCGCCAAGCCCTCCGCCCGGGGCCCGGTCGACCAGCCGACCACCATGTTCCGGGCGGTCCGTCCGCCGGCCGCGCCCGCCGTGGACCAGCCGACGACCGCGCTCAAGCTGCCCCGTGACGTCGTGGGACCCGACTCCGACAGCGAGCGGACGAGCACCTTCGTACCGCTGCGTCCGGACATCCCGGCCGACCAGAAGGCGGCGAAGGCCGCTGACGAGCCGGCCGCTCAGGCCGCTCCGGCCGCCCCCGTCGCCCCGGCCGCCCCGAAGGCTCCGCAGGCCCCCGGGACGGCGAAGGCCCCCCAGGCGCCGAAGCCGTCGGCCCCGGCGAAGGCGGACGCCCCCGCTGCCGCGGTCGCGCCCGCGCTGGGGGAGCCCGAGCGGACGCGGCAGCAGCCGCTCCCGCCGCTGCCCCCGCTCGACCTGCTCGCCGAACTGACGAACACCCCGCCCCCGCCGCCGAACGCCTGGCGCACGACCATCCGCCGGGTCCGGATCTGGACCCCGCTGGTCCTGCTCCTCCTGATCGTCTTTGCGATCGTGCAGATGGTCCGGCCGCTGCCGGCGCCCGTCCTGACGCTCTCCACCTCCCCGACGTACACCTTCGAGGGCGGCGCGCTCAAGATGCCGTGGCCCGGCGAGGGCCAGGGCGCGGTGGAGGTCGAGGGCGTCGGTTCCATGGGGACGTACGGTCCGCAGAAGCCGGCCCCGATCGCGTCCGTGACGAAGACGATGACCGCGTACGTGATCCTCCGGGACCACCCGATCAAGGGGAAGAAGCAGGGCCCCGAGATCAAGATCGACAAGAAGGCCGCCGACCAGGCGAAGGCGGTGCACGAGTCGACGGCGCCCGTGAAGGAGGGCCAGACCTACACGGAGAAGGAGCTCCTCCAGCTCCTCATGATCCCGTCGGCCAACAACGTGGCCCGGCTGCTCGCGCGCTGGGACGCCGGTTCGGAGCAGGCGTTCGTCGACAAGATGAACGCGGCCGCGAAGGACCTGGGCATGACCCAGTCCCGGTACACCGACCCGTCCGGTCTGCTCGACTCGACCGTCTCCACCCCGCAGGACCAGCTGAAGCTGGCGAAGGCCGTCATGCAGTACGACGTCTTCCGCGAGATCGTGGACATGCCGAACGCGACCATCGAGGGCGTCGGCTACATCGAGAACAACAACAGCCGGCTCCTGCTCAAGTCGGGCGTGAGCGGCATCAAGACCGGCTCCTCCACCCCGGCGGGCGGCAATCTGCTCTGGTCGGCGAACACGATCGTCGACGACAAGCCCCGTCGCGTCCTGGGCATCGTGATGGGCGCGCAGAACGCCGAGACCCTGAACAAGAAGCTGGAACTGTCGCTGGACTACAGCTACGAGCTGATCAAGAAGGCGCAGGACGGCGTCACGTCCGCGGCCGTCGTGAAGAAGGGCCAGGTCGTCGGCTACGTCGACGACGGTCTCGGCGGGCGGACGCCGGTCGTGGCGACGAAGGAGATCAAGGCGATCGGCTGGCCGGGCCTGAAGGTCAAGCTGGCGCTGACCGACGGCGGCAAGGCCGTCCCGCACACCGGCAAGGCCGGGGACGTCGTCGGCACGGTCTCGATCGGCGAGGGCGCGGGGAAGGTCAGCGCCCCGGTGGCGCTCCAGGCCGACCTGCTGGAACCCGGCTTCGACAAGAAGCTGACCCGCGTGAGCTGACCGGCCGGGTGTTCGAAACAGCAGGGCGCCCCGGACGACCGGGGCGCCCTGCTGTTAGCGTCTTCGGGTCCGGACGAGCCCCGCGAAGCCGCGCGGGAACGCGTCCGGAAGCCACGGGCAAGCCGAGAGACGCCGTAGGGAAGCCGCAGGGAAGCGGCAGGAAAGCGGCAGGAAAGCCGCACGGGAACGCGGCCGGAAACCGCAGGGAAAGCCGCGAGGACACGCGGCCGGAAGCCGCGGGGGACACGTGGTCGGAAGTCGCACGAGAGCCGCACGACAGCCGCACGGAAGCAGTACGGAAGCAGCACGGGAAAGGGCCGCAGTGACCACCGCCGAGCCGACACGCGCGGGCCGCAGAACGGCCGCCGCCCCCCTCCCCGAGCAGGCCGCCGACCAGGACCGGGACGCCGTCCGGAACGGCGCACCGGACGCCGGCCGGTCCACCGTCACGCGCTCCCCGCAGGACGCCGGGCCGGACGTCGCGCAGGATGGCATCCAGGAGGCGCCACCGACCTCCGCCACCACGGCCTACGCCCCCACCGTCCCCGCTCCCACCACCCCCGGTTCACCTTCGCGAATAGTGCTCCCGAACCAGCGCACCGCCCCCGAGCGGACCTCGCCCCAGCCGCAGGACCCGTCCCCGCCTCCGCCGCGGCGCCGCAAGCGCCGCTACCCCGTGATGGTGGCGACGGGCGTCGCGGCGCTCCTGCACGTCCTCTGGTTCTTCTACTTCGCGAACAGCGGTGGGGACCTCGCGGCGCAGGACGCCTGGGCCGAGTTCGTCGGACGGCACCCCGACTCCGCTTACAACCTCGCCTGGTACGGCGGCATGCACCCGGTCTCGTACAGCGTGGTCTCGCCGTACGTGATGTCGGTGCTCGGCGTCCGCTCGACGATGATGATCGCGGGCACGCTCTCCGCCGCCCTGACCGCGCTGATCCTGGTGCGGGTCCCGGCGGTCCGGAACCCCATGGCGTGCTCCCTCGCGGGCGTCTTCGCCTTCCTCTGCAACGCGCTGTCGGGCCGGGTGACCTTCGGGCTCGGCATGATGTTCGCGGTCGGCGCGGTCGCCGCCGTCTTCTGCTGGCCGCACCGCTGGCGCCGCAGGCGCTGGGCGAAGGCCGCCGTGGCGGCGCCGCTCGCCGGGCTCGCGACGGCGTGCAGCCCGGTCGCGGGCCTGTTCCTCGGCGTGGTGGCGGCGGCGCTCTTCCTCAACAAGCGGAGGCCGGGCGCGTACGCCATCGGCCTCGCCCCGGTCGCCGTCGTCGCGCTCTCCTCCTGGCTGTTCCCCTTCTCCGGCACGCAGCCGATGTCCTTCGCGTCGACGTCGCTGCCGCTGCTCTTCGGGATCCTCGTCCTGGTCCTCGTCCCGAGGGACTGGCGCACGGTCCGCACGGCCGCCGCCTGCTACACCTTCGGCACCTTCCTGACCTGGCTGATCGACTCCCAGATCGGGTCGAACATCTCGCGGCTGCCGATGCTCTTCGCGGGCGTGGCGCTGCTGGCGGCCCTGCCGTACACGCGCCCGCGCTCGGTCCGCTGGTACGCGCTGGTCGTCGCCTTCCTCGGCCTGAACTTCTGGATCGGCTTCAAGGGCGTCGACGACGTGATCCGCACCCGCCCGGACGCCTCCTGGGCCTTCGAGGTGGCGCCGCTGATCAACCAGCTCCAGGTGCGGGACGCCCGTAAGGCCCGCGTCGAGGTCGTCCCGGCCTCCAGCCACCGCGAGTCCTCGGCGCTCAGCCCGTACATCAACCTGGCGCGCGGCTGGAACCGCCAGGCCGACATGGAGCGCAACCCGCTCTTCTACGACGACACCCTCAACGCCGTGAACTACCGCGAGTGGCTCCACCGCTGGGCCGTCCGGTACGTCGTCCTGCCGACCGGCGCCCCCGACTCGGGCGCGGAGCGCGAGGCGGAGCTGGTCGACAAGGGCCTGCCGTACCTGAACCAGGTGTGGTCCGACGCGAACTGGCGGCTGTACGAGGTCGCCGGCGCCACCCCCCTCGCCGACGCCCCCGCCCAGGTCGAGCGTGCCGCCGAGAACGAGGTCGTCCTCCACCTCGACCGCCCGGCCCGGATCAAGATCCGCGTCCCCTACTCGCCCTGGCTCGCCCTGATGGACGAGAACGGCGGCAAGCTGGAGCCCCCGCAGGAGACGGAGGAGTCCAAGCTGGCCCGGGAGGAGTCCGAGACCGAGATCCCGAAGGTCTTCGCCAACGAGAACGGCTGCCTGGTGAAGGCGGAGCCGGACGAGGAGGGCGACGAGTGGACGGAACTGGTCGCCCCCAAGGCCGGTACGTACCGTCTGGCCGCCCCCTACAAGCTCTTCCCGCGCGGCACGGCCTGCCCGGAGGAACTGCGCTGACCCCCGGCGCGGTCACCCATAAGGAGGGTGAACGCGGCAGGGGGCTGCTCACCCCCGGGTACGGGCCCTAGGGTCGTCCCATGCGGCAGGAACCAACTGAATCGGGGCGGGCGGACGTGACGGACGCGGGAGACGCGGCGGACGCGGGGGACGTGGCGACGGAGACGAGGCCGGCCCCGGAAGAGCGGGAGACCCCGGCCCCGCCCCCCAGGCGCCGCCGCCGGCTCTCCCCCTGGGCGGAGTACCCCCTCCTGGCCGTCGTCGCCCTGGGCCTCGCCTTCCTGATCAAGACCTTCCTGCTCCAGGCGTTCCTGATCCCCTCGGGGTCCATGCAGAACACCCTCCAGGAGGACGACCGCGTCCTGGTCGACAAGCTCACCCCCTGGTTCGGCTCGGAACCCGACCGCGGCGAGGTGGTCGTCTTCCGCGACCCCGCCGACTGGCTCGCCGGCCACGAGATGAAGCCCCCCACCACCGTCCAGAAGGCCCTCGGCTTCGTGGGCCTGATGCCGGCGGCCGGCGAACAGCACCTGATCAAGCGCGTGATCGGCGTGGCGGGCGACACGATCGAGTGCCGGGGCACCGGCCCGCTGAAGCTCAACGGCACCCCCCTGGACGAGCCGTACGTCTACGCGGGCAACACCCCCTGCAGCAACGACGCGGGCGGCCAGTTCAAGGTCACCGTCCCCGCCGGCCACCTCTGGGTCATGGGCGACCACCGCCAGGCGTCCCAGGACTCCCGCTACCACCAGGACGACGGCCAGGGCGGCATGCTCCCCCTCACCGACGTCGTCGGCCGGGCGGTCGTCGTGGCCTGGCCCGTCCCCCACTGGTCCACCCTCCCGGTCCCGGACGCCTTCGACTCCCGGAACTGACGGCGACCGCGCCCCCCGCACAGAAGGACAACCCCATGGCCATCATCGTCACCTTCGACCTCCCCGGCGCGGGCCAGGACCTCTACGACACGGTCATCGACCGCGTCACCCAGGGCCAGGGCTTCACCCGCTTCGCGGACCTCCCCAACCCCGGCCTCCTCTCCCACGCGGCCGGCCCGGTCGACGGCGGCTTCCGCGTCACCGAGATCTGGGAGAGCGAGGAGGCCCTCGCCCACCACGCCCGGACCTTCGCCCCGGTCCTGGCCGCCCTCGGCCACACCGACCTGAAGCCCACGATCATCCCGGCCCACCACTACGTCACCCGCTGAGCCGCCCCACCCCGAAACCCAGAAGGACCCCGTCTCCGGCAATCCGGAGACGGGGTCCTTCTGATCTGGTGCCCCCGGCAGGATTCGAACCTGCGACACCCGCTTTAGGAGAGCGGTGCTCTATCCCCTGAGCTACGGAGGCGGGGCTTGGACAGCCTAGCGGATGGGGGGTTGGGGGGTGGGGTTGTGGGTGGGGGTCGGGGGTGCGTAGCTTCGGTGGGGTGGGTGAGAGGGGTGTGGGTGTGCTGACGGGCGAGGGGGCGCCGTTCGAGGTCGTGGACGGGGTGTACGTGCGGGGGCCTCGGACGTTGCGGGAGTTCGTCGAGGTGGTGTGGGGGTTCGGGGACCGGGTTTTTCTGGTGGGTGAGGGGGAGAGCGTCACCTACCGGGAGTTCTTCGACGCCGCCTGTGGGCTGGGGCGGCGGCTGGTGGGGGAGTACGGGCTGCGGCCGGGGGACCGGGTCGTGGTCGCGATGCGGAACCTGCCGGAGTGGCAGGTGGCGTTCTGGGGGGCTCAGCTGGCGGGGCTCGTCGTCGTGCCGCTGAACGCGTGGTGGAGCGAGGAGGAGTTCGCGTACGCGCTGGACGACTGCGCGCCGCGGATGCTGCTGGTGGACGGCGAGCGGGTCGGGCGGGTGCGGGAGTGGGCGCGGGCCGCCGGGGTGCCGGGGATCGTGTTCCGGGGTGAGGCCGAGGCCGGGTTCGTGGCGTACGAGGTGGACGACGATCCGCTGCTCGGGCCGCCCGACGTCGAGGTGGCGCCCGAGGACGACGCGACGATCTTCTACACGTCCGGGACGACCGGGCGGCCCAAGGGGGCCGTCGCCACGCATCTCGCGCAGGCCGGGGCCGCGGTGCACCCGCGGTACTTCGCCGCCGCCGCGGCGATCGCGCGGGGGGAGCGGCCGGGGGGCGGCGCGCCGGTGGTGTCCCTGACGACCTTTCCCTTCTTCCACGTCGCCGCCTTCACCTCGCTGTACGCCGTGATGGCGGCCGGGGGGACGCTCGTCATGATGCGGAAGTGGGACGCGGGGCGGGCCCTGGAGCTGATCCGGGAGCACGGCGTGACCCATTACGCGGGGGTGCCGACCACCGCGCTGCAGCTGCTCGCGCTCGCCCGGGAGGCGGGGGACGGGCTGGAGAGCCTCGTGCTGCTGAGCACGGGCGGGGCCGCCGCGCCGCCGGCGATCACCGGGGAGCTGGCGGCGGGGTACGGGGAGCGGATCGCGCCCCGGAACGGGTACGGGCTCACCGAGACCTGCGGCGGGGTGTTCGCCAACGTCGGTGCCGAGTACCGCGAGCATCCCGGGAGCGTGGGGCGGCCCTCGCCGGCCACCGAGGCGCGGATCGAGGCGCCGGGGGAGGACGGGGTCGGCGAGCTGTGGCTGCGGGGGCAGTCGCTCTTCCGGGGGTACTGGGGGGATCCGGAGGCGACCCGGGCCGTGTTCGCGCCCGGCGGGTGGTTCCGTACCGGTGATCTCGCCACGGTGGACGCCGGGGGGCGGGTCTCGATCGTCGACCGGCTCACCGACCTGGTGATCAGGGGCGGCGAGAACGTGTACTGCGTGGAGGTCGAGCAGGCGCTCCACGCGCACCCGGACGTGCTCGACGCGGCCGTCGTCGGGGTCCCGCACCCGCTGCTGGGCGAGGAGGTCGGGGCGGTCGTACGGCTCCGGGCGGGCTCCCCGGTGGGTGTGGAGGGGCTGCGGGCGCACGTCGCCGCGCGCCTCGCCGCCTTCAAGGTGCCCGCGCACGTCGTGCTCGTGCCGGACGCGGAGCTGCCCCGGAACCGGGCGGGGAAGCTGCTCAAGGGGGAGTTGCGGGAGCTGGTGGTGTCCGCCGTCGCCGGGCGGGAGCCGGGGGAGCCGGGCGAGCCGTAGGAGTCGCGGGGAGTCGGAGGGGTCGCGGGAGCCATGAGGGCCGGGGGAGGGGCCCGTCGTGCTCAGTCGCGGCTGACGCGGATGCGGAAGTTGCCGGCGGCGTCCTCGTCGACGACGCCTATGCGGATGCCGTTGGTGCGGTCGGTGAAGGTCTCGCCGGGGCGGAAGGGCGCGTCGGAGAGTTCCGCGTGGACGTTGGGGCGGCGGGTGCAGCCGCCGCTGGTGCGGTCGCTGTCGGCGACCGTCACCGGGCCGTGGCCGGTGTCCACGTCGGACTCGACGCGGTAGACGAGGACGCCCGGCTCGCAGACGGCCTCGTCGTTGCCCTCGCGGGTGCGGACCTCGACGGCGTATCCGGTGGTGTCGGAGAGCGGGACGAAGACCAGTTTGGGGCCGCCGGCGACGGCCAGCGGGGTGAGCAGGTGCTCGCTGGTGCCGGTGACGGAGGCGCAGCGGATCTGGTCGTTGTCGAGCCAGCCGAGCTTCCACTTGTGCCAGCCGAGCAGGTCGTTGTTGGCCCCCCAGTCCTCGGACATGATGTCCCAGTGGCCGACCGTGCCGCCGCCGTCGGCGGTGTAGAGGTCGGGCAGGCCGAAGACGTGGCCGTTCTCGTGCGGCAGGACGCGGTAGCCGGTCTGGGCGTAGGTGCCGGAGCCGTCGTCCTGGCGGCTGTAGACGAAGGACGTGTTGGCGAGCGGGACGCCGTCGGCGTAGGGGGCGTCGTCGTTGCCGGAGAAGGTCACGGACAGGACGGTGTCGAGGGCGGAGGGGCCGGCGTTCGGCGTGACCAGGACGTTGACCAGGTCGTAGGCGCTGAAGTCGACCTTCGGGTCGGCCGCCTTCACGATGTCCTCGACGAAGGAGCGGTAGCCCGGTTCGTACGGGGCGCCGCGCTCGATGCCGTACGAGGAGAACGGCCGCGGCATCCGCAGCCAGTCGGGTATCGGGGTCTCGGCGCGGTACTGGAGGCGGCCGTAGGAGCTGACGCGGAACCAGTCGGAGGTCTGCGGGAAGAACTCCCGGAAGCGGGACATGGCGGTGCCCTCGCCGCGGGCGTCGGGGAAGTCGACCATGAGCGTGAGGGCGCGGACGGCGCCGGTGGAGCGGGCGTACCCGGGGGCGGTCGGCAGCCCTTCCGACATCTGCACACCGAGGGTGGTGGCGATGCGGCACGGTCCGAGCCGGGTGGTGTCCGGCGCGGCGGCCACCGGGCCGGCCGAGGCCGGGGCGGGCCCGGGGAGCGTGGTGCTCGCGGAGGCGAGCACGGTGAGCAGAAGGGCCGCGGTCGCCGCGAGGGCGACCGGTCTGCGTATCCGCCGGCGGGTGTGCTGCATGCGGTCGCCTCTCCGGTCGGGGCCAGGTCAGCGGCGTGGTGCGCCGTGGGCTCAGCCTGTGCGGAGCGGCGCGGGGGCGCGCGCCGGGTGGACCGATCGTGGGTATCCCCGCACGGAGCGTAGAAAGTGATCCAGGTCACATCCGTAGTCGAAATAAGCGGGGATTGCTTCCCCGTTTAGAAGAGAGTTCGACGAAGTGGGGACTGTTTCCCCGGATGGCTCCGAACGGCTGAGAGGCCGGGGGCCCGACGGCTGAGGAGGTCGTGGCGTGATCCGCACCGACGGAGAAGCTCCCGCGGGCGACGGCGCGGCCGAGGCCGCGCCCGTGCGCCGCGTGCCCCGGCCGCGCGCCGACGCGCTCCGCAACCGCGAGCGGCTGGTGACGGCGGCCCGCGAGATGTTCGTGGAGTTCGGCTGCGCCGTGCCCTACGACGAGATCGCGCGCCGGGCCGGCGTCGGCAACGCCACGCTCTACCGGAACTTCCCCGAGCGCCCCGAGCTCGTCCACGAGGTCGTCCTCTCGATCCTCGCCCGGCTCACCGAGCGGGCCGAGCGGGCGGCGGCCGAGGAGGCGGACACCTTCGCCGCCGTCAGCCGCTTCGTCCACGCGGCGGCCGACGAGAGGGTCGGCGCGCTCTGCCCGATGCTCGACGGCACCTTCGACAAGGACCATCCCGACCTGGTCGTCGAGAGCGAGCGCCTGGAGGAGGCCGTCGAGGGCCTCGTCCGGCGGGCGCAGACGGCCGGCCGGCTCCGTGCCGACATCGGCGTCGGCGACCTCATGGTCGGCGTCTCCCAGCTGACCCGGCCGCTGCCGGGCACCGGCTGCGAGGACTTCGCCCCCTTCGTCCACCGGCATCTCCAGCTCTTCCTCGACGGCCTGGAGGCGCCCGCCCGCTCCACGCTGCCCGGCGCGGCGGCGACCCTGGAGGACCTGAGACGCGACGCGTGACGGGCGCCGGCCCGACCGCGGGGCGGGTGACGGGTTCCGGCCCGGTTCACCGGTGAAGGCCCCGGCCCGTGAAAGGCCCGGCCCGCCCGTGAAAGGCCCCGGCCCGCGAAAGGCCCCGGCCCGCGAAAGGCCCCGGCCCGCCAGTGAAAGGCCCCGGCGCGACCGGTCGCCCCTTCGGCGCCCCCGCTCCACCGAGCCCCCCGACTTCTTGAAACGTTCCCGAGAACGTCCCTTTTCTTCCCGTACGCACCAAGAGGTGGCTACTCCCATGCCCGAAACCGCCGAGACCTCCCGGTCGACGGCCGCCCTCCAGCCCGACCCCGGTCGCTGGAAGGCACTCGTCTTCATCGCCCTCGCCCAGCTGATGGTCGTGCTCGACGCGACCATCGTGAACATCGCCCTCCCCTCCGCCCAGCAGGACCTGGGCATTTCGGACGGCAACCGGCAGTGGGTCATCACGGCCTACGCCCTCGCCTTCGGCGGCCTGCTGCTCTTCGGCGGCCGGATCGCCGACCTCTGGGGCCGCAAGCGCACCTTCGTCGTCGGTCTGATCGGCTTCGCCGCCGCCTCCGCCCTCGGTGGCGCGGCCACCGGCGAGGCCATGATGCTCGGGGCCCGCGCGCTCCAGGGCGCCTTCGGCGCGCTGCTCGCGCCCGCCGCGCTGTCGCTGCTCGCGGTGACCTTCACCGACGCCAAGGAGCGCGCCAAGGCGTTCGGCATCTACGGCGCGATCGCCGGTGGTGGCGGCGCCGTGGGCCTGATCCTCGGCGGCTTCCTCACCGAGTACCTGAACTGGCGCTGGACCTTCTTCGTCAACATCCCGTTCGCGATCGTCGCCGCCGTCGGCGCGTACCTGGTGATCCGCGAGCCGGCCGGCGGCCGCAACCGCTCCGCGCTCGACATCCCCGGCGTGATCCTCTCCACCCTGGGTCTGGTCGCGCTCGTCTACGGCTTCACCCGCGCCGAGTCCGAGGGCTGGAGCGACGCCGGCACGATCGCCATGTTCGTGGGCTCGGTGGTGCTGCTCGGCGCCTTCGTGCTCGTCGAGGCGAAGGTGAAGAGCCCGCTGCTGCCGCTGCGCGTCCTCACCGACCGCAACCGCGGCGGCGTCTACCTCTCGCTCGGCCTCGCCGTCATCGCGATGTTCGGCCTCTTCCTCTTCCTGACGTACTACCTCCAGGTCGTGAAGGGCTACTCGCCGGTCATGACCGGCTTCGCGTTCCTGCCCATGATCGCGGGCATGATCATCGGCTCGACCCAGATCGGCACCCGGCTGATGACCCGGGTCCCGCCGCGGCTGCTCATGGCCCCCGGCTTCCTGACCGCCGCCGTCGGCATGCTGCTCCTGACGCAGCTGGAGGTCGGCACCTCGTACGCCGGGCTGATCCTGCCGGCGCAGCTGCTGCTCGGCCTCGGCATGGGCACCGCGTTCATGCCGGCCATGTCGCTGGCCACGCACGGCGTGGACCCGAAGGACGCCGGTGTGGCCTCCGCGATGGTCAACACCTCGCAGCAGGTCGGCGGCGCCATCGGTACGGCCCTGCTGAACACGATCGCCGCCTCCGCGACGACCGCGTACCTCACGGACCACGCCGCCGGCGCGACCACCCCGGCCGCCCAGAAGCTGCTCCAGCTCCAGGGCATGGTCGAGGGCTACACCGCCGCGATCTGGTGGGCGGTCGGCATCCTGGCCGTCGCCGCGGGCCTCGCGGCCGTGCTGATCACCACCGGGAAGCCGGACACCGGTGCGGTCGCCGGCTCCGGCGCGGGCGCCGAGGACGAGGTGAAGGTGCCGGTCATCGCGCACTGACCCTCCGGTGGCCCCACGCGCCCCCTGCCCCGGCTCCGCCGAGCGTCCCGCTCGCCGGGCCCGGGGCGGTTCCGCGTCGCGTCCCGCTCGCCGGGCCCGGGGCGGTTCCGCGTCGCGTCCCGCTCAGCGGAGCCAGGGCAGGTCCGCGTCCGGGCCCGCGGGCTCCAGGCCCTCGGCCATCACCCGCATGATCGTGCCGAGCTGCTCGACCTGTTCGGGGCTGAGCCGGTCGAACATCGCCTGGCGCACCGCCGCCACGTGCCCGGGCGCGGTGCGCCGCAGGACCTCCACGCCCTCGTCCGTGAGCTGGGCGAACTGGCCGCGCTTGTCGGAGGGGCAGTCCTCGCGCCGGACCCAGCCGTTCTTCTCCAGACGGGCGACGGCGTGCGAGAGCCGGGAGCGGGTGATCTTGGCGCTCTTCGCGAGCTCGGTCATCCGGAGCCGGCGGCGCGGGGCCTGGGAGAGCTGGACGAGCAGGCCGTAGTACACGTGCGGCATGCCCGCGTCCCGCTGCAACTGGCGGTCGAGGTGATCCTCCAGGAGCGTGGTGGCGTGGAGGTACGAGCGCCAGACGTGCTGTTCGCCGTCGCTGAGCCAGCGCGGTTCGGTCCTGTCTCCCATGACACCCATCGTACGACCCGTTCTTGAAAGTTGAACTATGTAGGTTTACGCTGCATGCATCAGCTTGAAGTTTCAAGCAATACCCGCGGGCAACACGCCGCGAGCAACGGAGGAGGAGTCGTCGCCATGGACGCCACGCAGGAACGGATGCCCGCGCTCTACCTGTCCCACGGCGCCCCGCCGCTGGCCGACGACCCGGTCTGGCCCGGCGAACTCGCCGCCTGGTCCGCCGGACTGCCCCGCCCCAAGGCGATCCTCATGGTCTCCGCCCACTGGGAGGAGGCCCCGCTCGCCCTCGGCACCACCGAGACCGCCCCCCTCGTCTACGACTTCTGGGGCTTCCCCGAGCACTACTACCGGGTCCGGTACGACGCCCCCGGCGCGCCCGCGCTCGCCGAGTCCGTCCGCAAGCTGCTCCGCTCGCCCGGCACCCCCGTGCAGGACATCCCCGACCGGGGCCTCGACCACGGCGCCTACGTGCCGCTCGTCGAGATGTACCCCGGCGCCGACATCCCCGTCCTCCAGATCTCCATGCCCACCCTCGACCCGCGCCGCCTCATGGACATCGGCCGCAGGCTCGCCCCGCTGCGCGACGAGGGCGTGCTGATCGTCGGCAGCGGCTTCTTCACCCACAACCTCGCCGCCCTCCGGCACACCGGCGGCGGCGTGCCGGGCTGGTCCGCCGAGTTCGACGCCTGGGGCCACGAGGCGCTCGCCGCCCAGGACGTGGACGCCCTGCTC
The DNA here is from genome assembly GCF_014656075.1 of Streptomyces hydrogenans. Classification (GTDB taxonomy): domain Bacteria; phylum Actinomycetota; class Actinomycetes; order Streptomycetales; family Streptomycetaceae; genus Streptomyces; species Streptomyces hydrogenans. The sequence goes on from NZ_BNBS01000007.1 coordinate 142,148, forward strand.
GACTTCGAGCACAAGTCCCCGGCCGGCCGCCTCGCCCACCCCCGTACGGAGCACTTCGCGCCGCTCTTCGTCACCATGGGCGCGGCGGACGCGGCCGGCGACCTCGACGCCGAGCGGTCGGTGATCGACGGCTTCTGGATGGGGCTGGCGAAGCGGTCGGTGCAGTTCGGCTGAGCCTTCCGGCCCCCGGCCCCGCCGGTCCTCCGGCGCCCCCGGGCGTTCAGAGGACCGGCGGGTTCAGCTCCACCGAGCGGACGGCGGCGGCCAGCGCGACCGGGTCGCCGACGTCCAGCGCCGTGTCCGTGAACTTGATCGTGTGGTCGTCGCCGTGCGCCGCCGCCCGGGCGAAGACCTCCTCGGGGGCGAGGCCGGCCGGCGCGTACCCGGCGGCCTCCCTTGGCGTGTACGCGGCCGTCACCGCCGCCGAGGCCCGCCAGGCCGCCGCGAGGCTCGGCGCCCACAGGGCGCGGGGCGGCGGCGGCAGCGCCCGCAGGACCGCGTTCGGCGCCGTCGCCGCGTGCACCAGCATGATCGGCTCGCCGTGCCCGTGCGTCGCGTACCGGTGCGTCGCCGCCGTCACCAGCTCGCCGAGCAGCGCCCGGGCCGCGTCGGGGTCCGGCGCCTCGCCCCACACCGGGAACCCGGACAGCTGCGCGAGCCGCTCCCGGATCCCGCCCTCCTGGCGCGGCACCGCGGGTACGGCTCCGAGCGCGGCGGCCGCGTCCGGCGCGGCGGCCAGCGGCGCGAGCGGCGGCAGCGGCTGGTGGCGGGCCGCCCAGTACCCGCGCGCGTGCGCCAGCTCGGACCGCCGGGGCGCCGTCCCGCCGCCGGGCGCGAGCAGCGTCCGTACGGCGTGCCCGGTGCGGATCACCGGATGCGTGGCCCCGCCCGCGATGCCGGGCAGCAGCCGGGGCCACCACTCCGCGAGCACCTCCCGCCAGGGCCGGTCCGCCAGCTCCCGGGCGAAGTACCGGGTCCAGTCGGTGATCCGGGCCGGGTCGCCGAGCGCCTCGCGCCAGTTCGCGGCGGTGACCGGGGCGTACGGCGCGGGCGCCTCCTCCAGCTTCGGCGCGTACGCGTCCAGCCAGCGGTGCACGGCGGCCGCGTGACCGTGGCGGGCCAGCGCCTCCACGGCCATCGGCGCGTGATTGGTGAGCCAGCCGTTCCGCTCGGGACCGGTGGCGTGGAGCCGTTCGAGTGCCTCGTCGAGGATGCCGGTGGTGTCCATGAGGGGACGGTAGGGCGGGGGAGGGGCGGGCCGTAACGGGCGCGGGACCTACGCCGGGGGGCGGAGCGGACCTCGGCCGATGGTCGAGGGGGGCGTCGCGGGGCGGACTCTCGGGGTGGGTTCGTGGGGCGGACTCTCGGGGTGGGTTCGTGGGGCGGTCGGGCGATGTCCGCTGTGGACGTCCGCGGCCGATGTCCGCGGCCGATCTCCCCGGCGGGGCAACCTCCCGGGCGGCGGGCGACGTCCTGGTGGGTGAGGGACGGGACGGCGGAGATGTGACGGCCGTCTCACCGACAGCGTGGTCGGAGAAGGCTGGAAGACCGCTCCGTGGGCTCTGACCTGCGGATCCGTGGGGGGCACGGACCTACGGGCGGGGCCGGCGGCCGCGCAGGATACTGCATGATCGCGAAAATCCTGAGTCCCCTGGGAATTCTGTCCCGATTCCGGTCGTTGTTTCCGTCGGATGCAGGGCACCCGAAAAGGTGTCGCGACCTACTCAGCAAGGGAGCACGCATGGCAACCCGTGCCGTCGCCCGTCGTCAGTCCGCCGCCAAGAGCGGGGACGGCCGGGCAAGCAGCGTTCGCGTCGTGGGCGGGGAGATCGCCGACCGCGACCTGGTCGGCATGTACCTCGACGAGATCGCGCGCACCCCCCTGCTCGACGCCGCCAAGGAGGTCGAGCTCTCCCAGACCATCGAGGCGGGCGTCTACGCCCAGCAGATCCTCGACGGCGAGGTGGAGGACACCGAGGCGGGCGGGGCGAGCCGCGAGGAGCTGGAGGCGCTGGCCGCCGAGGGCGAGCGTGCCAAGGACCTCTTCATCAAGTCCAACCTGCGGCTCGTCGTGGCCGTGGCCCGGCGCTACCCGCGCAGCGGCCTGCCCCTGCTCGACCTGATCCAGGAGGGGAACGCGGGCCTGGTGCGCGCCGTCGAGAAGTTCGACTACGCGAAGGGCTTCAAGTTCTCCACGTACGCCACGTGGTGGATCCGCCAGGCCATCACCCGGTCCATCGCCGACCAGTCCCGCACCATCCGCCTCCCCGTCCACCTCGTGGAGGAACTGGGCCGGATCCGCCGCGTCCAGCGCGAGTTCAACCGCGAGCACGGGCGCGAGCCCGAGCCCGCCGAGGTCGCGGAGGAACTCGGCTCCACGCCCGAGCGGGTCACCGACGTCCTCGACTGGGCGCGCGACCCGGTCTCGCTCAACATGTCCGTCGACGACGAGGGCGAGACGCAGTTCGGCGACCTCCTGGAGGACACGTCGGCGATCTCGCCCGAGCAGTCCGTCCTCACGCTGCTGCGCAGCGAGGAGCTCGACGACCTCATCGACAAGCTCGACAACCGGACGGCGTCCATCATCCGGATGCGGTACGGCATCGAGGACGGGCGCGAGCGGACGCTGACGGAGGTCGGCAAGGAACACGGGCTCACGCGCGAGCGGATCCGCCAGATCGAGAAGCACGCGCTGCTGGAGCTGAAGAAGATGGCGCGGGACACGGGCTTCGACGCGGTGGCCTAGGGCGGCCGGCTGCGGGGCGGTCGGTGGCCGCGACCCAGCCCGGTGCGGGCCGCGGCCCTGCGCCCGCCGCCCCTGTGCGGGCCGCACCCCGCGGCC
>NZ_BNBS01000008.1 GCF_014656075.1 Streptomyces hydrogenans
CCGACGAGGTGACCCGGGTGGCCCGCGAGGTGGGCACCGAGGGCATCCTGGGCGGTCAGGCGCGGGTGCGCGGGGTCACCGGCATCTGGAAGGACCTGAGCGACAACGTCAACCTGATGGCCAACAACCTGACCAGTCAGGTGCGGAACATCGCCCGGGTCTCCTCGGCGGTCGCCAACGGCGATCTGACGAAGAAGGTCACGGTGGAGGCGCGCGGCGAGGTCGCCGAACTCGCCGAGACCGTCAACACGATGGTGACGACCCTGTCCGCGTTCGCCGACGAGGTGACCCGGGTGGCCCGCGAGGTGGGCACCGACGGCATCCTGGGCGGCCAGGCGCGGGTGCCCGGCGGTTCCGGCACCTGGAAGGACCTCACCGACTCGGTGAACAGCATGGCCGACAACCTGACGGGTCAGGTGCGGCAGATCGCCGCGGTCACCACGGCCATCGCCAAGGGCGACCTCACCCGGAAGATCGACATCGACGCCCGGGGCGAGATCCAGGAGCTGAAGAACACCATCAACACGATGGTCGACCAGCTGTCGAACTTCGCCGAGGAGGTCACCCGCGTCGCCCGCGAGGTGGGCACCGACGGACAGCTCGGCGGCCAGGCGCGGGTCCGGGACGTGGAGGGCACCTGGAGCGACCTCACCCTCTCCGTGAACGAGATGGCCGGGAACCTCACCCGGCAGGTGCGCGCGATCGCGGCCGTCGCCACCGCGGTGACCCGCGGCGACCTCAACGTCAAGATCGACGGTGTGGACGCGGCCGGTGAGATCCAGGCCCTCCAGGACAACATCAACACGATGATCGCCAACCTGCGCGACACCACCCTCGCCAACGACGAGCAGGACTGGCTCAAGTCCAACCTGGCCCGCATCTCCGGCCTGATGCAGGGCCGCCGGGACCTCGACGACGTCGCCTCGCTCATCATGAGCGAGCTGACCCCGGTGGTCTCCGCCCAGCACGGCGCCTTCTTCGTGGCGACGCCGACCGGCTCCGCCAACCACGACACCGAACTCGTCGGCGAGGGCGGCGGCTCGTACGAGCTGCGCATGCGCGGGAGTTACGGATACTCCGCCGGCTCCATGCCGACCTCCTTCCGCCCCGGCGAGACCCTCATCGGGACGGCGGCCGAGGAGAAGCGGACCATCCAGGTCAACGTGCCGCCGGGCTACCTCAAGATCTCGTCCGGGCTCGGCGAGGCCTCGCCCGCGCACGTGATCGTGCTCCCGGTGCTCTTCGAGGGGAAGGTCCTCGGCGTCATCGAGCTGGCCTCCTTCCAGCCCTTCACCCAGATCCAGCGGGACTTCCTCAACCAGATCGCCGAGCTGATCGCGACCACGGTCAACACCATCAGCGTCAACACCAAGACCGAGGTGCTGCTCCAGCAGTCGCAGGAGCTGACCGAGCAGCTCAAGGAGCGCTCGGCCGAGCTGGAGCACCGGCAGAAGGAGCTGCAGAACTCCAACGCCGAACTGGAGGACAAGGCCGAACTGCTGGCCCGCCAGAACCGCGACATCGAGGTCAAGAACACCGAGATCGAGGAGGCCCGGCAGGTCCTGGAGGAGCGCGCCGAACAGCTCGCCGTCTCCATGCGCTACAAGTCCGAGTTCCTCGCCAACATGTCGCACGAGCTGCGCACGCCGCTCAACTCGCTGCTCATCCTGGCCAAGCTGCTCGCCGACAACGCGGAGACCAACCTCACGCCGAAGCAGGTCGAGTTCGCCGAGACCATCCACGGCGCGGGCTCCGACCTGCTCCAGCTCATCAACGACATCCTCGACCTGTCGAAGGTCGAGGCGGGCAAGATGGACGTCTCCCCGACCCGGATCGCCCTCGTCCAGCTCGTCGACTACGTGGAGGCGACCTTCCGCCCGCTCACCGCGGAGAAGGGCCTGGACTTCTCGGTCCGGGTCTCGCCCGAGCTGCCCGCCACCCTCCACACGGACGAGCAGCGGCTCCTCCAGGTGCTGCGCAACCTGCTGTCCAACGCGGTGAAGTTCACCGACTCGGGCGCGGTGGAGCTGGTGATCCGGCCGGCCGGCGCGGACGTGCCGCAGTCCATCCGGGAGCAGCTCCTGGAGGCGGGTTCGCTGCGGGACGCCGACGCCGACCTGATCGCCTTCTCGGTCACCGACACCGGCATCGGCATCGCGGCCAGCAAGATGCGGGTCATCTTCGAGGCGTTCAAGCAGGCCGACGGCACGACCAGCCGCAAGTACGGCGGCACGGGCCTGGGGCTGTCGATCAGCCGGGAGATCGCGCGGCTGCTCGGCGGCGAGATCTTCGCGGTGAGCGAGCCCGGCCGCGGCTCCACCTTCACCCTCTACCTGGCGCTGAACCCGATCGAGGTGCCGCAGCACGGGTACGGGCAGGGCGAGACGGACGAGCCCGGGCAGGAGACCGGGGACGGCCGCTCCGGGCACGCCTTCCCGCACTTCCCGCCCGCGCCGGTGCGGAGCGAGGCGCGGTCCGGGGCGCTCTTCCGGCACCGGCGCAAGACGGGCGCGGCGGCGGAGGCTCCGGAGGGGGCCGGCGCGGCCGAGGTCCGGGGCGGGGTGCCCGGACAGCCGGGCCCGCAGGAGCTGCCGGAGGGCTTCGGCGAGGGTGCCGGGACGGAGGAGGAGAGCGGTCCGGCGCCGCGCCGCACGTACTCCTTCGCCGGCGAGAAGGTCCTCATCGTCGACGACGACATCCGCAACGTCTTCGCCCTCACCAGCGTGCTGGAGCAGCACGGGCTCGCGGTGCTGTACGCGGAGAACGGGCGGGAGGGCATCGAGGTCCTGGAGCAGAACGACGACGTGACGGTCGTCCTGATGGACATCATGATGCCGGAGATGGACGGGTACGCGACGACGACCGCGATCCGGCGGATGCCGCAGTTCGCCGGGCTTCCGATCATCGCGCTCACCGCGAAGGCGATGAAGGGCGACCGGGAGAAGGCGATCGAGTCGGGTGCCTCCGACTACGTCACCAAGCCGGTCGACCCCGACTACCTGCTGTCCGTCATGGAGCAGTGGATGCGGGGGGAGTGAGGCCGGTGCGTTCCGGTGCGGGGCCCGCGCGGGCCCCGCACCGCGGCGGGCGGCGTCCTGTCGCCGTCGGCGTGTGAGGAGACCGGATCCGGGGAACCTTCTCGACCCGCGCGCCGTTACCGCGATGTGCACAGTGACATCACGGTGACAGGGTGTGGCGACGGGCGGCGTGCGGCTACGATGACCGGCACAAGGACGGACGGCACCAGGAAGCCGTCCTCCGGGGCGGCGCCCGGTGCTTTTCCCGGTTCCGGAAGCGGTTCCGGAAGCAGGGTCGAGCCGTTGCCGGGACGAGGAGGACGGGGCATGGTGCAGAAGGCCAAGATCCTCCTGGTCGATGACCGGCCGGAGAATCTGCTGGCGCTGGAGGCCATTCTCTCCGCGCTCGATCAGACGCTGGTGCGGGCATCGTCCGGGGAGGAAGCGCTCAAGGCGCTGCTGACGGACGACTTCGCGGTCATCCTGCTCGACGTCCAGATGCCCGGCATGGACGGCTTCGAGACCGCCGCGCACATCAAGCGCCGCGAGCGGACCCGGGACATCCCGATCATCTTCCTCACCGCGATCAACCACGGCCCCCACCACACCTTCCGGGGGTACGCGGCGGGCGCGGTCGACTACATCTCGAAGCCGTTCGACCCGTGGGTGCTGCGCGCCAAGGTCTCCGTCTTCGTCGAGCTCTACATGAAGAACTGCAAGCTGCGCGAGCAGGCGGCGCTGCTGCGGCTCCAGTTGGAGGGCGGCGGCGAGGGCGGCCAGGGCAAGGAGTCCGCCGGGCTGCTCGCCGAGCTGTCCGCCCGGCTCGCCGCGGTCGAGGAGCAGGCCGAGGCGCTCTCCAAGCAGCTCGACGACGAGTCGGCCGACGCGGCAGCCGTCGCCACCGCCGCGCATCTGGAGCGCAAGCTCACCGGACTGCGGCGGGCGCTGGACGCGCTGGAGCCCGGCACCGGTGGCGCCCCCTCGCTTCCCGCGCAGGGCTGAACCACCGTCAGGAGGCGGCCGGGGAAGGTGACCGGCCGTCAGCTCCGTGCCGGGGCGGGGACGACACGTTCGGGTGAGGCGGACAGCCCGGCCGCTCACCGGTAACCTCAGCATCATGGCTTCACGGACGTCCGGCAAGGGTTCACAGGGCACCGCACCATCGCGCGCCGGCCGGACGTCGGGCGCCGCGAAGAAGGCGGCCGCCAAGTCCACGGCGAAGTCCCCGGCCAAGCCGCCCGCGAAGAAGTCGGCGGCCAGGAAGGCCGCGCCCGCCAAGCGGACGCCCGCGAAGAAGGCCGCGGCGAAGCGGCCCGCGCCCCGGCCGGCTCCGTCCCCCACCGGGGGCGTCCACAAGGTGGCGCGGGGTGCGGCGCACGGCGTCGGCGCGATGTTCCGGGGGATAGGGCGGGGAGCCAAGGGGCTCGACCCCGCCCACCGCAAGGACGGGCTCGCGCTGCTGCTGCTCGGTGCCGCGCTGATCGTCGCCGCGGGCACCTGGTCCCACCTGGACAACCCGGTCGGAGACCTCGTCGAGATGCTGGTCACCGGTGCCTTCGGCCGGCTCGACCTGCTGGTCCCGCTGCTGCTGGGCGCCATCTCCTTCCGGCTCTTCTGCTATCCGGAGCGTCCCGAGGCCAACGGCCGGATCGTCATCGGGCTCTCCGCGCTGGTCATCGGCGTCCTCGGCCAGGTCCACATCGCCTGCGGGTCGCCCGGCCGGGACGCCGGATCCGAGGCGATGCAGGACGCGGGCGGGCTGATCGGCTGGGCCTCCTCGCAGCCGCTGGTCTTCATGACGGGGGAGGCCCTGGCCGTCCCCCTCCTGGTGCTGCTCACCCTCTTCGGGCTGCTGGTCGTCACGGCCACCCCGGTCAACGCGATCCCGCAGCGGCTGCGCGCCCTCGGCGTCCGGCTCGGTCTGGTCGAGCCCGCGTACGAGGAGCCCGTCGAGGAGTACGCGGACCAGGAGCCGTACGAGGACGACTGGCGGGAGGCGCCGCCGCGCGCCGCCCGGCCGGTCCGGCGCCGGACCGGCGGCCCCGCCGATCCGTACGACGTGGACCGGGCCGAGGCGGCGGCGCTGGAGCGGCGCGGCCGCTCCGCCCGGTCCCGTACGGCCGCGGCCGACCACGACCACGGCCTGGACCCCGTCGACGTGCCCGCGGCCGCGGCCGCCGCGCTGGACGGCGCGGTGCTGAACGGGATGCCGCCGTCGCCGCTGGTCGCCGACCTGACCAGGGACGTGACGGCCGAGCGGGACGCGGCCCTGGCCGAGGGGGCCGGCGGGGCGACGGACGAGGCCACCGGGCCCGTACCGCCCATGCCGAAGACGCCGCCGAACGTGCCGACCGCGCGGGGCGGGGACAGGCGGCAGGCGGGCGGGCCGGTACCCGATCTGACCAAGCCGGCGCCGGAGCCGACGGACCTGCCGGCGCGGGCCGAGCAGCTCCAGCTCTCCGGGGACGTCACCTACTCGCTGCCGGCGCTGGACCTCCTGGAGCGGGGCGGGCCGGGCAAGACCCGCAGCGCCGCGAACGACGCCGTCGTGGACGCGCTGTCGAACGTCTTCACCGAGTTCAAGGTGGACGCGGCCGTCACCGGCTTCACCCGCGGGCCGACGGTCACGCGGTACGAGGTCGAGCTCGGGCCGGCCGTGAAGGTCGAGAAGATCACCGCCCTGACGAAGAACATCGCCTACGCGGTGGCCTCGCCGGACGTGCGGATCATCTCGCCGATCCCCGGCAAGTCCGCCGTCGGCATCGAGATCCCGAACAGCGACCGGGAGATGGTGAACCTCGGGGACGTGCTGCGGCTCGCGGACGCGGCCGGGGACGAGCACCCGATGCTGGTCGCGCTCGGCAAGGACGTCGAGGGCGGCTACGTGATGGCCAACCTGGCGAAGATGCCGCACGTCCTGGTGGCCGGCGCCACCGGATCCGGCAAGTCCTCCTGCATCAACTGCCTGATCACCTCGGTGATGATAAGGGCGACCCCGGAGGACGTCCGGATGGTGCTCGTCGACCCCAAGCGGGTCGAGCTCACCGCCTACGAGGGCATCCCGCACCTGATCACCCCGATCATCACCAACCCCAAGAGGGCCGCCGAGGCCCTCCAGTGGGTGGTGCGCGAGATGGACCTGCGCTACGACGACCTGGCCGCCTTCGGCTTCCGGCACATCGACGACTTCAACCAGGCGATCCGCGACGGCAAGGTGCAGCTGCCGCCCGGCAGCGAGCGAGAGCTCAAGACGTACCCGTACCTGCTGGTGATCGTCGACGAGCTCGCCGACCTGATGATGGTCGCGCCCCGGGACGTCGAGGACGCGATCGTCCGCATCACCCAGTTGGCCCGCGCCGCCGGCATCCACCTGGTGCTCGCCACCCAGCGGCCGTCGGTGGACGTCGTCACCGGTCTGATCAAGGCGAACGTGCCGTCCCGGCTCGCCTTCGCCACCTCCTCGCTCGCCGACAGCCGGGTCATCCTCGACCAGCCCGGCGCGGAGAAGCTGATCGGCAAGGGCGACGGGCTCTTCCTGCCGATGGGCGCGAACAAGCCGACCCGCATGCAGGGCGCCTTCGTCACCGAGGCCGAGGTCGCGGCCGTCGTGCAGCACTGCAAGGACCAGATGACGCCGGTCTTCCGGGACGACGTCACCGTCGGCACCAAGCAGAAGAAGGAGATCGACGAGGAGATCGGCGACGACCTCGACCTGCTGTGCCAGGCGGCCGAGCTGGTCGTGTCGACCCAGTTCGGCTCGACCTCGATGCTCCAGCGGAAGCTGCGGGTCGGCTTCGCGAAGGCCGGCCGGCTGATGGACCTGATGGAGTCGCGGAACATCGTGGGCCCGAGCGAGGGCTCCAAGGCGCGCGACGTGCTCGTCAAGCCGGACGAGCTGGACGGGGTCCTCGCGGTCATCCGGGGCGAGTCGGCGGAGTGACCGGACGGGGCGCGTGGGGCGGCGGGGGCGGGGTACCCGTTCGAGACCTGGCCGAGACTCACTCGTAAGGGAAACGGGGGCAACCGTTTCCCCTGGCCGTACGTCAAGTTGGACGGAGGGGAAGAGGATGTCCCCTCGGACGATGTCCCCCGCCACGATGTACAACCTCATGGCGTACAAACCGCACCCGCCCGGTTGCCCCACCCTTTCGTACCACCCATAGACTGAACGTCCAGCAGGTGGCTACACGCTCGAAAGGCGCTCTCGTGTCCATCGGCAACTCCCCCGAAGACGACCGGACGTTCCCGTCAGACGACCGGGAACCGATCGGTCGCACCCTCCAGCAGGCCCGCATCGCCGCCGGCCTCAGCGTCGAAGAGGTCAGCGCCTCCACACGTGTCCGGATCCCGATCGTGCACGGCATCGAGGAGGACGACTTCTCGCGCTGCGGCGGCGACGTCTACGCGCGGGGTCACATCCGCACGCTCGCGCGCGCCGTCGGGCTCGATCCGGCGCCGCTGATCGAGTGGTACGACGCCGAGCACGGCGGCCGTCCCTCGCCCACCCCCGCCGCGCCGCTCTTCGAGGCGGAACGCATCCGTCCCGAGCCCCGGCGGCCCAACTGGACCGCGGCCATGGTCGCGGCGATCGTCGCCGTCGTCGGCTTCGTCGGCTTCACGATGTTCAACGGCGCCGAGGAGCCGAAGGGGACCACGGCCGCCGAGGGCGGTCCGGCGCCCGCCCCGGAGAAGGCGACCTCCGCCGCCAAGCCGAAGCCGGTCAAGCCCGCGCCCAAGCCGTCCGGCAGCGCCATCGCGGCGGTCCCGGCCGACAAGGTCACGGTGAAGCTCACCGCCGACGGCAAGAGCTGGATCTCGGCCAAGGCGTCCGACGGCAAGATGCTCTTCGACGGCTTCCTCCAGGAAGGCGACACCAAGACCTTCCAGGACGACGAGCAGGTCGACCTCGTCCTCGGCAACGCGGGCGCGATCGAGCTGTACGTCAACGGCAAGAAGGTCTCCGACAAGTTCGAGGACGGCCAGGTGGAGCGCCTCAGCTACACCCAGGGCGACCCCGAGGCCGGCTGATCCCTCACGGGACCGGAGCGTCCGGTGTGACCTCCGTCGCGCAGGTGAACCCTGCGCGACGGGGTCGCGTCCGGGACGAAGTAGTCTTGAGTCCATGCCCGAACGCCGTACCGTCGCCCTTGTCACTCTCGGCTGCGCCCGTAACGAGGTGGACTCGGAGGAGCTCGCAGGCCGCTTGGCAGCGGACGGCTGGGAGCTCGTCGAGAACGCCGAGGACGCAGACGTCGCCGTCGTCAACACCTGTGGCTTCGTCGAAGCCGCCAAGAAGGACTCCGTCGACGCGCTCCTCGAAGCCAATGATCTGAAGGACCACGGCCGCACCCAGGCCGTCGTCGCCGTCGGCTGCATGGCCGAGCGCTACGGCAAGGAGCTGGCCGAGGCCCTCCCGGAAGCCGACGGAGTGCTCGGTTTCGACGACTACTCCGACATCTCCAACCGCCTCCAGACCATCCTCAGCGGTGGCAGTGTCGAGGCGCACACCCCGCGTGACCGGCGCAAGCTCCTCCCGCTCTCCCCGGTCGACCGCCAGCAGGCCGCCGCCGAGGTCGCCCTGCCGGGCCACGGAGACGCCGAGGAGCCGCAGAACGTCCCGGGCGACCTGCCCGACGGTCTCGCCCCCGCCTCCGGCCCGCGCGCCCCGCTCCGCCGCCGTCTCGACCGCAGCCCGGTCGCCTCCGTCAAGCTGGCCTCCGGCTGCGACCGCCGGTGCTCCTTCTGCGCCATCCCGTCCTTCCGCGGCAGCTTCGTCTCCCGCCGTCCCTCGGACGTGCTGAACGAGACGCGCTGGCTCGCCGAGCAGGGCGTGAAGGAGGTCATGCTGGTCTCCGAGAACAACACCTCGTACGGCAAGGACCTCGGCGACATCCGCCTCCTGGAGGGCCTGCTGCCCGAGCTGGCGGCCGTCGACGGCATCGAGCGCGTCCGGGTCAGCTACCTCCAGCCGGCCGAGATGCGGCCCGGCCTGATCGACGTGCTGACCTCCACCGACAAGGTCGTGCCCTACTTCGACCTGTCGTTCCAGCACAGCGCCCCGGACGTGCTGCGCGCCATGCGCCGCTTCGGCGACACCGACCGTTTCCTCGACCTGCTCGCGACGATCCGCGACAAGGCCCCGGAGGCCGGTGCCCGCTCCAACTTCATCGTCGGCTTCCCCGGCGAGACCGAGGCCGACTTCGCCGAGCTGGAACGCTTCATCACCCACGCCCGCCTGGACGCCATCGGCGTCTTCGGCTACTCCGACGAGGACGGCACCGAGGCCGCCACGTACGAGCACAAGCTCGACCAGGAGGTCGTGGACGCCCGTCTCGCCCACCTCTCCCGGCTCGCCGAGGAGCTCACCGCGCAGCGCGCGGAGGAGCGGATCGGAGAGATGCTGGAGGTACTGGTGGAGACCGAGGACGAGGAGGACGGCTGGATCGGCCGCGCCGCCCACCAGGCCCCGGAGACGGACGGACAGGTCTACCTCGTCGACGGTGGTGGCGCGGGCCTCGACCTGACCCCGGGCCGTATGGTCAGGGCCAAGGTCGTGAGCACGGAAGGCGTCGACCTCGTGGCGGAGTGTGTCGAGGAGGTGGGCAGATGACCGGAGTCCCGGCATCCGCGACGGGCGGGACCGGAAGGCCCGCGCCCCGCGGCAAGCTGGGCACGGCCGCCGTGAACCCCGTCAGCGTGTGGAACATCGCCAACATCCTCACCATGATCCGGCTCGTCCTCGTGCCGGCCTTCGTGGTGCTGCTCCTCCAGGACGGCGGGCACGACCCCGTCTGGCGGGCCTGGGCGTGGGCGGCCTTCGCCGTCGCCATGATCACGGACGTCTTCGACGGACATCTGGCCCGCACGTACAACCTGGTCACCGACTTCGGGAAGATCGCCGACCCGATCGCCGACAAGGCGATCATGGCGGCCGGACTGATCTGCCTCTCGGGCCTCGGCGACCTGCCCTGGTGGGTCACCGGAGTGATCCTGGCGCGCGAGCTGGGGATCACGCTGATGCGCTTCTGGGTGATCCGGCACGGGGTGATCCCCGCCAGCCGGGGCGGCAAGATGAAGACGCTCGCCCAGGGCACGGCCGTCGGCATGTACGTGCTGATGCTCACCGGCCCGCTGGCGACGATGCGCTTCTGGGTGATGACGGTGGCCGTCGTGCTGACCGTCGTCACCGGTCTGGATTATGTGCGACAGGCGGTCGTACTGAGACGCCAGGGGCTCGCGGCCGAGCGGGCCGCCGCCCGCGCGGAGGCGTCGGAGGCTTCGGCGCGATGAGCGCGGCGGCCGCCCGGGTGCTCGGTCTGCTCGCGGAGCGGGGCCAGACGCTGGCCGCCGCCGAGTCGCTCACCGGGGGACTGGTGGCCGCGGAGCTGACCGGGGTGCCCGGGGCCTCCCGCGCCTTCCTCGGCTCCGTGACCGCCTACGCGACCCCCCTCAAGCACGCGCTGCTGGGGGTGGAGGCCGGCCTGCTGCGGGAGCGCGGAGCGGTGGACCCCGAGGTCGCGGTGCAGATGGCACGGGGTGCGCGCGACCGGCTCGGCGCCGACTGGGGAATGGCGACGACCGGGGTCGCGGGGCCCGATCCGCAGGACGGACAGCCCGTCGGGACCGTCTACGTGGCGGTGGCAGGACCCGCCACGACAGGCGCCGCGGCCGGGAAAGTGGTGTCGTTGAGATTGAACGGCGACCGCGCGGACATTCGTAGAGAGAGTGTGCGGAGCGTGCTGGAACTGCTCCTCGCGGAACTCTCGGGAAATGCGCGGGCACAGGATACGGAACAGAACGGGGGGAATTGATGTTTGCAGCCCTGAGTGAACACGACATCGCTCCCCGCACGGCCGCGGCGCGAGGCGGTACGGTGGGGCGTGAAGGATGCGGCTACGCGGTCCGAGGAGGGAGCCACCGATGATTCTGCTCCGTCGCCTGCTGGGTGACGTGCTGCGTCGGCAGCGCCAGCGCCAGGGCCGTACTCTGCGCGAAGTCTCCTCGTCCGCCCGAGTCTCGCTCGGCTATCTCTCCGAGGTGGAGCGGGGGCAGAAGGAGGCTTCCTCCGAGCTGCTCTCCGCGATCTGCGACGCGCTGGACGTACGGATGTCCGAGCTCATGCGCGAAGTGAGCGACGAGCTGTCACTGGCCGAACTGGCCGAGTCGGCAGCTTCCAGCGAACCGGTGCCGTCGCCGGTCCGTCCGATGCTCAATTCGGTGTCGGTGACGTCGGTGGCCGGTGTGTCCACCGAGCGGGTGACCATCAAGGCGCCCGCGGAGGCCGTGGACGTCGTCGCCGCCTGACACCACGAACGGGTCGAAGCCCCGGTCGATGCCCCCGCACGGGGGTGCCGGCCGGGGCTTCGTCGTGCGATCCCGGCGGTCTTGGGGGCATTTGTTTGAGATGCCGGATTCCGGACATGCGTGCCATGGTGGGGGATACGTACGACTGGTTGGAGATCCCGTATGTCTGTCGTGAAGAGCCCGCTGTCCGACGCCGACCTCAAGACGGTCGGCGAAGCGCTCCAAGGAGCCCTGGTCGACCTCATCGACCTGGCGCTGGTCGCCAAGCAGGTGCACTGGAACGTCGTCGGGCCGCGCTTCCGCTCCGTCCACCTCCAGCTGGACGAGGTGGTGGACACCGCCCGGCTGCACTCCGACACCGTGGCCGAGCGGGCCTCGGCGATAGGGGTGAACCCCGACGGGCGGGCGGCGACGGTGGCCTCCACCAGTGCGATCGGCACGGTGCCCGAGGGCTGGATCAAGGACGCGGAGGCCGTCGGGATCCTGGTGGCCTCGCTCGGCGCGGTCATCACCCGGATGCGGGAGCGGGTCGACGCCACCGGTGACCCCGACCCCGTCAGCCAGGACATCCTCATCTCCCTCACCGCCGACCTGGAGAAGCATTCCTGGATGTTCCAGGCGGAGAGCGCCTAGGCGTCCGGCGTGGCGATGCCCGGGTCCGGGGGCGAGGTGACGTGCGGGGTGCGCGGCGGGGCGGGACGAGGCGGCGACCCCCGGGGAGCCGCCGGCGGGGGCGTCCGGGGTGTCGTCCGGGGCGGTCACTGTCCCGCGCGCGGGGGCGTCCGCCGGATCGCGCGCGGGGTGCGCGCCGGGGATGACACCGGTGCGCCCTCCCGCAGGGTGATCCTGCCGGTCTAGCGTCGAGCGCAGGAGGCGGCCATGGTACGGCGACGGGTTCCGCTGGTGACGCTCACGCTGATCGCGGTCGGGCTGGTGGTCGGGGGGCTCTGGTGGTGGGCGGTGCTGCGCCTGCTGCTGGTTCCGGGTGAGGCCGGACCGGTCGAGGGGGCGGTGGTCGCGGGCGGCTGGGGGCTGAGCCTGTTGCCGGTGCACGTGGCCGCCTCCGCACGGCCGACGCGGCTCACCAAGGCATGGCGACGCCGCCGTTCGGGCGCAGGATCTGGCCCGTCGTGAACGAGGAGGCGTCGCAGGCGAGATGGAGGACCGCGTGCGCGATGTCCTCGGGCTCGCCGACCCGCCGCAGCGGTGAGTGACGGGCCATCGCCGCCTCGGCCTGCTCCTGGGCGGCCGGCTCGTGGCGGTCCGTCATGGGCGTCCGGATCCAGCCGGGCGCGACCGCGTTGACCCGGATGCCGTGCGGGCCCGCCTCGACCGCGAGCGTCTTGGTGAGCTGGACGACGGCGGCCTTGGCGACGCTGTAGCAGAGCAGACCCGGACTGGCGGTGTCCATCGCGCCGGAGGCCATGGTGACGATCGATCCCCGGGTGCCGGAGGCGATCATCGAACGGGCCGCCTCCTGGCAGGCGTGGAGCACCCCCTTGAAGTTGACGGCGAGAACGCGGTCGAGGTCCTCCTCGCGGGTCTCCAGGACCGTGCTGGTGTGCATGATCCCGGCGACCGCCGCCATCACGTGGAGCGGGCCGGCGGTGTCGACGGCGGCGGCGAGCGCGGACCGGTCGGTCACGTCGAGCGGGTGGACGCGGGCCGTGCCGCCCTCGCGGGCGATGAGGGCCGCCGTCTCCTTCAGGCCCGGCTCGTCGCGGTCCGCCAGGTGCAGGGTCGCGCCCGCCCGGGCGAGGAGGACGGCGCTCGCGCGGCCGATGCCGCTCGCGGCGCCGGTCACGAACGCGGTGCGGCCGGTGAGGTCGTACGCCGAGAGGTTCATGCCGGGACCGTACGACCGGATCTGACGGATCGTCAATTGTGTGGTGGGCGGGGATCCGTGGAATCTCCGGCGGGCCCGGGCTGGCAGCCCGGGCACCAGTACGTCACGCGCTCGCCCAGCTCCGCCTTGCGGACGGCCGTGCCGCAGCGCAGACACGGGCGGCCCTTCCGGCCGTACACGTGCAGCGGGGTGCCCGGGCGACGGGTCGTCGTGGTGCGCCGGTCGGGACGGTCCTTGTTCGCCTCCAGGAGGCGATGGGCGGTCGCCACCAGGCGGGGCGGGACGTCGGGGGCCAGCTCGCCGACCGGGAGCCAGGGGCTGACGGCCGCCAGGAAGGCCAGCTCCGACTTGTAGACGTTCCCGATGCCGGCCAGATTGCGCTGGTCGAGCAGGGCCTCGCCGAGCGTGCGCGACGGGTCGGAGAGGAGACGGCGGGCGGCCTCCTCCGGATCCCAGTCCGGCCCCAGCAGATCGGGGCCGAGATGGCCCACCACCCGGCCCTCCTCGGCGGTGCGGAGCAGCTCCAGGACCGGCAGGCGGTAGCCGTACGCGGTCTGCTCCTCGTTCCCGAGGACGGCGCGGATCTGGTGCTCGGGGCCGCCGTGCGGGCGCTGTCCGGTCGGGTACACCCTCCAGGCGCCGTCCATCCGCAGATGCGAGTGGAGGGTGAGCCCGCCGTCGATCCGGGTCAGGAGGTGCTTGCCCCGCGGGGTGACGTCCAGGACCGCGCGGCCGGTGAGGTCGGCGGTCGCGAAACGGGGCACCCGCAGGTCGGCACGGGTCAGCACCCGCCCGGCGAGCGCGGCGTGCAGCCGGCGGGCGGCCTGCCAGACGGTGTCTCCTTCGGGCATGGGGCCATCATGCCGCGTGCGGGTGCTCCGCCCGCTCGGTCCCCGCCGGGAGCTCCGCCGGGGCGGCCCGTCCGCATCCGGGGGCGCCGGTCCGGGAACTCCGGCCGCTTGGCACTCGTGGGGCTCCGCCCGGGGCGGCCCGTCCGTCAGGGTCTCAGGCGCAGGCCGCGCGGGGTGGCCACGAAGCCGGCCGCCTCCAGGGGGCGGGCGAGGGGCGAGGTCAGGGCCGTCGCGCCGTTCAGGCGCTCGATCGTGACCGTGCCCAGGGCTCCCGCCCGGGCGGCCTCGGCCAGGGCGTCGGCCGCCGCCGTCAGCGCGGGCGCGTCCGGCTCCGTCGGCCAGGACAGCACCGACTTGCCGCCGCGCTCCACGTAGAGGGTCAGCTCGCCGTCGACCAGCACCACCAGGGCGCCCGCCTTGCGGCCCGGCTTGTGACCGGCGTCGGCCGGCGGCTCGGGCCACGGCAGGGCGGCCCCGTACGCGTTCGCCGGGTCGGCGGCGGCCAGCACCACCGCGCGCGGACCCGTGCCCGCCTCCGCTCCCCGGTCCCGCGCGGTCGCCGCCGCCCGCAGCCGGTCCACCGCCCCGTCCATCGCGAACTGGGCCGCGCCGAGCCCCTCCACCACGTAGCCGCGCCGGGCCTGGCCGCTGTCCTCGAATGCGGACAGGATCCGGTAGACCGCGGAGAAGCCGCCCTCGACGCCCTCGGCGGCCACGGCGCCGCGGGTCACCACGCCGTGTCGGTCCAGGAGCGTACGGGCGAGGGCGTGCGCCCGCTGGGTCGGCTCGGGCTCGGTGGGCGGCAGCAGCGCCCAGCGGCCCGAGACCGTCGGCGGCCCCGACCGGGAGGCCGGACGGGTGGCGCCGAGCGTCCCGAACCGGCCGCGCGGCACCGTGCGCCGGGCCCGGTGGGCGGTGGAGCCCGCGGTGCGGCCCGAGCCGAGGAGGGCGCGCAGCGGCGCCAGGGTGTCGTTGGTGAGCCGGCCCGACCAGGCCAGGTCCCACAGGGCGTCGGCGAGCTGCGGATCGGTGGCGTCCGGGTGGGTGGTGATCCGGACCTGGTCGGCGATCTGCCGGAAGAAGAGGCCGTACCCGCCGGTCAGGGCCGTCAGCACCGACTCGTGGAGGGCGGTCAGCTCCAGCGGGTGCGCCGGGGGCAGCAGCAGCGGGGCCGCGTCCGCCAGGTAGAGCGAGACCCAGCCGTCCTTGCCGGGCAGCGAGCCCGCCCCGGCCCAGACGAGCTCGCCGGTGGTCGTCAGCTCGTCGAGCATCGCCGGGGAGTAGTCCCGCACCCGGGACGGCAGGACCAGCTTCTCCAGCGCCGACGCGGGCACGGGCGCGCCCTGGAGCTGCTCCACCGCGCGCGCCAGACCGTCGATCCCGCGCAGGCTGCTGCCGCCCAGGTGCTGCCACTGGGGCAGGAAGGTGGCCAGGGCCGCCGGGGGCACCGGCTCCAGCTCGTGGCGCAGGGCCGCCAGGGAGCGGCGGCGCAGCCGGCGCAGCACGGCCGCGTCGCACCACTCCTGGCCGATGCCCGAGGGGTGGAACTCGCCCTGGACGACCCGGCCGGCCGCGGCGAGCCGCTGGAGCGCGCCGTCGGTGACGGCGGTGCCGAGACCGAAGCGGGCGGCGGCCTGGGAGGAGGTGAAGGGGCCGTGGGTGCGCGCGTACCGGGCCAGGAGGTCGCCGAGCGGGTCCTTGACCGGCTCGGTGAACGCCTCGGGGACGCCGACCGGCAGCGCGGTGCCCAGCGCGTCCCGCAGCCGGCCCGCGTCCTCGATCGCCGCCCAGTGCTCGGTGCCCGAGATCCGCACCGCGATCGCGCGCCGGGACCGGGCCAGCTCGCGCACCCAGTCCTCCTCGGCGCCGCGCGCGGCCAGCTCGGCGTCGGTCAGCGGGCCGAGGACCCGGAGCAGGTCGGCGACGCCCTCGGAGTCCTTGATCCGCCGGTCCTCGGTGAGCCACTGGAGCTCGCGCTCCAGCTCGGCCAGGACCTCGGGGTCGAGGAGCTCGCGCAGCTCCGCCTGGCCCAGCAGCTCCGCCAGGAGCCGGGAGTCCAGGGAGAGCGCGGCCGCCCGGCGCTCGGCGAGCGGGGAGTCGCCCTCGTACAGGAACTGCGCCACGTAGCCGAAGAGCAGGGAGCGGGCGAAGGGGGACGGCTCGGGGGTGGTGACCTCGACGAGGCGGACCCGGCGGGCCTCGATGTCGCCCATCAGCTCGGTCAGACCGGGGACGTCGAAGACGTCCTGGAGGCATTCGCGGACCGCCTCCAGGACGATCGGGAAGGAGCCGAACTCGCTCGCCACCTGGAGCAGCTGGGCGGCCCGCTGGCGCTGCTGCCAGAGCGGGGTCCGCTTCCCCGGGTTCCGCTTCGGCAGCAGCAGGGCGCGGGCGGCGCACTCCCGGAAGCGGGAGGCGAAGAGCGCGGAGCCGCCCACCTGGTCGGTGACGATCTGCGCGACCTCGCCCTTGTCGAAGACCGTGTCCGCCGCGCCCACCGGCGCCTGGTCGGCGTCGTACGCCGTGTCCTGGTGGCGGCCCGGGTCGACCGGCTCGTGGTCCAGCAGGTCGAGCCCCATGTCGAGGCCCATCAGGTCGGCGTCGGGCAGGCGCAGCACGATGCCGTCGTCCGCGTGCATCACCTGCGCGTCCATGCCGTACCGCTCGGCCAGCCGGGCGCCCAGGGCCAGAGCCCACGGCGCGTGCACCTGCGCGCCGAACGGGGAGTGGACGACGACCCGCCAGTCGCCCAGCTCGTCGCGGAACCGCTCCACCAGGATCGTGCGGTCGTCCGGCACGTGGCCGCACGCCTCGCGCTGCTCCTTCAGGTACGCCAGGACGTTGTCCGCGGCCCAGGAGTCCAGACCCGCCGCGATCAGCCGCAGCCGGGCGTCCTCCCCGCCGAGCGCGCCCAGCTCGCGCAGGAAGGCGCCGACCGCGCGGCCCAGTTCGAGCGGGCGGCCCAGCTGGTCGCCCTTCCAGAACGGCAGCCGGCCGGGCACGCCGGGCGCCGGCGTCACCAGGACCCGGTCCCGGGTGATGTCCTCGATCCGCCAGGAGGTGGTGCCCAGGGTGAAGACGTCGCCGACCCGCGACTCGTACACCATCTCCTCGTCGAGCTCGCCGACCCGGCCGCCGCCCTTCTTCGGGTCGGCCCCGGCCAGGAAGACGCCGAACAGGCCCCGGTCGGGGATGGTGCCGCCGGAGGTGACCGCGAGCCGCTGGGCGCCCGGCCGGCCGGTGACCGTCCCCGCGACGCGGTCCCACACCACGCGCGGGCGCAGCTCGGCGAACGCGTCCGAGGGGTAGCGGCCCGCGAGCATGTCGAGGACGCCCGTGAAGGCCGACTCCGGCAGGGAGGCGAAGGGGGCGGCCCGGCGCACCACCGTCAGCAGGTCGTCCACCTGCCAGGTGTCGAGGGAGACCATCGCGACCAGCTGCTGGGCCAGTACGTCCAGCGGGTTGGCCGGGATCCGCAGCGACTCGATGGAGCCGGAGCGCATCCGCTCGGTGACCACGGCGGCCTGCACCAGGTCGCCGCGGTACTTGGGGAAGACCACGCCCGTCGAGACGGCGCCGACCTGGTGCCCCGCGCGGCCCACGCGCTGGAGGCCGGAGGCCACCGACGGCGGGGACTCGACCTGCACGACCAGGTCGACGGCGCCCATATCGATGCCGAGCTCCAGGCTGGAGGTGGCGACCACCGCGGGCAGCCGGCCCGCCTTCAGGTCCTCCTCGACCTGGGCGCGCTGCTCCTTGGACACCGAGCCGTGGTGGGCGCGGGCGAGCAGCGCCGGGGCGCCCTTGGCCGCGCCGGACTGGGCCATGATCTCGGCGGGCGGTGCGCCCTCGGGGGCGGGCTGCCCGGTCGCCCGCTCGTAGGCGATCTCGTTGAGCCGGTTGCAGAGCCGCTCGGCGAGGCGCCGGGAGTTGGCGAAGACGATCGTGGAGCGGTGGGCCTGCACCAGGTCCGCGATCCGCTCCTCGACGTGCGGCCAGATGGACGGTTTGTCGCCGCCGTCCTTGCCCTCGGAGGCGGGGGAGCCGCCCAGCTCGCCCATGTCCTCCACGGGCACGACGACGGAAAGGTCGAACTCCTTGCCCGACGGCGGCTGGACGATCTCCACCTGGCGGCCGGGGGAGAGGAAGCGGGCGACCTCGTCGACCGGGCGGACGGTGGCCGACAGGCCGATCCGGCGCGCGGGACGGGGCAGCAGCTCGTCGAGCCGCTCCAGGGTGAGGGCGAGATGCGCGCCGCGCTTGGTGCCGGCGACGGCGTGGACCTCGTCCAGGATGACCGTCTCCACGCCGGCCAGGGCCTCCCGGGTGGCCGAGGTCAGCATGAGGAAGAGCGACTCCGGGGTGGTGATCAGGATGTCCGGGGGCTTGGTGGCGAGCGCGCGGCGCTCGGCGGCCGGTGTGTCGCCGGACCGGATGCCGACCCGCACGTCCGGCTCGGGGAGCCCGAGGCGGACGGACTCCTGGCGGATGCCGGTCAGCGGTGAGCGGAGGTTCCGCTCCACGTCCACCGCGAGCGCCTTCAGCGGGGAGACGTACAGCACCCGGCAGCGCTTCTTCGGGTCTGCGGGGGCGGGGGCGGACGCCAGCCGGTCCAGGGAGGCGAGGAAGGCGGCGAGCGTCTTGCCCGAGCCGGTCGGCGCCACGACGAGCACGTCCGCGCCCGCGCCGATCGCCCGCCAGGCGCCCTCCTGGGCGGCGGTGGGCGCGGTGAACGCCCCGGTGAACCACCCGCGGGTGGCCGGGGAGAAGTCTTCGAGCGCGGACGTGACCATGCCCCCCATCGTGCACCCGACCACCGACAACCGCCGGGACCTGTGGAAAACCATGACCGGTGCCGTCCTGACCTGTGGACACCCGGTCGTCGCCGGGGCGGCACCGACGCAGAATGGAGGCATGGCGAGGGGCGAGCGGGCACGGTACTGGCAGTACGCCGAGCTGCCCGGCGTCGACCTGCTGCACGCCCACTACATCGAGAAGACCTTCTCCCGCCACACCCACGAGACCTTCGTCTACGCCGCGATCACCGAGGGCGTCGAGGCGTTCCACTACCGGAACGAGCTGGTCCACGCCGGCCCCGGACAGATCGCCCTGGTGAACCCGGACACCATGCACACCGGGCACGCCGGCATCCCCGAGGGCTGGACCTACCGCACCATCTACCCGGACCCGGAGCTCATCCGGTCCATCGCCGCCGACGTCCTCGCCGTCCGAGGTCCGGTCGGCTTCACCCAGCCCGTCGTCGACGACCCCTACGCCGCCCAGCTCGTCATCGGCGTGCACCGGGCCGCCGAGGAGGGCAACGCGCTCGCCGCCGACAGCCTGCTGCGGCTGGTCACCGCCCGGATGCTGCGCAGCCACGGCGGCCGGCTGAGCCCGCTCACGCCCCGGGGCGCGGGCGCCCGGGACGCGGCACGCGCGCGTGCCGTCCTGGAGGAGCGGATGGCCGAGCCGCCCACCCTGGAGCGGCTCGCCACCGACCTCGGCACCAGCCCGTTCGCCCTGCTGCGGGCCTTCCGCGCCGAGTACGGCATGCCCCCGCACACCTGGCTCACGGACGCGCGCGTGCGACGGGCCCGGCGGCTCCTGGACGCCGGGACGCCACCGGCCGAGGCCGCCGTCACCGTCGGCTTCACGGATCAGCCCCACCTGAACCGCCACTTCACCCGCAGCGTCGGCGTCCCGCCCGGGGCCTACCAGCGGGCCCGCGGCCTGCGGCGCAAGAACGTACAAGACCCGCCGCCGGACGCTCCGTAACGTCGGACGCGTGGCAGAAAAGACAGCACACCCCGCCACGCGGGACATACGCGAGGACCCGTCCGCCGGTACGGCCGGGAGCGGGCCGGCCGGGGCCGGCGCCGCGAGCAAGCCCGAAGCGGCCGTCGTCCGGGACGCGCTCGGCGTCGGCGTCGCCGTCGGGCTCTCCGGCTTCGCCTTCGGCGTGACCTCGGCCGGTGCCGGGCTCACCCTGCTCCAGACCTGCGCGCTCAGCCTGCTCGTCTTCACGGGCGCCTCGCAGTTCGCCCTCGTCGGCGCCCTCGCCGGCGGCGGGAACCCGTTCACGGCCGCCGCGGGCGCGTTCTTCCTCGGCACCCGCAACGCCTTCTACGGGCTGCGGCTCTCCCAGCTGCTCGCCCTGCCGAGGCCCGTGAAGCCGTTCGCCGCGCAGTGGGTCATCGACGAGACCACCGCCGTCGCCCTCGCCCAGCCGGACCGCAGGTCCGCCCGGCTCGGCTTCACCGTCACCGGGCTCACCCTCTACGTCCTGTGGAACCTCACCACGCTGCTCGGGGCGCTCGGCGCCGAGGCCATCGGCGACACCGCCGCCTGGGGCCTGGACGCCGCGGGCCCGGCCGTCTTCCTGGCGCTGCTCGCCCCGATGCTGAGGACGGCGACCGAGCGGGCCACCGCCGGGATCGCCGTCGTCCTCGGCCTGGGCCTGCTGCCGGTGCTCCCGGCCGGCGTCCCGGTCCTGGTCGCGGCGCTCGCCGCCCCGGCCGTGCTCTGGGCCCGGGGCCGCCGGGCGGGGAAGCGGCCGGAACAGGAAGAGGAGACCGCCCGATGAACGCCCTGAACACCACCCAGGTCTGGATCGCGATCGGACTCACCGTCGCCGGCTGCTACCTGGTCAAGCTGGCCGGTCTGCTCGTCCCGGCCCAGACCCTGGAGCGGCCGCTCGTCCAGAGGCTCGCCGCCCTCCTTCCCGTCGCCCTGCTCGCGGCGCTCACCGCCCAGCAGACCTTCGCCACCGGCACCTCCCTCACCGTCGACGCGCGGGCCGCGGGCGTGGCCGCCGCCGCGCTCGCCCTCGTCCTGCGCGCGCCCTTCCTGGTCGTCGTGGGCGCCGCCGTCGCGGTGACCGCGGGGGTACGGGCCCTGGGCGGCTGATCGCGCCCGCACGGGAACCGGTCTCCCGGTCCACGCGCGCGTGGACCGGGATCAGCCGTCCAGGGGCCGTCCGTAGGCGCGCAGGGTGCGCAGCGCCTCGATCGTGACGATCGGCCGCCACTCCAGGGCCGAGCCCGGCGCCCAGGCCCGCCAACGCAGCGGCCAGCCCCCGTCCTCGGACTGCTCCGCCGCGAGGAAGTCCAGCGAGCGGGACAGCTCCTCGTCGGTGAACCAGCCGCGGGCGAGCGAGTCCGGCACGCGCGCGTAGTCGTGCGGATAGTGGTGCTCGCCGGGCGCGTACCCGTCGGCCACCGGGAACTCCTCGGGGCGGTCCGGGTCCAGGACGGCGAGCCGCTGCTCGCGCACCAGCCGCCCGAGCCGGTCGGCCGCCGCCTCGGCCCGGGGCCGGTCCGGAGCGGAGTCGAGGAAGGCAACCGCCGCCTGCACCTCGTACGGATGCGACTTCTCCAGCGACTCCACCGCCGTCCAGCAGAACTCGGTGGCCCGGAACAGCCAGGCGTGCCACACCTGGTTGCGATGGAGCGTGCCGACCACCGGGCCGGTCGAGAGCAGCTCGCCGGGCGGGTCGTCGACGACCGGCACGAACGGAGCCGACGGATAGGCCCGCTGGGAGGGGTGGATCGCCGGCAGTGCCCCCTCGTGCGTGGAGACCGCCGTCAGATAGCGGCAGATCCGCTCCACCCGCAGTCCACCGCAGCGCCCGATGGAGTCCAGGACCCGCAGCGCGTGCGCGGTGTGCAGCGGCTGGCTGACCGGGCCCCGCAGGTCCGGTTCGAGCGCGTGGCCGTAACCGCCGTCCTCGTCGAGGTACGCGGTCAGGGCCGCCTCCACCGGGTCCGCGCCGCCGCGCAGGAAGTGGTAGGCGAAACGGCGCTGTTCGAGCACGCGGGCCGTCAGCCAGACGAACCGCTCGGCGCGGGCCAGCGGCGACCCGGGGGCCGCCGACGGAGAGGGCGGGGAAGAGAGGGGTTTTTCGGCCATGTTCCGACCGTAGGGCGGAACCGCGCGGTGGCAAGCCCCGGCGGCCGGGCTGCACTCTTGGGAGCGGGATACTGGAGTCATGCGGTTGACGATTTTCTGGGAGCGGATGGCCGACCACTTCGGCTCCGGGTACGCGGACTCCTTCGCGCGGGACCACGTCCTGTCCGAACTGGGCGGCCGGACCGTCCACGAGGCGCTGGACGCCGGCTGGGAGGCGAAGGACGTGTGGCGGGTCGTCTGCGGCGCCATGGACGTCCCGGCCGAGAAGCGCTGAACGGCCTCCCGGGGCGATCCGCGAGGACCCGGGCGGATTGTCCGCCGGGTGCGCGAGACTTGCGGGGTGGCTCCGACTGACGACACCGAGAAGACCGCCCGGAAGACACCCGCGACGCCCGTCGTCGCCCCGGGCGTGACGCCCGACGCGAGCGCGTCGTCCGGCGACCCCGCCGGCGACTCCGGGGGGCGGCCGCCCTCCGGGCTTCCCGCCACCCCTTCGGCGCCCGGGCCGCGCATGCCCCGCTGGCTGCCCCGCGCGATGGTCCTCGCCCTCGCCCTCTACGCCTGCTTCCAGCTCGGCAACTGGGCCTTCCACCAACTCGTCGGCCTGCTCGTCAACGTCCTGCTCGCCTTCTTCCTCGCCCTCGCCATCGAACCCGCCGTCGGCCGCATGGCGGCGCGCGGGATGCGCCGGGGACTCGCCACCTTCCTCGTCTTCTTCGGCGTCCTCGCCTTCGGCATCGGCTTCGTCGTGCTGCTCGGCTCGATGCTCGCCGGGCAGATCGTCGACATGGTCGAGAACTTCCCCAAGTACCTCGACTCGCTGATCAACTGGATCAACCAGACCTTCCACACCGAGCTCTCCCGGGTCGAGGTCCAGGACAGCGTGCTCAAGTCGGACTGGCTGCAGAAGTACGTGCAGAACAGCGCCACCGGTGTCCTCGACGTCTCGGCCACCGTCCTCGGCGGGCTCTTCCGGCTCCTGACGATCTTCCTCTTCGCCTTCTACTTCGCCGCCGACGGACCCCGGCTGCGCCGCGCGCTCTGCTCCGTCCTGCCGCCCGCCCGGCAGGCCGAGGTGTTGCGCGCCTGGGAGATCGCCGTCGACAAGACCGGCGGCTACCTCTACTCGCGCGGTCTGATGGCCCTCATCTCCGGCATCGCGCACTTCGTGCTCTTCGAGATCCTGGACGTGCCGTACGCCCCCGCGCTCGCCGTCTGGGTCGGCCTGGTCTCGCAGTTCATCCCCACCATCGGCACCTATCTGGCCGGTGCGCTCCCGATGCTGATCGCCTTCACCGTGAACCCCTGGTACGCCCTGTGGGTGCTCGGCTTCGTCGTGGTCTACCAGCAGTTCGAGAACTACGTCCTCCAGCCGAAGCTCACCTCCAAGACGGTCGACATCCACCCGGCGGTGGCCTTCGGCTCGGTGATCGCGGGCACGGCCCTGCTCGGCGCGGTCGGCGCGCTGATCGCCATCCCGGCCGTGGCCACCCTCCAGGCCTTCCTGGGGGCATACGTGAAGCGGTACGCCGTCATGGACGACCCGCGGGTGCACGGCCACCGGCGGTACGGCGAGGCGGTGGTGGCACGGCTCCAGAAGGCCCTCCAGCACAAGAAGGACGGCTCGGGCGGCTCCGAGGACGCGTGACGGGACGGCTCACAGGTACGAGGGCCCGGTGACGCGGCCCCGGAACGCGTACCAGACCCAAGCCTGGACCGCGACGAGCAGCGGGGTGACCACGGCCAGCGCCAGGACGAGCAGCGCGAGCGTCCCGGCGCTGGCCGCCCGCTCGGCCAGCGGCAGCGCCGTCCCCGCCCAGAGCGGCAGCCCGCCCAGCAGGACGGCGGTGAGGGCGAGCGGGTGCCAGGGCCGCCCGGCACGGCCGACCAGCCGCCGGGCCCGCTGGTAGGGGGCGCCGGTGAGCCGCAGCGAGGCGAAGCCGAGACCGTGCGCCGCGAACAGGGCGGCGACCGCCGGCGCGGCCACGACCGCGACGGGCCCGGCAGCGGGCTCGTACGGTCTGCCGGTGAGGAGGGCCGCGAGCAGCAGGCCCCAGGACAGCGCGACCGCCCAGCTGCCAACCGTCACGGCGGCGTCGCAGGCCGCCCGCCAGCGGGGCCCCGGCCCCCGACCCCGCGACCACAGCCCCGCGTCCCGCACGATCCACCCGGCCAGCAGGGCCACGAGGACCGGCGCCTGACCGCTCAGCAGCTCGCCCTCCAGCGCGGGGAAGCAGCCGACGAGGACGCCGGCGGTGGCGACCAGCCACACCTCGTTCCCCAGGAAGAAGGGGGCGAAGGAGGCAAGGACGAGCCGGCGCTCGGCGTCGCCGCGGCCGAGCCAGGGCAGCAGCATGCCGCTGCCGATGTCCGTGCCGGCGAGCACGAACCAGCCGGTGACGCAGCAGGCGAGCAGGACGACGGCCAGGGTTTCCACGGTTCTCCTCGTGCCGAAGACAGGGGGCGGGGCGGTACGGGTCAGTAGCGGGACAGGGGTGTGGCCGGCACGGGCGGTGAGTCCCCGGCGGCGCGCTCGTCCCGGCCGAGACCCGGATCGTCGGGGCCGCGGCGGGCGTGCCGGGCCATCAGCCAGCCGTTGAGGACCGCGAGGAGCAGGAAGAGCGTGGCGAACACGGTCAGCGAGAGCCGCATGGTGCCGGGGGAGAGGTCCGAGACGGCGTCCTCGGTCCTCAGCAGGCCGTACACCACCCAGGGCTGCCGGCCCGCCTCGCGGAAGACCCAGCCGCCGGTCATGGCGAGGTACGGCAGCGGCACGGAGGCCATCAGGACCAGGTGCCAGAGCCGGAAGCGCAGGACGACCTTCCGGAAGGCGGCCAGGATCACCCCGGCGAAGCAGAGGTACATCATCAGGCCGAAGGAGATCAGCATCACCAGACCGCCGCCCTGGGTCCAGCCCTCCGACGGTATGTAGTCGCCGGGGCCGAACCGGCTCGTCAACTCGGCCTGCACCCGGGCCACCTCGGCCGCCCGGCCCCCGAAGACGGCCGACTTCATCGGCTGGAAGGAGGCGAGGGCGGCGAACTGGAGCCCGCCGCTCACCGCCGCCGCCAACAGCGCCGGCGCCGCGACGTACACCCCGGTGCGCAGGCCGCGCCGGAAGAAGTCCGCCTCCGCCGTCCGCCGGAAGAGGTGGTAGGCGCTGATCCCCGCCATCAGGAAGCCCGCCGTGAGCAGCGCGCCCGCCAGGATGTGGACGAGCGGGAGGAGCGCCGCCGGATTGGTGAGGACCGCTGCGGGGTCGGTGAGGACCAGCGTGCCGTCCTCGGAGCCGTACCCCACCGGGTGGTTGAGGAAGCCGTTGGAGACGAGGATCCAGTACGCGGAGAGGTAGGCGGTCAGGACGACGACCCAGATCGTCGCCAGGTGCGCCCAGCGCCCGAGCCGGTGCCAGCCGAAGATCCACAGGCCGAGGAAGGTGGACTCGACGAAGAACGCGACGAGCGTCTCCACGGCCAGGGACGCGCCGAGTATGTTGCCCGCCTCGTGCGTGAGGCCGCTCCAGGCCATGCCGAACTGGAACTCCATGACGAGGCCGGTGACGATCCCGACCGCGTAGTTGATCACGTACAGCTGGCCCCAGAAGCGGACCTGGCGGTCGTCCTCCGGCCGCCGGGTGAGCGTGGCGCGGGTCTGGAGGACGGCCACGATCGTGCCGAGGCCCAGCGTGAGGGCGACGAAGAGGAAGTGGCCTGCGGCGGTGAGGCCGAACTGCAGCCGCGCGAGATCGAGTACGTCCTGATGCACTCCGTCAGCATGCGCGGGCGGCCCCCCGCCCCACATCTGACCAGGGGTGACAATCGGCGGCGGGCGCCGTACAACCCCGGATGACAGGTGCGGTCGCCGGAGTACCACGAAAGTTGATCGGGGCGGTCCCGGTCCCCTAAGGGTGACCCCGAGCCGAGGGGGCCGTGCGGGACCGTCAGGCCAGCCAGCCGGGGGTGATCATCCCCGACTCGTAGGCCAGGACGACCAGCTGGGCCCGGTCCCGGACCTCCAGCTTGGTCATGATCCGGCTGACGTGGGTCTTGGCGGTGGCGGGGGAGAGGACGAGGCGGCCCGCGATCTCGTCGTTCGACAGCCCGGCCCCGACCAGGCCCAGCACCTCCCGCTCGCGGTCGGTGAGGGCGTCCAGGCGCCCGGCCGGGTCCGGGCGGCGACCGGACGGGTCGGCGCGCCCCGCGAACTCCGCGATCAGCCGGCGGGTCACCGCCGGGGCGATGAGCGCGTCGCCCCGGGCCACGACCCGCACCGCGTGCAGCAGTTCCATCGGCTCGGTGTCCTTGACGAGGAACCCGGACGCGCCGGCGCGTAGCGCCCCGTACACGTGCTCGTCCTCGTCGAAGGTGGTGAGGATGACGACCTTCACGCCGTCGAGCCGCGGGTCGGCGGTGATCCGGCGGGTGGCCTCCAGGCCGTCGAGCACGGGCATCCGGATGTCCATGAGGACGACGTCCGGGTGGAGTTCGGCGGCGAGCGCGACGGCTCGCGCGCCGTCCCCGGCCTCGCCGGCGACCTCGATGTCCTCCTCGTCGGAGAGGATCGACCGGAAGCCGGCACGGACGAGCGTCTGGTCGTCGGCGAGCACGACGCGGATCATCGTTGCTTCCCTTCCCGCGGGGCGAGGGTCGTGGGGAGCCGGGCGTCGACGGCGAAGCCGCCGCCGGCCGGTCCCGCGGTGAGCGTCCCGCCGAGGGCGCGGGCCCGCTCGGCCATGCCCCGGACGCCGCTGCCGCCGGACGCCCCGGAGCCGTCCGGACCCACGGGGTCCGGTGCCGCGCCCCCGCCGTCGTCCGCGACCCGGATCCGTACGGTACCGGTCTCCGCCGCCCAGTCCAGGGTGACGGTGACGGTCCCGGCGGCCGAGTGGCGGGTCACGTTCGTGAGCGACTCCTGCACGATGCGGTACGCGGCGAGGTCGACGGGCGGCGGCAGCGGGACGGGCGTGCCGGTGACCCGGGTGCGCACGTCGAGGCTGGCGGCGCGGGCCCGGGCGGTCAGCTCGCCGAGGAGGGCCAGACCGGAAGCGGGCGGGGCGGTCGGCGCCGCCTCGTCGGCGCCGCGCAGCACCCCGAGCGTGGCGCGCAGCTCCCGGAGGGCGTCCTTGCTGGTGGTGCGGACCGCCGTCAGGGCCTCGGTGGCGGTCGTCAGCGCGCTCTCGGGGTCGGGGCGCTTGGCGAGCCGGTGCAGGGCGGCGCCGGACTGCACGTTGATGAGGGAGACGGTGTGGCCGAGGACGTCGTGGAGTTCGCGGGCGATCCGCAGCCGTTCCTCGGTGGCGCTCTGCCGGGCACGGGCCTCCTGCTCGCGCTCGGCGGCGAGGGCGCGCTGCTCCACCTCGTGGAGGTAGGCGGTCCGGGTGCGCTGGGCGCGGCCGACCGCGACCAGGCTGATCAGCCAGCCGGCGAGCATGGCGAGCGCGGTCTCGTCGATCTGGCGGTGGCCCGGCCGCTGGCGGGCCTCCCCGAGGCCGACCGCGAGCAGGGTGACCGCCGCGAGCGCCACGGCGGCGGCGAACCGGCCCTCCGCGGCGGTGGTGTAGAGCGCGAGCGCGAAGGCGATCATGAGCGGCCCGTCCTGCTCGGAGAGCGGGTAGTAGGCCACGCACGCGAGGAGGGTGACGACGGCGACGGCGACGGGCCACGCGCGCCGGAGGGCGAGGGCGCCGCAGCCGACGAGCACGAGGGCCCAGCCGAGCGCGGCGCGCTCGGCGGACTCGTGCGTGTGCCACCCCGAGATCAGCGTCCAGACCGTCACCAGGAGGAGGACCAGGCCGGCGATCAGGGCGTCGGCGGTCCGGGGCGGGAGGCGCATGGGTCGAAGGATAGGCGGGGTGGGCGGCGCGGGCCGTTCGGTCGCCCTATAGTAAAAGAGTTGAATAGGTAGCGGGTCGGGTAGGAAGAGACGGGAAGGTGGCCTGCGGATGAGCGCGCACGGATACCGGCGGTACGTGGCCCTCGGCGACAGTCAGACCGAGGGCGTCGGCGACGGGGACGACCTCACCGGCCTGCGCGGCTGGGCCGACCGGCTGGCCGAGCACCTCGCCCGCACCGACCCCGGCGTCCGGTACGCCAACCTCGCCGTGCGGGGCCGGCTGGCCGGCGCGGTGCGGGCGGAACAGCTGCCGGCGGCCCTCGCGCTGCGGCCCGACCTCGCCACCGTCGTCGCCGGAGTGAACGACCTGCTCCGGCCGGGCTTCGACGCCGACGAGACCGCCGGCCACCTGGAGGCCGTCTTCGCGGCCCTGACCGGTCAGGGCGTCCACGTGGCGACCCTCACCTTCCCCGACGTCGGCCGCATCACCCCGCTCGCCCGCCCCCTCGCGCCCCGGGTCCACGCCCTCAACGACCGGATCCGGGAGGCCGCCCGCCGGCACGGCGTGACCGTCGCCGAGACCGCCCACCACGAGGTCGTCACCGACCCCCGGATGTGGAGCGCCGACCGGCTGCACGCCTCCCCGCTCGGGCACGCGCGCATCGCGGAGGCCGTCGCCGACGCGCTCTCCCTCCCCGGCAGCGGCGACGGGTGGGCCCGGCCGCTGCCGCCCCGCCCGGCCCCCACGCGCCTGCGCGCCGCCGCCGGTGAACTCGCCTGGGCCGGATCCTTCCTCGGGCCCTGGCTCGCG
This sequence comes from Streptomyces hydrogenans, assembly GCF_014656075.1. Lineage (GTDB taxonomy): Bacteria > Actinomycetota > Actinomycetes > Streptomycetales > Streptomycetaceae > Streptomyces > Streptomyces hydrogenans. The sequence goes on from NZ_BNBS01000008.1 coordinate 28,570, forward strand.
CGCCGGGTGCGCGGCCGGTCCTCCGGCGACGGCCGGGCCGCCAAGCGCCCGGAGCTGCTGCCGGTGGTTCCGGCCGGCCGGAGCGCGGTCCACGACGGCCTCCCCGGGAGCTGAGGCCGGGCGGGTCGGCAGGCTGGGCCGTCGGCCGCTGGTTCGGCCGGTCGACTCGCCGTGTCCGTCGGTCGCCGGTTCCGCCGGTCCACTCGCCGGGTCCCTCGGCCGCCGGTTCCGCCGGTCAACGTGCCGGGTCCGCTTTCAGTCGTCTGAAGGGCGTTTCCTGCGATCCGCCGGAAGTCGTCCGATGAGCCTCCTACCGTACGGACTGACCGTGCCGACGCGGTCCTACGAGGAGGAATCCTGTGTCATCGCCCTGCGACCCCCGATACGCCCCCGCCGGTGACGTGGACGGGGCGCTCATGGTGATCGACTCCCGGCTCAGGGCCGTCCAGGACGGCAGGACCGGGACCGACCCCGAGCAGCAGAAGCTGCTCGACCAGCTCACCGCGTCCCTGGACCTGCGGGGCGTCCACGACCTCCTGGACGGCGCCTGCACGCTCGTCTTCATCTTCATGAAGTGGCTGCGCCAGGTCCACGAGGAGCACGACCGGGACGTGATCGAGTACGTGGTCCCCAGTCTCGTGGTCACGCTGCGGATGATGCCCCGGAGCGTCCGTCCGGAGGCGATCCCCACCATGGCCGGCCTGGTGATCGCGGCGGGCACCGGCCTGAGTCCGAGCCTCTGGCGCAGGCAGTACGGGGACTGGACCAAGGAGGAGATGACCGCCTTGGAGGCCACCGCGCTCCTGCTCGCCGAGCACATCAACCGGATCGCCGGGGACCGCGACTTCGCCACCCGCATGATCGGCGAGACGCTGTCGCGGGCCGACCGGGAGGCGGGACCGGGCTTCGACGGGGTGGGGGACGCCGGCGGGACGGGCGGTCGGTAGGGGTGGTGGCGCCGCCGCGGGACGGCCTCGCCGACGGGACCGGAGGTTGTCCACAGGGCGGGCGTGGCGCGCTTGACACGAAAATCGAACATCTATTCTCATGAAGGCTCCGGCCCTTGGAATCGCGGGCATCTCGGCGAGTTGTCCACAGGTCGGAGAGACGCGAGGGCCCATTGTCAGTGGCAGGGGTTAGCGTCTTTCACATGAAGCGATCGACTCAAGCACCCCGGGTGGAACCCATGGCAGGAACCGACCGCGAGAAGGCGCTCGACGCCGCGCTCGCACAGATTGAACGCCAATTCGGCAAGGGCGCCGTGATGCGCATGGGTGACCGTACCCAGGAGCCGATCGAGGTGATCTCCACCGGATCGACCGCCCTCGACGTCGCCCTCGGCGTCGGCGGTCTGCCGCGTGGCCGTGTCGTGGAGATCTACGGCCCGGAGTCCTCCGGCAAGACGACCCTGACCCTGCACGCCGTGGCCAACGCGCAGAAGAGCGGCGGACAGGTCGCCTTCATCGACGCCGAGCACGCCCTCGACCCCGAGTACGCCCGCAAGCTGGGCGTCGACATCGACAACCTCATCCTGTCCCAGCCGGACAACGGCGAGCAGGCCCTCGAGATCGTCGACATGCTGGTGCGCTCCGGCGCCCTCGACCTCATCGTCATCGACTCCGTCGCCGCGCTCGTCCCGCGCGCGGAGATCGAGGGCGAGATGGGCGACTCCCACGTGGGTCTCCAGGCCCGACTGATGAGCCAGGCCCTCCGGAAGATCACCAGCGCGCTCAACCAGTCCAAGACCACCGCGATCTTCATCAACCAGCTCCGCGAGAAGATCGGCGTGATGTTCGGCTCGCCGGAGACCACGACCGGTGGCCGCGCGCTCAAGTTCTACGCCTCGGTGCGCATCGACATCCGCCGCATCGAGACCCTCAAGGACGGCACCGACGCGGTCGGCAACCGCACCCGCTGCAAGGTCGTGAAGAACAAGGTCGCGCCGCCGTTCAAGCAGGCCGAGTTCGACATCCTCTACGGCCAGGGCATCAGCCGCGAGGGCGGCCTGATCGACATGGGCGTGGAGCACGGCTTCGTCCGCAAGGCCGGCGCCTGGTACACGTACGAGGGCGACCAGCTCGGCCAGGGCAAGGAGAACGCCCGCAACTTCCTGAAGGACAACCCCGACCTCGCCAACGAGATCGAGAAGAAGATCAAGGAGAAGCTGGGCGTCGGCGTCCGTCCCGAGGCCGCCACGGCCGAGCCGGCCACCGACCCGGCCGACGCGGCGGACCCGGCCGGCACCGACGACGCCAAGGCCGCCCCGGCCGCCGCGGCCAAGACCGCCAAGGCGACCAAGGCCACCGCGGCCAAGAGCTGAACCGGTGACCGGGCGCACCGAATGGCCGGGTGACAGCCCCGACTCGTCGAGGGCCGAGAAGGAGCTGTCACCCCAGGATCCGGCTGAGCGGGCGCGGGCGATCTGCCTGCGCCTGCTCACCGGAACCCCCCGCACGCGCAGGCAGCTGGCCGATGCCCTGCGCAAGCGGGAGATCCCCGACGACATCGCCGATGAGGTCCTCGCCCGCTTCGAGGACGTGGGCCTCATCGACGACGCCGCCTTCGCCGACGCCTGGGTGGAGTCCCGCCACCACGGGCGGGGCCTCGCCCGTCGCGCCCTCGCCCGCGAGCTGCGCACCAAGGGCATCGACCCCGGTCTCGTGCAGGAGGCCGTCAACCAACTGGACTCCGAGCAGGAGGAGGTCACCGCGCGCGAGCTGGTGGAGCGCAAGCTCCGCGCCACCCGCGGTCTCGAGCGCGACCGCCGGCTCAGACGCCTCGCCGGGATGCTCGCCCGCAAGGGCTACCCCGAGGGCATGGCCCTGCGGGTGGTCCGCCAGGCGCTGGAGGAGGAGGGCGAGTCCACCGACGGACTGGAGGAGGGCTACTAGAGCCCTCCGGCGAGCCGCCCGCCCCAGCCCGCCACCCGGAGGACCGGGCCTCAGCCGCCACCTGAAGGACCGGGCCGTAGTCGTCACCTGGAGGACCGGGCCCAGCCGTCACCCGGGGGACCGGACTGTAGCCGTCGCCCGGGGGCCGGGCCCCAGCCATCACCGGAGGACCGGGCCGTCCGTCAGGGTGCCGTCCGGCCCGCGGGCAGGAGGACCGGGAGGCCCGCCGCCTTCCACGCCTGGAAACCGCCGATCAGGTCGGTCGCCCGGTGCAGGCCCAGACGGCGGAGGGACTCCGCTGCCAGGGAGGAGGCGTAGCCCTCGTTGCAGAAGACCACCACCCGCAGGTCATGGCCGGTGGCTCGCGGGGAGCGGTGGCTGCCCAGGGGGTCGAGCCGCCACTCCAGCTCGTTGCGTTCCACGACCAGCGCGCCCGGGACCAGGCCGTCCCGCTCGCGCAGGGCCGCGTAGCGGGTGTCGACCAGGAGGGCCGCGCCCGACTCGTACTCCTCGTACGCGGTGCGGGCGTCGATCCGGTCGAGACCGGACCGGACCCGCTCCAGCAGTTCGTCGATGCCGACGCGCTCGCCGCTCACTGCCAGTCCTCCGGACGCTCGACCTGCTCCAGACGGAGCACCGCGCCCGTCCGGCTGAAGCGCCGGATCAGCGGGAGCGGCGGGTAGTAGGCGTGCACCGAGATCGCGTGGCCGTCGGGGGAGGCGTTCAGGACCTCGTGCACGTGGTCGCGGCCGAAGGCGCGGCCGGTGCCCGCGTCGAGCCGGCGGGAGCGGTCGAGTCCCTCGGCCAGCTCCAGGGTCTTCCAGCCGCCCGCCGGGAGACGGACGGCGAGCGCGTGCTCGGTCAGACTGCCGCGCGCGGTGGCGAAGGCGCCGAAGGACTCGGCGTGGTCGTGCCAGCCGGTGCCGGTGCCGGGCGGCCAGCCGATGAGCCATGCCTCACTGCCGCCGGGGCCGTCCAGACGTACCCAGGTGCGGCCCTCGGGATCGAGCGGCAGGGAGTCGACGAGGGCCTGGTCGGCCGCGGTGCGGCGGACGAAGTCGAGCAGCTCGGCCGCCGTCGGCGGACCGGCGGCCGCCCGGGCGGGGGAGGGGGAGGGAGTGACAGAAGACGCGGGCACGGAGGACCGTCCTGGAGTCGCTGGGGTGCGCGTGCCGCCGGGGGACCGGCCGGGAGGCCCGGGGGTCGCCGAGGACACCGCGACGGACGGGTGTCCGGGGCGGGCGGGCGCGCGGGGGAAGGGAAGCGAGTTCAGAAGGACGGGCGACACACGCAGCCCGCATAGCGGATCAGGTCCATATGGACCCTCCGCCACAGGCGCACATCGGTGTCGGTCACGTTCCGGAGTACACCACGCGCGCCCGCGCGAATCAATGGACGTCCACGGTCCGGTCGTGTCCCAGGGACGCCTCGGCCGGTGCGGGGACCTCCACCGGGACCACCGGCTCCGGGGACGCGGCCCCGGATCGTCCGGCCTTCTCCTGCCGTCCCTCAGGCCCCTCCTCCAGGGCCTCTTCCGGGGCGCTGCCGCGGGCCGCCTCCGCCGCCGCGTGGAGCTCCTCGGGGCGTACGCCCGCGAAGGCGGCGACCAGGTGGCCGTCGGGGCGGACGAGCAGGACGGCGTGGGCCGGGGCGCCCGGATAGGCGTCGGTCACCAGCACCTCGGAGGCCACCGGAAGCGCCTCCGCGGCCTCCTCCAGACGGGGCATCAGACCGGCCGTCCGCCAGTGCCTGCGCTCCCACACCCCGGAGCCGGGGGCGACGAGCAGGACCAGGAAGCGGGCCTGCCCCAGCCGGTCCCGGAGCCGTACCGTCGTGTCGTCGGGTGCGGTGACCCGCACGTCCTCGACCGGCGCGCCGAGCGGGGTGCCCACCGGGACCATGCCCTCGCTGAAGGGCGCGGCGAGCGGCGAGTGCGGGTAGGCGGGCGAGGCGCCCAGCGGGCCCCGGCCCAGGTGCCCGTCGGTCAGCAGGGCGTCGTGGCCGCGCATCACGCCCGGCAGGTAGGTCCGCAGACCCCCGCCGCCGCGCAGCGCGGGCAGGGCCTGGTCGGCCGCGCGCAGCCGTGCGGCGATCGCCGTCCGGCGCTCGCTCTGGTAGCTGTCGAGCAGCGCGTCCGGGGCGGAGCGGTGCCAGGTGAGGGCGAGCTTCCAGGCGAGGTTGTCGACGTCCCGGAGTCCCTCGTCGAGGCCCTGGGTGCCGACCGCGCCCAGCAGGTGGGCCGCGTCCCCGGCGAGCAGCACCCGGTCGACGCGCCACCGGCGGGCGAGCCGGTGGTGCAGGGTGTGCACGCCGGTGTCGAGGAGCTCGTACGGGGGAGTCGTGCCCTCGCACCAGCCCGCCAGGGTCTCGCGGATCCGGGTGACCAGGGCGTCCGGGGTGACGAGTTCGCCGCGGGGCGGCAGCAGCCAGTCGATCCGCCACACCCCGTCGGGCAGTGGACGGGCGGTGATCTCCTCGCCGACCCCGCGCCACGGGGGCTGACGGTGCAGCAGGGACTCGCCGGGCCAGGGGAGTTCGGTGCGCAGGGCGGCGACCGCGTGCCGCTCGACGGCGGTGCGGCCGGGGAAGCGGACGCCGAGCAGCTTGCGGACGGTCGAGCGGGCGCCGTCGCAGCCGACGAGGTGGCTGCCGCGCCACCATGTGCCGTCCGGGCCGCGGGTGTGGGCCGTGACCCCGGTGCGGTCCTGCTCGACGGTGTCCAGACGGGCGTCGGTGACGAGCCGGACGAGGGGTTCGCGGGCGATGGCGTCGCGCAGCCCGCGGGCCAGCGCGTGCTGCGGGATGTGCAGGGGAGCGGCCGGCGCGGCGGGGGAGTCGGGGTCCTCGGACCACTCCTCGGTGCCGCCGAGCCCCAGGTCGAAGGCGACCTCGCGAGGCTGCTGGCGCCGCCGCATGCCGCGCCAGCCGACCCAGCGCAGTCCCTCGTCCCGGACGGTGGCGCAGCCCAGCCGCTCGACCAGGGCGGCCATGTCGGCGCGCAGCACGACGGTCCGCGCGGGGCGCGGTTCCTCCTTGCCGGAGGTCTCGTCGAGGACGACGCTGGGCACGCCCTGCGCGGCGAGCGCGAGGGAGAGCGCGAGGCCGACCGGCCCCGCGCCCACGATGATCACCGGGTCCACGGCGCGGCTCCAAAAGGCCGGAAAGTCATGGGGGCAGCACAGCAGAGTGTGGCACGAGCCCGGTGCTTGATCACAGACCGTATGCAACCCAGTCAGGGTGTTTTGCGTCAAGTGACGCGGTGGGCGTGGTGCGGCCGGCGTGCCGGAAGGCCCGCCGCGAGGGGGTCCGGGCGACCTCGGGTACCCCTTCCGGCCCCACCAGGACCTCCGGCCCCGGCGCTTTCACCGGAAGCGGGCGGTCCGGGTGAAGGCGACGGGGCCGGAAGTGGACGGGCGCGGAACTTGGGGGAAACCGGGCCGTCGGGGTGGTGGTCGTACGGGTGGGGCTCAGAGGCCGCCGGTGCTCGCCCCGCCCATCTCGACGTTCACGACGGGGGCGACGTCCTTCACCGCGGTGGCCTTGCGGCCCTGCCGGAGCCGCTGCTCCAGGCGGGCGGCGAGGTAGGTGAGGAGGGCGTTGAGCGCGATGTAGATGAGGGCGATGACGGTGAAGGCGGCGATGGTGTTGGCGCCGTAGTTCGCGGTGATCTGCCGGTTCTGGCTGAGCAGTTCGCCGAAGCCGAGGAGCGCGCCGCCGAGCGCGGTGTCCTTCACGATGACGACGAGCTGGCTGACCAGGGCGGGGAGCATGACCGTGACGGCCTGCGGCAGCAGCACGTACAGCATGGTCTGGCCCTTGCGCATGCCGAGCGCGACGGCCGCGTCGCCCTGGCCCCGGGGGAGCGAGAGGACGCCGGCGCGGACGATCTCGGCGATGACGGAGGCGTTGTAGAGCACCAGGCCGGTGACGACCGCGTACAGGGGGCGGAAGTCGGAGCTGACGGGCGTGAACTGGGCGTAGACGGCGCTGGCGAACATCATCAGCAGCAGCACCGGGATGGCCCGGAAGAACTCGACGACCACGCCCACCGGGACCCGCACCCAGCGGTGGTCGGAGAGCCGGCCGATGCCGAGGGCCGCGCCGAGCGGCAGCGCGATGAGGATGGAGAGCGCGGCGGCCTTCAGGGTCTCGACCAGGCCGGGCAGCAGGTACGTCGTCCAGACCTGGGAGTCGGTGACGAACGGGCTCCACTTGGCGGCTTCCAGCTGGTGCTTGTCCGCCATGGCGGAGAGCACCCAGTAGGCCGCCAGGCCCAGGACGGCGAGGAAGACGATCGTGTAGACGACGTTGCGCGCCTTGGCCTTGGGGCCGGGGACGTCGTAGAGGACGGAGTTCATCGCTTCACCGCCAGTCGCTTGGCCGCCCAGCCCATGAAGAGGCCGGTGGGGAGGGTCAGGACGATGAAGCCGAAGGCGAAGATCCCGAAGACGGTGAAGAGCGCCTGGGCCTCGTTCTCGATCATCTCCTTCATCAGGAGGGCCGCCTCGGTCGCGCCGATCGCCGCCGCCACCGTCGTGTTCTTGGTGAGGGCGATGAGCACGTTGGCGAGCGGGGTGATGGCCGCGCGGAACGCCTGCGGCAGGATCACCAGCGTCAGGACCTGGGTGAAGCTCATGCCCAGGGCGCGGGCCGCCTCCGCCTGGCCGGCCGGGACCGTGTTGATGCCGGAGCGCAGTGCCTCGCAGACGAACGTGCCTGTGTACGCGGTGAGTCCGAGGACCGCGAGCCGGAAGCCGATCTGCTCGAAGTCGTCGCCGCCGAGGGTGACCTGGAGGGTCTGGTTGAGGCCGAAGGAGCAGGCCACGATGACCACGGTCAGCGGGGTGTTGCGGACGAGGTTCACGTACGCGGTGCCGAAGCCGCGCATCAGCGGGACCGGACTGACCCGCATGGCGACCAGGGCGGTGCCCCAGATCAGCGATCCGATCGCCGAGTAGAGGGCGAGCTGAGCCGTCACCCAGAAGGCGCCGAGCAGGTCGTACTGCCCGGAATCAAGAAAGTCGAACACGATGCCCCGCGCTCTCCCCTGGTGGTCGGTCGGTCGGACGGCCGGTGCGTCGGCAGCGGCCGGTGGTGCCGTGGCGGCCGCGCCCCGCGGGGGCGGCCGTCACGGCGAGGGGCGAGGTCAGCCCGCGATCTTCGGGGCCGGCTCGTTCTTGTAGCCCGACGGGCCGAAGTGCGTCTTCACGAGCTTGTCCCAGGTGCCGTCGGACACCATCTTCTCCAGGGCCTTGTTGATCTTGCCCTTGAGCTCGGAGTCGCCCTTCTTGATGCCGATGCCGTAGTTCTCGTCGCTCATCGAGAGGCCCGCGAGCTTGAACTTGCCCTGGTGCTCCTTCTGCGAGGCGTAGCCCGCGAGGATGGAGGCGTCCGTGGTGAGGGCGTCGACGGCCTTGTTCTCCAGGCCGGTCAGGCACTCCGAGTACCCGCCGAGCTGCTGGAGGTCGGCCTGCGGGGCCAGCTTCTCCTTGACGTTCTGCGCGGAGGTCGAGCCGGTGACCGAGCAGAGCTTCTTGGAGTTGAGGTCCTCGACCTTGGTGATCGAGGAGTCGTCGGCGCGGACCAGCAGGTCCTGGTGGGTCAGGAAGTACGGACCCGCGAAGTCGACCTCCTTGAGGCGCTTCTCGTTGATCGAGTAGCTCGCGACGACGAACTTGACGTCACCGTTCTTGATGAGGTTCTCGCGCTCGGCGGAGGGCGCCTGCTTCCAGTTGATCTTGCCCTCGTCGTAGCCCAGCTCCTTGGCGACGTACTTGGCGACGTCCACGTCGAAGCCCGCGTACGAGCCGTCCGGGGTCTTCAGGCCGAGACCCGGCTGGTCGAACTTGATGCCGATGGTGATCTTGTCGCCGTTGCTGCCCGAGTCCGAGCCGGAGCCGCAGGCGGTGGCGGTCAGGGCGAGGACGACGGCGGCCGCGGCGGCCGCGGAGGCGTTGCGAAGCTTCATGGGTGAACGTCCCTTGGGTAGCGGTGAGTTGCGAAGACTAGATCGTCGACTCGCTCAGTGGTGCAGGATTTTGGAGAGGAAGTCCTTCGCCCGGTCGCTGCGCGGGTTGCTGAAGAACTCCTCGGGGCTGGCCTGTTCGACGATCCTGCCGTCGGCCATGAAGACGACCCGGTCCGCCGCGGAGCGGGCGAAGCCCATCTCGTGGGTCACGACCACCATCGTCATGCCCTCGCGGGCCAGCTGCTGCATGACCTCCAGGACCTCGTTGATCATCTCGGGGTCCAGGGCCGAGGTCGGCTCGTCGAAGAGCATGACCTTCGGGCCCATGGCGAGCGCGCGGGCGATCGCCACGCGCTGCTGCTGGCCGCCGGAGAGCTGCGCCGGGTACTTCTCCGCCTGCGCGGCCACGCCCACCCGCTCCAGCAGGGTGCGGGCCTTGGCCTCCGCCGCCTTCTTCTCCGTGCCGCGGACCTTGATCTGGCCCAGCATCACGTTCTCGAGCACGGTCTTGTGCGCGAAGAGATTGAACGACTGGAAGACCATGCCGACGTCCGACCGCAGCCGGGCCAGCTCCCTGCCCTCCGCGGGCAGCGGCTTGCCGTCGATCGAGATCGATCCCGCGTCGATGGTCTCCAGGCGGTTGATCGTGCGGCACAGCGTCGACTTGCCGGATCCCGACGGCCCGATGACGACGACGACTTCACCGCGGCCGATCGTGAGGTCGATGTCCTGCAGCACGTGCAGCGCGCCGAAGTGCTTGTTCACCCCGGACAGGACGACCAGGTCCTCCTGCGCCCGCGGGGAGTCCTCGTGATCCTTGGACACTGCCACTCCGCTCATCGGCCTCTTGCTCCGTCCTCCTCGGTTGGGAGGACACTAGAGACACGTCCGGACGGCCGTCATCACATCTGAGCGGAAATTGAGGATAACGATAGGACTACAGTCGGGCACTCTGGGTGAAGCCGGGCTCGGAGGCCGTACCGGGTGGATAACGGAAGCGGACGGGCCGCCGGGGGACACTTGACTGGGGCGGCGGTGATCGGCGTTCATGGGCGTTCATGCCCCGGCCCCGGGGCACCCCGGCGAACGAGAGGAGAAGACCATGCGACTGCTGCTCGTCGAGGACGACGACCACGTCGCCGCGGCCCTCTCCGCGATCCTCGCCAGGCACGGCTTCGCCGTCACCCACGCCCGCAACGGCGAGGAGGCCCTCCAGGCCGTCCTCCCCACCGCACAGGGCGACCGGCCCTCGTACGGCGTGATCCTGCTCGACCTCGGCCTCCCCGACCAGGACGGCTACCAGGTCTGCGCCCGCATCCGGAAGCTCACCACCACCCCGGTGATCATGGTGACCGCCCGCGCCGACGTGCGCTCCCGGATCCACGGCCTCAACCTCGGCGCCGACGACTACGTCGTCAAGCCCTACGACACCGGCGAACTGCTCGCCCGCATCCACGCCGTCTCCCGGCGCACCGCGGGACCCGGACCCGAGGAGACCGCCGGCGGTACGGGCTCCGCCGCCGACTCCGCCGTGCTCCGCCTCGGCGCCGTCGCCGTCGAGCTGCCCACCCGGCGCGTCAGCGTCGACGGCGAGCCCGTCGCGCTCACCCGCAAGGAGTTCGACCTCCTCGCCCTCCTCGCCCAGCGGCCCGGTGTCGTCTTCCGCCGCGAGCAGATCATCTCCGAGGTCTGGCAGACCAGTTGGGAGGGGACCGGCCGCACCCTGGAGGTGCACGTCGCCTCGCTCCGCTCCAAGCTGCGGATGCCCGCCCTGATCGAGACCGTGCGGGGCGTCGGCTACCGCCTGGTCGCCCCGGCCGCGTAACCCCCGGCCGCCCCGCCCGTGCGCACCCGACTCCTCCCCCTGCTCATCGTCCTGATGGCCGGGGTCCTCCTCGCCCTCGGCTTCCCGCTCGCCGCCAGCCTCGCCGCCGCCCAGCAGCAGCGGGTCGTCGTCGACCGCCTCGACGACGCCGCCCGCTTCGCCGCGCTCGCCCAGTTCGTCGGAGACCCCGCCACCGGCAGTGACGAGCGCCGCACCACCCTCGGCGGCGAGCTCGCCAGCTACCACGACGTGTACGGCATCCGGGCCGGCATCTTCTACCGCGACAACCGCGCCATGGCCGCCGCCCCCGAGGACTGGGTCGTCCCCTACGAGGGCGAGGGCCGCCGCGCCTTCAACGAGGCCCTGCTCGGCCGCCGCAGCCACGACCCGCCGCAGGTCTGGCCCTGGCAGCCGCACGCCCGCCTCACCATCGCCTCCCCGGTGGTCCGCGACGGGGACGTCGTCGCCGTCGTCGTCACCGACTCGCCCACCGGCGAGCTCCGCGCCCGCATCCTGCGCGGCTGGCTGGTGATCTTCGCCGGCGAGGCCGCCGCCATGCTCCTCGCCGTCGGCGCCGCCGTACGCCTCACCGGCTGGGTCCTGCGCCCGGTCCGGGTCCTGGACGGCGTCATCCACGACATCGCCACCGGCCGGATGAACTCCCGGGTCGCCGAGGCCGGCGGACCGCCCGAACTGCGCCGCCTGGCCCGCTCGTTCAACGAGATGGCCGACCACGTCGAGGAATCCCTGGAGCAGCAGCGGGCGTTCGTCGCCGACGCCTCGCACCAGCTGCGCAACCCGCTCGCCGCGCTGCTCCTCCGCATCGAGCTGCTGGCCCTCGAACTCCCCGAGGGCAACGAGGAGATCGCCTCCGTCCGCACCGAGGGCAAGCGGCTCGCCCAGGTCCTCGACGACCTGCTCGACCTGGCCCTCGCCGAGCACGCCTCCGCCGACCTGCGGCTGACCGACGTCGGCGCGCTCACCGCCGAGCGGATCGCCTCCTGGCGGCCGGTCGCCGACGACAAGGGCGTGCGGTTGGTCGGGGAGTGCGGCGCGGCCACCGGCTGGGCGGATCCGGTGGCGCTGTCCAGCGCGCTCGACGCGGTCGTCGACAACGCGCTCAAGTTCACGCCGGCGGGCGAGCGGGTCACGGTCCGGGTCCTGCCCGGCAAGGGCGCCGTCGAGGTCGTCGTCGCGGACCTCGGCCCCGGCCTCACCGACGAGGAGCTGAGCCGGGTCGGCGACCGCTTCTGGCGCTCCGGACGCCACCAGAACGTCAAGGGCTCGGGGCTCGGCCTCTCCATCGCCCGCGTCCTGCTCACCGCCACCGGCGGCGGCATCTCCTTCGCCCCGAACGACCCCCACGGCCTCCGCGTGACGGTCACCGTGCCGCGCTACGAGCCGACCGAACGGTGAGCGCGGAGCCCGTACGACTCAGGGCTTGGCCGAACGGTGAGCGCGGAGTCCGTACGGCTCAGGGCTTGACCGAGCGGTGAGCGCGGAGCCCGTACGGCTCAGGGCTTGACCGACCGGTAGTAGCGGCGGGCGCCGTCGTGCAGGGTGAGCGGCTCCGTGTAGATGGCCGTCCGCAGGTCCACCAGCTGCGCCGGGTGCACCCGGCTGCCGATGGCGTCCCGGCTGTCGATCACCGACCGGGTGAAGCCCTCCACCAGGTCCGGATCGGCCTCGGCCGTCGTCACCATCAGGTTCGCCACCGCGAGCGTCTCCACCCGCTGCCCGTCCTGGGCGGCCGCGTACGCGTCGGCCGGGATCACCGCCGAGCGGTAGTGGCGCGTCGACTCGCCCACGTCCCGCAGCGCCTCCACGAGCGCGGTGTCCATCGGGATCAGCCGGACCTCGGCCCGCTCCGACAGCGACTGCACGGCCTGGGTCGGCAGTCCGCCGGACCAGAAGAAGGCGTCCAGCTCGCCCCGCTCCAGCATCCGGGGCATCGAGTCGATGCCGACCGGCACCGCGGTCACGTCCCGGTTGGGGGTGAGCCCGGCGGCCGCGAGGACCCGGTCCGCTATCAGCCGGACGCCCGAGCCGTCCTGGCCGACGCCGACCCGCAGCCCGCGCAGGTCGGAGACGCTCTGGGCGGAGGCGCCCTTGCGCACCACGAGCTGGACGTAGTCGTCGTAGAGCCGGGCGCAGCCGCGCAGCCGCTCGAAGCCGGGCCGGCGGTCGCGGATGTACTGCGCCACGGCGTCGGCGGTCGCCACCGTGAAGTCGGCCTCGCCCGAGGCGACCCGCGCCAGGTTCTGCTGGGAGCCCTCGCTGTCCGTGAGGGTGATCGACACCTCGGGGAGGTCCTTGGCCATCGACTGCTTCAGCAGCACGCCGTAGCGCTCGTACACGCCGGAGGGGACGCCGGTGCTGAACGTGATCGAGCCGCGGGGCGTCGGGCTTCCGAAGGGCGCCAGCCACCACAGCAGCACCCCGCACACCACGAGCAGCACGGCCGCGAGCGCGAGGACGCGGCGGCGGGCGGCGCGGGTGAGGGAGGCGAACATGCCGTCGATCCTGCCAGGTGGCCGACGCCGCTGGCCAGGGACGCGGGACGCGGACGACTGTGACGTCCACTGCCCCGTGGCTCCCGGTGGCGGCGGGACCACCGGGCCCCACGGCGGGGCGCCTGCCGGCCGATGCGGGCCGATTCCGGCCCGTTCCGGCGATCGGGAACGGGGCCGGGGGCGAGCCGGGGGGGTGTGTCGGAGGGTGGGAGCCCGGGGGCGAGCCGGAAGGGGGGAGCCCGGGGCCGGGCCGGGCGTCGCGCCGGGTTCGTGCGGGAGGGGAGAGGGCGGGGTCCGGTGGTCACGCCGGAGGGGAGGGGGAGGGGCCGGGGCGGCGGGCGCCCCGCCGGAAGGGGAGCGGCCGGGATCGGCGGCCGCCCCCGCCGTGCCGCGCCGCCCGCCGTCGCCACCACCCCGCCCCCCGGCGGCGGCGCCTTCCCGCACGCGCCGGACGACCCCGTTCGCGCTCCGCCGAAGCGGTGAGCGGGTGTCGGGAGGGGCGTCGTGCCGTGTGTCCTGCCGGGGCGCCGGGGGGTGTCCGGCTAGCGTCGGGCACGGCTCGGTGATCTTGAGGGCAGTCCCCTCTGCCCGCCCCTGGCCCCCGCCGAGCCGACAACCCACCCCTGTCCCAAGGGAGTTTCCGCATGCCCGTGAACCCGGCACCCGTGTGCCGCCGCGCCGGAGCCGCCGCGCTGACCGTCCTCGCCCGGCCCCGCCCTCCGGGCCGCGCCGGAAGGGACGGCTTCCGGCGGTCGCTGGACTGAGCGGGCCGCACGGGTGAGGCTGGGGCGAGCGCGCCCGCCGGGCGCCACGGGTCGGGCCCGCGCGCCGGGTCCGCGCCGACGGCGCGAGCCGACCCCGCCCGTACGACCCCGAGGAAGCCGCCGATGCACTCCGCCCCGTCCGTCAGCCCGCCCCGCGTCGCCGTCCTCGCCGACGACCTGACCAGTGCGGGGGACGGGGCGGCACCCTTCCGCAGGGCCGGTCACCCGGCCCGGGTGCTGCTCTCCGGCAGCCCGCTCGACGGGCACGGGCAGGAGGACGGGGTCCTCGCCGTCGACCTCGGCAGCCGGCTCCTGGACGAGGCCGGGGCGGTCGCCCGTACGCGCGCGGCGGCCCGCGCGCTCGCCGGTGCGGGGCTGCTCCTCAAGACCGTCGACTCGACGCTCCGGGGGCACGTGGCCGCCGAGATCCGCGCGGCGCTGGAGGGTTCGGGGCGGCGGGCCGTCGTGATCGCGCCCGCTTTCCCGGCCGAGGGCAGGACCACCCGCGACGGCGTGCAGTACGTCCGCGAAGTGCGCGTCGACGAGAGCGAGTTCGCCCGCGACCCCGCGCACCCCGTCCGTACCGCCGACCTCGCCCGGATCCTCCCGGAGGCCGTCCTCGTCGACGCCGGACGCCCGGATGCGCTGTTTGAACTCCTTCCGGAAGGCGGCCTCTTCGTCTGCTCCGCCGCCACCGACGCGGACCTGGACCGGATCGTCGCCGCCGTCCCCGACCACCGGGCCGTCCTGTGGGTCGGCTCCCCGGGCCTGGCCGCGGCCCTCGCCCGCCATCACGCGCGCACCAGCGCTTCGTCCGCCGAACTCCCGCCCTCCGTACGGCCCTTGGTCGCGGTCGGCAGCGCCAACCCCGCCACCCGCAGGCAGCTCGCCCTGCTGGCCGCCGAGCCGGGCGCGGTCAGCGCGGTGGCCGCCGACCCGCTGCGGGCCGCCGACACCCCCGTACGCATCCTCCACACGCCCCACGAACGGCGGGCCGACCCCGGCGAGCTGACCCGGGCGCTCGCCGCCTCCGTGGCGGCCCTGGCCGGGCACGCCCCCTTCGACGGGCTGGTGCTCACCGGCGGGGAGACGGCCGAGGCCGTGCTGCGCGCGCTCGGCGCCCACGGCATCGACCTCCACGACGAGCCCGAACCGGGCATCGCGCGCGGCACCCTCGCCGGCCCGGCGGACGCCCCGCGGGTCCCCGTCGTCATCAAGGCGGGCGGCTTCGGCGACGAGCGGACCCTTGTCCGCCTGCACGCCCTGCTGACCCGCGTCCCGTCCTGAGGGTCACGCCTCCAGGTAGCGCAGCACCGCGAGGATCCGGGGGCTGTGGCCCTCGGTCCCGCGCAGCTCCAGCTTGTCGAAGACCGCGTTGAGGTGCTTCTCCACGGCGCTCAGGGACAGGTGCAGCCGACGGCCGATCGCCGCGTTCGTGCACCCCTCCGCGAGCACCTGGAGGACCTCCCGTTCGCGCGGCGTCAGCCGGGACAGCGGATCGGCGTGCGCGCTGCGGACCACCAGCTGCCGGACGACCTCCGGGTCGATCGCCGCCCCGCCCGCGCCGATCCGTTCCAGCGCGTCGAGGAACTCCTCGACCTGCGCCACCCGGTCCTTCAGCAGGTAGCCGACCCGTTCGGCCCCGGTCGCGAGCAGCCGGGCCGCGTAGCTCCGCTCGACGTGCTGCGAGAGGACCAGGACGCCGGTCCCGGGCAGCCGTTCGCGGATCTCGACGGCCGCCCGCAGGCCCTCGTCGGTGTGGGTGGGCGGCATCCGGATGTCCACGACGACCACGTCCGGGCGCAGTGCCTCGGTCGCGCCGACCAGCGTCTCCGCGTCACCGAACGCCCCGACGACCTCGTGCCCCTCCTCCGCGAGCAGCCGGGCCAGGCCCTCCCGCAGCAGAATCGAGTCCTCGGCCAGGATCACGCGCACGGCAGCTCCGCGACGATGGTGGTGGGTCCCCCGAGGGGGCTGTCGACGTGCAGGACGCCGTCGAGCGCGGCGACCCGCCCGCGCAGGCCGGTCAGGCCGCTGCCCGCCGGGTCCGCGCCGCCCCGGCCGTCGTCCTCGACCCGCACGGTCAGCGGCCCGCCGGGCGCCCCGGCCACCCGTACCGAGACGGAGCCGGCGGCGGAGTGCTTGGTGGCGTTGGTGACCGCTTCGGAGACGACGAAGTACGCGGCCGTCTCCACCGGGCGGGGGAGCGGGCCGGTCACCTCGTACGCGATCCGCAGCGGCAGCGCGCACCGCTGCGCGACCCCGCCGATCGCCTCCTCCAGGCCGAGGCTGTCCAGCGCCGACGGGTAGGCCCGCCAGGCCACCTCGCGCAGCTCGGCCAGCACCTCCCCCGCCTCCCGGTGCGCCTGCCCGAGCAGTTCGACCGCCCGCTCCGGGTCCCGCCCGCCGCTCCGGCGCGCCCGCCCGATCAGCATGGCGAGCGCCACGAGCCGCTGCTGCACCCCGTCGTGGAGGTCCCGCTCGATCCGGCGGCGCTCCGCGTCCACGGCCGCCACGACGGCGGCCCGGCTCACGGAGAGCTCGTCGATCCGGCGCCGCAGCAGCTCCCGCTCCGAGGGCCCGAAGTGCTCCCGGGCCAGTCGGGCGTCGAGCGCGGTCAGCGCGGCCAGCCCCTGGAGGCCGAGGAACAGCAGGACGCCGCCGAGGACCAGCTGCGTCAGCAGCTCCGCCGCCCCGGTGGTCCCGCCCGCCACGCCACCGGCCAGCAGCCCCGCGAGCACCACGCCGTAGCCGAGCAGCCCCAGCACGAGCCCGCACACGAGCCCCGTCCAGGACCGGACCGCCAGGTACCTCAGGGCGCCGCCCTCGCCCTCGTACGCCTCGGGGAACCGGTCGGCGAAGAAACGGGTCCGCCGCCTCCGCTCCAGTTCCACGAGCGGCCGGGCGCCCCGGGTGAGCAGCCGGAGGGCGTACGCGCGCGTGCGCGGCCACAGCAGGAAGGCCCCGAGCGGCACCCCCGCCCCCACCAGGTACAGCAGCCCCGGCACGGCCGTCGCGCAGCCGGCCGCCACCCCCGTCGCCTTCGCCGCCCGCGCCGCTTCCGGCGCCCGCGATCCTTCGCCCCCGCTCACCCGCCCCACCCTAGGCGCGGCGGTGACGCGGCTCCGCCCCGCGCCCCCGGAGCCGTACGACGAGCCAGGTCGCGGCCGCCGCGAGGACCAGGAGGACGACGGCCTTGGAGGCCACGCCCACGTACGTCTCGACCAGCTCCCAGCGGTCGCCGAGGGCGTAGCCGGCGAGGACGAGGACGCTGTTCCAGACGAGGCTGCCCACGGTGGTGAGCAGGAGGAAGAGGGGGACCGGCATCCGTTCCACCCCGGCGGGCACCGAGATCAGGCTGCGGAAGATCGGCACCATCCGGCCGAGGAGCACCGCCTTCGTGCCGTGCCGCCGGAACCACTCCTCGGTCCGCTCCAGGTCCGAGACCCGCACCAGCGGCAGCCGGGCCCACACCGCGTGCATCCGCTCCCGGCCGAAGAGCGCGCCGATCGCGTAGAGCGCGAGCGCGCCCACCACCGAGCCGAGCGTCGTCCAGAACAGGGCGGAGGCGAGGCTCAGCACGCCCTGCCCGGCGGCGAAGCCGGTCAGCGGCAGGATCACCTCGCTCGGCAGCGGCGGGAAGAGGTTCTCCAGCGCGATGGCGACGCCCGCGCCCGGCCCGCCGAGGGTGTCGACGAGACCGGTGGCCCAGCCGGCGACGCCGCCGGCGGGCTCCTGCGCGAGGGTGGTCGGGAACGGCGTCATGAGTCCTCCAGGGTCACGGGGAAGGCCGCCGGCTTGCGCGCCCGGCGGCCCTCACCAACCTAGGAAGCGCGGCCCGGAGCCGGTATGCGCGTTCCCGCCCGGTGCCCCTGCGGAAAACCGCGGGGTGCCCGGCGATCAGGCCGGCAGGTCCGCCGCCGTCGGCACCACGACCGCGAAGACGTCGGTCAGCCCGGTCAGCGCGGCCCGCTTGAGCTCGGCGGCCGGCACGACCGTCCCGTCCGGCGCGGTGAGGGACCGGGTGGCCGTCGCCTCGGCGACGACGGTCGGCCGGTAGCCCAGGTTGAACGCGGCCTGGGCGGTGTAGTTCACGCACATGTGGGTCATGAACCCGGCCAGGACCAGGTCCTTCCCGCCGCCCGCCGCGAAACCGAGGTCCGTCAGGACCTTCTCCAGGTCGGTGGCGTGGAAGGCGTTCGGGAAGTTCTTCACCACGACCGGCTCGCCCTCGGTCGGAGCCACCTCGTCGCTGATCGCGCCGACGTGCGCCGTGAGGTCGTACGGGGAGCCCTCGCCGCTGTCGTGCTGGACGTGCACCACCGGGGCGCCGGCCGCCCGGGCACGGGCGAGCAGCCGCGCCGCCTCGGCGACGGCCTCCTCGGCGCCCTCCAGCGCCATGACGCCGGAGCGGTAGGTGTTCTGGATGTCGATGAGGATCAGGACCGCGTCGGAGAGGCGGGCCGGCTCGTCGGTCAGACCGGAGAGGGCACGGAGGGGAGTGGAGGGGGTGACGGTCATTTCTTTACCCTTCGTCGAAATCGTTGCGAATGCATGCGAATACGGATGAATCGATGGAAAAAGGTGCTGGGGAGGCAGGGTGGAGCCACGCACCACGCACGGCAGGGGACGGGCGAAGGCGGGGCCACGCACCACGCACGGCGGGACGGGCGACGGCGGGGCCACGCACCACGCACGGCAGAGGGCGCGCGACGGCGGGCCCGTCAGCCGCTCCCCGTGCGGAACCGGCGGCGATAGGCCGCCGGCGTGGTCGCCAGCTGCCGGCGGAACGCCCGGTGCAGGGTCTCCACCGAGCCGAGCCCGGCCCGTGCCGCCACCTCGGCGAGCGGCGCGTCCGAGGTCTCCAGGTGGCGCCGGGCCACCTCGATCCGGGCCGCCTCCACATAGGCGGCGGGGCTCGACCCCGTCTCCTGCGCGAAGACCCGGGCGAAGTGCCGCTCGCTCAGGCACATCCGGCCGGCCAGCCGCTCCGCGGACAGGTCCTCGTCGAGGTGGTCCGCGATCCAGAGCCGCAGCTCGTCGATGTCCCTCCGGCCGGCCGCCGGACGGCTCAGCGGTACCGAGAACTGGCTCTGGCCGCCCTGCCGCTTCAGGTACATCACGAGCTGTCGGGCGACCGCCAGCGCGGTCTCCTCGCCCAGGTCCTCGGCCACCAGGGCGAGGGACAGGTCGAGGCAGGCGCTGATCCCGGCCCCGGTCCACAGTCGGCCCCGGTCCGTCCGTACGAAGATCGGATCGGGGTCGACGGTGACCTCCGGGTGGTCGGCCGCCAGCTGTGCGGCCGTCGACCAGTGGGTCGTCGCGGACTTCCCGTCGAGCAGACCGGCCGCCGCGAGGACGTGGGCGCCGACGCAGACCGACGCCACCCGGCGGGCGTGCGGCGCGGTCTCCCGCACCCACCGCACGACCTCAGGGTCGAGCCGGGCGACGACCCCGCCGTTCTCCGCCGGGTCCACCGCCCCCGGCACGAGCAGTGTGTCCACGTCCGCGCCGACCTCGTCGAAGCCCAGGTCCGCGACCAGCCGGACCCCCGCCGAGGTCCGCACCTCCCCGGCGCCACCGGGCGCGGCCAGCCGCACCTGGTAGCGGACGGCGCCCGTCTCCCGGTTGGCCAGCGCGAAGACCTCGGCCGGCCCGGTGACGTCGAGGAGGTCCACGTCCGGGAAGACCGCGACGACGACCCGGTGGACCGGATGCGCCGCGGGGGCCGTGGTGGAGGTCGTCTCGGACATGCCCCCACCTTCGCCCGCCCCGCCCCGTGACGGCAATGACGATTCCCTGTCACATCCGGACACCCGCGCCTCCGCCGGGCGCGCGGCCGGGTCCCGGGCGTCAGGCGTGCGGTCCCGCACGCCCGGGGCCCCTGGCGTGCGGCCGGGCACACCGTCGGACGTGCGGCCGGGAGCCCGCCGGGGAGCGCCTACTCTTGAATACTCTTGAAGGCATGACCAGCAGCAGCGACCGGAGTCTCACAGTGGGCATCGAAGGACCGAAGACCTACGACATTCGCACCTACGGGTGTCAGATGAACGTCCACGACTCCGAGCGGCTCTCCGGTCTGCTGGAAGAGGCGGGCTACGTCCGCGCCCCCAAGGAGGCCGACGGCGCCGACGTCGTCGTCTTCAACACCTGCGCGGTCCGCGAGAACGCCGACAACAAGCTGTACGGCAACCTCGGCCACCTCGCCCCGATGAAGACCGCCCGCCCGGGCATGCAGATCGCCGTCGGCGGCTGCCTCGCCCAGAAGGACCGCGACACCATCGTCAAGCGGGCCCCCTGGGTCGACGTGGTCTTCGGCACCCACAACATCGGCAAGCTGCCGGTCCTGCTGGAGCGCGCCCGCGTGCAGCAGGAGGCGCAGGTCGAGATCGCCGAGTCCCTGGAGGCGTTCCCCTCCACCCTGCCGACCCGCCGCGAGTCGGCGTACGCGGCCTGGGTCTCGATCTCGGTCGGCTGCAACAACACCTGCACCTTCTGCATCGTCCCCGCCCTGCGCGGGAAGGAGGAGGACCGCCGCCCCGGCGACATCCTCGCCGAGATCGAGGCGCTGGTCGCCGAGGGCGTCTCCGAGATCACCCTGCTCGGTCAGAACGTGAACGCGTACGGCTCCGACCTCGGCGACCGCGAGGCCTTCAGCAAGCTGCTCCGCGCCTGCGGCTCCATCGACGGTCTGGAGCGGGTCCGCTTCACCTCGCCGCACCCGCGCGACTTCACCGACGACGTCATCGCCGCCATGGCCGAGACGCCCAACGTGATGCCCCAGCTGCACATGCCGCTCCAGTCCGGCTCGGACCCGATCCTCAAGGCCATGCGTCGCTCCTACCGCCAGGAGCGCTTCCTCGGCATCATCGAGAAGGTGCGCGCCGCGATCCCGCACGCCGCCCTCTCCACGGACATCATCGTCGGCTTCCCCGGCGAGACCGAGGAGGACTTCGAGCAGACCATGCACGTCGTCCGCGAGGCCCGCTTCGCCAACGCCTTCACCTTCCAGTACTCCAAGCGCCCCGGGACCCCGGCCGCCGAGATGGACGGCCAGATCCCCAAGGAGGTCGTGCAGGCCCGCTACGAGCGCCTGGTCGCCCTCCAGGAGGAGATCTCCTGGGACGAGAACAAGAAGCAGGTCGGCCGCACCCTGGACGTCATGGTCGCCGAGGGCGAGGGCCGCAAGGACGGCGCCACGCACCGCCTCTCCGGCCGCGCGCCCGACAACCGGCTCGTCCACTTCACCAAGCCCGACGAGGACGTCCGCCCCGGCGACGTGGTGACCGTCGAGATCACCTACGCCGCCCCCCACCACCTCCTCGCCGAGGGCCCCACCACCGCCGTCCGCCGCACCCGCGCGGGCGACGCCTGGGAGAAGCGCACCGCCGCGGCCGCCGCCAAGCCGGCCGGCGTCCTGCTCGGCCTGCCGCAGATCGGCGTCCCGGCCCCCCTCCCGGCGGCCGACGCCCCGGCTTGCGGCGCCGGCCACTGACGGGGCCCGCGCCGGCCGGACGGGGCGCGGGCGGCTGACGGGGCTGGGGTGACGGGGCCGGGGTGACGGTCGTCGAAAGGCCGTGGGACGGCTGCGGTCCGGCGGACGCCGACGGGTTCTGGGACGGCTGTCGGTCCGACGGACGCCGACAAGCTGTGGGACGGCTGCGGTCCGGCGGGCGCCGACAGGTTGTGGGACGGCTGCGGTCCGGCTGACGCCGAAAGGCCGCTGACCGGCCGCTGACCAGGGCCGTGGGGCAGTAGGCTGCGGATCATGCTTGTCGCCGCAGCCGTGTGCCCCTGCCCGCCGCTCCTCGTGCCCGAGGTCGCGAGCGGTGCCGCCCCCGAGCTGGAGGACGCGCGGGCGCGCTGCGCGGACGCCCTCGGGGTGCTCGCCGCCGCCCGGCCCGACCGGCTGTACGTCGTCGGGCCCGCGCCCGAGGACGCCCTCGGCGCCTTCCCGGCCGGTTCCGCCGGCTCCTTCGCCGGGTTCGGCGTCGACCTCTCCGTGCGCCTCGGCGAAGGCCCCGGGGGCGCCCGCCCGCTGCCGGGCCCGCTCGCCGTGGGCGCCTGGCTGCTCTCCCGTACCGAACGGTCCGACGTCCCCGTCGAGGGGCTCGGAGTCGACGAGCGGGCCACGGCCGAGGAGTGCGCCGCGACCGGACGCGCGCTCGCCGCCTCGGCCGAGCGGGTCGCCCTGCTCGTCCTGGGCGACGGCAGCGCCTGCCGGACCGTGAAGGCGCCCGGCTACTTCGACGAGCGCGCCGCCGGCTTCGACGCCGAGGCCGCCCGGGTCCTGGGCTCCGCCGACGTCCCCGGCGTCCTCGCGCTCGACCCCGGCCTCGCGTACGAACTGAAGGCGACCGGACGCGCCCCCTGGCAGGTCCTCGCGGGCGCCGCCGAGGGCGCGGGCCTGGAGGGCCGCCTCCTCCACGAGGACGCGCCCTACGGCGTCGGGTACCTGGTCGCCGTCTGGTCCTGAGCGGCGGGACCGCGCGAGTCGGACGGCACGGCACGGCGCAGGGACGCGGAAGCGCGACGGACGGCCGCGGAGCACGCACTCCGCGGCCGTCCGTCGCGCTTCCACGTCCCTGCGGGCAGGTCCCTAGGCGGCCGGAGGCGGCGGCGGGGGCGTGCCGGGCGTGTCGCCCGTGCCGGGGACGCCGCCGGTGCCCGGTGCGCCGCCGGTCCCGGTCCCGGGGGTGCCGCCGTCCTTGTGCCCGATCCGGTCGATGGCCTCCTTGGCCTTGCCGGTGCCGGACTGGATCTTGCCGCTGTACTTGCCCTTGGTCTTCTCGTCGACCATCTTCGCGGCCTTGTCCAGGCCCTGGTCGATCTTGTCCCCGTGCTGGTGCGCGAGGTCCGAGACCTTGTCCTTGGCCGGGCCCAGCTTGGCCTTGAGTGAATCCAGGAGACCCATGGGGCACCTCTCCGTGTCCGTGTCCTGCCTACCTGCGGGCGGTCTCGCCCGTCTCGCTGTCCGTGTCGGCGGCGGTATCGACCGACTGCTGCCGCGGGATCTCCACGACCTCGGCGACCGCCTCCTCGGACTCCGCCTCCGAAGCGCCTTCCCCGGAAGACGCCCGCGAAGCGGACTCGTCCGCGGCGGACCCGTCAGAAGCGGACCTGTCCGAAACCGATCCCTCCGGGGCCGATTCCCGCAGGGCCGATTCCGTCGGGGCCGGCTCCGCCGTCTCCGACTCCACCGCAGCGGTCAGTCCCGCGACCACCACCCGCGTCACGCCACCGTCCTCCGTGATGTCCGTCGTGACGTCGGTCTCGGTCGCTTCGGTCACCGCGGCCGCCTCGGTCGCGACCGCCGCGTCCTCCGCGGCGCCCTTCTTCTTCCGGCGAAACATTGCGAAAACACCCATAACTACTCCAAGCCTACGTGTCGGGAGGTGCCGTGCGGGGGATCGACGGCCGGAACACGGCCGGAACGCCACGCGAAACGGCCGGAACCACGCAACGCGCAACGAACCCCTCACCCCCCTGTCACGTCGCTCGTTCGGGGACGCCCCCCGAGGTTTGCGAGACTGGGGCGGTGAGAAGCGCAGCTCCCGCACCGCGGGTCATCGCCGTCGTCGGCCCCACGGCGGCCGGAAAGTCCGATCTGGGTGTGTTCCTGGCCCAGCAGCTCGGCGGCGAGGTCGTCAACGCCGACTCGATGCAGCTCTACCGCGGGATGGACATCGGGACCGCCAAACTGACGCCGGAGGAACGCGGCGGCGTGCCGCACCACCTCCTCGACATCTGGGACGTCACCGAGGCCGCCAGCGTCGCCGAGTACCAGCGGCTCGCCCGCGCCGAGATCGACCGCCTGCTCGCCGAGGGCCGCACCCCCGTCCTCGTCGGCGGTTCCGGCCTGTACGTGCGCGGCGCCGTGGACGCCCTGGAGTTCCCCGGCACGGACCCCGAGGTCCGGGCCCGTCTGGAGGCGGAGCTGGAGGAGCGCGGCTCCGGCGTGCTGCACGCCCGGCTCGCCGCCGCCGACCCCGAGGCGGCCCGCGCGATCCTCCCCAGCAACGGGCGGCGGATCGTCCGCGCCCTGGAGGTCATCGAGATCACCGGCAAGCCCTTCACGGCCAACCTCCCCGGCCACGAGTCCGTCTACGACACGGTTCAGATCGGTGTGGACGTCGCCCGCCCCGAGCTCGACGAGCGGATCGCCACCCGCGTGGACCGCATGTGGGAGGCGGGCCTCGTCGACGAGGTCCGCGCCCTGGAGGCGCTCGGACTGCGCGAGGGGCGCACGGCCTCCCGCGCGCTCGGCTACCAGCAGGTGCTCGCGGCGCTCGTGGGGGAGTGCACCGAGGACGAGGCACGCGCCGAGACCGTGCGCGCCACCAAGCGCTTCGCCCGCCGCCAGGACTCGTGGTTCCGCCGCGACCCGCGCGTCCACTGGCTCAGCGGGGCCGCCGATCACCGCGGGGAACTCCCGCGGGAGGCGCTCTCGTTGGTCGAACGAGCGGTTACAGCCTGATCACGTGATGGCATCGGGACGCCCTGCCCGTCATTTCGGCGGTCGGGAGCGTGCCATCATCGAGCATCGATCGACCAAGTGGAGTCCGAGTGGGGAGGGCGCGTGGCGATGGAGGCCGGCCCTCGTGACAGAGAACAGCACGAGTCGGTCCCCGGGGGTGCCCCGGGGCTGACGCCCGACGGTCCCGACGACGCGGAGGGCACCGCGGTCGAGATCGCCGACGAGGTCGAGGTCGAGCTGCGCCCCCGGCGCCTGCTGAGGATCTGGCAGCTCGCCCCGATCGTGGGGCTCGCCGCCGTCGGCTCCCTGATGTTCGCCTTCCCCCTCGCCTTCGGCTCCGGGGACGGCGGCGCGGTCGTCGCCATGCTCGGACTGCTCATCAGCTTCTGCGCCGCCGGCTGGGGCGTGATGGCCGCCCGCAAGGTCGGCTACACCTGGCCCGGGCTGCCGCAGCGCGGCTCCGGCGAGCGGCCGAACTGGCGGGTCCTCGCCCTCTACGTGATCACCATCGCGGCCCTCGTCGCCCTCGCGGTCTGGCGCGTCGCCCGCCTGCGCTGAGCAGGCCGGGGCGCACCCGGCCGCCCGGTCCCGGAGAGGGCCGCTCGGAGGCGCCTGGTCCCGCGGACGGCCTGCGGGCCTCCCTGTGGACGATGCGTGGGCCGCCCTGTGGACAACCGGAACGGCTGTCCGGGCGGCACCGTACAGTTGATCTCGTGACCAGCACGCAGACCACCCCGCTCCGTTACCTCAAGGGCCACGGCACCGAGAACGACTTCGTGATCGTCCCCGACGCGGAGAACGAGATCGACCTGCCCCCCGCGCTCGTCGCCCGGCTCTGCGACCGCCGGGCCGGACTCGGCGGGGACGGCGTGCTGCACGTCGTGCGCAGCGCCGCCCACCCCGAGGCCCGCGCCATGGCCGACGAGGCCGAATGGTTCATGGACTACCGCAACGCCGACGGCTCGGTCGCCGAGATGTGCGGGAACGGGGTCCGGGTCTTCGCCCGCTACCTGGAGCACGCCGGCCACGTCACCGCCGGCGAGATCGCCGTCGCCACCCGCGGCGGCGTCAAGCGCGTCCACCTCGACAAGAACGGCTCCGTCACCGTCTCCATGGGCCGCGCCGTCCTCCCCGAGGCGGGCGTCACCGTCGCCGTCGACGGCCGCAGCTGGCCGGCGCGCAACGTGAACATGGGCAACCCCCACGCGGTCGCCTTCGTCGAGGACCTCGCCCACGCGGGCACCCTGTACGACGAGCCGCCCTACGAGCCGGCCTCCGTCTACCCGGAGGGGGTCAACATCGAGTTCGTCGCCGACCGGGGCCCCCGCCACGTCGCCATGCGGGTCCACGAGCGGGGCGCCGCCGAGACCCGCTCCTGCGGCACCGGCGCCTGCGCCGTGGCCGTCGCCACCGCCCGCCGCGACGGCACGGACCCGGCCGCGACCGGCACCCCCGTCACGTACACCGTGGACGTCCTCGGCGGCACCCTCGTCATCACCGAGCACCCCGACGGGGAGATCGAGATGACCGGACCGGCCGTCATCGTCGGCGAGGGCACCCTGGAGCCCTCCTGGCTCGCCGCCGGCTGAGCGCCGACGGCCGAAGGACCCCGCCGTCCGGGCGGCGTAATCGAAACAGTCAACGACTCCCGCGTCGCTCGAATGGGTGATCCGTTTCACGCTGGGCGAGAGCGGGACTGCGCCACGTGGTGGGGTCGGTAGCATCAAGCACCGGCCCCCCGGGCTCCTCTCGCCCGTCCACCGCCGGTCGACGTCGCCGGAGGTGCCCCATGAGCGCAGAGGCCACGAACCCCGTGAGCGCGGCCGAGGCCGCAGTCACCGACACGGGCGTCCGCAGGCGCGGCCGCGCCCGGCTGGAGCTGCGGAGGATCGGCCGCGCCGCCCTGCTCGGCGCCACCGCGGGCCCCGCCCCGCGCGACCGGCTGCCCGACGCCATCAGCCACGTCGCCGAGGCCCACCGCGCCCACCATCCCGAGGCCGACCTGTCGGTGCTCCGCCGGGCCTACGTCCTGGCCGAGTCCTCGCACCGGGGGCAGTTCCGCAAGAGCGGCGAGCCGTACATCACGCATCCGCTCGCCGTCACCCTCATCCTCGCCGAGCTGGGCGCCGAGACCGTCACCCTCACCGCCTCCCTCCTCCACGACACCGTAGAGGACACCGAGGTGACGCTCGATCAGGTGCGCCGGGAGTTCGGCGACGAGGTCGCGTACCTCGTCGACGGCGTCACCAAGGTCGAGAAGATCGACTACGGCGCCGCCGCCGAGCCCGAGACCTTCCGCAAGATGCTCGTCGCCACCGGCGACGACGTCCGCGTCATGTCGATCAAACTCGCCGACCGGCTCCACAACATGCGCACCCTCGGCGTGATGCGCCCCGAGAAACAGGCCCGCATCGCCAAGGTCACCCGGGACGTCCTCATCCCCCTCGCCGAACGGCTCGGCGTCCAGGCCCTCAAGACCGAGCTGGAGGACCTGGTCTTCGCCATCCTCCACCCCGAGGAGTACGAGACCACCCGGGCGCTCATCGCGGAGGCCACCGGCTCCGGCTCCCCGGACGCGCTCGCCGCCGTCGCCGAGCACGTCGGCACCGTCCTGCGCGAGGCGGACATCGCCGCCGAAGTCCTCGTCCGCCCGCGCCACTTCGTCTCCGTCCACCGCGTCCGCCTCAAGCGCGGCGAGCTGCGCGGCTGCGACTTCGGACGGCTCCTCGTCCTCGTCGCCGAGGACGCCGACTGCTATGCGGTCCTCGGCGAGCTGCACACCTGCTTCACCCCGCTGATCTCGGAGTTCAAGGACTTCATCGCGGCCCCCAAGTTCAACCTCTACCAGTCGCTGCACACCGCGATCGCCGCCCCCGACGGGGCCGTCGTTGAGGTCCTCATCCGCACCCACCGCATGCACAAGGTCGCCGAGGCCGGCGTCGTCGCCCTCGGCAGCCCCCACGGCACCGCCCCCGACCAGGCGGAACCCGCCGAAGGACCCGATCCCGCCGAGGACGGCGAGCGCACCGACCCCACCCGGCCCGGCTGGCTCGCCCGCCTCCTCGACTGGCAGGAGTCCGCCCCCGACCCGGATACCTTCTGGAGTTCGCTCCGCGCCGACCTCGCCGAGGACCACGAGATCACCGTCTTCCGCGCCGACGCCGGCACCCTCGGCCTGCCCGCCGGATCCACCTGTGTCGACGCCGCCTACGCCCAGCACGGCGAGGCCGCCCACGCCTGCCTCGGCGCCCGCGTCAACGGCCGGCTCGCCCCGCTGAGCACCGTCCTGGCCGACGGCGACACCGTGCAGCTGCTCCTCGCCCAGGACAGCCACTCCGGCCCCTCCCCGCAGTGGCTGGACCACGCCCGTACCCCCGCCGCCCGGATCGCGATCACCGCCTGGCTCCAGGCACACCCCGAGGCCGCCGCCCAGCCCGCCGCGGCCCCCCGTGCGCCGCTCAGCGTCGCCGCCGACCGCAGCTCCGGCGCGGAACTCCACGCCGACCTCGACGGCGCCCCGCCCGCCCCCGTCCGCCCGGCCGGCTGCTGCACCCCCGTACCCCCCGACACGATCACCGGCTTCCGGGTCCGCGGCGGCTCCGTCACCGCCCACCGCACCGGCTGTCCGGCCGTCGACGTCATGCACCGGCTCGGCCGCGCCGTCGTCCCCGTCCGCTGGGGCGACGCCGCGCACTGCCGGGTCACGCTGGTCGCCGAATCGTTCGGCCGCCCCGGTCTGCTCGCCGATCTCACCGAGGCCATCGCCACCGCGGGCGCCGAGGTCGTCTCCGCCACCGTCGAGCCGCCGAACGAGCAACGCGTCCGCCACACGTACACCCTCCAGCTCACCGACGCCGCCGAACTCCCCAACCTCATGCGCGCCATGCGCGACGTCCCCGGCGTCTACGACGTCGGCCGCACCCACCGTCTCTGAGCCGGGTTTCCTCGGGAACCCGGCACCCACACGGCTCGCCGGGGACGGGGACGGGGACGGGGACGGGGACGGGGACGGGGACGGGGACGGGGACGGGATCGGGACCGGTCCGGGCCCTGGTCCCCGCCATGGCCCTGGCCCCGGCCCGGGCCTGGCTCTGGCCCAGGCTCGCCTCCGCCCCCCCCAGGCTCGCCTCCGCCCCCCAGGCTCGCCTCCGCCCCCCAGCCCCAGCGCCCCGGTCCTGCCGTCGGCTCGGCTCCGTCCACGCGCGCGTGACTCCTTCGGGTGGCGGGTGCGCGCGTCGGCTCGGGGGGCGGGCCGGGGCCCTGGTAGCCCTGGCCCATGCCGCTCACTTCCCCGTCGCCCGCACCGCCCTCACAGTCCGCACCAGCCCCGCACCCCCGACCGCCCCCGTACCCACGCCCCGCCCCGTACGCCAGGGGCCCCGCGCGGCGCGCCCGCGCGCCCTGGCTCCGGGCCTCCGGGCTCGTCGCCGCCACCGCCGGACTGGTCGCGGCCGCGCTGCCCGCCCCCGCCCCGCTCGGCATCGGCGACCCGCTCTTCCCGTACCTCGGCAACCCCGGCTACGACGTCCTCGCCTACGACATCGCCCTCACCTACTCCGGCGTGAACACCGAGCCGCTCGACGCCGTCACCCGCGTCGACGCCCTCGCCACCGCCGACCTCGACCGGCTCCACCTCGACTTCACCCACGGCACCGTCTCCGGCGTCACCGTCGACGGCGTGCCCGCCGCCTACCGGACCAGCGGCGAGGACCTCGTCGTCACGCCCGCCGCCCCGATCGACGCGGGCGAACCCGTCACCGTCACCGTCCGCCACACCAGCGACCCCCGCGGCCCCGCCTCCAACGGCGGCTGGGTCCGCACCTCCGACGGCCTCGCCATGGCCAACCAGGCCGACGCCGCCCACCGCGTCTTCCCCTCCAACGACCACCCCTCCGACAAGGCCGCCTTCACCTTCCGGATCACCGCCCCCAGCGACCTGACCGCCGTCGCCAACGGCCTACCCGTCGGCCGCGCCGACCACGGCGCCACCACCACCTGGACCTACCGCACCCGCCACCCCATGGCCACCGAACTCGCCCAGGTCTCCGTCGGCCGCTCCACCGTCCTGCACCGCACCGGCCCGCGCGGCATCCCCGTCCGGGACGTGGTCCGCGCGCAGGACCGCGAGACGATGGAACCCTGGCTGCGCAGGACCCCCGGCCACCTCGAGTGGATGGAGGGCAAGGTCGGCCCGTACCCCTTCGAGACGTACGGCGTGCTCATCGCCGACGCCACCACCGGCTTCGAGCTGGAGACCCAGACCCTGTCCCTCTTCGAGCGGCGGCTCTTCACCGACCCGCGCTTCCCCGAGTGGTACGTCGACGCGGTCATGGTCCACGAGCTGGCCCACCAGTGGTTCGGCGACAGCGTCTCCCCGCGCACCTGGTCCGACCTGTGGCTCAACGAGGGACACGCCAGCTGGTACGAGGCCCTGTACGCCGACGAGACGGCCGGCAAGTCCATGGAGCGCCGGATGGAGGCCGCGTACGCCGCCTCCGACGGCTGGCGCGCGGACGGCGGACCGCCCGCCGCGCCCCGCCCGCCCGCGCCCGGACAGAAGATCAGCCTCTTCCGGCCCGTCGTCTACGACGGCAGCGCCCTCGTGCTCTACGCCCTCCGGGAGACGATCGGCACCGGCGCCTTCGAGCGGCTGGAGCGGCGCTGGGTCGCCGGACACCGGGACGGCACCGCCTCGACCGCCGACTTCGCCGCCCTGGCCGAACAGGTCTCCGGACAGGACCTCGACGCCTTCTTCGACGGCTGGCTGTACGGCGAGAAGACCCCGCCGATGCCCGGACACCCCGACTGGCGCGTCCACGCGCCCGCCGGCGCGGAACACTGAGGAAACCCGCGTGACGGGCGCGGGGAGGCCGTGTCACCATTTTCAGGTCGGCGACGAGGCCGACCGGGAGTTCCCGAGGGAATCTTCCGGTGCCGCCGCACGTTCTACCGACACCATCGTTTCCACCGACGTAAGGATCCAATGACCTCCTCTTCTTCCCCTTCCCAGGACGAGCAGAGCTTCGCGCAGTCGCGCCGCACCGAGAGCCTTCGGGCCGATGCCCTGATGGAAGAGGACGTCGCCTGGAGCCACGAGATCGACGGAGAGCGGGACGGCGAGCAGTTCGACCGCTCCGAGCGCGCGGCCCTGCGCCGTGTCGTGGGCCTCTCCACCGAGCTCGAGGACGTCACCGAGGTCGAGTACCGACAGCTGCGCCTGGAGCGCGTCGTGCTCGTCGGCGTCTGGACCTCGGGGACCGTGCAGGACGCGGAGAACTCCCTCGCGGAGCTCGCCGCCCTCGCCGAGACGGCCGGTGCCCTCGTCCTCGACGGCGTGATCCAGCGCCGCGACAAGCCCGACCCGGCCACCTTCATCGGTTCCGGCAAGGCCCAGGAGCTGCGGGACATCGTCGTCGAGACCGGCGCCGACACCGTCGTCTGCGACGGCGAGCTCAGCCCCGGCCAGCTCATCGCCCTCGAAGACGTGGTCAAGGTCAAGGTGGTCGACCGGACCGCCCTGATCCTCGACATCTTCGCCCAGCACGCCAAGTCCCGAGAGGGCAAGGCACAGGTCGCCCTCGCGCAGATGCAGTACATGCTGCCGCGCCTGCGCGGCTGGGGTCAGTCGCTGTCCCGGCAGATGGGTGGCGGCGGCGGTGGCGGCATGGCCACCCGCGGCCCCGGTGAGACCAAGATCGAGACCGACCGGCGCCGCATCCGCGAGAAGATGGCGAAGATGCGCCGGGAGATCGCGGAGATGAAGACCGGCCGTGACATCAAGCGGCAGGAACGGCGTCGCAACAAGGTGCCGTCGGTCGCCATCGCCGGATACACCAACGCGGGCAAGTCCTCGCTGCTCAACCGCCTCACGGGCGCCGGCGTCCTGGTGGAGAACGCGCTGTTCGCCACCCTGGACCCGACCGTCCGCCGGGCCGAGACGCCGTCCGGCCGGGTCTACACCCTGGCCGACACCGTCGGCTTCGTCCGGCACCTGCCGCACCACCTGGTCGAGGCGTTCCGCTCCACCATGGAGGAGGTCGCCGACGCGGACCTCATCCTGCACGTGGTGGACGGCTCGCACCCCGTCCCGGAGGAGCAGCTGGCCGCCGTCCGCGAGGTCTTCCGCGACGTCGGCGCGGTGAACGTGCCGGAGATCGTGATCATCAACAAGGCCGACGCGGCCGACCCGCTGGTCCTCCAGCGCCTGCTCCGCGTCGAGAAGCACTCCATGGCCGTCTCCGCCCGCTCGGGCGAGGGCATCGAGGAGCTGCTCGCCCTGATCGACCGCGAGCTGCCGCGCCCGGAGGTGGAGATCGAGGCCCTGCTGCCGTACACGCAGGGCGGCCTCGTCTCCCGCGTCCACGCCGAGGGCGAGATGCTCTCCGAGGAGCACACCCCGGAGGGCACCCTGGTCAAGGCCCGGGTGCACGAGGAACTGGCGGCGGCCCTCGCGCCGTACGTCCCCGCCGCGCACTGAGCGGAGACCGACCCGCAGCAACGCTCCGGCCCCCCTCCCGACCAGGGAGGGGGGCCGGAGCCGTTCTCGTGCGGCGGCCGCCTGTCGCCGTCGCCGGCCAGTGGACAGCGGTCCCCGGCCAGTGGTCACCGACCATCGGGCCGGTGGTCACCGATCAGCGGGTCTGCGGTCACCGACCAGAGGGTCGGTGGTGAGTGGCCGTGGGGATCGGGTCAGCGGGCGAACTTCGCGCTGACCATGTCGTACGCCGCCTTGGCCCCGCGGCCGAGCTGGGGGCCGGCCAACCAGCCGCGGCTGCCCGCCGGGCCGATCGACGTGTTCGACACCAGCGCCGTCTTCCCGCCCGGCAGCACCCGGAACCAGCCGCCGCCCGACGAACCCGCCGTCATCGTGCAGCCGATCCGGTACATGACCGGCGTCGCCGGGGCCGTCGTGAGCCGGGACGGCCGGTCCAGGCACTTGTGCATGATCACGCCGTCGTATGGGGCCGCCTGCGGGTAGCCCCAGGCCCCCACGGTCCCGGCGCCGGCCGGCGCCGGGGCGGAGAAGTCGACCGGCAGCGCCGCGCCGACGGTCTCCTCCAGCGACTTGCCGCCGCGCTGGGGCTGGACGTGCAGGACGGCGTAGTCGTACGGCCACGCCTGGTTCGTGCCGCCGCGCTGGAGCCACTCGCCCGAGGTCACCGCCCAGTCCGCCCAGTACTGGCCGTACGGGTAGACCTCGTGCGGCCGCGCGTTCCGCAGCGCGGACGGGCTCTTGCCCAGGTCGTTGAAGGCCGGGACGAAGGTGATGTTGCGGTACCAGCCGCCGCGCTGCCCGGCGTGGACGCAGTGACCGGCCGTCCAGACCAGGTTGGACTTCCCGGGCCGGCGCGGGTCCTTCACGATCGTGCCCGAGCAGACCATCGACCCCTGCGGGGAGTCGAAGAAGATCTTGCCGACGGGGGCGGCGTGGGAGTGGTACGGCGTCTTCTCGCGCTGCGCCGTCACCGGCCGCGGCACCGGGTCCGAGCCGGAGGCCCCGGCCTGCGCGGTGATCGTCGGGTCCGGGCTCTTCGCCGACTGCATGCGCGCCGGGTCCCACAGGTCCTCGATGACCGGATTGACGAAGTCCTCGGCCTCGCGCAGCCAGGTGCCGGTGTCCCAGTCCCGCCACCCGCCCCGCTTCCACGCGTCGAGGTCGACGCCGTGCTTCTTGAGCTTGTCGGCGAGGTCGCCCGCGAGGCCGTCCGCGCCACCGGCCCCCTCGGACGGGGCCGCCGTGGAGGGCGCGGACGCGGAGGTGCCCGCCCCGCCCGCCGCCGGCGTCTCGGTCGGCCCGCAGGCCGTGGCGGTCAGCGCGAGCGCCGCCGCCACGCCGAGGGCCGTGGGTATGAGTCGTACGGAACGCATCTGGTGGTTTCCCCCTGGAAGGTGTGCTGAGCGTGCGAAGGGAGGCGGGACCGACCGGTCCCGCCTCCCTCAGACCCGCGCTGTCACCGGACTACTGGCCGGCGTACTTCTTGCTGACCTCGTCGAAGATCGCCTTGGCCTCGGGGCCGAAGCGCGGCCCAGCCAGCCAGCCGGCCGTCGAGGGGCCGATCGAGGTGTTCGACACCAGCGCCGGCTGACCGTCCTGGCCCTGGGCGACCCAGCCGCCACCGGACGAACCGGCCGTCATGGTGCAGCCGATGCGGTACATCGTCGGCTGCTCCGCCTTCAGCGAGAGACGGCCCGGCTTGTCCGCGCACTGGAACATCTTCTGGCCGTCGAACGGCGGCGCCGCCGGGTAGCCCGTCGCCGTCATGCTCGCGATCTTCGGCACCGCCGGGGCGTTGAACTCGACCGGCAGGGCCGTACCGACCGTCTCCTCCAGCGACTTGCCGGACGAGCCCTTCTCCGGGGTCACCTGGATGACCGCGAAGTCGTACGGGGCGCCCGCGCCGCCGGTGGACGCGCCCTGCGCGATCCACTGGTCGGAGGTCTTCACCCAGTCCGCCCACCACACGCCGTACGGCGCGATCTGCTCGCGGGTCGCCTTCTCCAGGTCGGAGGTGGGCAGCGCGGCGTCGTTGTACGAGGGGACGAAGGCGATGTTCCGGTACCAGCCGCCCTCCTTGCCCTTGTGGACGCAGTGTCCGGCGGTCCACACCAGGTTGGACTTGCCGGGGTGGGCCGGGTCCTTCACCACGGTGGCCGAGCAGACCATCGAGCCCTCGGGGCCGTCGAAGAAGACCTTGCCGGAGGCGGGCGAGTTGGCGTGGTACTTCGCCGGCACCGGCTTCGCCTTCACCGGGTCCGGAGTCGGGTCGGTGACACCCTCGTCGCCCGAGATGTCCTCCTCCTCGACCGGACGCTCGGGACGCTCGGCGTCCCGCATCCGGTCCGGGTCCCAGAGGTCCTCGATGATCGGGTTGACGAAGTCCTTCGCCTCACGAAGCCACTTGTCCTTGTCCCAGTTCTTCCACTCGCCGTCGCGCCACTTGTCGAGATCGATCCCGTGGTCCTTCAGCCGCTGCTTCAGGTCCTCCGGAATCTTGATCTTGTCGACCGGGTTCTCGCTCACCGGCGCGCTGGGCTTGTCTCCTGCGTTCTCCTCGGTCGGGCCGCAGGCCGTCGCGGTGAGCGTCAGCGCCGCGACGGCGGACGCCGCCATCAGCAGCGGACGAATCGATCGCATCTCGTGATCCCCCTGGGACTACGTCAACTGGTGCATGTCTGAGCTTCGGTCGTACTCGTGTCCGGACGGACCCGAGTACGACGGCCCCCACTATGCCGGTGCCGGAGGGGACGGTACGCGCCCCGCCGACGGTTCCGGAGCCGGTCCGGCCGTTGTCATGCCGTGATCCGCGACACGCCAAGGATCTTGCCTGCGGCCCGTGTTCCCCGGCAGTTCCCGTCGTTGGTACGTACGGGGGACACAACGGCGGCGCTCGAAGCGGCCTTTGAGCACGGCCGGGCGGCCCGCCGATGTGCAACGCAACTGTTACCGCGGGAGGACACCGAGCCGTGGCCGTGACCGAATCAGCTCCAGCCACCGCCCCCACCCGGCCCCCGGCCCCCGGCGCGGGCCCGGCCGCCGCCGAAGGCCCCCCGACAGGTCCGGCGCCGGCCGGTCCCGCCGCGTCCACCCGGCGGGGATACGGCACGGCGGCCGGGGGCGGGTACGAGGCCATCCTGCGGCGCCAGACGCAGCGCGAGTCCGCCGCCCGCACCTACGCTCGCTCGCTGCCGATCGTCCCGGTCCGGGCCCGCGGTCTGACCATCGAGGGCGCCGACGGCCGTCGCTACCTCGACTGCCTCTCCGGCGCCGGCACCCTCGCGCTCGGCCACAACCACCCGGTCGTCCTCGAAGCCATCCGCAAGGTCCTCGACTCCGGCGCCCCCCTCCACGTCCTCGACCTCGCCACCCCGGTCAAGGACGCCTTCACCTCCGAGCTGTTCGCCACCCTCCCGCCGGAACTCGCCGCCGACGCCCGGATCCAGTTCTGCGGGCCCGCCGGCACCGACGCCGTCGAGGCCGCCCTGAAACTGGTCCGCACCGCCACCGGCCGGCGCGGCCTGTTCGCCTTCACGGGCGCCTACCACGGCATGACCGCCGGGGCCCTCGCCGTCTCCGGCGGCGCCGACGACGTCCGCGTCACCCGGCTCCCGTACCCCCAGTCGTACCGCTGCCCCTACGGCGTCGGCGGCGAGCGCGGCGCCGAACTCTCCGCCCGCTGGACCGAGACCCTCCTCGACGACCCCAAGAGCGGCGTCACCATCCCGGCCGGGATGATCGTCGAGGCCGTCCAGGGCGAGGGCGGCGTCCTCCCCGCCCCCGACGCCTGGCTGCGCCGCATGCGGAGCATCACCGCCCGGCACTCCGTCCCCCTCGTCGTCGACGAGGTCCAGACAGGCGTCGGCCGCACCGGAGCCTTCTGGGCCGTCGAGCACAGCGGCGTCGTCCCCGACGTCATGGTCCTCTCCAAGGCCATCGGCGGCTCCCTCCCGCTGGCCGTCATCGTGTACCGCTCCGGGCTCGACGCCTGGGAACCCGGCGCCCACGCCGGCACCTTCCGCGGCAACCAGCTCGCCATGGCCGCCGGCACGGCCACCCTCGCGTACGTCCGCGAGAACCGCCTCGCCGAACGGGCCGCCACCCTCGGCGCCCGGATGCTCGGCCGTCTCCAGGGCCTCCAGGCCGCCCACCCCTGCGTCGGCGACGTCCGCGGCCGCGGCCTCATGATCGGCATCGAGCTCGCCGACCCCGAGGCCGCCGGCCCCGACGCCGCCGTCCCGCCCGCCGCCCCGGCCCTCGCCCGGGCCGTCCGGCAGGAGTGCCTCGCCCGCGGCCTCATCGTCGAACTCGGCGGCCGCCACTCCGCCGTCGTGCGCCTCCTTCCCCCGCTCACCCTCACCGACGAGCAGGCCACCGCCGTCCTGGACCGATTCGCCGACGCCCTCGCCGCCGCCGAACGGGCCCACGTCCCCCGGCCGCCCGCCCCCCACCGGCCCGCCCCCGGACCGTCCCACTGAACCGGACCGCCCACGGCCCCCTCTCCAAGGAATCCCGCGTGAACGCCACCCCCACCACCCAGCTGACCGAGACCGCGACCCACCCCGACGCGGAGGAGCCCACGGTCCCGCGCCAGCACACCGGCCCCAGCCTCCCGAGGACGTCCCGCCCCGGAGCGGCACCGGCCACCGACCCGCACCGGCCCGGCACCCCCGCCGCCGACCCGCTCGACGACCCCGACCCCCAGCGGGCCGCCGACACCGCCGCCGTCGAGAACCTCCTCCGCTGCTGGGTCCGGGAGAAGAACCTCCCCGCCCCCGACGCAGGCACCCTGCGCATCCCCCTCGACGCCAGCGGCACCGCCCTCCTCGTCCCCGTCCCGTACTGGTCGCCCACCGGCTGGCACCGCTTCGGCACCCCCACCCTGGAGGGCCTCCCCTCCTCCGCGCCCGCCGTCGACGCCGTCACCCTCGCCGCCCTCCTCAGCCGCGAGACCGGCCGCGCGGAGGCCACCGAACTCGTCGGACGCGTCGCCGACTCGGCCCGCCGCACCGCCGACTTCCTCGCCGCCGGCCGCCGCGACCCCCGGCCCCACCCCGCCGCCGACCTCTTCCTCGCCGCCGAACAGTCCCTCCTCCTCGGCCACCCGCTCCACCCCACCCCCAAGAGCCGCGAAGGACTCTCCGAGGCCGAGTCCCGCCTCTACTCACCCGAACTCCACGGCTCCTTCCCCCTCCACTGGTTCGCCGTCGACCACGCGCTCCTCGCCTCCGACTCCGCCTGGACCGAGCAGGGCCGTCCCGTCACCGCCGAACAGCTCGCCACCGGCCTCGCCGAAGGACTCGCCCACCCCGCCGGCACCACCCCCCTGCCCCTGCACCCCTGGCAGGCCCGCGAACTCCTCCACCGCCCCGACGTCCAGGCGCTCCTCGACCAGGGCCTCCTCCACGACCTGGGCCCCCACGGCAGCCACTGGCACCCCACCTCCTCCGTCCGCACCGTCCACCGCCCCGGCGCCCGCGCCATGCTCAAGCTCTCCCTCGGCCTGCGCATCACCAACTCCCGCCGAGAGAACCTCCGCAAGGAACTCCACCGAGGCGTCGAGGTCCACCGCCTCCTGCGCACCGGACTCGTCGACGAGTGGCAGGCCGCCCACCCCGGCTTCGACATCGTCCGCGACCCCGCCTGGCTCGCCGTCGACGCTCCCGACGGCACCCCCGTACCCGGACTCGACCTGATGATCCGGCACAACCCCTTCGGCCCCGGCGACGACGCCGTCTGCCTCGCGGCCCTCACCTCCCCCCGTCCCTGGCCCGGCACCCCCGGCATGAGCTCCCGGCTCGCCGACCTCGTGCACCGCCTCTCCACCCGCACCGGCCGCCCCGTCGCCGCCGTCGCCGCCGAGTGGTTCCTCCGCTACCTCGACCAGGTCGTCCGCCCCGTCCTCTGGCTCGACGGCCACGCCGGCATCGCACTGGAAGCCCACCAGCAGAACACCCTGGTCCTCCTGGACACCGACGGCTGGCCCGCCGGCGGTCGCTACCGCGACAACCAGGGCTACTACTTCCGCGAGTCCCACCGGGCCGAGCTGGAGAGCCGCCTCCCCGGCATCGGCGCCGACAGCGACACCTTCGTGTCCGACCAGGTCACCGACGAGCGCTTCGCCTACTACCTCGGCATCAACAACGTCCTCGGCCTGATCGGCGCCTTCGGCGCCCAGCACCTCGGCGACGAGCGGATCCTGCTCGCCGCCTTCCGCTCCTTCCTCACCTCCGCCACCGGTCTCGGCTCACCCCTCCCGCACCGCCTCCTCGAAGCGGCCACCCTCCGCAGCAAGGCCAACCTCCTCACCCGCCTCCACGGCCTCGACGAACTCGTCGGCCCCGTCGACACCCAGTCCGTCTACGTCACCATCACCAACCCCCTCCGGGCCTGAGCCCCGGGCGGCCCATCCCTCGCCGCCCACGGCCGCACCGCATCCACCGGCGCGTCCCCCGCCCCTCACCGCGGGGACGCCCACGACCCACGGAAGACCCGCCCCATGTCCATACATCCGGACCACGGACACCACGCCGGCCACGAAGCCGACACCACGGCCGCCGCCCTCACCGCCGAACCGCCACGGGCCGACCCGGCGGGGGACGACACCCTCGACCTCCGCGTCGACGACCTCGTCGCCCTCCTCACCGGCGGACGGCCGACACCACCGGCCACCGCCGCCCCCACCAGCGACTCCGGCGACAGCCGGCTCGACGGCGACCTGCTCGACTCCGTCGCCTCCTGGGCACCGGCGGACACCCGCTTCGGCGGCTTCCGCCTCGTCCCCGTCCGCCTGGGACGCGACCTGCCCCTGCTCGCGCGGTGGATGAACGACCCCGCCGTCGCCGCCTTCTGGGAACTCGCCGGGCCCGACACCGTCACCGCCGACCACGTCCGCGCCCAGCTCGAAGGCGACGGCCGCAGCGTCCCCTGCCTCGGCGTGCTCGACTCCACGCCGATGAGTTACTTCGAGCTCTACCGCGCCGACCTCGACCCGCTCGCCCGCGCCTACCCGGCCCGCCCGCACGACACGGGTATCCATCTCCTCCTCGGAGGCGTCACGGACCGTGGCCGCGGCGTGGGCACCGCACTCCTGCGAGCCGTGGCTGATCTGGTCCTCGACCACCGTCCCCGCTGCACCCGCGTCGTCGCCGAACCCGACATCCGCAACACCCCCTCCGTCTCGGCCTTCCTCAGCGCCGGCTTCCGCTACGCGGCGGAAATCGACCTTCCCGACAAACGAGCCGCGCTCATGATCCGTGACCGGGCCCTCCGTCACGTTCTGTGAACACCCTCTGTCTTTGATACACCGCTCGACCCACAGCGGTTCCCACTTCGAGGAGTCTTTGTGACGACGTCCCCAGCACCCCACGACTCCGCACGACCCGCGGCCACCCCTCCCGTCCCCGAACTGCTCGCGCCCCCCGAGCTCAACCCCACCGCCTGGACCCGCGCCTCCGCCCGCACCCTCGCCAAGGCCCTCGGCGAGTTCGCCTACGAGGAGATCCTCACTCCCGTCCCCGCCGACTCTCCCGACCGGTACTCCCTCGCCCTCGACGACGGCCGCGTCCTCGCCTTCACCGCCCGCCGCGGCGCCTACGGCGGCTGGCGCGTCGACCCCGACACGATCACCCGCGACGGCCACCCGCTGACCGACCCCCTCGACCTGCTCGTCGGCGCCCGCCGCCTCCTCGGCCTCGACGGCGCCACCCTCGGTCACCTCATCCGCGAGCTCTCCACCACCCTCGCCGCCGAGGCCCGCCTCGACCACACCGCCCTCACCGCCGACCGCCTCGCCGACCTGTCCTACGCCGCGCTCGAAGGCCACCAGACCGGACACCCCTGGCTCGTCCTCAACAAGGGACGCATCGGCTTCTCCGCCGGCGACGCCGCCCGCTGGGCCCCCGAAGCCCGCCGCGCCACCCGCCTCCCATGGATCGCGGTCAGCGACCGCATCGCCGCCTACCGCGGAGTCGAAGGACTCGACACCCCCGACCAGCTGTACGCGGGCGAACTCGACCCGCCCGTCCTCGACGCCTTCCGCTCCGCACTCACCGCCCGCGGCTTCGACCCCGACACCTACCTGCTGCTGCCCGTCCACCCCTGGCAGTGGGACGAGGTCCTGCTCCCGCTCTACGCCCCCGCCATCGCCGCCGGCACCCTCGTCCCGCTCCCCGCCGACGGCGACCTCCGGCTGCCGCAGCAGTCCATCCGTACCTTCCTCAACACCAGCCGACCCGACCGGCACACCGTCAAACTGCCGCTCTCCGTCCTCAACACCCTCGTCTGGCGTGGACTCCCCACCGAACGCACCCTCGCCGCCCCCGCCGTCACCGCCTGGGTCCACGGCCTGCGCGACGCCGACCCCTTCCTCCGGGACGAATGCGGCGTGATCCTCCTCGGCGAGGTCGCCTCGGTCACCGTCGAGCACCCCCTCTACGACCGGCTGCCCGAAGTCCCGTACCAGTACAAGGAGCTGCTCGGCGCGATCTGGCGCGAACCGCTCCGCCTGCCGCCCGGCGAGCGCGCCCGCACCCTCGCCTCCCTGCTCCACACCGATCCCGAGGGCCGCGCCTTCGTCGCCGAACTCGTCGAGCGCTCCGGTCTGACCCCCGCCGTGTGGCTCCGGCGCCTCTTCGCCGCCCTGCTGCCGCCCCTGCTCCACTTCCTCTACCGCTACGGCACCGTCTTCTCCCCGCACGGCGAGAACGCGATCGTCGTCTTCGACGAGCAGGACGTCCCCGTCCGCCTGGCGATCAAGGACTTCGTCGACGACGTCAACATCAGCGCCCACCCGCTCCCCGAGCACGGGACGATGCCCGACGACGTCCGGGCCGTCCTCCTCACCGAGGAACCCGGCTTCCTCACCCAGTTCATCCATTCGGGGCTCTTCGTCGGCGTCTTCCGCTACCTCGCCCCGCTGTGCGAGGAACAACTCGACGTCCCCGAAGCGGACTTCTGGGCCCTCGTCCGGGCCGAGATCATCCGCCACCAGGAACGCTTCCCCGAGCTCAAGGACCGGTTCGAGCTCTTCGACCTGCTCACGCCCCGGATCGAACGGCTCTGTCTCAACCGCAACCGGCTGCACATGGACGGCTACCGCGACCGCTCCGACCGCCCCCACGCCGCCGTCCACGGCACCGTCCCCAACCCCCTCGCGTGATCCGGAGGGGTGCCTCCGCTGTCGGTGCGGCCCCTTAGGCTGGGAACGCTATGACGAAGCCATCCCTCCCCGACCTCCTCCACGCCGCCGTCGCCGCCGTCGGCGGCACGGAGCGGCCCGGCCAGGTCACCATGGCCGAGGCCGTGGCCGAGGCCATCGACGACAACTCCCACCTGCTCGTCCAGGCGGGCACCGGCACCGGAAAGTCGCTCGGCTACCTCGTGCCGGCGCTCGCGCACGGGGAGAGGGTGGTGGTGGCCACCGCCACCCTGGCGCTCCAGCGCCAGCTCGTCGAGCGCGACCTGCCGCGGACGGTCGACGCGCTCCACCCGCAGCTGCGCCGCCGCCCCCAGTTCGCCATGCTCAAGGGCCGGTCGAACTACCTGTGCCTGCACCGTCTCCACGAGGGGGTCCCGCAGGACGAGGAGGACGGCCTGTTCGACCCCTTCGAGGCGGCCGCCCCCACCAGCAAGCTCGGTCAGGACCTGCTCCGGCTGCGCGACTGGTCGGACGAGACGGAGACCGGAGACCGGGACGACCTGACGCCCGGCGTCTCCGACCGGGCCTGGGCCCAGGTCTCGGTCTCCTCCCGGGAGTGCCTCGGCGCGAGCAAGTGCGCCTACGGGGCGGAATGCTTCGCCGAGGCGGCCCGTGAGCGCGCCAAGCTCGCCGACGTCGTCGTCACCAACCACGCCCTGCTCGCCATCGACGCGATCGAGGGCGCCCCGGTGCTGCCCCAGCACGAGGTCCTGATCGTCGACGAGGCGCACGAGCTGGTCTCCCGGGTCACCGGCGTGGCCACCGGCGAGCTCACCCCGGGCCAGGTGAACCGGGCGGTCCGCCGGTCCGCCAAGCTGGTGGACGAGAAGGTCGCCGACCAGCTCCAGACCGCCGCCGAAGGCTTCGAGCGGGTCATGGAGCTGGCCCTGCCGGGCCGCCTGGAGAAGATCCCGGAGGACCTGGCGTACGCGCTGATGGCGCTGCGCGACGCGGCCCGCGCCGTGATCACCGCGCTCGGGAACACCCGCGACCGCTCGGTGCAGGACGAGGACGCCGTCCGCAAGCAGGCGATGGCCTCGGTCGAGACGGTGCACGGCGTCGCCGAGCGGATCACCCAGGGGTCCGAGTACGACGTCGTCTGGTACGAGCGCCACGACCGCTTCGGCGCCTCGCTCAGGGTCGCACCGCTCTCGGTCTCCGGACTGCTGCGGGAGAAGCTCTTCACCGAGCGCTCCGTCGTCCTCGCCTCGGCCACGCTCAAGCTGGGCGGCGACTTCAACGGGGTGGGCGCCTCGCTCGGCCTGGCCCCCGAGGGCACCACCGGGGACGACCTGCCCGTGTGGAAGGGCATCGACGTCGGCTCCCCGTTCGACTACCCCAAGCAGGGGATCATGTACGTCGCCAAGCACCTGGCCAAGCCCGCCAGGGACGGCGACCGCGGCGACATGCTGGACGAACTCACCGAGCTGATCCAGGCAGCCGGCGGCCGGACCCTGGGGCTTTTCTCCTCGATGCGTGCGGCCCAGCTGGCGGCGGAGGAGCTGCGGAGCCGCATCCCGGAGTTCCCGATCCTGCTCCAGGGCGAGGACACCCTCGGCGAGCTGATCAAGAACTTCTCGGCCGATCCGCAGACCTGTCTCTTCGGCACGCTGTCGCTGTGGCAGGGCGTGGACGTGCCGGGGCCCAGCTGCCAGCTGGTCGTCATGGACAAGATCCCGTTCCCGCGCCCCGACGACCCGCTGATGAGCGCGCGCCAGAAGGCGGTCGAGGAGGGCGGGGGGAACGGCTTCATGGCCGTGGCGGCGACGCACGCGGCGCTGCTGATGGCCCAGGGCGCGGGTCGCCTGGTCCGCGCGACCGGTGACCGGGGAGTGGTGGCCGTCCTCGACCAGCGGCTCGCCACCGCGCGGTACGGCAGCTATCTGAAGGCTTCGATGCCCGACTTCTGGTACACGACCGACCGCAACCAGGTGCGCAGGTCGCTGGCGGCGATCGACGCGAAGGCGAAGGCCGACGGCGCCTGAGCCGCCGGACCCGGGCACACCTCCGGCCCCGGCGGTGAACCGGGGCCGGACGCGAGCCAGGAAAGCGGGAACGTACAGCGAGCCCCGGGACCGGCGCAGTGGGTCCCGGGGCCCGGTCCGAGCCGGCGGGTGAGGTCAGACCCGCCGCAGTACGGCGACCACCTTGCCGAGGATCGTCGCCTCGTCGCCGGGGATGGGCTGGTACGCGGCGTTGTGCGGGAGCAGCCACACGTGGCCGTCCTCGCGCTTGAAGCGCTTCACGGTGGCCTCGCCGTCGAGCATGGCGGCGACGATGTCGCCGTTCTCCGCGACGGGCTGGCGGCGGACCGTGACCCAGTCGCCGTCGCAGATGGCGGCCTCGATCATGGAGTCGCCGACGACCTTGAGGACGAAGAGCTCGCCGTCACCGACCAGCTGCCGGGGGAGGGGGAACACGTCCTCGACGGACTCCTCGGCCAGGATGGGGCCGCCAGCCGCGATCCGGCCGACGAGCGGCACGTACGACGCGGCGGGCTTGCCGGTGGTGTCGGTCGGCTGCGTGCTGGGCTGGTCCGAGCCGCGCACCTCGTACGCCCGGGGACGGTGCGGGTCGCGGCGGAGGAAGCCCTTGCGCTCCAGGGCCATCAGCTGGTGCGCCACCGACGATGTGCTGGAGAGCCCCACCGCCTGACCGATCTCGCGCATCGACGGCGGGTAGCCCCGCCGCTGGACCGAGTCGCGGATGACTTCGATGACCCGGCGCTGGCGGTCGGTGAGACCGGAGCTGTCGGCCCTGATGCCTGGAGGCCTTCCGGGGAGGGCTCGGGCGGGACGCCCGGGCTCCTCGCCGTTCATGGCTGTGTCGTTCATGGCGTGCACCGGCTCGAGTCGGCCCTGGGAGCGGTCCTGGGCGGTGATGGTGGCGCTGTCTGCGGTGGTGGTCACGTCGTCGGCCCCTCTCGAATGGTCTCCCTGGCTGGCACAACGGTAGTAGCTTTCGAAAGGTTGCGCCAAACACACGTTCGAGTGAAAATCCGCAGATTGCCTTACGTGTGCGGGGGTGGGGGTGTATGGGGGTGGGGCCCGAGGGGGCCGAGGGGGCCGCGCCCGCCCTTACGGTAGCCTTCGCCGCTGGGTTGTCCGGCCCCGGCACGCCCTCCCAGTCTCCCATTCGCGGGGCACGGACGC
The DNA here is from genome assembly GCF_014656075.1 of Streptomyces hydrogenans. Taxonomy (GTDB): domain Bacteria; phylum Actinomycetota; class Actinomycetes; order Streptomycetales; family Streptomycetaceae; genus Streptomyces; species Streptomyces hydrogenans. The sequence continues at coordinate 72,854 of NZ_BNBS01000008.1, forward strand.
GGCTCCGGGGGTCCCGCGACACGCGGGGGTGTCGCAACGTCCCCAACCCAAGATCTAGTGGTTGGATGTCACCGGCCACCCAGGGATAGTGGTCCCCGGTCTGCCGGGGTGCCGTCCATCGCCTATGCTGGTGGTCGCTTCGAGGGCCTTGACGGGCCTGGCGAGGCTGTTCGGTCATGCCGTGAGGAGAGGGTCGTAACCAATGCACTGCCCCTTCTGCAGGCACCCCGACAGCCGGGTCGTCGACAGTCGCACCACCGATGACGGCACGTCCATCCGACGCCGCCGTCAGTGCACCGACTGCGCCCGCCGTTTCACCACGGTGGAGACCTGTTCGCTCATGGTGGTCAAGCGCTCCGGCGTCACCGAACCCTTCAGTCGTACCAAGGTCATCTCCGGCGTCCGCAAGGCGTGTCAGGGGCGGCCGGTCACCGAGGACGCCCTCGCCAAGCTCGGCCAGCGGGTCGAGGAGGCGGTGCGCGCCACCGGCAGTGCCGAGCTGACCACGCACGACGTGGGCCTGGCCATCCTCGGACCGCTGGGGGAGCTCGACCTCGTCGCGTACCTGCGCTTCGCGTCCGTGTACAAGGCTTTCGAGGGGCTCGAAGACTTCGAGGCCGCCATCGCGGAACTCCGCGTGCGGCCTCCCGCTGAGAAGGGCGGGACCGGCACCCCCGAGGTGTCCGTTCCCGCCGGCGCCGCCGACTGACGGCGGCCCGGGCCCTCGCGGCCCGGCGACCGGCCGCCGTGCGGCCGTGAAGACCTGCCCCGGGCGACCTCCGTGGTGCCCGCGGGTCAAGCAGTACAGAACGTAGTACAGAAGACGGTGCTCTGGAATTATCTGGGCGCCAAAGGGTGTTTTGCCCGTATATGGGAGGCGGCATGACAGAGACGGCGAGCGGCCCGGCACGTGGTTCCCGCACCAAGGGAGCCAAGGCGGCGAGCAAGGGCCTGCGGATCGAGCGCATCCACACCACCCCCGGCGTGCATCCGTACGACGAGGTGAACTGGGAGCGCCGTGACGTCGTCATGACCAACTGGCGCGACGGCTCGATCAACTTCGAGCAGCGCGGCGTCGAGTTCCCCGACTTCTGGTCGGTGAACGCGGTCAACATCGTCACCAGCAAGTACTTCCGCGGGGCCGTCGGCACCCCGCAGCGCGAGACCGGTCTGAAGCAGCTCATCGACCGCATCGTGAAGACCTACACGAAGGCCGGCGAGGACTACGGCTACTTCGCCTCGCCCGCCGACGCCGAGATCTTCGAGCACGAGCTCACGTACGCCCTCCTCCACCAGATCTTCAGCTTCAACTCGCCGGTCTGGTTCAACGTCGGCACGCCCCAGCCCCAGCAGGTCTCCGCCTGCTTCATCCTGTCCGTCGACGACTCCATGGAGTCGATCCTCGACTGGTACAAGGAAGAGGGCATGATCTTCAAGGGCGGCTCGGGCGCCGGCCTGAACCTCTCCCGCATCCGCTCCTCCAAGGAGCTCCTCTCCTCCGGCGGCAACGCCTCCGGCCCGGTCTCCTTCATGCGCGGCGCCGACGCCTCCGCGGGAACGATCAAGTCCGGTGGCGCCACCCGCCGCGCCGCCAAGATGGTCATCCTCGACGTCGACCACCCCGACATCGAGAACTTCATCGAGACCAAGGTCAAGGAGGAGGAGAAGATCCGCGCCCTCCGTGACGCGGGCTTCGACATGGACCTGGGCGGCGACGACATCACGTCCGTCCAGTACCAGAACGCCAACAACTCCGTCCGCGTGAACGACGAGTTCATGAAGGCCGTGGAGTCCGGCGGCACCTTCGGTCTCCGTGCCCGCATGACCGGTGAGGTCATCGAGAAGGTCGACGCCAAGTCGCTCTTCCGCAAGATGGCCGAGGCCGCGTGGGCCTGCGCCGACCCGGGCATCCAGTACGACGACACGATCAACCGCTGGCACACCTGCCCCGAGTCCGGCCGCATCAACGGCTCGAACCCGTGCAGCGAGTACATGCACCTGGACAACACGTCCTGCAACCTCGCCTCGCTGAACCTCATGAAGTTCCTCAAGGACGACGGCAAGGGCAACCAGTCGTTCGACGTCGAGCGCTTCGCCAAGGTCGTCGAGCTCGTCATCACCGCGATGGACATCTCCATCTGCTTCGCCGACTTCCCGACCGAGAAGATCGGCGAGAACACCCGCGCCTTCCGCCAGCTCGGCATCGGCTACGCCAACCTCGGCGCCCTGCTGATGGCGACCGGCCACGCGTACGACTCCGACGGCGGCCGCGCGCTCGCCGGTGCCATCAGCTCCCTGATGACCGGCACCTCGTACAAGCGCTCCGCCGAGCTCGCCGCGGTCGTCGGCGCCTACGACGGCTACGCCCGCAACGCCGAGCCGCACCAGCGCGTCATGAAGCAGCACGCCGACGCCAACGAGACGGCCGTCCGCGTGGACGACCTGGACTCGCCGATCTGGGCCGCCGCCACGGAGGCCTGGCAGGACGTGATCCGCCTCGGCGCCAAGAACGGCTTCCGCAACGCCCAGGCGTCCGTCATCGCCCCGACCGGCACCATCGGTCTCGCGATGTCCTGCGACACCACCGGCCTCGAGCCCGACCTCGCCCTGGTCAAGTTCAAGAAGCTCGTCGGCGGCGGCTCGATGCAGATCGTCAACGGCACCGTCCCGCAGGCCCTGCGCCGCCTGGGCTACCAGGAGGAGCAGATCGAGGCGATCGTCGCCCACATCGCCGAGCACGGCAATGTGATCGACGCCCCGGGTCTGAAGACCGAGCACTACGAGGTCTTCGACTGCGCCATGGGCGAGCGCTCCATCTCCGCGATGGGCCACGTCCGCATGATGGCCGCCATCCAGCCGTGGATCTCCGGCGCCCTCTCCAAGACCGTGAACCTGCCGGAGACGGCCACGGTCGAGGACGTCGAGGAGGTCTACTTCGAGGCGTGGAAGATGGGCGTCAAGGCGCTCGCGATCTACCGCGACAACTGCAAGGTCGGCCAGCCGCTCTCCGCCAAGAAGAAGGAGGACGAGAAGGCCGAGGTGACCGCGAAGACCGAGGCGACGATCCGCGAGGCCGTCGAGAAGGTCGTCGAGTACCGCCCGGTCCGCAAGCGTCTCCCGAAGGGCCGCCCGGGGATCACCACCTCCTTCACCGTCGGTGGCGCCGAGGGCTACATGACCGCCAACTCCTACCCGGACGACGGTCTCGGCGAGGTCTTCCTGAAGATGTCGAAGCAGGGTTCGACCCTCGCGGGCATGATGGACGCCTTCTCCATCGCCGTCTCCGTCGGTCTGCAGTACGGCGTGCCGCTGGAGACCTACGTCTCGAAGTTCACCAACATGCGCTTCGAGCCGGCCGGCATGACGGACGACCCGGACGTGCGGATGGCGCAGTCGATCGTCGACTACATCTTCCGCCGCCTGGCGCTGGACTTCCTGCCCTTCGAGACCCGCTCCGCGCTCGGCATCCACTCCGCCGAGGAGCGTCAGCGTCACCTGGAGACCGGCTCCTACGAGCAGTCCGACGAGGACGTGGACGTCGAGGGCCTGGCCCAGTCCGCCCCGGTCGCCACGGAGCTGAAGGCCGTCGCCGCCCCGGCTCCGGTGGTCAAGGCCGAGGTTCCGGCCCCGAAGCAGGCGCACACCTCGGCGGAGCTCGTCGAGATGCAGCTCGGCATCAGCGCCGACGCCCCGCTCTGCTTCTCCTGCGGTACGAAGATGCAGCGCGCCGGCTCCTGCTACATCTGCGAGGGCTGCGGCTCCACCAGCGGCTGCAGCTGACCTGAGGCGATGAACCCGCCGGGAGTGATCCCGGCGGGCGGGCGGTGGGACCGGACGCCGGTTCCGCCGCCCTTCGTCGTGTCCGGACCGTTCCGGCGGGCGCCGGGGCGGTGGGAGCGCCGGGTCAGGCGCGCGCGGAGCCCATGAGCGAGCCGAAGGTCGCCGGGTCGGTGTCGAACCCTCGGGACAGGCGTCGGAAGGTCCAGCCCGCCGAGCCGTCCCGGGTGAACTCGACGACCGTCGCCGCGGTCGCGTCGGCGGCTGCCGAGAGGTCGTCGTCGAGCAGTTCGGTGTAGCCCTCGCTGACCCGCACGGCGGTCTGGGCTATGGAGCCGAAGACGATCCGGCCGCCGGACTGCTGTATCGCCACGCCGACCACGACGCGGACGTAGCGCGGCGCGAGCCGGTCGAGCTCCAGGGTCATCGCCTCGTCGTAGCCGAATCCCTGCCCCGTGCGGCTGTCGCGGAGGAGGGTGATCGTCCCGTCGGGGGAGCGGCTGCCGAAGTGGACCAGCTGGGCGGGCGTCCCGTGCGGGTCGTCGGCGGTGAAGACGGCGGCGACGAGGTCCAGGTCGTGCGCGGGCGCGCCCGCCGGCGCCGGGTCCCACTTGAGCGCCACCTCGACCTTGCCGACGCCCTTGTTGAGTCCGCTCACGATGCTTCCCCTCTCCCCGATCACCTGTGCGGGCCCGTCGCCCCGGGTCCTTCTTCATGGTGTCACGCACGTAGGACAGTTGGGTCGGCTGAGGTCTCCGAGTGCTGTTCCGGGGCGGGACGTGCCGGAAACTCGACGCCCGACTGGCCTGAAAGGAAGGGGTGCCTGACGGCACCTCAAGCGCCGTTGTCCATCTGGGGCGACGGTCTGCCGGGGCGCTCCCCTGACCCGTACGATGGCGCGGTGCTGGTCAAGTGGATTCGCTGCGCCGTCGTGGACCGTCGAGGGTTCGAGCGGGGGCAGCGGAAGTGGGCGGGGCTGCTCGGGGAGCCGGGTTTCCGGGGGCAGGGCGGCGGTTGGAGCCGCGCCCGCCCCGAGGTCGCGCACATCTTCTCCTTCTGGGAGAGCCGGGCCTTCTACGACTCCTTCATGGCCCGCTCGCACGACCGGCTCGCCGCCGCGCAGTCCGGCACGTTCAAGGACGCGCAGATCAAGCTCTTCGACCACCGCTTCGACGTGAAGACCGGCTTCGAGCCGAAGTTCGCCGACGCGGACGTCGCGCGGGTGGCGCACTGCCGCGTCCATGAGGAGCGGGTGGAGCACTTCGCCCTCATGCAGGAGAAGGTGTGGAACCCGGCGATGGCCGGGTCCCCCGGCATGCTGCGGGGACTCTTCGGCGAGTCGCCGGGCCACGAGTTCCTGGTGCTCTCCCTGTGGAACTCCGCTGCGGAGCACGGCAAGTACCGCGAGGAGCGGGTCGAACGCCTCGGCCTGCGGGCGCAGACCGAGGCCGACGTGGCCGCGCTCACGGGTGACGTGGTGCGGCTCGAACCGACCTGGACCGTCTGACCGTTCAGCTCCCGGCGGCGGACGTGCCGACGGCCGCGCCGGGGGCCGACGCCTGGCCCGGGCGCTCGGTCCGTCTGCCGAAGACGCCCGCGTTCACCGCTGCCAGCGCCGCGTCCGCGGCCTGGTCCGCCACGCTCTCGTCGACGGGTTCACGGGTGACGAAGAGGCGGAGGAAGAGAGGGGCGGAGACCGCCCGGACCACCGCCCCGGCGTCCGTGGCGGCGGGGGCCTCGCCGCGGTCCATCGCCCTGGTCACGACCTCCTCGCAGCGGCGGAACCGCTCGGCGTAGAAGGAGCGCAGGGCGTCTGCGGCGCGCGGTGACTGGAACGCGGCGCCGACGAAGGCGGTGGGCGCGGCGGCATGGGCCGGGTCACTGAACCCCTCGACGACCTCGCGGGCGAGGGCGCGCAGGTCGCCGGCGAGGCTGCCGGTGTCGGGCGGAGTCCACGCGTCCTCCCCGGCGAGGTCGAGGGCGTCGGCCACCATGCCCTCCACCCCGCCCCAGCGGCGGTAGAGCGTCGTCTTGTGCACGCCGGAGTGCTCCGCCACGTACTCCACCGTCAGGGCGGGGTACCCGTGTTCCGTGAGTCCGGTCAGGACGGCGTCGCGGACGGCGGTCCGGGTGCGGGCGGTGCGTCCGCCGGGGCGCCGGCTGCCTGGCGCGGGGGCGCCGGAGTCTTCACTCGTCTCGCTCAATTGCTACTCCCGTTGCATTAGTGGTTCCGAGTGTGCCACACTCGCCATTAACGCAACAAGGGTTGTGTTTGCATTCCGTTCCGGGAGGTGCCATGCCTGCACAGATCTCGCTCCACGACGTGACCGTCTCCCGTGGGGAGCGGCTACTCCTCGACGACGTCTCGCTCGCCGTCCGCCCCGGCGAGCGCGTGGGAATCGTGGGGGAGAACGGCGCGGGCAAGTCCACCCTCCTCCACCTGCTCGCCGGCAGGATCGCGCCGCACGAGGGGCGGGTCACAGTCCTGACCGACGGCGGCCTGCGGCTCGTCCACCAGACCCCCGAGCTGCCGCCGGAGGACACGGTGGCCGACGCCGTCGACGCCGCGCTCGCCGACTTACGTGCCATGGAGGCCCGACTGCGCGCCCTCGAGGCTCGCCTGGACCGCGCCGCCGCCGACGACCTCGCCGCATACGGCGAACTGCTCACCGCCTACGAGCTCCGCGGGGGATACGAGGCCGACGCCCGCGTCGACAAGGCGCTGCACGCCCTCGGGATCGCCCACATTGCCCGGGACCGCAGGCTCGGCAGCCTCTCCGGAGGGGAACAGGCCCGGCTCGGCATCGCCTGCGCCATCGCCGCCGCACCCGAGGTCCTCCTGCTCGACGAACCCACCAACCACCTCGACGCCGGGGCGCTCGACTGGCTGGAGGAGTCCCTCCGGAGCCACCGGGGGACGATCGTCGCCGTCTCCCACGACCGCGTCTTCCTGGAGGGAGTCACCACCGCCCTCGTCGAGGTCGACACCGACCGGAAGGCCCTCGTCCGGCACGGTGAGGGATACGCGGGATTCCGCGCCGCACACGAGGCCACCCGCCGTCGCCGGCGGCAGGAGTACGAGGAGTGGCGTGCCGAGACCGAGCGCCTGGAGGCCTACGCGGAGGGAGCGGCCCACTCCGTCGCCGCGGGCCGGGACATGAAGGACAACAACAAGATGGCCTACGACCGGGCCGGCGGCCGCGTCCAGGCATCCGTGTCCGGACGCGTCCGCAACGCCCGGGAGCGGCTGCGCAGGCTCAGGGCGGAACCGGTGTCCGAGCCGGCCCCACCCCTGGCCTTCACCGCCCGCCCCCAGGCCGGAGCGGCCCACGGCGAACTGCTCGCCCTGCGCGGGGTCCGGGTCGACGAACGGCTCGCCGTCGACGACCTCACCCTCCGGGCCGGCGAGCGGCTCCTCGTCCACGGGGAGAACGGGGCCGGCAAGTCCACCCTGCTGCGCGTCATGGCGGGTCGGCTCACGCCCGACGCGGGTGAGGTGAGGCGACAGGGAAGGATCGGCTTCCTCTCCCAGGAGGTGACCGTCCGACGGCCCGCCGAGCCCCTGCTCACCGCCTTCGGCCACGGACTGGGACTCGGGCTCGACGAGGACGGCCTGGCCGAACGGCTCCTGTCGTACGGACTGTTCCGGCCGGACGACCTCATCGTGCCGCTGGGAGCCCTCTCCGCGGGACAGCTGCGCCGGCTCGCGCTCGCACGGCTGCTCGCCCGCCCCGCGGACCTGCTGCTCCTCGACGAGCCCGCCAACCACCTCGCCCTCGGTCTGGTCGAGGAGCTGGAGCGGGCCCTGGAGGAGTGGCCCGGGGCCCTCGTGGTGGTCTCGCACGACCGCGGACTGCGGCGCGCGTTCACCGGGCGGATACGCCGGATGGACTCCGGCCGCCTCCTCGACTGAGCCGAACGGGGCGTCTCCCTCTAGGGTCGGAGCATGGCACGACCGCGGCGCATCGTTCTCGTACGGCACGGAGAATCCGAAGGCAATGTCGACGACACCGTCTACGAACGGGAGCCCGACCACGCCCTCCGGCTCACCGCGACCGGGCGGCGGCAGGCGGAGGAGACGGGGGAGCGGCTGAGGGAACTCTTCGGGGACGAGGCGGTCAGCGTGTACGTCTCGCCCTACCGGCGGACCCACGAGACCCTCCACGCCCTCAAGCTGCCACCGGGGCAACTGAGGATCCGAGAGGAACCGCGACTGCGGGAACAGGACTGGGGCAACTGGCAGGACCGGGAGGACGTACGCCTTCAGAAGGTCTACCGGGACGCGTACGGGCACTTCTTCTACCGCTTCGCGCAAGGGGAGTCGGGAGCGGACGTGTACGACCGCGTGGGGGCGTTCCTGGAGAGCCTCTACCGCAGCTTCGAGGCCCCCGACCATCCCCCGAACGTCCTGCTCGTCACCCACGGGCTGACCATGCGTCTCTTCTGCATGCGATGGTTCCACTGGAGCGTGGCCGAATTCGAGTCGCTCTCGAATCCGGGCAACGCGGAGACCCGGGTCCTGCTGCTCGGGGAGGACGGGCGCTACCGGCTGGACCGCCCGTTCGAACGCTGGTGTACCCCGGAACCGTACGGCCCCACCGGATAGAGTGGCGCACCGATGACCGCTGACTCCTCATTCGACCGGCGCTTCGACCGCGCCCTCGCCAGTCTGCGCGGACTGGCCGTGGGGGACGCACTGGGCTCCCAGTTCTTCGTCCCCGCGCACTACCCCCTGCTGAAGCGGTGCGAACTGCCGCCCGGCCCCTGGCAGTGGACCGACGACACGGAGATGGCCTGCTCCGTCCTGGCCGTCCTCGCCCGACACGACCGCGTCGACCAGGACGCGCTGGCCGCCTCCTTCGCCGACCACCACGACTTCGACCGGGGCTACGGCCCCGCCGTCAACCGGATGCTCCGGTTGATCCGGGAGGGCGGTGACTGGCGCGAACTGTCCGCCGCCCTCTTCAACGGACAGGGATCCTGGGGCAACGGCGCCGCGATGCGCATCGCCCCGCTGGGCGCCTGGTACGCCGACGACCCGGAGCAGGCCACCCATCAGGCCGAGATCTCCGCCTACCCCACCCACCAGCACCGGGAGGCCGTGGTCGGCGCCATGGCCGTCGCCGCGGCGGCCGCCCTCGCGGCCGACCCGGCCGGTCCTCCCACCCCCGAGGCGCTGCTCGACGGGGTGATCGCCCTGGTCCCGCGCAGCGCGGTCGGCGCGGGGCTGCGCCGGGCCCGCGACATGCTGGACTACGGCGACGCCGGCACCGTCGCGGCCGTGCTCGGCAGCGGCCGTCGCACCACCGCGCACGACACGGTTCCCTTCGCCCTCTGGTCCGCCGCCCGCGGCCTGGGCGACTTCGAGTCGACGTTCTGGACGACGGCCCAGGTCGGCGGAGACGTCGACACGACCTGCGCCATCGCCGGCGGCGTGGTGGCCTCCGCGGCCGAGGGCGCGCCCCCCGCCGCATGGCTGGACAGCACGGAGGCGCTCCCCGCCTGGGTGCCCCAGGCTCCCGCCCGGAGCTGAACATCGCGGTGGCCCGGGCCCGCGGGCCCGGGCCACCGCACAGCCCGTCAGGCCACGGGGCCCGCAGCCTCGGCCTTGCCGCTGAGTGATCAGGGCGAGCGAAGTCGGCGAGGCGATCGCACCGCCCACGCCTTCGAGGGCCCGGACGGCGAGCAGGAGACGCGGAGCCGTGCTCGAACGCGCCATCCTGGACACGGCGCTCGACCAGCTGAGCGGCGTCGGCTGGAACGGCCCGACCGTGGAGGGTGTCGTGCACGGCGTCCGCGACGTGAGGAACTCGCGCCCCGGCCTCGCCCTGTGCGCGGCCCTTCACGAGTGCGACGAGGGAGCCGCCGTGTGCCTCCGCACGCTGATCGAGGCGGGCGTCGTCGGCCCCTTGAAAGAGCTCCGAAACAGCTCCTCGGACGCCTCCTGGAGCGCGGGATCGCGCGCGGAGAGGTGTGTCCCGAGGCCCTCGACGGTCTTGTCCTCGATGTCATCCCGGCGATGATGATGCGCCGGCCGAGGGTGTGCGGCAGCGAATGGGTCGACGGCGAGATGGCCGAGGTCGTCGACCGGAACATGCTGCCGCTGGTGCGTTCGTCGCCGTCCTGACCGGGCTCGCGGAGCGGGGGAGGGGCGCCTGACGGGAATCCGGGTACCGCACGCGGTACTCGGCGGCGTAACCTGTCAGGCGCCATGCCGTACGAACCTCCCACCCACACCGTCGAGCGGTCGCTCCGAGCCACCACCGGCGCCAAGATCGTCGCCGGGGTCGACGAGGTCGGACGCGGGGCATGGGCCGGGCCCGTCACCGTCTGCGCGGCCGTCACCGGCCTGCGCCGTCCGCCCGAGGGCCTGACCGACTCCAAACTGATCACCCCGAAGCGACGCACCACCCTCGCCGTCGAGCTCGAGCGCTGGGTCACCGCCTACGCGCTCGGCGAGGCGTCCCCTCAGGAGATCGACGAGCTCGGGATGACCGCCGCCCTGCGCCTCGCGGCCGTCCGCGCCCTCGACGGCCTGCCGGTCCGCCCGGACGCGGTGATCCTCGACGGCAAGCACGACTACCTCGGCACCCCCTGGCGGGTGCGCACGGTGATCAAGGGCGACCAGTCCTGCGTCGCCGTCGCCGCGGCCTCCGTGATCGCGAAGGTGCGGCGGGACGCCATGATGGCCGAGCTGGATTCCGTCGCCGACTGCACCGGCTTCGGCTTCGCGGCCAACGCGGGCTACCCTTCGCCCGTCCACAAGGCCGCCCTCGAAGAGCTGGGACCCACCCCGTACCACCGGCTCTCCTGGTCCTACCTGGACGCCATGCCCCGATGGCGCCACCTCAAGAAGGTCCGTCTCTCCGCGGAGGCGGCCGCTCTGGAGAGCGGGGGCCAACTCGGCTTCGACTTCTGATCTTCCGGCCGCGGAACCTCACCGACGAGGATCCGAAGGACCGGGGGCGCACCTGTGTGCCCACCCGACGGTGCCGTCCGAAACGGCATTTGATAGACATCCACCCATGCCTCTCCCTCCCGAGGAGCCTCAGATTCACGAGAGCGCCCAGGGTCCTAGCGCCACCGCGGCCGCCGGCCGCCCCGCGTCGACCCCTCGTCCCGTACCCGGCCCGCGTTCCGCGGCCACCCCGCGTCCCGGTGGACCGGTTCCCGGCCCGGCCCGTCCCGGACCGCCGGCCCCGCGTCCCGTTCCGGGCCCGCCCGCGCCCAAGAGCCGTCCGGAGAATCGTTCCGGCGACGGCAGCCCCCAGCTCCAGCTCATCCCGGCTTCCGCGGACGGCGCTCTCGACGCCGCCGAGGAGGCCCTCGACCTGCTGCTGGACAGCGGCAGGTCGCCCGGTGAGGTCCTGGTGCTCACCACCGGCGATCGCCACCCCTGGACCGCGCACGAGCTGTCCTTCGGCGAGTCCTCCTACTGGGCCCAGCAGGAGACCGCGGAGGACGTGTTCTTCGCGGACGCCGCCTCGGTGGAACGGGTCACCGCCCGCCCCGTGGTGATCGTCGCGGTCAACGGCGGCGACGACGTGGCCGCCCGTGCCCTGCCCGTCGCCCGGTCCCGCGCCGGTGCCCTGCTCGTGGTCTGCGGAGACCCGGAGCGGGTCGGCACGGTCCTCGGCGCCGGAGTCTGACCGGTCGCGTCTCCGCCGGACCGGCAACGGCCCGGCGGAGCGGCCGGCCCGCTCAGCGTGCCGCGACCCTGCGTAGGGGTTCGGCCGCCCCGCCCGCCGTCCGCGGAGCGAGGTGCCCCGGCTCGTCGGTCGGCTCGCCCAGCGCGAGCGGCACGGAGTCCGAACTCGGCCGACGACCGCCCCGGCCCTCGCCGAAGACCTGCCAACCGGCCATGGTCAGGGTGATGTACGCGCCGCAGCGCAGCCCGTGGAGCGTGCAGGCGTCACGGAGCCCCCACATCCAGGCCCCGTCCTCCTCCGTCCACCGCTCGTCGCCGTCGCGGCAGTAGACCAGTACCGCCGTCCTGACGGGGGCGCGCCGCCGGAGGTCGTGCGGGACCACCCGCCGCAGGTGGGCCAGGAGCGCGTTCCGGAACTCCCAGCCGTCGGCGGGGCCGGGACGGCGCACGAACGAGGCGCTCGCGGTGAGACGCTCCTCGTGGTCGAGCACCGCCACGACCGCGGTCGTGGGCAGCGGGCGATGGCGCGAGTGCAGTCCGCTCACGACCTCACGTGGACTGCGCAGCAAGGGAATTCCGGCCGCGGCCCAATCGGCGGGCTCCAGCATCCGGGCGAGCCGGCTCGCTGAGGCGGAGCTCGAGCCGAGCGAGGCGGTGGACGGAGCGAATCCGAGGGTCACGGTCCTCCCTTCGGATACGCGCCCGCGAGGCGGGCAAGGTCGGGTGAGGGCGCAGCACGGCACAGTCCTTCCGGACCGCTTCGAGCCGTGTGGGGCGGTTCCCCAATTCTTGCTTGGCCCGAGCGGGGCGGCAACGAGCAATTGAGGCGGCTGACGGTAATCAACCGTTATGCCACTGATATCCCTGCCCAGTTACCCAGTATTCACTCGCCGTTTCCCGGTCCTTCTCAGCCCTGGACGGCGAGCACCAGTGGAAAGACGCCTTCCGCGCCGGACCGGCGCAGGAGCCGGGCCCCCACGGCCAGGGTCCAGCCGGTGTCGGACAGGTCGTCCACCAGGAGCACCGGACCACCCGCCGAGGCCACCCGCTCCGCCAGTTCGGGCGGGACCTCCAACGCCCGGTGCAGGCCGATCACGCGCTGGGCGCTGTTGGTCCGGGACAGGTGCGTGTCCTCCGCCTCGGGCGCGTACCGCACCGATCCGAGCAGGGGCATCCGCCCGATCTCGGCGATCCGCGCGCCGAGCGAGCCCACCAGAGTGGGCCGCCGGCGCGAGGCCACCGTGACCACACCGGCCGGCCGGGGCGGTGCGTCGGGACCGCCGGACGCCCAACCGCCAGGGCCCTTCGCCCAGTCGGCGAGCACCTGGACCACCGCCTGCACCACGTCGTCCGGTACCGGGCCGTCCGGCGCGGTCTCGGCGAGCAGCGGCCGGAGCCGGTTGCCCCAGCCGATGTCCGACAGACGGCCGAGGGCGCGGCCGCCGAACGCCTGCTCCCCGGCCGGGATCCGGCCCTTCAGGTCCACCCCGGCGGCGGCCAGCCCGGTCGGCCACATACGGCGCGGCTCCACCTCCACACCCGGGCGGCCCAGCTCGCCGCGGGCCGCGTCCAGTGCCGAGCCCGTCACCTTCGGATCGAAGCGCGGGCCCGCGCAGTTGTCGCAGCGGCCGCAGGGCGCGGCCTCCTCGTCGTCCAGCCGACGCCGCAGGAACTCCATCCGGCAACCGGTCGTGGTGGCGTACTCGCGCATCGCCTGCTGCTCCGCCGACCGCTGGCGGGCCACCCAGGCGTACCGCTCGGTGTCGTAGACCCACGGCTGGCCCGTGCTCTCCCAGCCGCCCTTCACCCGGTGCACGGCCCCGTCCACGTCGAGAACCTTGAGCATCGTCTCCAGGCGGGTCCTGCGCAGCTCGACCAGCGGCTCCAGGGCGGGCAGCGACATCGGGCGGCCGGCGGAGGCGAGGACGTCGAGGGTCCTGCGGACCTGCTCCTCCGGCGGGAAGGCCACGGAGGCGAAGTACCGCCAGATCGCCTCGTCCTCCTGTCCGGGCAGCAGCAGCACCTCGGCGTGTTCCACGCCGCGCCCGGCACGGCCGACCTGCTGGTAGTACGCGATCGGCGAGGACGGCGAGCCGAGGTGCACGACGAAACCGAGGTCCGGCTTGTCGAAGCCCATGCCCAGGGCCGAGGTCGCTACCAGCGCCTTCACCCGGTTCGCCAGCAGGTCGTCCTCGGCCTGCTGGCGGTCCGCGTTCTCCGTCCGGCCGGTGTACGAGGCGACCGTGTGCCCGCACTGACGGAGATAGGCGGTGACCTCCTCGGCGGCGGCGACGGTCAGGGTGTAGACGATGCCGGAGCCCGGCAGCTCGTCGAGGTGGTCGGCGAGCCAGGCCAGGCGGTGGGCCGCGTCGGGCAGGGTGACCACGCCGAGGCTGAGGGACTCGCGGTCCAGCGGGCCGCGCAGCACGAGGGCGTCGGTGCCCGCGCCGGTGCCGAGCTGTTCGGCGACGTCGGCGGTCACCCGGGCGTTCGCCGTGGCGGTCGTGGCGAGCACGGGAACGCCGGCCGGGAGGTCGGCGAGCATCGTGCGCAGCCGGCGGTAGTCGGGCCGGAAGTCGTGCCCCCAGTCCGAGATGCAGTGCGCCTCGTCCACCACCAGCAGCCCCGTCGCCGCCGCGAGCCGGGGGAGGACCCGGTCGCGGAAGTCGGGGTTGTTCAACCGCTCGGGGGAGACGAGCAGGACGTCGACCTCGCCGGCGTCGACCTCCTCGTTGACGCTGTCCCACTCCTCGGTGTTCGACGAGTTGATCGTCCGGGCCCGGATGCCGGCCCGCGCCGCCGCGTCCACCTGGTTGCGCATGAGGGCGAGCAGCGGAGAGACGATGACGGTGGGCCCGCTGCCGCGCTCGCGCAGCAGGGAGGTCGCGACGAAGTAGACAGCCGACTTGCCCCAGCCGGTCCGCTGGACCACCAGCGCCCGGCGGTGGTCGGCGACGAGCGCCTCGATGGCGCGCCACTGGTCCTCGCGCAGTCTCGCCTCTCCGGTCGGGTCTCCGACGAGTCGGGCCAGTACGGCGTCGGCGGCGGTGCGGAGCGCGGCGCGGTCTTCCGGGCGGTCTGCGTGGGTCATGCGTCCATGCAACCCGATGCCTCGGACATTCGGCGAACGAGACCACGATCTGTGGACAGTGCAAATAGGTTCATCACACCGTATGTGCGGAGTTATCCACAGGGGTTGTCGGAAACGTGAGATCACGAGACGGTCCTCGCCATGAACGCGAATCACCATGAAATCAGCGCATCCGCCCGAGGCCCGCAGATCACCCTGCGCAGCCCGTCCGAGCTCGCCGACGCCCTGCCGTTCGTGCTCGGTTTCCACCCGAGCGACTCCGTCGTGCTCGTCGCCCTGCACGGTGAGAACGGGCGCTTCGGCGGCCGGATCAGGGTCGGCATCCCCCGCTCGCCCGGCGAGTGGGACGCCACCGCGGACAATCTGGCCGAGTGCCTCGTCGAGGCATCCGCCCAGCGCACCGCGCCACCCGACGGCATCGTCGGCTTCCTCTGCCAGGACCCCGGCCCCGGTGAGACCGCCCGCGAGGTCCACGAGCGGCTGCGGCCCCTCGCCCAGCGACTCCGGACCGCCTGCGGAGTCCTCGACATCCCCGTCTACGAAGTGCTGTGCATCTCCGACGGCCGCCACTTCTCCTACTGCTGCCCCGACATCCGCTGCTGCCCGCCCGAGGGCACCCCGCTCTCCCTCGGCGGCACCTCCGCCACGGCGGCTGCCGCCGTGTACGCGGGGATCGAGGTGCGCGGAACGCTGCGGGAGATGGAGGCGAGCTTCAGGCCCACCGGCGCCCCGGGGGACGCACGGCAGCGCCTCGCCCTCGACGCCGCCGCGGCCGAGATCGTCCCCCGCGTCGTGGACGGCGCGGACGAGCACGGCAGGGCACGGCTGCGCGAGGCGACCCTGGCCCTCGCCGGTCGGCTCCTGGGCAGGTTCGCCGAACCGCCGCGCCGGATCGGCGAGGACGGGGCCCGCCGGGGCCGCGCCGCGATCGAGGCCGACGACGACGCCCGCGTCGACCCCGGCGAGGCCGCGGCCGTGATCCTGGGCCTCCAGGACCGCGCCACCCGCGACCACCTCGCCGCGTGGATGGAAGGCCCCGAAGGAGCCGCGGCCGTGCGGCTCTGGCGGGTCCTCGCCCGGCGCTGCGTCGCCCCCTACGAGGAGTACGCGGCGGCACCGCTGACCCTCGCCGGCTGGGCGTCCTGGTCGACCGGCGACGAACCGACCGCCCGCGTCGCCCTCGGCCTGGCCCTCCGGGCCGATCCCGAGTACGTCTTCGCCCGCCTCCTGCACCAGGCGTGCAACCAGGGCCTCGATCCCGAGTCGCTGCGCTCCTGCCTGCGACAGGGGCGGGAGAGCCTGGCCGAGGCCGGGAAGGCGGCCCTCGAACCCGCCCGCCGCGTCCGCACGCGGACCCGCACGCGGGGAGCCCGTCCCGGAGGACCGCGGCCGGCGCTCCCGCGGGCGGGGCGCGGTGCCACCCGCCGGGGCCGGGGGACGCCGGGCGTGCGGCCCGCCGGTCGCGCCGCGACGCGGCCGGGGAACCCCGCCCCGCACCGCGGCGGGCGGCGCGGGACCAGGAGCGGGCGATGACGACCGTGACTCCGCCCGCCACCGGACCGTTCACCTCTGTGGCGGAGCCGGGCGAGCCGTGCCGCCGAGGCCCCGCAGGCCGTCCGGATCGCACAGAGAGCACGCCACACCTCCCATGGTCCTCAGCCCTGTCCCGGCCCCCGGACACCCGACGGGACACCCCCTCCGACGCCCGGCCGCGGGCGGCGGCACCGGCGGCGTCCCCGGCACCCGACCCGGCGAACTCCCCCCGGTCCACGACGCGCTCCTGTGCGTCGCCCTGCCCGCCTTCGCCGTCTCCCCCGAGCACGGCCAGCTCACCGGACACGGGCCGGAAGGCGTGTACGCGTCGGGGCGGCGCCTCCTCTCCCGCAGCGTCCTGCGGGTCGCCGGTCGCGAGCCCGTCCCACTCCAGGGACGGCTCGCCGCCGCCGACCGGGCCGTGTTCGTCGGCGCCCTGCGCGTCCCCGGCGACACCGGACCCGATCCGGGAGTCACCGTCGAACGCTCCCGCGGCGCCGACGGAACCGAGCGGATCACCCTTCGCAGCGCCTGCGCCCGAACGGTCCGGGTCCCGGTGGAGCTCGCTCTGGGCACGGATCTCGCGGAGCTGGGAGCGGTCGCGTCCGGCCGGCCCTGCCCCGAACTCCGACCCAGCGTGCACGGCACCGGCCTCCGCTGGACCGCCCCCGACGGCCGGTCCGTCGCCGTCACGGCCGACCCGGCGCCCACGGACTCCCTGGCGGCGGTCGGCGTCCTCCGCTGGGAAACCGATCTCGCCCCCGGCACCGCCACCACCCTCCACCTCCGCGTCCACGCCGACCGGGCCTTCGGTGCCGCTCCGCCCGGCGCGGGCGGCCGCCCCGGCGGGCACCTGCTCCCGGACGCCCAGGCGGAGGGCGACGACCGCAGGACCGGCGCCCTGCTCCGCACCTGCGTCGAGGACCTGCGGGCACTCCTCCAGCGCGACCCCGCCCACCCGGCCGACGTCCATCTCGCGGCCGGCGTCCCGTGGCGCTGCGGACCGGTCACCGCGGAGGCGCTCTGGGCGGCCCGCATGGCCCTGCCGCTCGGCACCCGGCTCGCCGCCGGCACCCTCCGCGCCCTCGGCCGCACCCAGCTCACCGGCGGAGCCGAGTCCGGGCGCCTCCCCGGCCCGCTGCGGGACGCGGGGCCGCACCTACCGCCCCGCTGCACCGGCGTCGAGGCCACCCTCGCCTTCCCCGTCGTCCTCGCCGAGGCCCGGCGCTGGGGCCTCCCCGGCGCCGACCTGGACGAGCTCCTTCCGGTGGCGGAGCGGTGCCTCGGCTGGCTGCGCCGCGGGCTCACCGCGGACGGGCTCCTGCCGGACCCGGCGCCCGGCGGCCCCTGGCGCGCCGAGACCCAGGCCCACGCCCACCGGGCCGCCCTGCTCGGAGCCGGCCTCCTCGACGCCTGCGGCCGGCCCGGCGGGGCGGAGCTCCGGGCCGCGGCCCGCACCCTGCGCGAGCGCTTCCGGAGCACCTTCTGGATCGACGACCCGTCCGGCGGCCGGCCCGCCGCCGCCCGGGCGCCGGAGGGCCGCTCCTGGCCCCAGCTCGGCGGGTGGGCCGCCCACCTCCTCGACACCGGGCTCCTCGACGGAGGCCGGTACGCCCAGGGGCTGCTCGACCGGACGGAGACCGAACAGGTCGCGCGGCTGCTCGGCACCCCCGCCCTCGACTCCGGCTGGGGACTGCGCGGCCTCGGCGCCAAGGAGCCGGGCCACAACCCGTTCGGCCACCGGGCCGGAGCCGTCCGCGTCCACGAGACGGCCGTCGCCGTCGCCGGTCTGGCCGCCGCCGGATACGAGAAGGAGGCCGCCTCCCTGCTGCGAGGCCTCCTCGACGCCGCCGAGCACTTCGGCCACCGGCTGCCCGAGATGTACGCGGGCGAGCAGAGGACTGCGGGCGCGCGCCCCGTGCCGCACCCGGCGGCCCGCCGGCCCGCCGCCGGCGCCGCCGCCGGAGCCGTCCACGCGCTCCCCGCCCTGGCCGGCATCCGCCCCGACGCCCCCGGCCGGAGCGTGGCCGTGCAGCCGATGGCCTCGGCTCCGCTGGGCGAGCTCCGCCTCTCGGGGCTCGTGGTCGCCGGGGAGCCCTTCGCCGTGCGGGTGAGCCGTCTCGGACTCGGTATGGTCGAGGAGGCCGCCGAGGGCCTGCAGCTGGGGGTGTGACGGATGCCGGACACGGAGACGAGGACACCCTCGCGACAGGGCGAGGACGTCGAAGGCGGAGAGCACGAGAGGCGTGTTTATCGTCAGGAAGACGACTATGATCGCGGCATGCCCCCCTACGACCCGTCGGCCTTCCCGCCCTTCGCCGTCACCGTCGACCTGGTCGTGCTCACCGTGCGGAGTCACGCCCTGTGCACCCTCGTCGTCCGCAGGGGGGAAGAGCCCTTCCAGGGACGGTGGGCGCTGCCCGGAGGCTTCGTCCGCGACGACGAGGACCTCGGCGCCGCCGCGGCGCGCGAGCTGGCCGAGGAGACCGGACTGTGCGCCCACGACCCGTCGGCGGCGTCGGTGCCGGACAACGGCGCGCACCTGGAGCAGCTCGCGACCTACGGCGCCCCCAAGCGCGACCCGCGGATGAGGGTGGTGAGTGTCGCGCACCTCGCGCTCGCCCCCGATCTGCCCGCCCCCCGGCCCGGCGGCGACGCCAACAGCGCGCGCTGGGCCCCCGTGGAGGAACTGCTCGACCAGGCGCGGGCCGCCGGGCCCGACTCCCCGGACGCGCTCGCCTTCGACCACGCCCAGATCCTGTCCGACGGCGTGGAGCGGGCCCGTTCCAAGATCGAGTACTCCTCGCTCGCGACGGCGTTCTGCCCGCCGGAGTTCACCGTCGGCGAGCTGCGCCGGGTCTACGAGGCCGTCTGGGGCGTCTCGCTCGATCCGCGCAACTTCCACCGCAAGGTCACCGGCACCCCCGGCTTCCTCGTGCCGACCGGCGGGACCACCACCCGTCAGGGAGGGCGCCCCGCCCAGCTGTTCAGGGCCGGTGGCGCGACGCTGCTCAACCCGCCGATGCTGCGCCCCGAGGTCTGAGGGGCACACGCCCCCGCCGCCCCCGGGGCGGCAACCCTGCGCCAAAAGTCCGAAATCTGGCGTTATCTTGCTGCGATAGCGCCGCCCTGCCGCGGAGCGGTGACTCCTACCGCGAGAGAAGCGATGCTCCAGGCCATCGGACTGACCAGCAACCCCCGCCGCGATCGCCCGCCCGCCGTGGACGATCTGACCTTCGAGGCCCCGCCCGGGGCCGTGACCGCCCTCGTCGGCCCCCCGGGCGCCGGCAAGACGACCGCCCTGCGCCTCCTGCTCGAACTCGACCCGGGGCGCGGACTCTCCTACTTCCGGGGCCGGCCGCTGCACCGGATCGCCCAGCCCGCGCGCGAGGTCGGGATCGTCCTCGGAGACGTACCCGGACACCCGTCCCGTACCGTCCGCGGGCAGCTGCGGATGCTCGCGGCAGGCGCGGGAGTTCCGGTCGCCCGGGCCGACGAGGCGATCCGCGCCGTGGGCCTCGCCGGGCTGGAAGGGCGACGGCTCGGCAGTCTGCCGCGCGGGGCCGAGCGCCGACTCGCCCTGGCCGCAGCTCTGTTGGGGGAGCCGCACGCGCTGCTCCTGGACGACCCGGGAGCGGGGCTGTCCCCGGAGGAGCGGGGGCGGCTGCACGCGCTGCTGCGCGCGCACGCGGACGCCGGCGGCACCGTCCTCTACACCACCCGGGACGCCAGGGACGCGGCGAGGAACGCCGACCGCGTCGTCACGCTCGACGGCGGCCGCCTCGCCGCCGCCCAGGACGCCGGAGAGTTCGCCCGCACCCGCTTGCGGCCCCGGGTCGTCGTCCGCACCCCGCAGGCCGCACGGCTCGCCGCCGCCGTGACCCAGGAGGCCAGGGCCGCCCGCCGTCCGGTCGAGGTCGTGACGGAGGACGGCAACCTCCTCCTGGTGTACGGCGGCGACTGTGCCCAGGTGGGGGACACGGCCTTCCGGCACGGCGTGCCCGTCCACCGGCTCGCGGACGAGACCGGCGAGAGCCGTCCCGCCGGGGTGGGGGAGGAGGCGGCGCCCGGTCCGCTCCCCGGGACGGGTGCCGCCGCTCCGGACCGGGTCGCCGGGGCGCGACGCCCGGTCCGCTCGCCGCTGCGGCCGCTCCGGTACGAGCTGCGCCGGATCACCGGCGTACCGTCCACGGCGCTGGTCCTGGCGGGCGCCCTGGCCGTGTCGGCCGTGCTCGCGGTGCTGCTCGGGCGGGGCGGCGGCACCTCGCTCCCGGCGGTGCTCGCCGCCTGGCCCGACCTCCTGCCGCTGCCGCCCGCGGCGCTCGGTGCCGGGCTGATCGGCGCGCTCTCCTTCGGCGAGGAGTACCGCTACCCCGCGCTCGCCGCCGGCCGCGGGGCCGTGCCGCGCCGCCTCGCGCTGCTCCTCGCCAAGCTCGCCGTCTCCGCGGCCGTCGCCCTGGTCCTCGGTGTGCTGGTGGCGGGTGCCGACCTGGCGGCCCTCCGGCTCTTCTACGGGGCCGACTTGATCATCGTGCCCGACAACTGGCACGCGATGACGGCGAGTTGGCTGGGCCTCTCGGTCGGCTGCGCCTGGGCGGGGGTGCTGGGGGCGGGGGTGTTCCGGGCCGCGGCGGCCGGGGTGGCGGCGGTCCTCTTCGTCCCGGTCGCCTTCGTCCCGCTGCTGCGGCAGGTGATGAGCGGTCCCGCCGTCCGGTCCGTCGCCGGACTCCCGGCCCGCCTGGGCGAGTTCGCGGGGCCGCGGTGGGCGCCACCCCTCGACCGGTGGATCGCCGGGGCGCTGGAGGTAGTGGCGCAGCCCGCCGGAGTGGCCCTCCTGCTCACGTTGACGGTCCTGCTCTGCGCCTATCTGGTCACCGGGGTTCGTCGGCAGGCGCGTTGGTGATCATTTCCGGATCGGTATGTTCCGCTTGGGTCGCAACTCCCTTGCACAATGCCGCTTATGTCCGAATAATCGTCAATTGTGTAGGGGGTGCCGATCACCCTTTCGTGTGCTTTTCACCAAAGACCTCAAGGGCCACGGAGGCCACGCCGACAAAGGATGCGTGAGTACCCTTGCGCACACGATGATGACCGCCGCCCGCTCCGTCGACTCCGGCCTCGGCGCCCCGGGCGATCTCGACCGCTACCCCTACGCGGAGGCCCCCGTCGCCGACCGCGTGGGCCCGCCCTCCTGGGAGGGGGTGGAGACGGACCTCGGCCGCGTGGGCCGCCGCACCGCCGGCAGCCGCGGTCGCGGACTGCACGGCCAGCTCGTCCAGCAGCTCGGCCAGATGATCGTCTCCGGCGACCTCGGCGCGGATCGTCCCCTCGTCCCCGAGGAGATCGGCCAGCGCTTCGAGGTCTCGCGCACCGTCGTGCGCGAGTCCCTCCGCGTCCTGGAGGCCAAGGGCCTCGTCAGCGCCCGCCCCAACGTCGGCACCCGGGTCCGCCCGGTCAGCGACTGGAACCTGCTCGACCCCGACATCATCGAGTGGCGCGCCTTCGGCCCGCAGCGCGACGACCAGCGGCGCGAGCTCAACGAGCTGCGCTGGACGATCGAGCCGCTGGCCGCCCGCCTCGCCGCCGGTCACGGCCGCGAGGATGTGCAGCAGCGCCTCGCCGACATGGTCGAGATCATGGGTCACGCGTACGCGCAGGGTGACGGCATCACCTTCTCCCGCGCCGACACCGAGTTCCACTCCCTGCTCATCCAGCTCGCCGGCAACCGCATGCTGGAGCACCTCTCCGGCATCGTCGCCGCCGCCCTCCAGGTCTCCGGCGGTCCCGTCACCGCCTGCGACCGCCCCGGCGAGAGCTGCCTGGCCCACCACGGCCGCATCGTCGACGCCCTCGCCGCCGGGGACGCGGTGGCCGCCGAGACCGCCATGCGCCAACTGCTCACGGTCCACCCCGGGGTGGAGCCCCCCGTCGTCCCCTCCCCCCGCGAGCACTGATCCGCGGACCGTGGCCGGAAGCGCACGGGTGCGTACGCAGGGAGAGCCGCCGGATCCGAGCGCGGTCCGGGGAGCCCGACCGGGTTCCCCGGACCGCGCCAGGGTTCCGGCGGCGCCGAATGTACGCTTGAGTACCGTTCCGCCCGGTTCGTCGCGGATGCGGTGTGACTCGGGACACGAAGATTGGGCGTAACACTCCTCCGACCCGTGCGATGACCTAAGAGGTGACAGCCGAGGAAGGAATACAGCTGCCGGTGCAGGCGCTGTGCAGTTCCCCGGTCCAGCCCGCGCCGTCGGCACATTCCCCGTCGACGGTCGTCGGCTCCGGTCCGATCCTTCGGGCGGGGCCGGAAGCCGTTTCCATCGTTCCGAGAGGTTGTTCGTGTCGGCCAGCACATCCCGTACGCTCCCGCCGGAGATCGCCGAGTCCGAGTCTGTGATGGCGCTCATCGAGCGGGGAAAGGCTGATGGGCAGATCGCCGGCGATGACGTGCGTCGGGCCTTCGAGGCTGACCAGATTCCGCCAACCCAGTGGAAGAATGTTCTGCGCAGCCTCAATCAGATCCTCGAGGAAGAGGGTGTGACGCTGATGGTCAGTGCAGCGGAGTCGCCGAAGCGCGCCCGCAAGAGCGCAGCAGCGAAGAGCCCGGCCAAGCGCACCGCCGCCAAGACCACCGTCACCGCCAGGGCGGCGACGGTGACGAGGACCACCGTCGCGACCGGCTCGGCGGCCCCCGCGGCCGAGAGCGCGGACCCGGCCGACGAGGCCGCGTCGCCCGCCAAGAAGGCGGCCGCGAAGAAGACCGCCGTCAAGAAGACGGCGGCCAAGAAGACCGTCGCCAAGAAGACGGCGGCCAAGAAGACCGCGTCCAAGAAGTCCGACGACGAAATGATCGAGGGCGAGGAGCTCCTCGAGGACGTCGCGCCGGGCAAGGACGAGGAGGAGACCGAGGGCGAGACCAAGGGCTTCGTCCTGTCCGACGAGGACGAGGACGACGCTCCCGCCCAGCAGGTCGCCGTCGCCGGTGCCACCGCGGACCCGGTCAAGGACTACCTGAAGCAGATCGGCAAGGTCCCGCTGCTCAACGCCGAGCAGGAGGTCGAGCTCGCCAAGCGCATCGAGGCCGGTCTCTTCGCCGAGGACAAGCTCGCCAACTCGGACAAGATCGCTCCCAAGCTCAAGCGCGAGCTGGAGATCATCGCCGAGGACGGCCGCCGCGCCAAGAACCACCTCCTGGAGGCCAACCTCCGTCTGGTGGTCTCGCTGGCCAAGCGTTACACCGGCCGCGGCATGCTCTTCCTGGACCTGATCCAGGAGGGCAACCTGGGTCTGATCCGCGCGGTCGAGAAGTTCGACTACACCAAGGGCTACAAGTTCTCCACGTACGCCACCTGGTGGATCCGTCAGGCGATCACCCGCGCCATGGCCGACCAGGCCCGCACCATCCGTATCCCGGTGCACATGGTCGAGGTCATCAACAAGCTCGCGCGCGTCCAGCGCCAGATGCTCCAGGACCTGGGCCGCGAGCCCACCCCGGAGGAGCTGGCCAAGGAACTCGACATGACCCCCGAGAAGGTCATCGAGGTCCAGAAGTACGGCCGTGAGCCGATCTCCCTCCACACCCCCCTGGGTGAGGACGGCGACAGCGAGTTCGGTGACCTCATCGAGGACTCCGAGGCGGTCGTCCCGGCCGACGCGGTCAGCTTCACGCTCCTCCAGGAGCAGCTGCACTCCGTCCTCGACACGCTCTCCGAGCGTGAGGCCGGCGTGGTCTCCATGCGCTTCGGTCTCACCGACGGCCAGCCGAAGACGCTCGACGAGATCGGCAAGGTCTACGGCGTGACCCGCGAGCGGATCCGCCAGATCGAGTCGAAGACGATGTCGAAGCTGCGCCACCCGTCGCGCTCGCAGGTCCTGCGCGACTACCTCGACTGACCGTTCCGGTCCGTCCGGGACGCACGGCAGTGGCCGAAGGGTCCGGTTCCCCGCTCGGGGAGCCGGGCCCTTCGGCCGTTCGCGGTGCAGGGGACCCCTCCGTGCTGGACGCTGGGTGAACGGATATCAGCGGAGAGTCAGGAGGCTCCATGCGTGGTCCCTTCGCCCGAGCGTTGACGGGTGCCCTGGGTCTGGTCACGGCGGTGGCAGGAGTGGTGGCCGGTGCCGCCCCGGCCGCGGCGGACAGCGTCGTGGTGGGCGGCAGCCCGGCCGCGATCACCGAAGCGCCCTGGGTGGTGGCCCTGTCCAGCCGTGACCGGTTCGGGGGTACGCGGGCGGGCCAGTTCTGCGGCGGCGTCGTCGTGGCGCCCACCAAGGTGCTCACCGCGGCCCACTGCCTGGGGCGCGAGGTGCTCGGCGGTCAGCCCTGGCAGCTGCGGGACTTCTCGGTGATCGCGGGTCGCGCGTCGCTGCGCGGGCAGGGCGGGCAGGAGGTCCGGATCGCGGACACCTGGGTGAACCCCGACTACGACCCGACGACCAACTCGGGCGACCTCGCCGTGCTGACCCTCGCCGAATCCCTGCCGGAGTCCTTCGTCATCAAGGTGGCCGCGCGCGGTGACGCGGCGGAGAACCCGGGGACGGCCGCCGAGGTGTACGGCTGGGGCGACACGAGCGGGAACGGCAGCTACGCCTCCTCGCTCCGCTCCGCGCACGTCCAGGTACTCCCGGACGCCGCCTGCGAGCGCGCGTACCCGGACGGCTTCGGCGGGGTCTCGTACCGCAAGGAGACCATGCTGTGCGCCGGCGACCCCCGCGGCGGCCGGGACGCGTGCCAGGGCGACAGCGGCGGCCCGCTGGTGGCACGCGGAGTGCTGGTCGGGCTCGTGTCCTGGGGCAGCGGCTGCGGACAGGCCGAGAACCCGGGGGTCTACACGCGGGTGTCCACGGTGCTGCCCGAGCGCCTCTGAGGCGCCGCAGGGGCCCTTGGCGGCCCGGCAGCGGACCGGCACACCTGCCCGACAGGGGCGCGGAGCGAGCGGAGGCGCGGTCCGATGACGGCGGTGCCCCCGTGGGTACGAGAACGGGCGGTCATCCCCCGCAGGGGATGACCGCCCGTCGTCCGGTCGTCAGAGACCGGCCCTTAGCTCGTCGTGGTAGCGCGGAGTCAGTGCTCGTCGCCCACCGTGCGGGCCGGCACGTCGGTCAGCCGGTCCGTCTCATCCTGTATCTCAACGGCGATCTTCTTGAGTTCCGGCTCGAACTTGCGACCGTGATGGGCGCAGAAGAGCAAGTCACCTCCGCTGGCCAGGACGACACGCAGGTAAGCCTGGGCGCCGCAGCGGTCGCAGCGGTCAGCGGCCGTCAGGGGGCTCGCGGGGGTCAGAACAGTAGTCACGTCGCCTCTTCTCTAGCTCGACGAGCTGTCGTACCAGGGTCAACATCCAACCAGGCCGAAAACGTTCCCGCTCGTGGCTTTTCCTTGAAACTTTTCCCAAGGTGGCTGTTTGCTGCCGGTTGGCGGCGAATGAGCCGTATTGCGTCGCTCTACGGGTTTCGCATTGCTGTGGTGTGTCGGCCGTCCTCCCGGCGGGGTTGCCGGTTGTTGATGAGGACGTGCCCGGAGCCTAGATGGTTCATGCCGGGAAGGGAACGTGATGTTCGCGTCACCCCATCGAGGGATCGAACATCCATACGAGTCTGGACTAGCATGAGCAAACCGGGAGGGTGGCGTTTCAGCGGCCCTACCAGGCATCGGTACCCTCTGTGCGGTGAGCGACGCCGATACTCACCCCATCGGGCAAGATCTCAAATTCAGCGAGGAGCGAACCGCGTGACCGCCGAAACGTCCGTGCCGTCCAGTGCGCTGCTGACCGCAGACCGTGACGGTTCCAACTACACCGCGCGGCACCTGCTCGTCCTCGAAGGGCTCGAAGCGGTCCGCAAGCGTCCCGGAATGTACATCGGGTCCACGGACAGCCGTGGCCTGATGCACTGCCTCTGGGAGATCATCGACAACTCGGTCGACGAGGCCCTGGGCGGCTACTGCGACCGCATCGACGTCATCCTCCACGACGACGGGTCCGTCGAGGTCCGCGACAACGGCCGGGGCATCCCGGTCGACGTCGAGCCCAAGACCGGCCTGTCCGGCGTCGAGGTCGTCATGACCAAGCTGCACGCCGGCGGAAAGTTCGGAGGCGGCTCGTACGCGGCCTCCGGCGGTCTGCACGGCGTCGGCGCCTCCGTGGTCAACGCCCTCTCGGCCCGCCTCGACGTCGAGGTCGACCGGAACGGCGCCACGCACGCGATCAGCTTCCGGCGCGGCGTCCCCGGCATCTTCACCGAGCAGGGCCCCGACAGCCCCTTCGACCCGGCGAGCGGTCTGGTCAAGGGCAAGCGGGTGCCCAAGACCCGCACCGGCACCCGCGTCCGCTACTGGGCCGACCGCCAGATCTTCCTCAAGGACGCCAAGCTCGCCCTGGACGGGCTGCACCAGCGCGCCCGCCAGACGGCCTTCCTCGTGCCCGGCCTCACCATCGTCGTCCGCGACGAGCGGGACCTGGAGGGCATCGGCAAGAGCGAGGAGGTCTTCCGCTTCGACGGCGGCATCAGCGAGTTCTGCGAGTTCCTCGCGCAGGACAAGGCCGTCTGCGACGTGCTGCGCCTCACCGGCCAGGGCACCTTCAAGGAGACCGTGCCGGTCCTCGACGACCGCGGCCACATGACCCCCACCGAGGTCACCCGCGAGCTCGGCGTCGACGTCGCCCTGCGCTGGGGCACCGGGTACGACACCACCGTCCGGTCCTTCGTGAACATCATCGCCACCCCCAAGGGCGGCACCCACGTCTCCGGCTTCGAGCAGGCCATCACCAAGACGGTGAACGAGGTGCTGCGCTCGGCCAAGATGCTGCGCGTCGCCGAGGACGACATCGTCAAGGACGACGCCCTGGAGGGCATGACCGCGGTCGTCACCGTGCGTCTCGCCGAGCCGCAGTTCGAGGGCCAGACCAAGGAGGTCCTCGGCACCTCGGCGGCCCGCCGGATCGTCGCCACCGTGGTCGCCCGCGAGCTCAAGGCCTTCCTGACCTCCACCAAGCGGGACGCCAAGGCCCAGGCCCGGGCCGTCCTGGAGAAGGCCGTCGCCGCGGCCCGGACCCGGATCGCCGCCCGCCAGCACAAGGAGGCGCAGCGCCGGAAGACCGCCCTGGAGTCCTCCTCGCTGCCGGCGAAGCTGGCCGACTGCCGCAGCGACGACGTCGAGCGCAGCGAGCTCTTCATCGTCGAGGGAGACTCCGCGCTCGGCACCGCCAAGCTCGCCCGCAACAGCGAGTTCCAGGCCCTGCTGCCGATCCGCGGCAAGATCCTCAACGTCCAGAAGTCGTCCGTCTCGGACATGCTCAAGAACGCCGAGTGCGGCGCGATCATCCAGGTC
Organism: Streptomyces hydrogenans; assembly: GCF_014656075.1. Lineage (GTDB taxonomy): Bacteria > Actinomycetota > Actinomycetes > Streptomycetales > Streptomycetaceae > Streptomyces > Streptomyces hydrogenans. The sequence continues at coordinate 100,226 of NZ_BNBS01000008.1, forward strand.
ATAGGAGCGGGCTCCGGCCGCACCTTCGACATCGACGCGGCCCGGTACGGCAAGGTCATCATGATGACCGACGCCGACGTCGACGGCTCGCACATCCGCACGCTGCTGCTGACCCTCTTCCAGCGCTACATGCGCCCGATGGTCGAGGCCGGCCGGGTGTTCGCCGCCGTGCCGCCGCTGCACCGGATCGAGCTGGTCCAGCCCAAGAGGGGCCAGGACAAGTACGTGTACACGTACTCCGACAACGAGCTGCGGCAGACGCTCCTGGAGTTCCAGCGCAAGGGGGTCCGCTACAAGGACTCCATCCAGCGCTACAAGGGCCTCGGAGAGATGGACGCCGACCAGCTCGCGGAGACCACGATGGACCCGCGCCACCGCACCCTGCGCCGGATCAACATCGGCGACCTGGACGCGGCCGAGACGGTCTTCGACCTGCTGATGGGCAACGACGTGGCGCCGCGCAAGGAGTTCATCACCAGCTCCGCGGCGACCCTCGACCGCTCGCGCATCGACGCCTGAGCCGCACCACCGCACGACCCGCACCACCGCACGACCCGCACCCGCCCGGCCCCGCCCGGCCGGCGCCGGGCGGGTGCGGCGTCCATACGCATATCGGTGCGGTCCGGTCAGGAACCGGGACGAAGAGTCACCTGATGGGGTGAAGACCGGAGGGAGAAGAGTCCGGGATCTGCCCACTCTGTCCATCCTTGGGCACGCGGCCGAAACGGTTCGCTGACAAGGAGAGTTGACCGGTGGAGCAGCTGGACGAGCAGGAGCGCGCGGGGGCGCGGGACGACGGGGCGGCGACGGGGGTGCCGCGCCCGCGGTACGACGAGGCCGGGCACCGGACGCCCGGGGCGGCCGAGATCTACCTGGAGGTCCAGCGGAGCCCCGCCTTCCAGGAGGTGCGGCGCCGTTACCGCCGCTTCGCCTTCCCCGCGACCGTCGCCTTCCTCCTCTGGTACCTCGCCTACGTCGTGGCCGCCACGGCCGCACCCGGCCTGATGGCCCGCCCGGTGGCCGGCGCGGTCAACGTGGCGATGGTCGCGGGCCTCGGCCAGTTCCTCACCACCTTCCTCCTCACCTGGGCCTACGCGCGCCACGCGCGGCTGCGCCGGGACCGGGCGGCGCTCGAACTGCGCTGGGACACCCAGGAGATGACGAGAGGGGCCGGACAGTGGTGACCGGAGACCACCAGACGCTCGCCCTGCTGCTCTTCAGCGCCTTCGTCGCCGTGACCCTCGGCATCACCACCTGGGTGAGCCGCAACCGGCACGGCTCGACCGAGGAGTTCTACGCCGGCGGCCGGCTCTTCTCGCCGATGGAGAACGGATTCGCCATCGCCGGCGACTACATGTCCGCGGCCTCCTTCCTCGGCATCTCCGGCCTCATCGCGCTCTACGGCTACGACGGCATGCTCTACTCGGTCGGCTTCCTGGTCGCCTGGCTGGTCGTGCTGCTGCTCGTCGCCGAACTCGTCCGCAACTGCGGCCGGTTCACCCTCGCCGACGTCGTCGCCGCGCGGATGGCCGAACGGCCCGTCCGCATCGCGGCCGGCACCTCCTCGGTGGCCGTGTCGGTGCTCTACCTCGTGGCCCAGATGGTCGGCGCCGGCAGTCTGGTGGCCCTCCTGCTGGGCGGCACTGGCGAGGCGGCCCGCACCTGGACGGTCATCGGCGTCGGCGCGCTGATGGTGATCTACGTGTCGCTGGGCGGGATGCGGGCCACCACCTGGATCCAGATCGTCAAGGCGGTGCTGCTGATGGCGGGCACCGTGGCGCTCACCGTGCTCGTCCTGATCCGCTTCCACGGCGACATCGACAGCCTGCTCAGCACCGCCGCCGAGCGCAGCGGGCACGGAACCGCCTTCCTCGGCCCCGGGCTGCGCTACGGCGGCGACTGGACGGCCCGGCTCGACTTCATCAGCCTCGGCCTCGCGCTCGTCCTCGGCACCGCCGGACTGCCCCACATCCTGTCCCGCTTCTACACCGTGCCCACCGCGCGGGCCGCCCGCCGCTCCGTCGTCTGGTCCATCGGCCTCATCGGCGGCTTCTACCTGATGACGATCGTCCTCGGCTTCGGTGCCGCCGCCCTCATCGGCTCCGACGAGGTCCGCGCCTCCAACGCCTCGGGGAACACGGCCGTCCCGCTGCTCGCGCTCGACCTCGGCGGGGGAGCGGGCTCCACCGGCGGCACGGTGCTCTTCGCGGTCGTCGCGGCCGTCGCCTTCGCGACCATCCTCGCCGTCGTCGCCGGGATCACCCTGGCCTCCTCGGCCTCCGTCGCCCACGACCTCTACGCCTCGCTGCGGCGGCCCGACGGCAGGCAGTACAGCGAGGTCGCGGTCGCCCGGGTGGCCGCCGCCGTCATCGGCGCGGCCGCGATCGGACTGGGGCTGCTGGCCAGCGACCTCAACGTGGCCTTCCTCGTCGGGCTCGCCTTCGCGGTCGCCGCCTCGGCCAACCTCCCGGTGCTGCTCTACTCGCTCTTCTGGCGCCGCTTCACCACCCGGGGAGCGGTCTGGTCCGTCTACGGCGGACTCGTCCCCGCGGTGCTCCTGGTGCTGCTGTCACCGGTGGTCTCCGGCAGTCCGGACGCGCTCTTCCCGGGCGTCGACCTCCAGGTCTTCCCGCTGCAGAACCCGGGCGTGGTCTCCATCCCGCTCGGCTTCCTCGCCGGCTGGCTCGGCACCGTCACCTCGCCCGAGCCGCCCGACGAGGCGCGGCACGCCGAGACCGAGGTGCGGGCGCTCACCGGGGCCGGGGCCGTCTGATCCCTCCCGGCGCGTCAGGGCGAGGAGACCCAGGTGTAGCGGTGCTCGGGGCGACCGGTCTCGCCGTACCGGAGGGAGAGCCGTACCCGCCCGGAGCGTTCGAGGAGTTTGAGGTAGCGCTGGGCGGTCTGGCGGCTGACGCCGGCCCGCTCGGCCAGCTCCTGGGTGGAGAGCGGGCCGTCGGCGGCCAGCAGCACCTGGCGGACCAGCTCGGCCGTGGTCGGCGAGTGCCCCTTGGGCAGGTCGGGGGTGGCGGCGCCCGCCGCCAGGGTGCCGAAGATGCGGTCGACCTCGGCCTGTTCGGCCTCGCCGCCGCCCTCCAGGGTGCGGCGGAGCGTCGCGTACGCCTCCAGCTTGGAGCGCAGTCCGGCGAAGTTGAACGGCTTGACCAGGTACTGGAGGGCGCCGTGTCGCATCGCCGCCTGCACGGTCGCCACGTCCCGGGCCGCGGTCACCATGATCACGTCGCACTGGTGGCCGCGGGCCCGCAGCTCGCGGATGGCGGCGAGGCCGTTCTCGTCCGGGAGGTAGTGGTCGAGGAGGACCAGGTCCACCGGCCGGCCGTCCAGCACGGCCAGGGCCTCGGCCGTCGAGTGGGCGGTGGCGGCGACCCGGAAGCCGGGCAGCTTGGTCACGTACGCGGCGTTCACCCGCGCCACGCGGGCGTCGTCGTCGACGACGAGCACGTCGATCATCGGGAGAGCTCCTCGGCCGCGGTCGGGTCCACCGGTCCGCGCGGTGCGGGCGGCGCGGTCTCCGTCAGGGCGTCCGGCAGGACCACGGTGAACTCCGCGCCGCCGGCCGGTCCGGCCGCCACCCGCGCGCTGCCTCCGCGCCGTTCGGCGAGGCGCCGGACCAGTGCCAGGCCGAGGCCGCGCCGGCCGTGGGCGGGCGGTTCCTTGGTCGTCCACCCCTCGGTGAAGATCATTTCCCGGCGCTCCTCGGGGACGCCGGGCCCGCTGTCCGCGACCCGCAGGACCACCGTCCGGCCGTCGGCGCGCAGCGCCACCTCGACCCGGGCGTCCGGGCCGCCCGAGGCGGCGTCCAGGGCGTTGTCCACGAGGTTGCCGACGACGGTGACCAGCTCGCGGGGGTCGACCAGCCGGTCCGGGAGCAGCGAGTCGGGGGCGATCCGCAGCGCGACGCCGCGCTCGGCGGCGACCGTCGCCTTGCCGACCAGGAGGGCGGCGAGCAGCGGGTCGTGGACCTTCTCGGTGACCTGCTCGGCGGTCGCCCGGTGGACCCCGACGACCTCGGTGACGAAGTCGGCCGCCTCCTCGTACAGCTCCAGCTCCAGGAGCCCCAGGAGGGTGTGCAGACGGTTGGCGTGCTCGTGGTCCTGGGCCCGCAGGGCGTCGATCAGACCGCGGGTGGAGTCCAGCTCCCGGCCGAGCCGCTCCAGCTCGGTGCGGTCGCGCAGGGTCGCCACGGCGCCGCCGTCGTCCGTGGGCATCCGGTTGGCGATCAGCACCCGGTGCCCCTGGACGGTCACCAGGTCGGCGCCGGTCACCCGGCCGGTCAGCACGTCCGCGGTGCGGCCGGGGCCGAGGAGCGCGTCGAGCGGCCGTCCGGCGGCGTCGGGGCCGAGGCCGAGCAGGCGCTGGGCCTCGTCGTTGAGGAGCCGTACGGACCCCTTGCGGTCGAGGGCCACCACGCCCTCGCGGATGCCGTGGAGCATCGCCTCGCGCTCGGCGAGCAGTGCCGAGATGTCGGAGAAGGCCAGGTCACGGGTCTGTCGCTGGATGCGCCGGGAGATCAGGTACGCCGCGAGGGCGCCGGCCGCGAGCGCGCCGCCCGCGTAGGCCAGGAGGCCGGGGATCGCGGAGAGGAGCCGGTCGCGGACGCTGTCGTACGCGATGCCGACGGAGACCGCGCCGACGATCCCGCCGTCGGCGTTCCGCAGCGGCGCCTTGCCGCGCGCCGAGCGGCCGAGGGTGCCGCTGTCGATCTCCATGACCTCGCGGCCCGCCAGGGCCTCGCTCGGGTCGGTGGAGACGGTCCGGCCGATCTGGACGGGGTCGGGGTGCGACCAGCGCACGCCGCGGGTGTCCATGACGACCACGTACTCGGCGCCGGTCGCCGCCCGGACCCGTTCCGCCTCGCGCTGCACCGGCCCGGTCGCCGACGGGGGCCCGCCGGCCAGGTCGGCGGCCGTACGGGTGGAGGCGATGGTCTCCGCGATGGCGAGGGCCCGCCGCATGGCCTGGTCGTCGAGCTGGGCGCTCAGCGGGGCCAGGAAGAAGCCGGTGGCCAGCACCGTGACGCCGGTGGCGACGGCCAGCTGCATCAGCAGCACCTGCGAGAACACCCGCCGCGGCCATCCCAGCCGTCGCCGTCGGCGCACGGCGGGGCGTGCGGAGGGGATCGAAGCGCTGCGGGTCATGCCCGAAACGGTACGGGGACGGCGCGCGCGACCGGAAACGCGACGGGATCGGGGGGCGGGAGCCCCGGCGGGGCACGCGCGCGTGGGGGACGGGTTTCCGGCGGAGCGCCGTCGAGGGGGCTCCTGGCGGGGTGGGCCGGGCCGGGGCCGCGAGGGGGGTGATGGAGTGCCCCACGCGCGCGTGGGGCAGGGGGAGCGTGGGGGTGGGCTGCCTATCCTGGAGGGCCGGCCGCTCCTGGGAGGGGTCGGAGAGTCGCCCCTCGTGCCGTCCAGCGAAAGGCTTGCTTCTTGAGCGCGCAGCAGATCCCCGTCGTCGTCCTCGCCGGGTTTCTCGGGGCGGGGAAGACCACGCTCCTGAACCAGCTGCTGCGCGGTGCCCGGGGGACCCGGATCGGGGTCATGGTCAACGACTTCGGCGACATCGGGATCGACGCGATGACGGTAGCCGGGCAGGTGGGGTCGACCGTCTCCCTCGGGAACGGCTGTCTGTGCTGTGCGGTGGACGCGAGCGAGCTGGACGAGTACCTGGAGGTGCTGACCCGGCCCGAGCTGCGGCTGGACGTGATCGTCATCGAGGCCAGCGGGCTCGCCGAGCCGCAGGAGCTGGTCCGGATGGTGCTCGCCAGCGAGAACCGGCGGGTCGTCTACGGCGGCCTCGTGGAGGTCGTCGACGCTGCCGAGTTCGCCGCCACCCGGCAGCGGCACCCCGAGACCGACCGCCACCTCGCCCTCGCCGACCTGGTCGTCGTCAACAAGGCCGACCGCGTCTCGGAGGACGAGCTGAGGGCCGTCCGGGAGACCGTCGCCGGGCTCGCGGACCGGGCGGCGGTGATCGAGGCGACGCACGGCCGGATCGATCCCGAGCTGCTCTTCGACCGGGTCGTCCCGGAGGACGAGATCGCCGGCCAGATGTCGATCGAGGACGTCCTCTACGCGGACGAGGACGGCCACGCCCACCCCCACGCGGCCTACGACACCGTCTCCCTGGCCACGGCGGTGCCGCTGCACCCCCGGCGGCTGATGGCCTTCCTCGACTCCCGTCCCGAGGGGCTGTACCGCCTCAAGGGCTTCGTGGACTTCGGCGCCGCCGACCCCGACCACCGCTATCTGGTGCACGCGGTCGGCCGCTTCCTGCGCTTCTACCCGGAGCCCTGGCCGGCCGGGGAGGAGCGCCTCTCGCAGCTGGTCCTGATCGGGACCGGCGTCGACGCGGCGGCCCTGCGCAAGGAGCTCGCCGGCTGCGAGGTCGACGGACCCGCGGACGCCCCGGACGAGCACAGCATGTGGGGCGTCCTCCGGTACGTGCCGCGGGGCGACGACCCGCAGGGCGAGGAGCCGCCCGGCGAGGCGTAGCCCCGGCTCAGGCCCGTACGCCCGCGAGGGTCAGACCGACCGCCGCCAGGTAGGCGTCGAGGCTCGCGTCGGCGCGCGCGCCGGCCCAGCCCACGTACCCGTCCGGACGGATCAGGAAGAGACCGGGGCCGTACGGCTCGTAGGCCGTGAGCCGGGCCGCGCGGACCTGCTCGGGGAGCAGTGCGGGAGGCTCGGCGGGCCCGACCGCGAGCAGGGTGAAGTGCGGGCCCCGGAAGAGGTCGAAGAGGCGCCCGTCTCCGTGCGGCCCGTCCGGGGCGCGGTCGCCGGCGCGCACGGCGTCACCCGGTCCCTGGGCGCGGGTGTCCACCGCGAGCGCCGAGTCGCGGTAGCCGACGCCGAGCTGCTGGACGTCCCTGCCCCGCTGGGGGGCGTCGCCGTCGGCGGTCGCCCGGTGGAGGCGGGTGCTGAGCCCGAGGACGTCCGCCGCGACCGGGCGGCGCTCGGCCTCGTAGCTGTCCAGGAGCGCGGCGGGGGCCCCGTGCCGCAGCACCTGGGCGAGCTTCCAGCCGAGGTTGTACGCGTCCTGGACGCCGGTGTTGAGGCCCTGGCCGCCGGCCGGGGAGTGGACGTGGGCCGCGTCGCCGGCGAGGAAGACCCGGCCCTCCCGGAACCGGTCCGCGAGCGCCGCCCGGGCCCGGTAGTCGGAGGCCCAGGGCACCTCCGTGATCTCCTCCGCCGCGAGCGGCGTGCGGGCCGCCAGCAGCGCGCGGACGCCTTCCGGGGTGGTGTCGACGCCCGCGTCCGCGTCCTCGAAGGTGGCGGCGAGCTGGAAGAGGCCGTCACCGCCCGGCAGCGGGCAGAGCGCCACCCCGCCGTCCGCGGCCCGCCAGACGTGCCAGTGGTCCCGGTCGGCCACCGCGCCGGGGGAGATCCGCACGTCGGCGACGAGCATCGGCCGGGGGTCGACGGTCTCGCCGGTCATGCCGACGCCGAGCGCCCGGCGGACCGTGGAGCGGCCCCCGTCGGCGCCGACGAGGAAGGCGGCCCGGATCGTCTCCCCGGTGCTCAGCAGGGCCTCCACGCCCGTGTCGTCCTGGCGCAGCCCGGTGAGCGCGGCCCCGAACCGGACGCCGCCGCCGAGCGCCGTCAGCCGGGCGTACAGCAGCTCCTGGGTGCGGGACTGCGGGATCAGCAGGGTGTTCGCGTACGGCACCCGCTCGGTGGGCTCGGAGCGCTCGATCATGTCCCACTCGCCCCGCCGCTCGGTGCCCTCCCAGGCCAGCATCCGGGGGTAAGGGCCCCCCGCCGCCAGCACCTCGGGGAGGACGCCGAGGTCGTCCAGGACCTCCTGGCTGCGTGGCTGGAGCCCCTTGCCCCGGGAGCCGGGGAAGAGTCCGTCCGCCCGCTCCAGGAGGAGCGCCCGGACGCCCCGGCGGGCGAGGTCGAGGGCGAGCACGAGTCCCGTCGGGCCCGCTCCGGTGATGACGACGTCCGTGTCCCCGTGCGCTGTCATGGCTGACCGCCTCCAGTCCTTAACGATGTTAAATGCCGGTGCCCACAGCATCGCCTTAACGGTGTTAAGGAGTCAAGGGGATACCGTGACGGGGTGGCGACCAAGAAGACGAGCAAGCTGGACCCCGGCCAGGTGGCGGAGACCGCCCTGCGGCTGCTGAACGAGCGCGGCCTGGAGGGGCTCACGCTCCGCGCCATCGCCCAGGAACTGCACGTCCAGGCCCCGGCCCTGAGATGGCGACCGTCATGTACCGCCGGATGGTCGCCGACCCGGCCGCCCGGCCCGCCCCCGGGCAGAGCTGGCAGGAGCTGGTGCTCATCGCCAACCGGGGCCTGCGCGCCGGGCTGCTGCGCTACCGCGACGGCGCCAAGGTCTACAGCGGTGCCCGGTTCACCGGCACCGACCACGCCCAGGACATGGAGCGGCAGCTCGGCGCCCTCGTCGACGCCGGGTTCTCGCTGCGCGAGGCGGTGCGGGCCAGTACGACGGCGTACATGTACACGCTCGGGTTCGTCATCGAGGAGCAGGGCACCGAGTCCCAGCCCGGCGAGCCCCGGGAGGGCTTCGACATCGAGGAGCGGGCCGGGCGCCTCGCCGCGTACCCGCTCGCGGCGGCGGCCGGCGCGGAGATCTTCGCCGGCTACGACGACCGGTTCGAGGAGGGCCTGCGGCTGATCGTCGCCGGCATCGAGACGGTGTACGCCCCCGGCGCCGCACGCGCCTGACGGAGCCGGGAGCCCGGAGCCCGAAGCGCGGAGCCCGGAGCACGGGGGCATGGAGCCCGAAGCACGGGGCGCGGGGCCTGGGCGCGGGCGCCCGCGCACCCGTTCCACGACGAAGCCCCGTGCACGACGAAGCCCCGTGCACGACGAAGCCCCCGTGCACGACGAAGCCCCGTGCACGACGAAGCCCCGTGCACGACGAAGCCCCCCGCTCCGTCCGGAGCGGGGGGCCCGAGGTCGTGCGGTCTCGCCCGGCTAGCTCGCCGGGCCCGCCACCACGTCGACCGTCGCCGGCAGCGGGGTGCCCGAGCCGTCACGGCGCGGGTCCGGCTCCGGCAGCTCGACCGGGGTGCCGTTCTTCTGCGCGGCACGGGCCGGCAGGGCGCCCGCCCAGGCCAGGATCAGCACGTCCTCGCCCTTCAGGAAGCGCTGGCAGCGCACGCCGCCGGTGGCCCGGCCCTTGCGCGGGTACTGGTCGAACGGCGTCAGCTTCGCCGAGGTCGCCGCCGAGCCGTCCAGGGTTCCGGTCGAACCCGCCACCGTGAAGACGGCCGCGTCCGCCGCCGGGTCCACCGCGCCGAAGGACAGCACCTCGGCGCCGGCCGTCAGCTTGATGCCCGCCATGCCGCCGGCCGGGCGGCCCTGCGGGCGCACCTGGGAGGCCGGGTAGCGCAGCAGCTGCGCGTCGGAGGTGATGAAGACCAGGTCCTCGTCGCCGGTCCGCAGCTCGGTCGCGCCGACGATCCGGTCACCGTCCTTGAGGGTGATGACCTCCAGCTCGTCCTTGTTGGCCGGATAGTCCGGCACCACCCGCTTGACCACTCCCTGGAGGGTGCCGAGGGCCAGGCCGGGGGAGGACTCGTCCAGCGTGGTCAGGCAGATCACCGTCTCGTCCCCGTCGAGCGACAGGAACTCGCTCAGCGGCGCCCCGCCCGCCAGGTTCGGCGCGGCGGCCGTGTCCGGCAGCTGCGGCAGGTCGATGACCGCGATCCGCAGCAGGCGGCCCGTCGACGTGACCGCGCCGACGTCGCCGCGCTGGGTGGCCGCCACCGACGAGACGATCGCGTCGTGCTTGGTCCGCTTGGCGTCCGGGTCGGCCGGCGGCAGCTCCGCCGAGACCGTGCGGGCCAGCAGACCGGTCGTGGAGAGCAGCACCCGGCACGGGTCGTCGGCGACCTCCAGCGGGACGGCCGAGACGGGCGCGCCCGCCGACTCCAGGAGGACCGTGCGCCGGTCGGTGGCGAACTTCTTCGCGACCGCGGCCAGCTCGGCCGAGACCAGCTTGCGCAGCTCGGGGTCGGAGTCCAGGATCCCGGTCAGCTCGTCGATCTCGCCGGTCAGCCGGTCGCGCTCGGTCTCCAGCTCCAGGCGGTCGAACTTCGTGAGCCGGCGCAGCGGGGTGTCCAGGATGTACTGGGTCTGGATCTCGCTCAGCGAGAAGCGCTCCATCAGGCGCTCCTTCGCCTGCGCCGAGTTGTCGCTCTCCCGGATGAGCCGGATGACCTCGTCGATGTCGAGGAGGGCGACGAGCAGGCCCTCGACCAGGTGCAGCCGGTCGCGCTTCTTGCCGCGGCGGTACTCGGAGCGGCGGCGGACGACCTCGAAGCGGTGGTCGAGGTAGACCTCCAGGAGCTCCTTGAGGCCGAGGGTGAGCGGCTGGCCGTCCACCAGGGCCACGTTGTTGATGCCGAAGGACTCCTCCATCGGCGTCAGCTTGTAGAGCTGCTCCAGGACGGCCTCGGGCACGAAGCCGTTCTTGATCTCGATGACCAGGCGGAGCCCGTGGGCCCGGTCGGTGAGGTCCTTGACGTCGGCGATGCCCTGGAGCTTCTTCGAGCCGACCAGGTCCTTGATCTTGGAGATGACCTTCTCGGGACCGACCGAGAAGGGCAGTTCGGTGACGACGATGCCCTTGCGGCGGGCCGTGACGGTCTCCACCGTGGTGGTGGCCCGGATCTTGAAGGTGCCGCGGCCCGACTCGTACGCGTCCCGGATGCCGTTCAGGCCGACGATCCGGCCGCCGGTCGGCAGGTCGGGGCCGGGGACGAAGCGCATCAGCGCGTCCAGGTCCGCGTTCGGGTAGCGGATCAGGTGGCGGGCGGCGGCGATCACCTCGCCGAGGTTGTGCGGGGGCATGTTGGTCGCCATGCCGACCGCGATGCCCGAGGCGCCGTTCACCAGCAGGTTCGGGTACGCGGCGGGGAGCGCGACCGGCTCCCGCTCCTGGCCGTCGTAGTTGGGCGCGAAGTCGACCGTGTCCTCGTCGATGGAGTCGGTCATCAACAGGGCGGCCGGGGCCATTCGCGACTCGGTGTACCGCATGGCGGCCGGCGGGTCGTCGTTGCCGAGCGAGCCGAAGTTGCCGTGGCCGTCGACCAGCGGCACGCGCATGGAGAACGGCTGCGCCATGCGCACCATGGCGTCGTAGATCGAGGCGTCGCCGTGCGGGTGCAGCTTGCCCATGACCTCGCCGACCACGCGGGCGCACTTGACGAAGCCGCGGTCGGGGCGCAGGCCCATCTCGTTCATCTGGTAGACGATGCGCCGCTGGACGGGCTTCATGCCGTCGCGCGCGTCGGGCAGGGCGCGCGAGTAGATGACCGAGTAGGCGTACTCGAGGAAGGAGCCCTGCATCTCGTCGACGACGTCGATGTCGAGGATCCTCTCCTCGTACGCGTCGTCCGGCGGCGGTGTCTTCGTGCTGCGGCGGGCCATCGCGGCTGCGGCTCCTTCTCCGACAAAGCTTGATCTGACGCGGACCATTGTGGACCGTGCCACCGACAACCCCGACCGCGACCCGGACGAGGGACATCTCAGGGGTCCGGGAACTTCGCCAGGTGTCGGCGCGCTTGCATACAGTGGCAGGACTTTTCAGATCGCGATCGAAGGGACGTACATGCCCATGGGTCACACGGCCACGGCCGAGGCCGGCTCCGGCGGCCTGACAGCGACCGAGCACCGGCTGGCGAACGGCCTGCGGGTGGTCCTCTCCGAGGACCACCTGACCCCGGTCGCCGCGGTCTGCCTCTGGTACGACGTCGGCTCGCGCCACGAGGTCGAGGGGCGCACGGGCCTCGCCCACCTCTTCGAGCACCTGATGTTCCAGGGCTCGAAGCAGGTGCACGGGAACGGGCACTTCGAGCTGGTGCAGGGCGCCGGCGGCTCGCTCAACGGCACGACCAGCTTCGAGCGCACCAACTACTTCGAGACCATGCCGACGCACCAGCTGGAGCTCGCGCTCTGGCTGGAGGCCGACCGGATGGGCTCGCTGCTGGCCGCCCTCGACGACGAGTCGATGGAGAACCAGCGCGACGTCGTCAAGAACGAGCGCCGCCAGCGGTACGACAACGTGCCGTACGGCACGGCCTTCGAGAAGCTCACCGCGCTCGCGTACCCCGAGGGCCACCCGTACCACCACACCCCCATCGGCTCGATGGCGGACCTGGACGCGGCCACCCTGGAGGACGCGCGGACCTTCTTCCGCACGTACTACGCGCCCAACAACGCGGTCCTGTCGGTCGTCGGCGACATCGACCCGGAGCAGACGCTCGCCTGGGTCGAGAAGTACTTCGGCTCCATCCCCGGCCACGACGGCAAGCCCGCCCCGCGCGACGGCGGCCTGCCCGAGGTCATCGGCGAGCAGCTGCGCGAGGTCGTCGTCGAGGACGTCCCGGCCCGCGCCCTGATGGCCGCCTACCGGCTCCCGGAGGACGGCACGCGCGCGTGCGACGCGGCCGACCTCGCCCTCACCGTGCTCGGCGGCGGCGAGTCCTCCCGCCTGCACAACCGGTTGGTCCGCCGTGACCGCACCGCCGTCGCGGCCGGCTTCGGCCTGCTGCGGCTCGCCGGCGCCCCCTCGCTCGGCTGGCTGGACGTCAAGACGTCCGGTGGCGTCGAGGTGCCCGCCATCGAGGCGGCCGTCGACGAGGAGCTGGCCCGCTTCGCCGCCGAGGGGCCGACCGCCGAGGAGATGGAGCGCGCCCAGGCCCAGCTGGAGCGCGAGTGGCTCGACCGGCTCGGCACCGTGGCCGGCCGCGCCGACGAACTGTGCCGCTTCGCCGTGCTGTTCGGCGACCCGCAGCTCGCCCTGACCGCGGTCGACCGCGTCCTCGCCGTCACCGCCGACGAGGTGCGCGAGGTGGCCGCGGCCCGACTGCGCCCGGACAACCGCGCGGTGCTGGTCTACGAGCCCGTGGAGGGCCCGGAGGCCGACGAGAACAGCGACGAGGAAGAGGGAGCGGACCAGTGACCGACGCCGCCGTGTCTCTGACCAGCATGGAGTTCCACCCGCAGCCGCAGCCCGGCGCGGCCAGGCCGTGGGCCTTCCCGGCCCCCGAGCGCGGCGCGCTCGACAACGGCCTGACCGTGCTGCGCTGCCACCGCCCCGGCCAGCAGGTCGTCGCCGTCGAGATCTTCGTCGACGCGCCGCTGGACGCCGAGCCCGAGGGGCTGGACGGCGTCGCCACCATCATGGCGCGCGCCCTCTCCGAGGGGACCACCGAGCGCGGCGCCGAGGAGTTCGCGGCCGAGCTGGAGCGCTGCGGCGCCACCCTCGACGCGCACGCGGACCACCCCGGTGTCCGGGTCTCCCTGGAGGTCCCGGTCTCCCGGCTCCGCAAGGCGCTCGGGCTGGTCGCCGAGGCCCTGATCTCCCCGGCCTTCGACGCCGACGAGGTCAAGCGCCTGGTGGACAACCGGCTCGACGAGATCCCGCACGAGGCGGCGAACCCCAGCCGTCGCGCGGCCAAGCAGCTCTACAAGGAGCTGTTCCCGGCCACCGCCCGGATGTCCCGGCCGCGCCAGGGCACCAAGGAGACGGTGGAGGCCATCGACGCGGAGGCCGTCCGCGCGTTCTACGACGCGCACGTGCGGCCCGCCGCGGCGACGGCGGTCGTCGTCGGCGACCTCACGGGCGTCGACCTGGACGAGGTGCTGGCCGAGACCCTCGGCGGCTGGACCGGCAAGCCGGCCGCCCCGCGGCCGATGCCGCCGATCACCGCCGACGACACCGGACGGGTCGTCATCGTCGACCGCCCCGGGGCCGTCCAGACCCAGCTGCTGATCGGCCGGATCGGTCCCGACCGCCACGACGCCGTCTGGGCCGCGCAGGTCCTCGGGGTCTACTGCCTCGGCGGCACCCTGACGTCGCGTCTGGACGCCGTCCTGCGCGAGGAGAAGGGGTACACGTACGGCGTGCGCGCCTTCGGGCAGGTGCTCCGCTCGGACGGCGAGGGGCACGGCGCCTCGATGCTCGCGATCAGCGGCTCGATCGACACCCCCAACACGGGCCCGGCCCTGGACGACCTGTGGAAGGTGCTCAGGACCCTGGCCGAGGGCGGTCTGACCGACGCCGAGCGGGACATCGCGGTGCAGAACCTGGTGGGCGTGGCCCCGCTCAAGTACGAGACGGCGGCCTCGGTCGCCGCGACGCTGTCCGACCAGGTCGAGCAGCACCTGCCGGACGACTACCAGGCCCGGCTGTACGCGCGGCTGGCCGAGACCGGCACGGTCGAGGCCACGGCCGCGGTCGTCAGCGCCTTCCCGGTGGACCGGCTCGTCACCGTCCTGGTGGGCGACGCCGCGCAGATCGAGGAGCCCGTGCGGGCCCTCGGCATCGGCGAGGTGACCGTGGTGAGCTGACCCGTCGTCGGCTCCGGCGGAGGTCTCCGATGCGCAGAAGCGCCGGAGACCTCCGCTTTGTCCGTTATAGAGATAAGGGTGATCGTATGCCCTGTGGCATGTCTTACAAATGGGCGTGTCTGTTTGGCGATTGACATCCGTCCGGCCTAGCGTCGGTCCGTCTGTCCGACCCGACGCACGCGCCGCACCCGCGGCACCCGGACAGCCATCGCCGAGTCCCCGTCAGGCGCGAGCCTGGGGAGCCGGGGACCCACGCAGTCCCTGGGGTGAATCGGACGCCTTCGCCACGCGGAGGGGCCCGTAGGAGACCTTCCTGCTCCGAACCCGTCAGCTAACCCGGTAGGCGAGAAGGAAGGAAAGGAACCGTCTTGGCGTTCACCCGTGCCACCGGGAAGCACCGTGGCGCGAGCCGACTGGCTCGCCGCAGCGCCGGCATCGCCGGCGTCGCCGCCCTCGCCACCACCGGCGTCGTCGGCACCCTCGCCTCCCCGGCGCTCGCCGCCGACACGGACAACCGGTCCGCCGAGGACACCGGCCTCACCCAGGTGATCGCCGACGAGTCCCTCGCCGACCAGGTCAGCGCGCAGGCCGCCGCCCAGGAGCAGGAGGCCGCCGAGGCCGAGGCCCGGGCCAAGGCGCGCGCCGAGGCGAAGCGCAAGGCCGAGGCCCGCGCCCAGGAGATCCGCGAGGCCAAGGAGCGCGCGGCCCGTGAGGCCGAGCGCCGCCGCCTCGCCTCCTTCAACCTCCCGGTCGCCGGTTCGTACGTCTCCACCGGCTACAAGACCGGCGGCTCCCTCTGGTCCTCCGGCAGCCACTCCGGCGTCGACTTCCACGCCGCCTACGGCAGCTCGGTCGTCTCCGTCGGCTCCGGCACCGTCGTCGAGGCCGGCTGGGGCGGCGCCTACGGCAACAACATCGTGATCCGGATGAACGACGGCACGTACACCCAGTACGGCCACCTGTCGTCCATCGGCGTCTACGTCGGCCAGTCCGTCGAGCCCGGCCAGCAGATAGGCGTCTCCGGCTCGACCGGCAACTCCACCGGCCCGCACCTCCACTTCGAGGCCCGGTCCACCGCGGACTACGGCTCCGACATCAACCCCGTCGCCTACCTCCGCGCCCGCGGCGTCAGCCTCTGACCCGCCACCCCGCACCGAAACGGCCCCGGCTCCCAAGAGCCGGGGCCTTTTCGTCGCCGGTGACCGGTTCGGCCGCTGCCGGGACCGGATGAATTCCGAGAGGGCATCGGAATTTCCGGCGCACTGCAATAGAGTCGCGGAAACAGCGCCGCTCGAATTCGGTGCGCGCGGAGCGAAAACGGAGGTCGGACATGCGGGTTCCCGCGCAATCGGTATGCACGGCGATCCGGGACGACATCGTCTCGGGGATCTTCGAGCGCGGCAGCCGGCTGACCGAGGACCAGCTCGCCCGCCGGTACGGCGTCTCCCGCGTCCCGGTCCGCGAGGCCCTGCGCACCCTGGAGTCCGAGGGCTTCGTCGTCAGCCGCCGGCACGCGGGCGCCCAGGTCGCCGAACCCACCGACCAGGAGGCCGCCGACCTCCTCGACGTACGGGCGCTGCTCGAACCGCTCGGCGCGGCCCGGGCCGCCCAGCGTCGCACCGACGCCCACCTCAAGGTGCTGCGCGGCCTGGTCAGGCTGGGCCAGGAGCGGGCCCGGCGGGGGCAGGGCGACGACCTCAAGGCGCTCGGCGGCTGGTTCCACGAGACCCTCGCCCAGGCGTCCGGCAGCCCGGCGCTCGCCGCGCTGCTCACCCAGCTGCGCCACAAGATCGCCTGGATGTACGCGGTGGACCGGCCGGACCGGCCGGTGGACGCCTGGGCCGAGCACGGCGCGATCGTCGACGCGATCGCCCGCGGGGACGCCGAGCGGGCCCGCGCGCTGACCGCCCTGCACGCCGAGCACGCGCTCCCGCTGCACCGGCTGAAAAGGCCCGAGCGGGGCCGTGTGAGGGTTTCGCAACATGCCGTCAACACGGCGAGCGTCCGGAATTAACACGGACACCGTATACAAAGAATAGCTATTCCGAGGCGCTTTTCGTGCTGCCCGAAAAGGGAATGGTCCGGCTCCGGAAATGCCGGACGGCCGTGTCCGCCGGGAATTCCGGGAACACGGCCGTCGGGGGAGTGTGTGGTGCGACCCGCCGGGTCAGACCGTCTCGGGGAGCTCGTCGAGGCCCTCGGCCACGAGCTTGGCGAGGCGCTCCAGCGCGGCCTCGGCGCCCTCGGCGTCCGAAGCGAGCACGATCTCCTCGCCGCCCTGCGCGCCCAGGCCGAGCACCGCGAGCATCGACGCGGCGTTGACCGGGTTGCCGTCGGCCTTGGCGATGGTCACGGGGACACCGGAGGCCGTGGCGGCACGGACGAAGATGGAGGCGGGGCGGGCGTGCAGGCCCTCGGCCCAGCCGACGTTGACGCGGCGCTCAGCCATGGTGTTGCCCTTCAAGTCTTCAGCGGTTGTCTAGACCAGTCTCTCACGGTGTGCGGCGTGCTCCTGCCGACCTTCGTCCCGCATCCGTGCGACGTTCGGCCCTCCTTACCTTGCACGCGGCACGGAGGGCGCGCGAGCCGTGCGCCGCGGAGGAGTGGGCGCGCGAGCGGTGCCGCCGTCGCACCCCGGCCGTAGGCTTTGCCCCATGCGGAGCACGTCGGAGCAGGCGGACGGACCGGACGGACCGAGCGGCGAGGTGGGCGGGGGAGCGGGCGGGCGCCCGGCCCCGGAGGAGCACGCCTACCCCGACCACTGGGAGGCCGACGTCGTGCTCCGCGACGGCGGCACCGCGCGCATCCGGCCCATCACCGCCGACGACGCCGACCGGCTCGTCAGCTTCTACGAGCAGGTCTCGGACGAGTCGAAGTACTACCGCTTCTTCGCCCCCTACCCCCGGCTCTCCGCCAAGGACGTCCACCGCTTCACCCACCACGACTTCGTCGACCGGGTCGGCCTCGCCGCCACCGTCGGCGGCGAGTTCATCGCCACCGTCCGCTACGACCGGATCGACGACCGGGGCCGCCCCGCCTCGACCCCCGCCGACGAGGCCGAGGTCGCCTTCCTCGTCCAGGACGCCCACCAGGGCCGGGGCGTCGCCTCCGCCCTCCTCGAACACATCGCGGCCGTCGCCCGCGAGCGCGGCATCCGCCGCTTCGCCGCCGAGGTGCTCCCCGCCAACACCAAGATGATCAAGGTGTTCACGGACGCCGGCTACACCCAGAAGCGCAGCTTCGAGGACGGCTCCGTCCGCCTCCACCTCGACCTGGAGCCCACCGACCGCTCCCTCGCCGTCCAGCGCGCCCGCGAACAGCGCGCCGAGGCCCGCTCCGTCCAGCGACTCCTCGCCCCCGCCTCGGTCGCCGTCGTCGGCGCCGGACGCACCCCCGGCGGCGTCGGCAGGACCGTGCTCCGGAACCTGCTGGGCGCCGGCTTCACCGGCCGGGTGTACGCGGTCAACCCCGGACTCGGCCCCGGGGAGACCGAACTCGACGGCGTGCCCGCCTTCCCCTCCGTCGCGGCCGTCGGCGCCCCCGTCGACCTCGCGATCGTCGCCGTCCCCGCCGAGCGGGTCCCCGAGGTCGTCGCCGACTGCGGCGAGCACGGCGTACGGGGCCTGGTCGTCCTCTCCGCCGGCTACGCCGAGAGCGGCACCGAGGGCCGCGCACGGCAGCGAGCCCTGGTCCGCCAGGCCCGCTCCTACGGCATGCGGATCATCGGGCCCAACGCCTTCGGCATCATCGACACCGCCGCCGACGTCCGGCTCAACGCCTCCCTCGCCCCCGAGATGCCCGCCGCCGGCCGCATCGGCCTCTTCACCCAGTCGGCCGCCATCGGCGTCGCCCTCCTCGCCCGGCTGCACCGGCGCGGCGCCGGCCTCTCCTCCTTCATCTCCGCCGGCAACCGCGCGGACGTCTCCGGCAACGACGTCCTCCAGCACTGGTACGACGACCCGGCGACCGACGTCGTCCTCCTCTACCTGGAGTCGATCGGCAACCCCCGCAAGTTCACCCGGCTCGCCCGCCGGACCGCCGCCGTCAAGCCCGTCGTCGTCGTCAAGGGCGCCCGCCACAGCGGCAGCGCCCCGCCCGGCCACCGCGTCCCCGTCACCCGCGTCCCGCACGCCACCGTCGACGCGCTGCTCCGCCAGGCCGGCGTCATCCGCGTCGACACCGTCACCGAACTCGTCGACGCCGGCGTGCTGCTCGCCGGGCAGCCGCTCCCCGCGGGACCGCGCGTCGCGATCCTCGGCAACTCCGAGTCCCTCGGCCTCCTCACGTACGACGCCTGCCTCACCGAGGGGCTGCGCCCGCAGCGGCCCCTGGACCTGACGACCGCCGCCACCCCCGCCGACTTCCGGGACGCGCTCGCCGCCGCCCTCGCCGACGACACCTGCGACGCGGTCGTCGTCACCGCGATCCCCTGGGTCGGCATCGAGGGCACCACCGAGGTGCTGGCCGCCTCCCTCCGCGAGGCCGTCGCGGGCGGCGGAGCCGCCGGCGCCGCCAAGCCGGTCGTCGTCGTCCACGTCGAGATGGGCGGCCTCGCCGAGGCGCTGTCCGCCGCCACCAGCACCCGCCCCGCCCCCGCGCGCACCCGCCGCCCGACGGCCGCCGCACCCGCCCCCGTACCGCAGGAGGCACCGGAGGCGCAGGAGGCACCGGAGGCGCAGGAGGCGCCGGAGCCCCCGGACCCGGCCGCCCCCGCCCGGAACATCCCCGCCTACCCCGCCGCCGAGCGGGCCGTCCGGGCCCTCGCCGAGGCCGTGCGGTACGGGCAGTGGCGCCGACAGGCCGCCGACCCGGGACGGGTACCGGAGTACGACGCCATCGACCAGGCCGGCGCCGCCGCGCTCATCGACCGCGTGCTCGCCGAGCGGGGCGCCGGGCAGGAGTCCCGCGGCGTGACCCTCACCACCGACGAGACCGGCGAACTGCTCGGCCGCTACGGCATCGCCGTCCGCCCCGCCCTGCCCGCGCCCGGGCCCGACGAGGCCGTCGCGGCCGCCGCCCGGCTCGGCTACCCGGTCGCCCTCAAGACCACCGCCCCGCACCTGCGCCACCGCCCGGACCTCGGCGGCGTCCGGCTCGACCTGGCCACCGAGGAGCAGCTGCGCACCGCCTACGCCGAGCTGACCGAGGCCCTCGGCAAGCCCGAGGAGCTCCAGCCGGTCGTCCAGGCGATGGCGCCCCGGGGCGTCGACACCGTCGTGCGCGCCGCCATCGACCCCGCCGTCGGCGCCGTGCTCTCCTTCGGCCTCGCCGGCGCCGCCTCCGAGCTGCTCGGCGACACCGCCCACCGGCTGATCCCGGCCACCGACCGGGACGCCGCCGAACTGGTCCGCTCCATCCGCACCGCCCCGCTGCTCTTCGGCTGGCGCGGCTCGGCCCCCGTCGACACCCCGGCCCTGGAGGAGCTGCTGCTCCGCGTCTCCCGGCTGGTCGACGACCACCCGGAGATCGTCTCCGTCGCCCTCGAACCGGCCGTGGTCGCCCCGGGCGGCGTCTCCGTCCTCGGCGCCGCGGTCCGCCTCGCCCCGCCCCCGCCCACCACCGACCTCGGCCCCCGCCGCCTGCCCAGCTACTGAGGGGCCGGGGGGTGCCTCCCGGCCCCGTAGGATGGAGTCCATGGTGAAGAGCGGTACGACGACCCAGGGGCTGCGCGCGGCGATCGAGCGCAGCGGCTACTACCCGGCACTCGTGGCCGAGGCGGTGGAAGCCGCCGTCGGCGGCGAGGACGTCGCGTCGTACGTGGTCCACCAGGAGACCACCTTCGACGCCAACGAGGTCCGGCGCCACGTCACCGTCCTCGTCCTGACCCCCAGCCGCTTCATCGTCAGCCACACCGACGAGCAGGCGGCCGACAACAGCTCCCCGAGCCCCTACGCCACCACGTCCACCGAGTCCGTGAAGCTGGACCGGATCTCGTCGGTCGTGGTCAGCCGCGTCGTCGCCAACCCGGAGTCGTACACCCCGGGCACCGTGCCCCGCGAGGTCGTCCTCACCATCGGCTGGGGCGCCGTCTCCCGGATCGACCTGGAACCCGCCGCCTGCGGCGACCCGAACTGCGACGCCGACCACGGCTACACCGGCAACGCCACCGCCGACGACCTCAGCCTGCGGGTGAGCGAGGCCGGCGACGGCCCGGACACCGTCCGGCAGACCCTCACCTTCGCCCAGGCGCTCTCCGAGGCCACCGCCGACACCGCCCCGACGGCCGGCCGCTGATGGCCCAGCCGACCTCCGTCGCCCACGGCTGGCCGGACGACCCGGTGCCGCTCGCGCCCGAGACCGCGCCGGTGCCCGAGTACGGCTCCGGCTCCCTCGGCGACCTGCTGCCCACCCTCGTCGCCGGCCAGGGCGTGCCCGGCTTCGCCGCGCGGATCGCCGAGCTGACCCCGGCCGACCGCGCCTGCGTCTTCCTCGTCGACGGGCTCGGCTGGGAGCAGATCCTCGCCCACCCGGACGAGGCGCCCTACCTCACCTCGCTGCTCGGCACCTCGCGCGGCGGCACCGGCCGGCCGATCACCGCCGGCTTCCCCGCCACCACCGCGACCTCGCTGGCCTCCGTCGGCACCGGCCGCGCCCCCGGCGCCCACGGCCTCGGCGGCTACATGGTCCGCAACCCCGACACCGGCGAGCTGATGAACCAGCTCAAGTGGCGCCCCTGGACCCCGCCGAAGGTCTGGCAGCCGTACCCGACGGTCTTCCAGCAGGCCCACGAGGCCGGGATCCACACCGCGCAGGTGTCCTCCCCGATCTTCGAGCAGACCCCGCTCACCCAGATCGCGCTCAGCGGCGGCACCTTCCACGGGCGCCTCTCCGGCGAGGAGCGGATGGACCTGGCGGCGGAGCAGCTGGCCTGCGGCGACCGCTCGCTGGTCTACACGTACTACAGCGAACTCGACGGCGCCGGGCACCGCTTCGGCCTCGACTCCGACGCCTGGCGCGGCCAGCTGATGCTGGTCGACCGGCTGGTGCGGCGGCTCGCGGAGCAGCTGCCCGCCCGCTCGGCGCTCTACGTCACCGCCGACCACGGCATGGTCGACGTGCCCTTCGACGAGGAGCACCGGATCGACGTCGACGAGGACTGGGAGCTGCGCGCCGGCGTCGCCCTGCTCGGCGGCGAGGGCCGCGCCCGGCACGTCTACGCCGTCCCCGGCGCCGAGGCCGACGTCCTCACCTGCTGGCGCGAGGTCCTCGGCGAGCAGTTCTGGGTGGCGGGCCGCGACGAGGCCATCGCCCTCGGCTGGTT
This sequence comes from Streptomyces hydrogenans, assembly GCF_014656075.1. GTDB lineage: Bacteria > Actinomycetota > Actinomycetes > Streptomycetales > Streptomycetaceae > Streptomyces > Streptomyces hydrogenans. Next base: position 121,832 of record NZ_BNBS01000008.1, read on the forward strand.
CGGCGACACGGTCGACGAGCGGGTGTACGGCCGGATCGGCGACGTCGTCGCCGCCGCCCACGAGGACGTCGCCCTCGTCGCCTCGGTCGGCGAGCCGCTGGAGACCCGGATGGCCGGCATGCACGGCTCGATGACCCCCGCCGAGCAGCTCGTGCCCCTCCTCGAAGTCCGCACCTGACGCGTCCCCGCGCCCGCGTCCCGTCCCGCAACCCCGACCCGAAAGGTCTCCGACCCGTCATGCCCGAGCTGGTGTTCTTCTCCGGAACGATGGACTGCGGAAAGAGCACACTGGCTCTCCAGATCGCGCACAACCGCGACGCGCGCGGCCTCCAGGGCGTGATCTTCACCCGGGACGACCGGGCGGGCACCGGGAAGCTGTCCTCCCGGCTCGGTCTGGTGACCGAGGCCGTCGAGGCGCCGGAGGGCATGGACCTCTACGCGTACCTCGTCGACCAGCTCTCCCAGGGCGGCAAGGCCGACTACGTGATCGTCGACGAGGCGCAGTTCCTCGCCCCGGTCCAGATCGACCAGCTCGCCAGGATCGTCGACGACCTCGGGCTCGACGTCTACGCCTTCGGCATCACGACCGATTTCCGCACCAAGCTCTTCCCCGGCTCGCAGCGGCTGATCGAGCTCGCCGACCGGATCGAGCAGCTCCAGGTGGAGGCGCTCTGCTGGTGCGGCGCCCGTGCCACCCACAACGCCCGCACCGTCGGCGGCCACATGGTCGTCGAGGGCGAGCAGGTCGTCGTCGGCGACGTGAACACCGCCGCGGAGATCGTCGGGTACGAGGTCCTGTGCCGCCGCCACCACCGCCGGCGGATGACGAGCGCGAGCTCCCGCGCCGCGTCCCTCTCCCCGGACGTGCTGCCGGTCACCCCGGCCTGATCGCGCCGAACCCCCGGGAGACCTCCCCGAACGGCGGAGCCGACACCGGGTGTTCACCCGGAGGGTGCCGGGAGATCGCCCGGTGATCCACTTCGGGTCGCCCGAACCAGGAGTAATGGGTTCGTCCCGCCGCGCGTTCGCCGCGGGTGACCGACGCGAGCCCCGTGCTCCCTGGAGGACCCGTGCCACCCGCCGCCACACCCGTGCCCACTCCCGACCGGGAGGGGGCACGGGGCGGCCCCCGCCGTGCCCGGGACCCGCGCCTGCTCGCCCCCGCCGTCGCCGGACCGCTCACCGCCGCCGTCTTCGTCCTGGCCACCGCGCTCGCCCGCAGCCACCCGCTCGGCCCGTACACCCGGAACGTCGTCGACCTGGGCCAGCAGTACCTGCCGTACCACGCCTACTGGCGCGCCTTCCTGCTCGGCGACACCCACGGCGACGCCTTCCTCAACTGGAACTCCGGCTTCGGCGCGGGCTTCCTCGGCGACATCGGCACCTACCTGAGCAGCCCCTTCTCGCTCCTCGTCGTGCTCTTCCCGGCCGACCGGCCGGAACTCGCGCTGTACGCCATCACCGTGCTCAAGATCGCCGCGGCGGGGGCCGCGATGGCCGCCCTGCTGATCCGGCTCCGCCCGGCCGACCGGACCGGGCCCTGGCCGCTCGCCGCCCTCCTCGGCGCCGCCTACGCGCTCTCCGGATGGACCTTCAACCACGGCGCCTCCGTGCCCATGTGGCTCGACGGGCTGATCGCCTTCCCGCTGCTCTGCCTGGTCGCGGAGTGGGCCCGCGCCGGCCGCCGGCCGGTGCTCGGGCCGCTGGTCGTCGCCCTCGCCTGGACCGCCAACTTCTACACCGCCTACATGGCCACCCTCGGCGCGGCCCTCTTCCTCGCGGTCCGCCTGTTCACCACCGGCCCGGGGGGAAGCGCCGAGGCGGATCCGGGAACCACCGCCGGGGCCGGGAGCGCCGCCGGTGCCGGGACCCCCGCGGCCGGGAGCGCCGCCGTCCCGAAGGCCACCGCCCGGTGGCGCCTCGCCGTCCTCCTGCGGGCCGGGTGGACCGTGGGCCTGGGCGTCGGGCTGGCCGCCCCGCTCGTCCTCGTCGTCTTCAGCGGGACGAAGTACGCCGACCCGACCCCCGAGACGGTCTTCGCGCCCGCCTCCTGGGCCGAGCTGTTCGGCCGCTTCCTGCCGGCCACCGCCAACGTAGACACGCCGGCCCTCTCCACCGGCACGCCCGCCCTCCTCCTCGCCCTCACCCTGCCGTTCAACCGGGCCGTCGCCCCGCGTGTCCGGCTCGCCTGGACGGCGCTGACCGTCCTGGTGACGCTCTCCCTCCAGTGGGGCCCCACCCACCTGCTCTGGCACGCCGGCGCCTCGCCGAACGGCAACCCGTACCGCCAGACCTTCGTCCTGAGCGGCCTGCTGCTGATCGCCGCCTGGCTCTCCGCCGCCCCCGGCGTGCCCCGCCCGGCCGCGCTGCTCGGCGCCACCGCGCTCCTCGGGGCGCTCGCCCTCGCCGCCCGGACCAGCGCCGACATCGACGCCTGGAGCTACCCGGCCGCGGCCGCCGCCCTGCTGCTCGCCCTCGCCGCCCTGCTCGCCGCCGCCCTCGCCGACCGGGCCGACGCCTCCCGGCTGCTGCCCGTCGCCGTCGCCGTGGCGCTGCTCCTCGCCCAGGCGGGCGAGGCGGACGTCAGCGGGATGCGCACCGAACGGCAGCAGCGCGCCGACGTCGCCTGGGCGCCCCGGATCGGGCCCTGGCAGCGGGCGGTGGCCGCCGAGGTCGCCCGCGCCGACGCCTGGCCCGCGTACCGCACCGACCCCGGCCCGCTGCCCGGCGGCAACGAACCCCTGCTGCTCGGCGGCGAGGGCGCCGACGCCTACTCCAGCCTCACCACCGAGAACACCTCCCGGACCCTGGACTCCCTCGGCTTCGGCCACTACGCCAAGGGGAGGCACCCCGAGACCCTCGACAACCCCGTCGCCGACGCGATCTTCTCCGTCGGCGCCCGGATCCGCTCCGAGCCCACCGAGCCGGTCCGCCAGGACGCCGCCCCCCGCGGCACCGCGACGGCCACCACCACGCCCGTACCGCCGCTCGTCACCGTCCACCCGGCCGGGAACGCGACCGTGGACCCCGAGGGCTCCGCCTTCCGCAACCAGGAACTCCTCCTGGGCTCCTCCGTCTACGCGCTGCCCGCCGTCCGCCGCACGGGCACCACCCTGACCGCCCGCTGCCCGGCCGGCACCGAGGTCTGGTTCTGGGCGCCCGACTACCACGGCACCGCCGCCCTCGCCGGTGGCGCCCCCAACGAGATCGAGGGCCGCCCGCCCGCCGTCCGGGCCCCGCTGCGCGCCCTCGGCACCGTCCCGGCCGGCGGCGAGGTCCGCGTCCGGCTGGCCCCCGAGCGGGCGCCCGCGCTGCCCCGCCAGTCCGGCGGCTGGCTCGACCGCGCCCGGCTCGTCGCCGTCGTCGCCCGGCTCACGGCCACCGGCGCCACCGAGGTCACCACCACCGGCCACGGCCTCACCGCCGAACTGCCCCCGGGCAGCACCGGCGTCGCCGTCGTCGCCGTGCCCCGCGCCACCGGCTGGCGGTGCGCGGCCGGCGACGCCGCACCCGTCTCCGCCCGCTCCCACCGGGGCCTGCTCGCCGTCCCCCTCGACGGCCGCGCGACCCGTGTGAGCTGCGCCTTCCGGCCCCCCGGCGTCCGTCTCGGCGCCGCCGCCGGGGCCGTCGGGCTGCTCGCCCCGCCCGCCACCGCGCTCCTCGCCCGGCACCGCGCGCGGCGGGCCGGGGCCGGTTCGCACCCGGGTCGGCAAGAGTTCACCGGCCGTCCACACGAGGCTCGTTCGAGCGGTCGGAACGCCGATTACGCTCCCCGCCGTACCGGCGCCTGACAGCCGGAAGACACCCCCGATTCCATCCGTGTCCGCCTCCGATCCAGTGTGGGGATTCTCCGCGTGCCCAAACTCTCCGTCGTCGTCCCCTTCCACAACGTCGGGCCGTACGCCCCCGACACCGTGCGCAGCCTCGCCCTCAACGCGGACCCGGACTTCGAGTTCCTCCTGGTCGACGACTGCTCCACCGACGAGACCCCGGACGTCCTCGACCGCTGGAAGGACCGGATCCCGAACGCCCGGGTCATCCGCCACGAGACCAACCTCGGCGTCGCCCAGGCCCGCAACACCGGCATCGACGCCTCCACCGGCGACTACGTCACCTTCCTCGACGGCGACGACTGGTACGCCCCCGGCCACCTGCGCGCCGCCGTCGACGGCACCGAACGGCTCGGCTGCGACTTCGCCCGCACCGACCACGTCCTCGCGGAGGGACGCAAGCGGAACATCAAGTACGCCCCCGCCAAGGTCCGCGACGCCGTCATGGACCCCCGCGACGGCATCGCCCCGGCCAGCATGATCACGATGGTCGACTACCCCTTCGTGCCCTTCGGCGTCTACGGCCGCACCCTCTTCGAGGACGGCGCCTCCCGCTTCGAGACCACGCTGCGCACCGCCGAGGACCGGCTCTGGGTCTGGCGCCTCCACCTCAAGGCCCGCACCTACGCCGCCCTCTCCCTGCACGGCGTCTTCTACCGGCGCGGCGTCACCACCTCGCTCACCCAGATCAGCGACAACCGCCAGCTGGACTTCATCCCCTCGTACGACCTCCTCCTGTCGGAGGTCTCCCGGGACCGCGACGCCGACCGCTTCCTGCCCAAGGCCGTCCGCACCTACTGCGCCATGATCGCCTTCCACGTGAACAAGGCCGGGAAGTACGAGCCCGAGGTCGCCGAACGGCTGCGCGCCGACGTCGCCGACGCCCTGCGCCGCATGCCCCAGGACGTCCTCGAAGACACCCTCGCCACCATGGACACCCCGCGCGCCACCCTCCTGCGGAGCCTGCGCGAGACCGGAAGGACCCTCTGACCATGACCACCGACACGGCCACCGGCCCGCGCCCGGTCCAGATCTTCCAGGTCTCCACCCTCTACGGCGCCGCGACCGTCGCCGCCGCGATCGACGCCGGACTGTACGGCGCCCCCGGCGACGCCCGCCGCCTGCTGCTGCTCTCGCACAACGCCGAGATCCCGGAGACCGCGCTCCGCCTGGAGACGATGACCGGCTACGCCCGGATCGCCGCCCGCTTCGACGGCGTCCTCGACTGGAACGAGACGATCCACCCGTACCATCCCGCCGCCTGGGCCCCCCGCCCCGAGGAGGCCCCCCTCTGGCAGCGCGTGCTGCGCACCGCCTGGGACCTCGGCACCGCCCGCGTCGTCCTGGTCGTGGAGTCCATCCAGGTCAACCCGGCGAAGGCGCTCGGCGCCTGCTTCCCGGAGAGCTCCGTCGAGGTGTACGCCGACGGACTGATGAGCTACGGCCCCACCCGCACCGACGTCGCCCAGTCCCTGGCCTGCCGGATCCGCCGGCTCCTCCACCTCGACCTGGTGCCCGGCCTGACCCCGATGCTCCTCACCGAGTACGGCACCCCGTCCGAGCTGGTCCCCGACGCCGCCTTCCGGGCCGTCCTCGCCGAGATCTCCGCCGAGGCCGGCGAGGACCCGGCGCTCGCCGAGGCCGTCGCCGCCCGGCCCGGCGCGCTGCTCCTCGGCCAGTACCTCGCCGCGCTCGGCCTCCTCACCGTCGAGGAGGAGGAGGACCTGCACGTGCGGATGCTCCGGGGCGCCGCCGCCCTCGGCCACCGCAGCATCGTCTTCAAGCCCCACCCCACCGCCCCCGCCGGCTACTCGACCGCCCTGCGGCAGGCCGCCAAGGAGACCGGGATCCGGCTCACCGTCCTCGACGTGCCGCTGCTCGCCGAGACCTTCTACGAGCGCTGCCCGCTGCGGCTCGTCGTCGGCTGCTTCTCCACCGCGATGCTCACTGCCGCCGTCTACTACGGGATCCCCGTCGCCCGCGTCGGCACCGGGGAGCTCCTGGAGCGGCTGACCCCCTTCGAGAACAGCAACCGGATCCCGCTCACCGTGGTCGACCACCTCGTCCCCGCCCTGGAGGACGGCGGCACGCCGGCCGTGCCCGGACCCGCCCCGGACTCGCTCGCCCCGCTGGTCAGGGCGGTGAGCTACTGCATGCGGCACAAGAGCCACCCCGGGATGCGGGCCGAGACGGAGCTGTACCTGGCGGCGCACCACGCCGACCCGGCGGTCGCCCACCACTTCGGCACCGTCCGGCTCACCCAGCTCGGCCTGCCGGGCGGCGAGCCCGCCCCGGCCGGCCCGTCCCGACTCCGCCGGAGCCTCGCCCGCGCCCGCCGCTGACGCCCCGGACCCGTCGGCGGGCGGTCGCGCTGTCGTCCGACGGCCGGGGCGCCGTCACGAGGTCGCGCGGCCCTCGGCGCCGTCAACGGTCGCGGGACCTCACGAGGGTGAACACCGCGCCCTCCGGGTCCGCGACCAGGGCGAGCCGCCCGGCCGTGCCGTCCCGGGGCGGCCGCAGCACCTTGCCGCCCAGCTCCGCGACCAGCCGGGCCGCCGCGTCCGTGTCGTCGACCTCGAAGTACGTCATCCAGTGCGGGCCCCGGTCCCGGGGCAGCGCCTCGCCCACCCCGTGCAGCGAGGCGACCGGGCGCCCGTCCACGTGCAGGGTGGCGTAGTCGAAGTCGGCCGACACCACCGGCTCGACCTCGTACCCGAAGACCGACCGGTAGAACTTGCCGACCGTGGCCGTCTCGTAGGTGAGCAGCTCGTTCCACACCGGCGTCCCGGCCGGCCCGGCGAGCGCGGTGCCGTGGTGGGCCTCCGCCTCCCAGACCCCGAAGACCGCCCCGGCGGGGTCGGCGCAGATGACCAGCCGGCCCGCCTCGCCCGCGTCCAGCGGACCGACCGCGACCGTTCCGCCGCAGCAGCGGATGGTCTCGGCGGTCTCGTCGGCGTCCCGGGTGGCGAGATAGGTGGTCCAGGCGGTGGTCAGGTGCCGGTCGGGCGGCAGCTGTCCGATGCCGGCCACCTCGCGGCCGCCCAGCAGGGCCCGCACGTAGGGGCCGAGCTGCAGCGGGCCGGGAACGAACTGCCAGTCGAAGAGCGCCTGGTAGAACTCCTGCGTCGCGTCGATCCCGTGCACCATCAGACTCACCCAGCAGGGTGTTCCCGGGCTGCGTCGAGCCGCCTCGGTCATCGTCACTCGCTCCTCGGACCTGGTCGTGGCCGTGCCCCGCCGCCGATGGCTTCGCCGGGCCGCTCACGGCGCGCCCCGGTCGCACCCTGCCTGGCGCGATCCTTCGGGAGGACGCCGGGTCCGTCCCCGGCGCGCGCGTGGCTGCGCGAGGATGGCCCCATGAAGCCCATCATCTCCGCAAGCGCACTCGCGAGCGAGTCGGCGGGAGCCCGGCCGCCGGTCCTCCTGGACGTCCGCTGGACCCTCGGGGGCCCGCCCGGACGCCCCGCGTACGAGGCCGGGCACCTGCCCGGCGCGGTCTACGTGGACCTCGACGCCGAACTGGCCGGACCGCCCGGGGAGGGCGGCCGGCACCCGCTGCCGGACCCGGACGCCTTCGGGGCGGTCATGCGCCGGGCGGGGGTCCGCTCCGACCGCCCGGTGGTGGTCTACGACGGCGGGCTCGGCTGGGGCGCGGCCCGTGCCTGGTGGCTGTTGCGCTGGACGGGCCACCCGGACGTGCGGGTGCTCGACGGGGGCCTGGCGGCCTGGCCGGGGGAGCTGTCGACGGCGGTCCCGGAGCCCGAGCCGGGCGATTTCACGCCGAAGCCGGGCGGGCTGCGGCTGCTCGACGCGGACGAGGCGGCGGCGCTCGCCCGTTCGGGGCTGCTCCTGGACGCCCGGGCCGCCGAGCGGTACCGCGGCGACGTGGAGCCCATCGACCGGGTCGGCGGGCACATCCCGGGCGCCCACTCGGCCCCGACGACGGAGAACGTGGCCGGCGACGGCCTCTTCCTCGCCGCGGACGCGCTCCGCGAGCGGTTCGCGGCGCTGGGCGCGGCCGAGGCCGCGGAGGTCGGCGTCTACTGCGGCTCGGGCGTCTCCGGCGCCCACGAGGTGCTGGCCCTGGAGCTGGCCGGCATCCCGGCGGCGCTCTACGCCGGCTCCTGGTCGGAGTGGTCCTCGGACCCGTCCCGCCCGGTCGCGACCGGCCCGGATCCGCGGTAGGACGCGGAAGGGGCCCGCGCCGGTCGTCCGGCGCGGGCCCCTTCCGTCGTACGGGGACTACTCCTGCTTCTTGCGCCGCGTCCCGAAGACGATCTCGTCCCAGCTGGGGACCGCCGCGCGGCGGCCCGGGCGGACGCCGTCGGCCTCCGCCTGCCGGTCGGTGGCGCCGTGCAGCCGGTCGCGGTGGCCGGAGACGGAGCGGGGCATGAGGACGTCGGCGTAGGCCGCGCCGGCCCCGGCGGAGGCGGCGGGAGCCGGCGGCTCCTCCGCCTCGACCTCGTCGGACGGTTCGGCGCCGGGCTGCTCCGGCACCACCAGGTCGCCGCGGAAGCTCGGCACCGCCTCCAGGAGGCTGGTGAGCGAGTCCCGCTCCTCCTCCGGCTCCGCCGCCGAGGCCGTCAGCGGGGCCCGGTCGAGCTGCCGGTCCAGGGCGCGGTCCAGCGGGCGGTCCAGGGTGCGGTCGAGCGGCCGGTCCCGGGGGAGCCGGGCGATGCGCGGCACGAAGGGGAAGCTCGGCTCCGGCGCGGCGGCCAGGGTGTCGTCGGTCTCGCCGATCAGCGCCCGCGCCTCGTCGTCCACGGCCTGGACGAGGCGGCGCGGCGGGTCGTAGGTCCAGCTGGCGGTGTGCACCTCGCCGGCGACCCGGTAGACGAGCAGCACCTCCCAGGTGCCGTCGTCGCGCCGCCAGGAGTCCCACTGCACGGTGTCCTTGTCGGCGCCGCGCAGGGACAGCCGCTCCTGCACCGCCTCGCCGAGCTGGGGTCCGCTGTTCTCGCCGGGCCGGCGCACCGGGGTCTTGCGGGCGCGCTCGGCCATGAAGGCGCGCTCGGCGAGCACGGGGCCCTCGAAGCGGCGGACGCGGTCGACGGGGATGCCGGCGAGCTGGGCGACCTCCTCCGCGGAGGCACCGGCTCGTATCCGCGCCTGGATGTCCCGGGGGCGGAGGTGGCTCTCGACCTCGATCTCGATCTGGCCGAGGCGCGCGCGGTCGTTGCGCACGGCGGCCCGCAGCCGCTCGTCGATCGGAAGTGTGTACTCCGTGCTGTCGGCAGCCTTGAGCACCAGTCGTGTGCCGTCGTTGGAGACGGCCACGACACGCAGTTCGGGCATGGGGACCTCCCGGGTGGTGCCTGCCGACGTCACGTGCGTCGCTGCTTCCGCTAGTCGAGTGTGGCCTGCCCGGGTGCAGCCTGCCACTACCTTGCCGAGTTGCCCGGCGTGTCGGGCGTGGACCCCGGTCCGCCGTTATGGCACGGTTACCTGTTCACTACCCATAGTGACTGGGTGTCACACTGTGTAGCGGTTCCGTTCCCGGGCGCCCCGAAGGCGTCCGGGCCCAGGGTTCGTCAATGTACTCCATTCGGGCCACTCGGGTGGACCGGCACGCCGCCCAACTTCTCGGGGTGGGCGGGAGTTGGGCCCCCGCCCTCAATCCTCCGGCGTGGCACTCTTCACAGAACCCCCTGAACCGGAACTATTCGCTTCGCTCATATGTCCCTTCTGGGTGCACGGTGGAACAGATGAGCAAGCAGAGGGTGGAGATGCGTCACAGGCAGCCGACCGACACGGACGAGCCGGAGATACGGCCGCCGGACCCCGGGAACGCGACCGCGGAGCCGGGGTCCGGGACGAAGCGGAAGATCGACCTGAGCGTGCCCCAGGTCGCCGGCAGCGCCCTCGCCGCCGTGATCGCCGCCAAACTCGCCTCCACCATGGGCGTCTACGGGACGATCCTGGGGGCCGGTGTGATCAGCGTCGTCGCGACCTGCGGCGGCCCGCTCTTCCAGCAGCTCTTCAAACACACCGGCGAGCAGGTGCGGGACGCGACCGTCGCCGCCAGGCCGAGGGCGCGTCAGCTCCCCGCACAGCCCCCGGCGGGCGACCGCCACACGCTGATGCTCGGCACCGTCCCCGAGGCCGCCGGGCCGTTCCCGTACGACGAGGAGTTCGGCGACGCCACCACCCACGGCACCCGGCTGCGCGGCTGGCGGCGCCCGGTGCTCGCCGCCGCGCTCGTCTTCGGCGTCACCATGGGCGGCATCACCACCTACGAGCTGGTCTCCGGCGAGGACTTCAGCGGCACCAAGGGCACCACCACCTTCGGCTCCGTGGTCCGCGGCGGCGGCGACACCGGCCGGCAGGACGCCCCCGGGCAGCAGGAGGAGGACCGGGAGTCGCGGAGCCCCGCGCCGACCGACGGCACCGGCCCGGACGAGACCGGGAAGACCGGACAGGACACCGGCACGGACGCCGGCACCCCGTCCCCCGGCGCCACCCCCGGCTCCGGGACCACGGCGCCGTCCGGCGGCGCCACGACCGCTCCGACCCCTGACCCGACCGGCTCCGCCGACGGCGGCACGGACCCCACGGGAGAGCCCACGGCGCCCCCGACGGAGCCGACGGCCCCCGAGACGCCGTCCGCCCCGGCCGAGACGCCCGGCACGGGCCCCGCCCTCGGCGACGCCCCCGCGGCCACCCCGTCCGACGGCACCGCCCGGTGAGCCCCCGTCAGTCGCCCAGGACCCGGCGCAGGTAGTCGTTGGCGAAGAGCCGGTCCGGGTCCAGCCGGTCGCGCAGGGCCGTGAACTCGGCGAAGCGCGGGTACGCCTCCGCCAGGTAGGCGGCGTCCCGGGTGTGGACCTTGCCCCAGTGCGGCCGGCCCCCGTGGGCGGTCATGATGCGCTCCACCGCGGTGAAGTACCCGCGGTGGGGCGTTCCCCTGTAGAGGTGCACCGCGATGTAGGCCGTCTCCCGGCCGGAGGCCGTGGACAGCGCGATGTCGTCGGCGGGCGCGGTGCGCACCTCCACCGGGAAGCTCACCTTCAGCGGCGAACCCTCCACCATCGCCTTCAGCTCGCGCAGCGCCGCCGTCGCCGCCTCCCGCGGCAGCGCGTACTCCATCTCCAGGAAGCGGACCCGGCGCGGCGAGGTGAAGACCTTGTACGGGATGTCGGTGTACGTGCGGGCGGAGAGCGCGCGGCTGGAGATCCGGGCGATCGCCGGGATGGCCGGCGGCACCGCGCGGCCGAGCGAGCAGGCCGCCTGGAACACCCCGTTGGAGAGGAACTCGTCCTCGAACCAGCCGCCCAGGCGCGGCAGCGGGGCGGCCGGGCCGGCGCTGCGGTTGTTGCGCTTGGTGTTGCAGTTGTCCGTGTGTGGGAACCAGTAGAACTCGAAGTGCTCGTTCTCCGCGTGCAGCTGGTCGAACTCGGCGATCACCCGGTCGAAGCGCATCGGCTCCTCCCGCGCGGTGAGCAGGAAGACCGGCTCCACCGCGAAGGTGATCGCGGAGACCACGCCGAGCGCGCCCAGGCCGATCCGGGCCGCCGCGAAGACCTCCGGATTCTCCTTCTCCGAGCAGGTCATGACCGTCCCGTCGGCGGTGACCAGCTCCAGGGCGCGGATCTGCGCCGCTATGGAGGCGGAGTCGCGTCCGGTGCCGTGGGTGCCGGTCGAGGTGGCCCCGGCGACCGTCTGCTCCATGATGTCGCCCATGTTCGTGAGCGACAGGCCCTCCCGGGCCAGCGCCACGTTGAGCCGCTTCAGCGGGGTGCCCGACTCCACGGTCACCGTCATCGCCTCGCGGTCGATCCGCCGGATCCCGGTGAGCAGGTCCGGGCGGATCAGCACGCCGTCGGTGGCCGCGATCGAGGTGAAGGAGTGGCCGGTGCCCACCGTCTTCACCCGCAGCCCGTCCCGGGTGGCACGGCGGAGCTCGGCGGCCAGCTCCTCAGCTGAGGCCGGACTCACCTCCCGGACCGGGCGGGAGGTGACGTTTCCCGCCCAGTTACGCCACGGGCTGCCCGTCCCGGCGCTCCCCGGCCCCGTCGGTCCCGCTGTCCTCGTGCTCATCTCGCCCCTCCCGGTTCGGCACCGGCCTGCGCAGCCGGCGGTGGCCGAGGAGGGCCACCACGACCGCGAGCGCGCCCGAGACGACGGGCACCACGTACGCCGCCTCCGCCCCCGAGGCGTCGACCACCCAGCCGGCGGCCGAGGAACCGAGCGCCACGCCGATCGCGAGGCCGGTGCCCGTCCAGGTCATGCCCTCGGTCAGCTGGGTGTGCGGTACGTGCTTCTCGACGAGGGCCATCGTGGTCACCATCGTCGGCGCGATGGAGAGGCCCGCGACAAAGAGCGCCACGGCCAGCAACGGCAGGTTCCCGGCCAGTAGGAGGGGGATCATACTCACGGCCATCGCACAGACGCCCAGCAGCCACCGGCGGGACGGCTCGCCCTTGAGGTGCAGCAGGCCGAAGACCGCGCCGGCCAGGCAGGAGCCCAGCGCGTAGACGGCCAGGACCAGGCTGGCGGCGGCCTTCTGGCCCCGCTCCTCGGCGAAGGCCACGGTCACCACGTCCACCGAGCCGAAGATCGCGCCGGTCGCCACGAAGGCCAGGGCGAGGACCTGGAGGCCGGGGGAGCGGAGCGCCGAACCGGCCTTGACGGCGGGCTGCGGGTGCGGCTCCGGCTCGGTGTCGCGCTGGGCGGTCAGCCAGAAGACGCCGATCGCGAGGAAGACGCCGGCCAGCAGCGGACCGGCCTCAGGGAACCAGGTGGTCGACAGGCCGATCGAGATGATCGGGCCGAAGATGAAGCACACCTCGTCGACGATCGACTCCCACGAGTACGCGGTGTGCAGCGAGCGGGCGTCGCCCCGGTAGATGTCCGCCCAGCGGGCCCGGGTCATCGCCCCGACGCTCGGCACGACGCCGATCACGGCCGTGAACGCGAAGAGCGTCCAGTCCGGCGCCCCCTGCTGCACGCAGAGCAGCAGCCCGGCCGCGGCGACCATGGAGATCAGGGTGACCGGGCGGAGCACCCGGCGCTGGCCGTACCGGTCGACCATCCGGGAGACCTGCGGACCGAGCACGGCGGCGGACATCGCGAGCGTCGCGGAGAGGGCGCCGGCGAGCCCGTACCGGCCGGTGACCTGGGAGATCATCGTGACGATGCCGATGCCCATCATGGACAGGGGCATCCGGCCCAGGAAACCTGCGACGGAGAACGAGGCGGTACCGGGCGCCGAGAAGATCGCGCGGTAGGGACTGGGCAAGGGGTTCTCCGGCTCTGCGACGCGGGTGCCGGCCGCCCGCGGCGGTCAACACGTGTAATTAACAGCTAAAGCCTAAGGGTTCGAAGCCATCCGGTCACCCCCGAATTCCGGACGGGCCGCGCCCCGGCCGGCCGGCGCCGAATGGCAGGATCGGTGCCATGTCCGATCAGCACGATCCCGCCCCGTACGACGCCCTGCTGCTGCTCTCCTTCG
>NZ_BNBS01000009.1:0-6285 GCF_014656075.1 Streptomyces hydrogenans
GCCGTCCGGTGCCGTCCACGCGTCCGTGGCGCCCTCGCGCGCGGCCCGCGGGCCGCCGTCCTCGGCGGGCGGCGGGGGGACCCGGCGGTGGCCCTCGCCGTCGGGGGCGGTGGGCAGGGCGTCGTCGTCCGCCGGGGCGTCCTCGGGGACCGTGAGGCGGAGGGTGGACTCGCCGAGGCGCAGGAGCGCGCCGGGGCGCAGCCGGACGGGGCGGTCGCCGACGGGGGCGCCGTCGAGGGTCGTGCCGTTGGTGGAGCCGAGGTCGGCGACGGTGACCCGGCCGTCCCGGGCGACGGTCACCGTGCAGTGGGCGCGGGAGACGTCCGGGTCGTCCAGCGGCACGTCCGCCTCGACGGAGCGGCCGATCCTGATCGCCCCGTCGTGCAGCAGGTGCACCCCGCCCGCGTCGGGGCCGGCGACCACGTGCAGCCGGGCGGCGGAGGAGGCCGTGGCGGCCAGGCCCGTCCGGTCGTCCGGGTCCGGGGTCTGGAGCGCGAGCACCGCGCCGTCCACGAGCGGCGGTTCGCCCAGGACGCAGCGGCGGGCGTCCAGCCGCTCCGCGCCCGCGTACAGCACGGGCGTGCCGGTGCCGGCGGTGTCGGGGCCGGTGACGGCGGCGGCGAGGTTCGAGGCCACGGCGGACAGCGCCGTGCCCGCGGGGGCCGTGACGAGCACGTCGCAGGCGCGCCCGGCGCCGTGGCCGGCGTGCGGCGCGAGGACGGTCAGCCGGATCTGCATCGCCGTCAGCGGTCCCTTCTGCGCGACATGCCCGGCAGGGGACCGCCCCGTGTCACCCCCCACCCGGCACGGACGCGTCGCCCGGTACAGGTCGGCACGGCGCGGGGGCTCCCGACCCCACCGATGCGACGTGCTGGAGGCATCCTCGCACCTGCCGCCGACAACCCGCCGCCGGGTCACCCAGAAGTGATCTTGAACGGTCGTCCGCGGCCCCCGGGGGTGACGCGAAAACGCCAGGTCGACTCCGGGCGCGGGGCCGGTGTGGCAACCATCCCGCCCGGGGGAGCGTCTTCTTCCGGACAAGTTGGGACGGAGTCGGGGTGGCATTCCGGCCGCGGTCGCCCGCGGGTCCCGAGGGCTCTCCGGTGGTCCGGCGGTTCGAACGCGTCAGCGGGAATCCGCCTGTGGACGACCGGGCTGTGACCCGTTCGGCGGCACTAGAGTGGGTCGGACACCCGGACGGGTCACAACAGAGAACAAGAGGACCTCCGGGGCCCGGCTCGGCACGCCGAGCGGCGCCGGCCACCCAGGACCACGATCAGCAGGGAGCGCGTGACGTGCGGCCAATCGGCAGCAAGTACCTGCTCGAGGAGCCGCTCGGCCGCGGCGCCACGGGCACCGTCTGGCGAGCCCGCCAGCGTGAGGCGGCGGGCGCCGAGGCGGCCGTGGCCGGCCAGCCCGGCGAGACCGTGGCGATCAAGGTCCTCAAGGAGGAGCTGGCCAACGACGCGGACATCGTGATGCGCTTCCTGCGCGAGCGGTCCGTGCTCCTCCGGCTCACCCATCCGAACATCGTGCGCACCCGCGACCTGGTCGTCGAGGGCGACGTCCTGGCCCTGGTCATGGACCTCGTCGAGGGCCCCGACCTGCACCGCTACCTCCGCGAGAGCGGCCCGCTGACCCCGGTCGCGGCCGCCCTGCTCACCGCGCAGATCGCCGACGCGCTCGCCGCCAGCCACGCCGACGGGGTGGTCCACCGCGACCTCAAGCCGGCCAACGTGCTGCTGGCCGAGCGGGACGGCGCCATGCACCCGATGCTGACCGACTTCGGCATCGCCCGCCTCGCCGACTCCCCGGGCCTCACCCGCACCCACGAGTTCGTCGGCACGCCCGCGTACGTGGCGCCGGAGTCCGCCGAGGGCCGCCCGCAGACCTCCGCCGTCGACATCTACGGCGCCGGCATCCTCCTGTACGAGCTGGTCACCGGCCGTCCGCCGTTCGCCGGCGGCTCCGCCCTCGAAGTCCTCCACATGCACCTCAGCGAGGAGCCCCGCCGCCCCTCCACGGTGCCCGCGCCGCTGTGGACGGTCATCGAGCGCTGCCTCAGCAAGAACCCGGACCTGCGCCCCAGCGCGGTCAACCTGGCGCGCGGCCTGCGCACGGTCGCCGCCGGCATCGGCGTCCACTCCTCGCCCGCCCAGATCGAGGCCGCCGAGGGCGTCGGCGCCCTCCTCGCGCCGGACCCCGACCCGGCGCAGGTCCCCGGGACGCCCGGTGCCGCGGACCCCACGCAGGTGCTGCCCGCCGTCGCCGGCGCCGCCGCGGCCGTCGACCCGGCCGCCGCCACCAGCGTGCTGCCCACCGGTGGTCCGGCCGGCTCCGCCGACCCCACCACGGTGCTGCCGACGGGCGGCCCCGGCGGAGCGGCCGACCCGACCGCCGTCATGCCCGCCATGCCGCCGAACCCGCCGGCCGAGGACCCGCACCCCTGGCAGACCCAGCTGCGCGCGGCCCGGGACCGCAACGAGCAGACCCAGGTGCAGTACCTGGACCCCACCGAGGACCCGCTGCGCCGCCGCCCCGCGCGCCGCCCGCAGCAGCCGCCGTACCAGCAGGGCCCCCCGCCGCAGCAGTACCAGCAGCAGCCGCCGCCCTACCAGCAGCAGCCGCCGCCGTACCAGCAGCAGCAGCGCCCGGCGCCCCAGCGGCCCGCCCCGCAGCCGTACCAGCAGCAGCCCCCGCAGCAGCAGTACGCGCCCCCGCAGCCCCCGCAGCAGCAGTACGCGCCGCCGCAGCAGCCGCAGCCCCAGCCGCCCGCCCCGCGCGAGCCCCGTCGGCGCAGCGCCAACCCGGTGCGGATCCCCGGCCTCGGCTGCCTCAAGGGCTGCCTGGTCATGATCGTCCTCTTCGTGGTGGCCGGCTGGCTGGTCTGGGAGCTCACCCCGCTCCAGGACTGGATCGCCCAGGGCAAGGGCTACTGGGAGGCCATCGGCGACGGCATCTCCACCGTCACCGACTGGATCTCCAGCATCGGCGAGGCCACCGGATCCGGCGGTACCGGCCAGTAGCCGCGGCCGCCCCGAGGGCAGTGCGACCGCGTTCCGGCGGTCGTACTGCCGATTTATCGACTTCCGAGGGGTGATTTCGCTCCGGAAGTGACGTCCGGCGGCCGGGGACGCGTAACTTTGACGCGAACCGCAGCCGCTGAGGGAGCAGTCTTGGCACGGAACATCGGCAGCCGCTACACCGCCCACCAGATCCTCGGGCGGGGCAGCGCCGGAACGGTGTGGCTCGGCGAGGGACCCGAAGGGCCCGTCGCCGTCAAACTGCTGCGCGAGGACCTGGCCTCCGACCAGGAACTCGTCGGCCGCTTCGTGCGGGAGCGCACGGCCCTGCTCGGGCTCGACCACCCGCGCGTTGTCAAGGTCCGCGACCTCGTCGTCGACGGCAACGACCTCGCCCTGGTGATGGACCTGGTCCGCGGCACCGACCTGCGCACCCGCCTCGACCGCGAGCGCCGGCTCGCCCCCGAGGCCGCCGTCGCGATCATCCGCGACGTCGCCGAGGGCCTGGCCGCCGCCCACGCGGCGGGCGTCGTGCACCGGGACGTGAAGCCGGAGAACATCCTCCTCGACATGGAGGGCCCCCTCGGCCCCGGCGGCGCCCACCCCGCGCTCCTCACCGACTTCGGCGTCGCCAAGCTCATCGACACCCCCGGCCGCACCAAGGCCACCCGGATCATCGGCACCCCCGACTACCTCGCCCCCGAGATCGTCGAGGGCCTGCCGCCCCGCGCCGCCGTCGACATCTACGCCCTCGCCACCGTCCTGTACGAGCTGCTCGCCGGCTTCACGCCGTTCGGCGGCGGCCACCCCGGCGCCGTCCTGCGCCGCCACGTCACCGAGACGGTCGTCCCGCTCCCCGGCATCCCCGAGGAGCTGTGGCAGCTGCTCGTCCAGTGCCTCGCCAAGGCGCCCGCCTCCCGGCTGCGCGCCTCCGAGCTGGCCGCCCGCCTCGCCGACGTCCTGCCGCTGCTCAAGGGCATCCCGCCGCTGGACGTGGACGAGCCGGACGCCGAGCCCGCCGCGTCCCCGGAGCCGTACGAGGACCCGGCCCACGCCACCCCGACCGGCGCGGCCGGCGAGACCGCCCGCCGCCGGGCCCTCGTGCCGCTGGTGCCTGGCGCCTTCGCGGACTCCCACCGCGACACCCACACCTCCATGCGGGTGCCCGGCCCGGACGAGCTGCCCGGCGGGCCGCACGGCACCGCCCGGGCCCCGCGCCCGGCCGGGGCCCGGCGCCCCGGCTCGGCCCGGAACAAGGCCGGGGCGGTCCGCAAGCGCCGGATCGTCCTCGGCAGCGCCGCCGCCGAGGCGGCGGGCGTTCTGGGCGTCGGCGGCTATCTGGCCGTCGCCGGCGACGGCGGGACGACGCCCCAGGACTCCCGCCCCTCCTCGGCGCCGGCGCAGCCGTAGGGCCCGGCCGTCCCCGGGGCGGGGCGGCCGCGGGACCCGGTCTTCCACAGGCCGGGCGGCCGTAGGTTCGGCTCCCGGCCCGGAGCCGTTACGCTGGACGCGTGGCAGTCGTCGATGTATCCGAAGAGCTGAAGTCCCTCTCCTCGACCATGGGGTCGATCGAGGCCGTCCTGGACCTCGACAAGCTGAGGGCAGACATCGCCGTGCTCGAAGAGCAGGCCGCGGCCCCGTCCCTCTGGGACGACCCGGAGGCGGCGCAGAAGATCACCAGCAAGCTTTCCCACCTCCAGGCCGAGGTCCGCAAGGCCGAGGCGCTGCGCGGTCGCATCGACGACCTCGGGGTGCTCTTCGACCTCGCCGAGGAGATGGACGACGCGGACACCCGCGCCGAGGCGGAGACCGAGCTGACCGCCGTGCGCAAGGCGCTCGACGAGATGGAGGTCCGCACCCTCCTCTCCGGCGAGTACGACGAGCGCGAGGCGCTGGTCAACATCCGCGCCGAGGCCGGAGGCGTCGACGCCTCCGACTTCGCCGAGCGCCTCCAGCGCATGTACCTGCGCTGGGCCGAGCGCCACGGCTACTCCACGGAGATCTACGAGACCTCGTACGCGGAGGAGGCCGGCATCAAGTCGACCACCTTCGTCGTCAAGGCCCCGTACGCCTACGGCACCCTCTCCGTCGAGCAGGGCACCCACCGCCTGGTGCGCATCTCGCCCTTCGACAACCAGGGCCGCCGCCAGACCTCCTTCGCGGGCGTCGAGATCCTCCCCGTCGTCGAGTCCTCGGACCACGTGGAGATCGAGGAGTCCGACCTCCGCGTCGACGTCTACCGCGCCTCCGGCCCCGGCGGCCAGGGCGTCAACACCACCGACTCGGCCGTGCGCATCACGCACCTCCCGACCGGCATCGTGGTCTCCTGCCAGAACGAGCGCTCGCAGATCCAGAACAAGGCGAGCGCCATGAACGTCCTCCAGGCCAAGCTCCTGGAGCGTCAGCGGCAGGAGGAGCGGGCCAAGATGGACGCCCTCAAGGACAGCGGCAGCTCCTGGGGCAACCAGATGCGCTCCTACGTCCTCCACCCGTACCAGATGGTCAAGGACCTCCGGACGGAGTTCGAGGTCGGCAACCCGCAGTCCGTCCTGGACGGCGAGATCGACGGCTTCCTGGAGGCCGGCATCCGCTGGCGCAAGCAGCAGGAGCAGACGAAGTAATCGTCCGGCAGCGCTCTTTCGGGCCCCGCACCTCGTGGTGCGGGGCCCGACGCGTTCGCCGGTGCAAGCGGTTCCCGGGCGACCGGGGTGCTTTGTCGACAAGGGAACTGCCGTGTCAGGGCCCGTAGTTCCGGGTTTACGTCACAGTTGCATCGTCACATGTGGGCCAACTGGTGATCTTTCGGGCATCGCACGCGCAACGGCCTTGACGCTTCATCGGAAACTCGGAAGGGTGGCTGGATGGCATGCGCATATCTGGGGCGCGTGTGAACGGGGGCAGGTCCAGTAACCATGACGCTTCCCGTGCCCGGGGCCCCTGGCGCTGCCCCATGACGAGATGAAGCTACTGGGGGTAGCAACCAGATGACCAACAAGACGCGAGTCCGCCTGGCGCGAGTCGCGGCCGGTGCCGTGATCATCGCCGGTGCGTCCCTGACCGCGGCCGGTGCCGCCCAGGCCGTCGGTGGCCACGACGACGCCCTGGTGAACGTCACCATCCAGAACGAGAACGACGACCCGCCGTGCGAGGTCGACCCGCTCGGCTGCGGCGAGGACGGCGGCGCGGCCGACGGCGGCGCTGACGGTGGCGCGGCCGATGGTGGCGCTGACGGTGGTGCGGCTGACGGCGGTGCCGAAGCAGG
>NZ_BNBS01000009.1:6376-129368 GCF_014656075.1 Streptomyces hydrogenans
TGACGGTGGCGCGGCCGATGGTGGCGCTGACGGTGGTGCGGCTGACGGCGGTGCCGACGGTGGCGCGGCTGACGGCGGTGCGGCCGATGGTGGCGCTGACGGTGGCGCGGCCGACGGTGGTGCCGACGCCGGTAACGGCGGCAACGGCAACGGCGGCAACGGCAACGGTGGCAACGGCTCGAACGGCAACGGCAACGGGTCGAACGGCAACGGGAACGGTGGCAACGACTCCGGTTCCACCACCACGACCGGTGGCTCGACCGACGGCGGTTCCTCCGCCGACGGCGGTGCCGGCAACTGCACCGTCGACCTCGACGGCGTCGAGTGCGTGGAGACCGGCTCGACCGGCTCCAACGGCTCGACCGGCTCCAACAACAACACCGACACCCAGCAGGCCGGCTCCCAGCCGGTCCAGCAGGGCGAGGCCAAGGAGGAGCTCGCCGAGACCGGTGCGGCCGAGACCTCGTTCCTGATCATCGGTGCCGCCACCATGATCGCCGGCGGCATCGGCTTCCGCTTCCTGCCGCGCCTCGTGGCCGGACGCGGCGCCGCCGCCTGAACGCGGTAAGCGCCCGGTAGGACGCAGAAGGGCCGGGGAGGCTTTCCTCCCCGGCCCTTCGTCGTGCCGCGTCTCCGGCTCGTGTACGGATCAGACCGTGCGGACCGCCGCCAGCAGTGCCAGCGTCGCCACCAGGGCGATCACCAGCGTCAGTACCATCGCGGGGGACAGTCCCTGCGGCTCCAGGCGCTGTCGGCTGGCCCGGCAGACGGGACAGCGACCCTCGGCGACCGGGGCCGCGCAGCTGGCGCACACCAGTCGGTCGTAGGTCATACGCTCTCCTCCTCCCGCACGGGGCTCACACCAGGACAACGCCCGGCACGATCCGGACGTTCCCCCTACCACTGTGCCAGCTCCGTGAGGTTCCGGCGCGCCCCGGCCGCGAACGGCTCCGGACCGCCCCCGAGGGCCAAAAAGGATAAAGCACGCAAGCCCGGACCGCGACTGCGCGGGGCTTCCCGGTTCGCGTAAGGTCACGCACACCTACTCCCGGCCGACCGTGGTGCATTCGTGATCCGATTCGACAACGTCTCCAAGTCCTATCCGAAGCAGAACCGCCCCGCGCTCCGGGATGTATCCCTGGAGATCGAGAAGGGGGAGTTCATCTTCCTCGTCGGTTCCTCCGGCTCCGGAAAGTCGACTTTCCTCCGGCTGATCCTGCGGGAGGAGCGCGCCAGCCAAGGGCAGGTGCACGTCCTCGGCAAGGACCTCGCCCGGCTGTCCAACTGGAAGGTGCCGCACATGCGGCGCCAGCTCGGCACCGTCTTCCAGGACTTCCGCCTGCTGCCGAACAAGACGGTCGCGCAGAACGTCGCCTTCGCCCAGGAGGTCATCGGCAAGCCGCGCGGCGAGATCCGCAAGGCCGTGCCGCAGGTGCTCGACCTGGTCGGCCTCGGCGGCAAGGAGGACCGTATGCCGGGCGAGCTGTCCGGTGGTGAACAGCAGCGCGTGGCGATCGCCCGCGCGTTCGTCAACCGTCCGATGCTGCTGATCGCCGACGAGCCCACCGGCAACCTCGACCCGCAGACCTCCGTCGGCATCATGAAGCTGCTCGACCGCATCAACAGGACAGGGACCACCGTCGTCATGGCGACCCACGACCAGAACATCGTCGACCAGATGCGCAAGCGCGTCATCGAGCTGGAGAAGGGCCGCCTCGTCCGCGACCAGGCGCGCGGCGTCTACGGCTACCAGCACTGACGGCGGGGGAACCAGAACACCATGCGCGCTCAGTTCGTGCTCTCCGAGATCGGCGTCGGTCTCCGGCGTAACCTGACGATGACCTTCGCGGTCATCGTCTCCGTGGCCCTGTCGCTGGCCCTCTTCGGCGGTGCCCTGCTCATGCGCGAGCAGGTCTCCACGATGAAGGACTACTGGTACGACAAGGTCAACGTCTCCATCTTCCTCTGCAACAAGACGGACGCCTCGACCTCGCCCAAGTGCGCCAAGGGTGCCGTCACCAAGCAGCAGCGCGAGCAGATCCAGGCCGATCTGAAGAAGATGGACATCGTGGAGAACGTCATCCACGAGAAGGCCGAGGAGGCCTTCGCGCACTACAAGGAGCAGTACGGCGACACCGCCATCGCCTCCGTCATCACCCCGGACCAGATGCAGGAGTCGCTCCGGGTGAAGCTGAAGGACCCGGAGAAGTACAAGGTGGTCGCCACCGCCTTCGCGGGCCGGGACGGCGTCGAGTCCGTCCAGGACCAGCGCTCCATCCTGGAGACGCTGTTCAACATGATGCGCAGCGTCAACTACGCGGCCGTCGCGCTGATGCTGCTGATGCTGGTGATCGCGCTGATGCTGATCATCAACACGGTCCGCGTCTCGGCCTTCAGCCGCCGCCGCGAGACCGGCATCATGCGGCTGGTCGGCGCCTCCAGCTTCTACATCCAGATGCCGTTCATCATGGAGGCCGCCTTCTCGGGCCTCATCGGCGGCGCCTTCGCCTGTGTGCTGCTCGTGGCCGGCCGGTACTTCCTCGTCGACCACGGCCTCAACCTCGCCGAGCAGATGCCGCTGGTGAACTTCATCGGCTGGGACGTGGTCCTCGCCCAGCTGCCGCTGGTGATCGTCATCGGCCTGATGATGCCGTCCGTGGCCGCGTTCATCGCGCTGCGCAAGTACCTGAAGGTGTGAGAAGAGACCTCCGACGGCGGGCGGCGTCCTGGGGCCAAAGCCTCGGTGGCGCCGCCGCCTTGTCCTAGAGTGGGCGCCATGCCGGCCGGCTCCGCGCCTCTCTGTCTCCGGCCCCGCGGCGTCGTCCGCGGGGCCGTTCTCACGTTGGTCTTCGCCGGGGTCCTGGCCACCGGCGCCGCGACCGGCGCGCTGCCCCGGGAGGACGGTGCCGGGCGGGAGCCCCGTACCGGCGCCGGGGACCGGGCGGTCTTCGACCGGGCGGCCCTGCACCGCGTCGCCGCCGATGCCGTCGCCGACGGCAAGTCGGGCAAGCAGGCCGCCGAGGAGTTCGTGAGCCGCAGCGGCGACCGCTGGGGCGCGGTCTACGACCGGCGGGAGTACGCCGAGTTCGAGCGGTCCCTCGACGGCGCCTACACCGGCGTCGGCCTCTCCGCGGCCGCCGCGTCCCCGGAGGGCGGCGTCGAGGTCA
Organism: Streptomyces hydrogenans; assembly: GCF_014656075.1. GTDB lineage: Bacteria > Actinomycetota > Actinomycetes > Streptomycetales > Streptomycetaceae > Streptomyces > Streptomyces hydrogenans. The sequence goes on from NZ_BNBS01000009.1 coordinate 9,544, forward strand.
CCCGGGTGCGGTCCGGCGGTCCGGCCGAGCGGGCCGGGGTGCGCGTCGGGGACCGGCTGCTCGCGGTCGACGGGCGGGCCACCGACGCCCGGTCCGTCTCCGAGGCCGTCTCCCTCCTGCGCGGCGACGGGGTCCCCGGCTCCACCGTCTCCCTCCGGGTCCGGCGGGGCGGCATGACCTGGACCCAGACCCTGCGCCGGGAACGGCTCGCGACCGACCCCGTCACCGTCAGCCGCCCCGACGAGCGGACCGTCGTCATCAGGATCGCCGCCTTCACCCGCGGCGTCGGCGCCCGGGTCCGGGAGGCGGTCCGCACCGCCCCGGCCGGCGCGGGCGTCCTGCTCGACCTGCGGGGCAACTCCGGCGGCCTGGTCGACGAGGCGGCCTCCGCCGCCTCCGCCTTCCTCGACGGCGGCCTGGTCGCCACCTACGACGTCGAGGGCGAGCAGCGGGCCCTGTACGCGGAGCGGGGCGGAGACACCGGCCGGCCGCTGGTCGCCCTGGTCGACGCCGGCACCATGAGCGCGGCCGAGCTGCTCACCGGCGCGCTCCAGGACCGGGGCCGGGCGGTCACCGTCGGTTCCCGGACCTTCGGCAAGGGCTCGGTGCAGATGCCGAGCACCCTCCCGGACGGTTCGGTCGCCGAACTGACCGTCGGGCACTACCGCACCCCCGCCGGGCACGAGGTCGACGGGCGCGGCATCGCCCCCGACCTGCCGGCCGCCGAGGGGGCGGAGGAGCGGGCCCGCACGGTATTGAGTGGCCTCGGAGGGGGCTCGTAGTGCGAAAATGACCGCACTATGGCTAAGGGACTCGTCAACGTGCAGGGAAAGCCTGCCAAGAAGGCCCAGGACAAGGGGCCGGAGCGCAAGCTCATCGCGCAGAACAAGAAGGCGCGCCACGACTACCTCATCCTCGACACGTACGAGGCGGGCGTGGCGCTCATGGGCACGGAGGTGAAGTCGCTCCGGATGGGGCGGGCCTCGCTCGTGGACGGCTTCGTCCAGATCGAGGGGAACGAGGCGTGGCTGTACAACATCCACGTCCCCGAGTACATGCAGGGCAGCTGGACCAACCACTCGGCGAAGCGGAAGCGGAAGCTGCTGCTCCACCGGGCGGAGATCGACAAGCTGGAGCAGAAGGCGTCCGAGACCGGTCACACGATCGTGCCGCTGGCGCTGTACTTCCTGGGCGGCCGGGTGAAGTGCGAGATCGCGCTCGCCAAGGGCAAGAAGGAGTTCGACAAGCGGCAGACCCTGCGGGAGAAGCAGGACACCCGCGAGACGGCGCGGGCGGTCGCGGCGGCGAAGCGACGCCAACGCTCCCAGGAGCGTTAATCCGCTGGCAACCGTGGCCGTGGGTCACGTACGATGGGCCACGCACCCCACAGAGGGTGCGCGGATTGAAAAATCAACATGGGGATGATCGGTTTCGACAGCGGATGTCGAAGCAGGGGAAGCGTGTCGAGGAAGCGGCAATGATCTCGTAAACCACGCGCCGAAACCTATAATCGCCAACACCAAGCGCGATTCCTTCGCCCTCGCTGCCTAAGTAGCGACTTGCGAAGTGTCAGCCCGGGGCTGTTCCCGACCCGGATCCTGGCATCATGAAGGGGACTAAACCTTGATCCCGGTCACGGGGTGAAGAGGGAAATCAAACAGTGACTGAGCCCGTTCCGGACTTGTCTGGGTGATCCGGAGGGCTGAGAAACTCGTACCAGACTGCACACGGAGAAGCCCTGGTTCCGCACCGTTGGACGCGGGTTCGATTCCCGCCATCTCCACTCATCCCATGTGGGCAGAGGCCCGGTGGTCGCGCGAGCGACCGCCGGGCCTCTGTCATTCCCCGGAGCCCTCACCCGCGAGCGCGGCGGCCGACGCCGGTCGCCGCGCACAGGGCCAGGGCCAGGGCCGCCGCCGTCACCGGCAGGACGAAGCCGAGGGCGGGCGACGGGGCGTGGTCGGCCGTCCAGCCGGCCGTGGCGGAGCCGGCGGCGATGCCGCCCAGCAGGGCGGTCACGGCCAGGGTCATGCCCTCGTTCAGCTGGGACGGCGGGGTCAGCCGCTGGACCAGGGCCATGCCCGTGACCATCGTCGGGGCCGTCGCCATGCCCGCCACCAGGAGGCCGGCGGCCAGCGCGAGGAGCGAACCCGTCCCCGACACCAGCAGCGGGGCCGCCATGAGCAGCGTCATCGCCGCCAGACAGGTGCGCAGGGCCGCCGTGCGGCGGGCCCGGCCGTAGAGGAGGCCGGCCGCGCAGGAGCCGGCCGCCTGGAGGGCCAGCACCGGGCCCGCCAGCGGGCCGTCCACGAACGCCAGGGTGGTCACCTCCATCGAGCCGAAGATCGCGCCCGTGGCCAGGAAGACCGCGAGCAGCGGCACCATCCCGGGCGCCCGCAGCGGCGAGCCCGCGGCGGTGCGCGGGGCCACCGGCGGCTCGGTCGCGCGCTGGGCCGCGAAGAGCAGGACGCCCGTCAGGAAGAGGACGGTGGCGGCCAGCGCGCCCGCCTCCGGGAAGAGCGCCGAGCAGAGGACCGCCGCCAGCACCGGGCCGAGCATGAAGCACAGCTCGTCGGCGGCCTGCTCGAAGGCGTTCGCCGTGTGCAGGGCGGCCGCGTCGCCGCGCAGCAGGTGCGCCCACCGGGCCCGGGACATGCCGCCCGTGTTCGGCGTGGTGGCGGCCGGGGCGATCGCGCAGAACAGGGTCCACGCGGGCGCGTGGACGTGCGCGCAGAGCAGCAGCGCCAGGTGGCCCAGGGCGGCCACGGCCGCGGCCGGGACGGCGATCCGGGCCTGCCCGTGCCGGTCGACCAGCCGGGCCACCCACGGCGCCGTCACCGCGCTCGCCACCAGCCCGGTCGCCGTGACCGAACCCGCCAGGGCGTAGGAGTCGTACGCCGCCGAGATCATGATCACCTCGCTGACCCCGAACATCCCCGCCGGCAGCCGCGCGATCAGGTTCCCGGCGGTGAAGGCGCGCGTGCCGGGCACGGCGAAGAGCCGCAGGTACGGATTGCGGGGGAGCGGGCGCGCGGAGACGTCCGGCGCGGGGCGGGGGGCCCGGGCGGAGGCGGGGGAGGGGTGCGGGGGCTGGGTGGTGTCCGGGTGGGGCATGGCACCAGGCTCGGGGCGGGGCGGCGGGGCCGTCCAACACCTGTGCGGTCGCCATTCACGCACCCGTGTTGTTGAATGCGGCGGTGCCCACTCCGTACGACATCGAGCCCCGGCTGCTGCGCGCCTTCACCGCCGTCGCCGAGGAGCTCCACTTCACCCGCGCCGCCGGCCGGCTCTTCGTCGCCCAGCAGGCGCTCAGCCGGGACGTCCGGCGGCTGGAGCGCGAGGTCGGCGCCCAGCTCTTCGTACGGACCACCCGGCAGGTCGCCCTCACCCCGGACGGCGAGCGGCTCCTGCCGTACGCCCGCCGGGTCCTCGACGCCCACGACGCGCTCCGCGACGCCTTCCGCCCCGAGCTGCGGCCCCTCCTCGTCGACCTGAACACGCCCGGCCTCGTCCAGGACCGGGTCCTGCGCCGCGCCCGCGAGCTCGTCCCCGAGCAGGAGCTGATGGCCCGCTTCGAGTCCGGGCTCACCGGAGCCGCGCGGGAGATCCTGGCCGGCCGGCTCGACGTCTCCTTCGGGCGGTACGGCGGACTCGCGCCCGCGCTGCGGGCCCGGCTCGACGCGCTCCTCGTGCGGTACGAGCCGATGGCGGTGATCCTGCCCGAGGACCACCCGCTCGCCGGACTGCCCGAGGTGCCGCTCGGCCGGCTCGCCGGCGAACGCCTCTACGCGGGCGCGGGGAACGACCGCACCCCGGAGTGGACCGACCTCGCCGTCCGGCTCTTCGCCGGCCGCGGCATCCACCTCTCGCCGCCCGCGCCGCTCGCCGTCGGCAAGGAGGAGTTCCAGCGGATCATGGCCAAGCACCGGCACCCGGTCCTCGCCGTCGTCGGCTTCCCGCCCATGCCCGGCTGCGTCCTGCGGCCCCTGGTCGACCCCGTCCCGCTCTCGCCCGTCAGCCTGGTGTGGCGCAGGGGCCTGCGCCATCCCGGCCTCGACGCCCTGCGCGCGGCCGCCGCCGAACTCGGCGGGCGCGAGGGCTGGCTGGACCGCCCGCCCGGCTCCTGGCTGCCGGACGACGAGCCGGGGGTGCCGCCGTCCGTCCCGCTCACACGGTCCGGTGCGTCCGGGTGAGAGCAAGGTTCCGCCGCCGTCACCTCACGGCACTGTCCTGAAACGCGCCCTCCCTAGCGTCGGATGCACCAGGATCCGAGACCGGATCCGACACCGTGGAGGTGCGAGATGGGCGGGCGCTGGATCGACGTCTGGGAGCCGGAGGACGAGACCTTCTGGCGGGAGAAGGGCGAGCGGATCGCCCGGCGCAACCTCGCCTTCTCCGTCCTCTCCGAGCACATCGGCTTCTCCATCTGGAGCCTGTGGTCCGTGATGGTCCTCTTCATGGGACCCCAGTACGGCGTCGACCCCGCCGGCAAGTTCTTCCTCATCGCGACCGCGACCTTCGTCGGCGCGCTGATCCGCATCCCGTACACCTTCGTCGTCGCCCGCTTCGGCGGGCGCAACTGGACGGTCTTCAGCGCCCTGCTGCTGCTCCTGCCGACCGGCGTCGCCTACGCGGTGATGGAACCCGGCACGTCCTACTCGACCTTCGTCCTGGTGGCCGCCCTCACCGGTGTCGGCGGCGGCAACTTCGCCTCCTCCATGACCAACATCAACGCCTTCTTCCCGCTCCGGAAGAAGGGCTGGGCGCTCGGCCTCAACGCCGGCGGCGGCAACATCGGCGTCCCCGTCGTCCAGCTCGTCGGCCTCCTCGTCATCGGCACCGCCGGCGCGATGCACCCGAGGATCGTCCTCGGCGTCTACCTGCCGCTGATCGTCCTCGCCGCCGTCTGCTCGGCGCTCTTCATGGACAACCTCACGCCCGTCAGGAACGACACCGGCGCCTTCCGCGAAGCCGTCCGGGCCCGCCACACCTGGATCATGGCCTTCCTGTACATCGGCACCTTCGGCTCCTTCATCGGCTACAGCTTCGCCTTCGGCCTGGTCCTCCAGACGCAGTTCGGCCGCACCCCGCTCCAGGCCGCCTCGCTCACCTTCATCGGCCCCCTCCTCGGCTCCCTCATCCGGCCCTTCGGCGGCTCCCTCGCCGACAAGCACGGCGGCGCCCACATCACCCTCGCGACCTTCGCCGCCATGTCCGCGGCCACCGGCGTCGTCATCTGGGCCTCGGTCATCGAGTCCCTCACCGTCTTCCTCGTCGGCTTCATCGCCCTCTTCGTCCTCAGCGGCCTGGGCAACGGCTCCACCTTCAAGATGATCCCGGCGATCTTCCTCGCCCAGGGCTACGGCAAGGGCCTGGCCGGCGAGCCCGCCGAGGCGTACGGGCGGCGGCTCTCCGGGGCCTCCATGGGCCTCATCGGGGCCGTCGGCGGCCTCGGCGGCCTCGGCATCAACCTCGCCTTCCGGCAGTCCTTCCAGACCGTCGGCAGCGGCACCGGCGCCTTCGTCGCCTTCCTCGTCTTCTACGCCGCCTGCATGGCCGTCACCTGGGCGGTATACCTTCGCCGGCCGCCCGTCGTCCCCGACACGGCCGAGACCGCCGAGGAGCCGGAGAACCGGCCCGGATACGCGAAGGTGTGAGCGGGCGTGCCGGGCGCGTACCGTAACGGCCAGGAAATACGCGTGAACCCCGACCGTCACGCGTCCGCGCCACCCTCGATGACCATGGACCAGCACGAACACGGACCCCTGGCCGGCTTCACCGTCGGCGTCACCGCGGCCCGGCGCGCGGACGAACTCATCGCCCTGCTGCGCCGGCGCGGCGCGGCCGTCGTGCACGGCCCCGCGCTGCGGATCGTCCCCCTCGCCGACGACACCGAACTCCTGGCCGCCACCAAGGAGATCATCGGCAGCACGCCGGACGTCGTCGTCGCCACCACCGCGATCGGCTTCCGCGGCTGGATCGAGGCGGCCGAGGGCTGGGGGCACGGCCCCGAGCTCCTGGACGCGCTCCGCGGGGTCGAACTCCTCGCCCGCGGGCCCAAGGTCAAGGGCGCCGTCCGGGCGGCCGGGCTCACCGAGTCCTGGTCGCCGTCCTCCGAGTCCATGGCCGAGGTCCTCGACCGGCTCCTCGCCGAGGGCGTCGACGGGCGGCGGATCGCCCTCCAGCTCCACGGCGAACCGCTCCCCGGCTTCGTCGAGGCGCTCACCGCCGCGGGGGCGACGGTGCTGGGCGTGCCCGTCTACCGATGGATGCCGCCCGAGGACCTGGGGCCGCTCGACCGGCTGGTCGACGCGATCCTGTCCGGCGCCGTCGACGCCGTCGCCTTCACCAGCGCGCCGGCGGCGGCCTCGCTCTTCGCCCGCGCGGGCGAGCGGGGGGTGCGGGACCGGGTCGTCGAGGCGCTCCGGCACGAGGTGCTCGCGGTGTGCGTGGGGCCCGTGACGGCACTGCCGCTCCAGGCCGAGGGCATCCCGACCCACCAGCCCGAACGGTTCCGGCTCGGGCCGCTCGTGCAGCTGCTGTGCACCGAACTCCCCGCCCGGTCCCTGGCCCTGCCCGTCGCCGGCCACCGCGTCGAGATCCGCGGACACGCGGTGCTCGTCGACGGCGAGCTGCGGCCCGTGCCGCCGGCCGGCATGGCCCTCCTCGGCCTCCTGGCCCGGAAGCCGGGGTGGGTGGTCTCGCGGGCCGACCTGCTGCGGGCGCTGCCCGGGGCCGGGCGGGACGAGCACGCGGTGGAGACGGCGATGGCCCGGCTGCGGGCCTCGCTCGGCGCCCCCAAGCTCATCCAGACGGTCGTCAAGCGCGGCTACCGCCTCTCCCTGGACCCGCTCGCCGACGAACCCCGGACCCCGTGAACCGGCGGGTACCGTACGGACCATGGACGACGGGGTGGGCATCAGGGAGGCGCGCGACACGGACGCGGGGGCGCTCGCGCAGGCACTGGCGCGGAACCGGGCGTACATGCGCCCCTGGGAACCGGACCGGGCCGAGCGGTACTACACGGCCGAGGCGCAGGCGGAGCGGCTGGCGGACGGCGGCCGGCGGTGGTTCGCCGTCGACGGGGAGCGGATCGTCGGGGCCGCGATCCTCTCGGGCATCGTGCTCGGGCCGTTCCGCAGCGCCAGCCTCGGTTACTGGGTGGATCCCGAATACGGCGGACGGGGCCTCGCCACCGCCCTCACCGAGGAGGTGATCCGGGCCTCCCGCGACACGCTCGGGCTCCACCGGATCGAGGCGTGCACCCTCCTCGACAACCGCACCTCCCAACGCGTGCTCGCCAAATGCGGCTTCGAGCGGATCGGGACGGCCCCGCGCTACCTCCACATCGCGGGGGAGTGGCGCGACCACCACCTCTTCCAGCGGATCCTGCACGATCAGGCGCCGCCCCTCGCCTGACACGGCAGCCACCGGTGGCGTACCTTTGACGGCTGCCCAGTGCACGTCAGAAGGGGGCCTTAGTGGCCGCGCAGGAAGCCGTCGACACGGTCAGAGACCGTGAGATCGGCATCGAGCAGGAACATCTGGACCAGGTCTACCGCCGCCTGGAGGAGAAGATCCACGAGGCGGAGTTCCTGATGAACGACGCCGCCCAGAAGGGGCACGTCGGCACGCCCGGCGCCCTCGCCGAGCGCGACGCCCAGGTCTTCCGCGCCGGAGTCCACCTCAACCGGCTCAACAACGAGTTCGAGGACTTCCTGTTCGGGCGGATCGACCTCCTGGAGGGCAAGGACGGGGTCAGGGGCCCCGACGGCGCCTACACGTCCGTGGAGCCCGCCGACGACGCCGTCCGGGCCGACAACACCGCCGACATCGGCGAGACCCTGCACATCGGCCGCATCGGCGTCCTGGACGCCGACTACTCCCCGCTCGTCATCGACTGGCGCGCGCCGGCCGCCGCGCCCTTCTACCGCTCCACCCCCGTCGAACCCGGCCGGGTCGTGCGCCGCCGCGTCATCCGCTCCAAGGGCCGGCGCGTCCTCGGCGTCGAGGACGACCTGATGCGCCCCGAGCTGAAGGCCGCCCTGGACGGCGCCGAGCTGCCCGTCATCGGCGACGGCGCCCTGATGGCCGCCCTCGGGCAGGCCCGCGGTCACTCGATGCGCGACATCGTCTCGTCCATCCAGGCCGAGCAGGACCTCGTCATCCGCGCCCCCGCCGCCTCGGTCACCTACGTCGAGGGCGGGCCGGGCACGGGCAAGACCGCCGTGGCGCTGCACCGGGCCGCCTACCTGCTCTACCAGGACCGCAGGCGGTACGCCGGCGGCATCCTCATCGTCTCGCCGACCCCGCTGCTCGTCTCGTACACCGAGGGCGTGCTGCCGTCCCTCGGCGAGGAGGGGCAGGTCGCCATCCGGGCGCTCGGCGACCTCGCCGAGGACGCCGCCGGGGGCGTGGCCGACACCTACGACGAGCCCGCCGTCTCCCGGATCAAGGGCTCCTCCCGCATGCTCGCCGTGCTCCGCAAGGCCGCCCGGGGCGCCCTCGACCAGCCCGACACCCCGCGGCTGCTCCGGGTCGTCGCCTTCGGCCGCCGCCTGGAGCTGGAGGAGAACGAGCTGCGGCGGATCCGGCAGAACGTGCTGTCCGGCACCGCCCCCGTCAACCTGCTGCGGCCCCGCGCCCGCCGACTGCTCCTCGACGCCCTCTACGCCCGGTCGGGCGCCGCGGGCCGGCACAGCGACCCGGAGCTCGCCGCCGAGCTGCGCTCCTCCTTCGACGAGGACGTGTCCACCGAGGACTCCTTCCTCGGCTTCCTCGACGCCTGGTGGCCGGAGCTGGCCCCGCGCCGGGTCCTGGACGCCATGGGCGACGAGAAGCGGCTCGGCCGCTGGGCCCGCCGGATCCTCAACCCCGGCGAGGTCCGCCGGGTCGCCCGCTCGCTGCGCCGCCCGGGCCTCTCCGTCCACGACGTCGCCCTCCTCGACGAGCTGCACACCCTGCTCGGCGCCCCCGCCCGGCCGAAGCGGAAGCGGGAGTACGACCCGCTGGACCAGCTGACCGGCCTGGAGGAGCTGATGCCGGTCCGCGAGGAGACCCAGCGGGAGCGGGCCGAGCGGCTCGCGGCCGAGCGCACCGAGTACGCCCACGTGATCGTCGACGAGGCGCAGGACCTGACGCCCATGCAGTGGCGGATGGTCGGCCGGCGCGGCCGGCACGCCACCTGGACGATCGTCGGCGACCCGGCCCAGTCCTCCTGGTCCGACCCGGACGAGGCCGCCGCCTCCCGTGACGAGGCGCTGGGCTCGCGGCCGCGCCGCCGCTTCGAGCTGACCGTGAACTACCGCAACCCGGCCGAGATCGCCGAGCTGGCGGCCAAGGTCCTGGCCCTCGCCATGCCCGGCAAGGAGTCCCCGAGGGCGGTCCGCTCGACCGGGGTCGAGCCGCGGTTCGTCGCCGTGGCCGGGGGCGACCTGGCCGGGACCGTGCGGGCCGAGGCCGAGCGGCTGCTCGCCGGGGTCGAGGGCACGGTCGGCGTGGTCGTCGCCATGGACCGGCGCGCGGAGGCCGCCCGCTGGCTCGACGGCCTGGGCGACCGGGTGGTGGCGCTCGGCTCGCTGGAGGCGAAGGGACTGGAGTACGACGCCACCCTGGTCGTCTCCCCGGCCGAGATCGCCGACGAGTCCCCGGCCGGGCTGCGGGTGCTGTACGTGGCCCTCACCCGTTCGACGCAGGCGCTGACCGTGCTCGCGGGGGAGCGGGACCTGCCGGACGCGGCGGGGGTGCCGGACCTCCTGCGGGACTGAGGCGGGAGGGACGACCCTGGCGCGCGGTGGCGATTTCAGGTCAACACGCGCCGGGGGAATCACCTTCGGGGAGGGTTTGTTAGCCTGGTCGTGACACCGGCTCGATCCAAGCCCCCGGGCCCAACCTTCGTCCCTCAGAGGGACCACTTGCCGCGAGGCGAGCATGGCGGGTCGGTGTCACTTAGACGTACATACGAAGTTGAGGCCCCGGTCGTCTTCCGATGACCGGGGCCTCTTCTGTTGTTCGCGTGACTCTCGTATGGTGGAAACTACTTTCCGAAAACAAAATGACCGCATTACCTGCTACCGGCAGGTAGGTGCGACCATCGGAGGGCGCCGCCAGGCAACCAGCCGGGGCGGCGTAGCAACGAAGCTAGGGAAAGCAGAGGAACCCGGCCATGGCAACGGCGCCCAGCGTCTCGTACTCGATGACGGTCCGGCTGGAGGTGCCCGCGAGCGGCACCGCGGTCTCGCAGCTCACCGCGGCGGTCGAGTCCCACGGAGGTTCCGTCACCGGCCTCGACGTCACCGCGTCGGGCCACGAGAAGCTCCGGATCGACGTCACCGTCGCCGCGACGTCCACCGCGCACGCCGACGAGATCGTCGAGCGGCTGCGGGACATCGAGGGCGTCGTCCTCGGCAAGGTCTCGGACCGTACGTTCCTGATGCACCTCGGCGGCAAGATCGAGATGGCGTCCAAGCACCCCATCCGGAACCGTGACGACCTCTCGATGATCTACACCCCGGGCGTGGCCCGGGTGTGCATGGCGATCGCCGAGAACCCCGAGGACGCCCGCCGCCTCACCATCAAGCGCAACTCGGTCGCGGTCGTCACCGACGGCTCCGCCGTCCTCGGCCTCGGCAACATCGGCCCCAAGGCCGCCCTGCCGGTCATGGAGGGCAAGGCCGCCCTCTTCAAGCGCTTCGCGGGCATCGACGCCTGGCCGATCTGCCTGGACACCCAGGACACCGACGCGATCGTCGAGATCGTGAAGGCGATCGCCCCGGGCTTCGCGGGCATCAACCTGGAGGACATCTCCGCGCCCCGCTGCTTCGAGATCGAGGCGCGGCTGCGCGAGGCCCTGGACATCCCGGTCTTCCACGACGACCAGCACGGCACCGCCATCGTCGTGCTCGCCGCCCTCACCAACGCCCTCCGGGTCGTCGGCAAGGGCATCGGGGACGTCAAGGTCGTCATGTCCGGCGCCGGCGCGGCCGGTACGGCGATCCTCAAGCTGCTGCTCGCCGCCGGCGTGAAGCACGCGGTCGTCGCCGACATCCACGGCGTCGTGCACGCCGGCCGCGAGGACCTGGTGGAGGCCCCGGCCGACTCGCCGCTGCGCTGGATCGCGGACAACACCAACCCGGAGGGCGTCACCGGCACCCTCAAGCAGGCGGTCGTCGGCTCCGACGTCTTCATCGGCGTGTCGGCCCCGAACCTGCTGGGCGCGGAGGACGTGGCCGCGATGGCCGAGGACTCCATCGTGTTCGCGCTCGCGAACCCCGACCCGGAGGTCGACCCGGCCGCCGCCCGGCAGACCGCCGCCGTGGTCGCCACCGGCCGCTCGGACTTCCCCAACCAGATCAACAACGTCCTGGTCTTCCCCGGCGTCTTCCGCGGTCTGCTCGACGCGCAGTCCCGCACGGTGAACACCGAGATGATGCTCGCGGCCGCCAGCGCCCTCGCGGACGTCGTCACCGAGGACGAGCTGAACCCGAACTACATCATCCCGTCGGTCTTCAACGACAAGGTCGCGGGCGCCGTCGCCGGCGCCGTCCGGACCGCGGCGAAGGCCGCGGGCGCGGGCGCCTGACCCCTCCCGCGGGGCCTTCGGCGTCCCCCGGTGGACGGTAACCGAGCGTGTCGCGATTCGCGGAGCCGTAAACCCGCCTTTAGGGTGGCTTTTCGGCTCCGCACCGTTTGCGGGGAGTCGACGCTACGTCACCACCAGGGGGATCCGGCGCTTTTCGTGTGACCCCAGAGGGTGCCGGATTGGCGTTCCCGCCGCTGGTGGGGGCAGGATGCTCCCCCGAGGACTTCGTCCAGGGGGGAACCCCCAGGGCGCGAGGGATCCACGAGAGGCAGACCCCGGTTCCGGGGACTGTCCGAGGCCCCTGGCAGCATCGGCTTCGATCTCACGCCTCACAGGCAAGAAGAACACGGGAGTAACAACATGAACCGCAGTGAGCTGGTGGCCGCGCTGGCCGACCGCGCCGAGGTGACCCGCAAGGACGCCGACGCCGTGCTGGCCGCCCTCGCCGAGACCGTCGGTGAGGTCGTCGCCAAGGGCGACGAGAAGGTCACCATCCCCGGCTTCCTGACCTTCGAGCGCACCCACCGTGCCGCTCGCACCGCTCGTAACCCGCAGACCGGCGACCCGATCAACATCCCGGCCGGCTACAGCGTGAAGGTCTCCGCGGGCTCGAAGCTCAAGGAAGCCGCCAAGGGCAAGTAAGCGGCCTGTAGGCGCACGAAAGGGCGGCCACCCCCTCCGGGGTGGCCGCCCTTCCGTACGTCCGGGAGAGGGCCCCGCAGGGCCCTCCACGCGGGAACCGCTAGACGAGCGCGCCGCCCGGCAGCTCGACCTTGGCGCCCAGCTCCACGAGCTTGTCCATGAAGTTCTCGTAGCCGCGGTTGATCAGCTCGATGCCGTGGACCCGGCTGGTGCCCTGGGCGGCGAGGGCCGCGATCAGGTACGAGAAGCCGCCGCGCAGGTCGGGGATGACCAGGTCGGCGCCCTGGAGGCGGGTGGGGCCGCTGACGACCGCCGAGTGGAGGAAGTTCCGCTGGCCGAAGCGGCAGTCGGAGCCGCCCAGGCACTCGCGGTACAGCTGGATGTGGGCGCCCATCTGGTTCAGCGCCGAGGTGAAGCCGAGCCGGGACTCGTACACCGTCTCGTGGACGATGGAGAGGCCGGACGCCTGCGTCAGGGCGACGACCAGCGGCTGCTGCCAGTCGGTCTGGAAGCCGGGGTGGACGTCGGTCTCCAGGTGGATCGCGTTCAGCGAGCCGCCCGGGTGCCAGAAGCGGATGCCCTCGTCGTCGATCTCGAAGGCGCCGCCGACCTTCCGGTACGTGTTGAGGAAGGTCATCATCGAGCGCTGCTGGGCGCCGCGCACGTAGATGTTGCCCTCGGTGGCCAGCGCCGCGGACGCCCAGGAGGCCGCCTCCAGGCGGTCCGGGAGGGCCCGGTGGGTGTAGCCGTCGAGCCGGTCGACACCGGTGATCCGGATGGTCCGGTCGGTGTCCATCGAGATGATGGCGCCCATCTTCTGCAGGACGCAGATGAGGTCCTCGATCTCGGGCTCCACCGCCGCGTTCGACAGCTCGGTGACGCCCTCGGCGAGCACCGCGGTGAGCAGCACCTGCTCGGTCGAGCCGACCGAGGGGTACGGGAGGCGGATCTTGCAGCCGCGAAGCCGCTGCGGGGCCTCCAGGTACTGGCCGTCGGCGCGCTTCTCGATGGTCGCGCCGAACTGGCGAAGCACGTCGAAGTGGAAGTCGATCGGCCGGCCGCCGATGTCGCAGCCGCCGAGGCCGGGGATGAAGGCGTGCCCCAGACGGTGCAGCAGCGGGCCGCAGAAGAGGATCGGGATGCGCGAGGAGCCGGCGTGGGCGTCGATGTCGGCGACGTTGGCGGACTCGACGTGCGTCGGGTCGAGCACCAGCTCGCCGGGCTCGTCCCCGGGACGGACCGTCACGCCGTGCAGCTGGAGCAGCCCGCGGACGACGCGCACGTCGCGGATGTCCGGCACGTTGCGCAGTCGACTCGGACCACTGCCGAGCAGGGCGGCGACCATCGCCTTGGGCACGAGGTTCTTCGCGCCGCGGACGCGGATCTCGCCCTCGAGCGGGGTGCCGCCATGGACGAGCAGTACATCTTGGCTGTCTGTGCCGGTCATGAATCTCGCGTTCCGGAGTCGTCGGTCGGGTGGCCAGAGAAAAGGGTAAGGGGCCATTGGACCCCGACAGGGCCGGTCGGGGTGCCTGTCAGATGTAATGAATTCGGCACAACACCCTCCGTTTCCATGATCTTGCGGACTGTCACCGTCCGGTTGTCCCCGGCGGGCGGTCCGGCGCCTTCCGTCCCGCCCCTCCCGACCTGCGAGGCTCGTTCACTTTCCGCCGGATTCCCCCGGACTCCCGCGGCATCGCGCCCGAGAACCCCCACGCGCGCCGAAGATGCGGGATCATGTGTCGCATGACCGAGGTGTCCTCGCTCACAGGACGGCTGCTCGTGGCCACCCCCGCCCTCGCGGACCCGAACTTCGACCGCGCGGTGGTGCTGCTGCTCGACCACGACGACGAGGGCTCGCTCGGCGTGGTCCTCAACCGGCCCACCCCCGTCACCGTCGGTGACGTGCTCGCCGCCTGGGCCGGCCTGGCCGGCGAGCCGGGCGTCGTCTTCCAGGGCGGGCCCGTCTCCCTCGACGCGGCCCTCGGCCTCGCCGTGATCCCCGGCGACGAGGGGCCGCTCGGCTGGCGCCGGGTCTTCGGCGCGATCGGTCTGGTCGACCTGGAGACCCCGCCCGAACTCCTCGGCCCCGCGCTTGGCGCGCTCCGCATCTTCGCCGGCTACGCCGGCTGGGGGCCCGGCCAGCTGGAGACCGAACTGACCGAAGGCGCCTGGTACGTCGTCGAGTCCGAGCCCGGCGACGTCTCCTCCCCGACCCCCGAGACCCTCTGGCGCCAGGTCCTGCGCCGCCAGCGCGGCGAGCTCGCGATGATCGCCACCTACCCCGACGACCCTTCGCTCAACTGAGCCCCGCCGGGTTCAGTACCCTTGGGTCCCATGAGCACTCTCGAGCCCGAGCGCGGGGCAGGTACGGGAACCCTCGTCGAGCCGACGCCGCAGGTGTCCCACGGTGACGGCGACCACGAGCGCTACGCCCATTACGTCCAGAAGGACAAGATCATGGCGAGTGCCCTCGACGGCACTCCCGTGGTCGCGCTGTGCGGGAAGGTCTGGGTCCCGGGGCGCGACCCCAAGAAGTACCCGGTCTGCCCGATGTGCAAGGAGATCTACGAGTCCATGGGCTCGGGCGGGGACAAGGACAAGGGCGGCAAGGACGGCGGCAAGGGGAAGTAACCCCGCCTCCGTACCCGTCGGGAACGGCCCCCGTCGTACGCACCAGCGGTGCGTGCGACGGGGGCCGTTCGTGTTCTCCGGGGGCGCGGCGGGGGCTTTCCGGGGACGTGCGGGCGGGTGGCTTCCCGGGGCGCGGGCGGGCGGCCTCGCGGGGGTGTGGGCGGGCGGCCTCGCGGGGCTTGGGGCGGCCTTCCGGGGTGTCGCGAGCGGTCGTCCGAAGTGCCGCGAGCGGCGGTCCGGGGCTTCGGGGGCGGCCTCCCAGGGGCGTGGGCGGGTGGCCTTGCGGGGCTTCGGGGGTGGCCTTCCGGGGTGCCGCGAGCGGTGGTCCGGGGCTCCGGGGGCGGTCTTCCGGAGCACCGTCCGCGGGCCTGAATTGGTCGAGACCTCTTGTCGTGATCGCCGGGCGCGCCTAACCTCACCGCTGTTGTTGTGAGGAACGAAACGCCCGTTGCGCATGCTGCAACGCACGCTCGGAGGGGAACGTCATGAAGCTTCCTGCCCGGATCGCCGCCCCCGTCGCCCTGTCGCTCGCCGCCCTCGTCCTGGCCGCGTGCGCCCCCCAGACCTCCGCCCCCGCCGCCGGCGGGGACGAGAAGACCGGCACCCTGCGCGTCTGGCTCTTCCAAGAGGTCGCCAACCAGCCCAAGGAGAAGGTCGTCGACGGGGTCGTCGCCGCCTTCGAGAAGAAGCACCCCGGCGTCGACGTCGAGGTCGAGTACATCCCCGTCGAGACCCGCGCCCAGCGCGTCAAGGCGGCCTTCAACGACCCGAAGTCCGCCCCCGACGTCATCGAGTACGGCAACACCGACACCGCCGGCTACGTCGAGGACGGCGGGCTCGCCGACGTCACCGCCGAGTTCGCCGCCTGGGACCAGTCCGCCGACACCGACGCCACCGCCAGGGAGTCCGTCACCGTCGGCGGAAAGGTCTACGGCGCCCCGCTCTTCGTCGGCGTCCGCGCCCTCTACTACCGCACCGACGTCTTCCGGGAACTCGGCCTCGCCGCCCCCGCGACCCAGGACGAACTCGTCGCGACCGCGAAGCGGATCCGCAAGGAGCGGCCGGAACTGTACGGCCTCGCCGCCGGCGGAGCCTTCACCTACGGCGCCCTGCCCTTCGTCTGGGCCGCCGGCGGCGACCTCGCCACCCGGGACGGCTCCGGCGCCTACGAGGCCGCCCTCGACTCCGACGCCGCCGTCAGGGGCCTCACCACCTACACCTCGCTCCTCGGCGACGACAACTGCCCCGCCGCCACCTGCGCCCAGATGGGCGGCAACGCCACCATCACCGCCTTCGCCGCGGGCAAGGCCGGCATGGCCATCGGCGGCGACTTCAGCCACGCCGCCGTCGAGGCCGGCCAGGTCAAGGGCAAGTACGCCGTCGTCCCGCTGCCCGGCACCACCCCCGGCTCCATCGCCCCCGCCTTCGCCGGCGGCAACAACATCGGCGTCCTGAAGTCCACCTCGCACCGCACCCTCGCCGTCGACCTCATGAAGGGCCTGGCGGGCAAGGAGACCCAGGCCGGGCTCTTCGACGCGATGGGCTTCCTCCCCACCTTCACCGACGTCCGCGCCGACGCCGCCCGCCGCAAGCCCTTCGTGAAGCCCTTCATCGACACCCTCGCCGCCGGCACGAAGTTCGTGCCCGCCACCCCCGCCTGGGGCCGCATCGACTCCTCGCTCGTCGTCCCCACGATGCTCCAGGAGATCGCCAGCGGCCGGAAGGACGTGCGGACCGCCGCCGGCGACGCGGCGAAGAAGATGGACGCGGCCTTCGCCGAGGCGGGGTGACCCGCGTGACGCTCACCGCCCCCGCGCCGCCGGCCCCCGCGGACACCGCGAAACGGCCCGTCCGCCGCCCCCGGAGCCGTACCGGCACCTCCTCCTGGACCCCCTGGCTCTACCTCCTGCCCGCCCTCGCCGTGCTCGGCGCCCTGCTCGTCTACCCCGTCTACCAGCTGGGCCTGATCTCCTTCCTGGAGTACACCCAGGCCCAGGTCAGCGGCGGCGAACCCACCTCCTTCCAGGGCCTCGGCAACTACACGGCCCTCTTCGCCGACCCGCAGTTCCGTCAGGTCCTCCTGGCCACCGTCGTCTTCGCCGCCGCCTGCGTGGCCGGCACCCTCGCCGTCGGCTGCACGCTCGCCGTGCTCCTCACCCGGGTGCGGGCGCTGCCCCGCCTCGCGCTGATGCTCGCCGCGCTCGGCGCCTGGGCCACCCCCGCCGTCACCGGCTCCACCGTCTGGGTCTTCCTCTTCGACGCCGACTTCGGACCGGTCAACAAGCTCCTCGGCCTCGGCGACTTCTCCTGGACCTACGGGCGGTACAGCGCCTTCGCGCTCGTCCTCCTCGAAGTCGTCTGGTGCTCGTTCCCCTTCGTGATGGTCACCGTCTACGCCGGGATCCGGGCCGTCCCCACCGAGGTCCTGGAGGCCGCCGCCCTCGACGGCGCCTCCCAGTGGCGGATCTGGCGCGGCGTGACCGCGCCGCTGCTCCGCCCGATCCTCGCCGTCGTCACCATCCAGTCCGTCATCTGGGACTTCAAGGTCTTCACCCAGATCTACGTGATGACGGGCGGCGGCGGCATCGCCGGGCAGAACCTGGTCCTCAACGTCTACGCCTACCAGCAGGCGTTCGCCTCCTCCCGGTACAGCCTGGGCGCGGCGATCGGCGTCGTGATGCTGCTGATCCTGCTCGCCGTGACCCTGGTGTACCTGAGGCTGCTGCGCCGTCAGGGGGAGGAGCTGTGACCGCCCCCCGCGTCCTCGGCGTCCGCCGACCCGGACGGCTGCTCGCCGAGGCGGCCGCGCTCCTCACCGCCGTCGTCGTCGCCTTCCCGCTGTACTGGATGGTCCTCTCCGCCCTCAAACCGGCCGGCGAGATCCAGTCGACCCGCCCCCGCCCGTGGACCCTCTCCCCGTCCCTCGACTCCTTCCGGCGGGTCTTCGAGCAGCAGGACTTCGGGCGCTACTTCCTCAACAGCCTCCTGGTGGCGACCGCCGTCGTGCTCGCCTCCGCCGTCATCGCCTTCCTCGCCGCGACCGCCGTCACCCGCTTCCGCTTCCGGTTCCGCACCACGCTCCTGGTGATGTTCCTGGTCGCGCAGATGGTGCCGGTCGAGGCGCTGACCATCCCGCTGTTCTTCCTCATGCGCGACGCCGGACTCCTCAACACCCTCGGCTCGCTCGTCCTGCCGCACCTCGCCTTCTCGCTGCCCTTCGCGATCTGGATGCTGCGCGGCTTCGTCCGGGCCGTGCCGGAGGCGCTGGAGGAGCAGGCCCGGATCGACGGGGCGAGCCACGCGCGCTTCCTGTGGACGATCCTCTTCCCGCTGGTCCTGCCCGGGCTCGTCGCGACCAGCGTCTTCTCGTTCATCTCCACCTGGAACGACTTCCTCTTCGCCAAGTCGTTCCTCATCAGCGACACCTCGCAGTCGACCCTCCCGATGGCCCTGCTCGTCTTCTTCAAACCCGACGAGAACGACTGGGGAGGAATCATGGCCGGGTCGACCGTGATGACGATCCCGGTGCTCGTCTTCTTCGTACTCGTACAGCGCCGCCTGGTCTCCGGACTGGGCGGGGCGGTGAAGGACTGACGCGATGACCGACACGGACCTGATCCCGGCGCCCCTGACGGCCGGCCACCCGGAGGGCCTGCTCCCGCTCGGCGCGGGCACCACCCTCGACGCCGGACCCGGCACCGGCCCCACCGCCCGCTGGCTGCGCTCCGTCCTCGGGGACGCCACCGGCCTGCCCCTCCCCGACGGCACCGGCCCGGGCGCGGTCCGGCTGCGGATCTCCCCGGAGACGGAGAAGGAGTACGGCCCCGAGGGCTACCGCCTCTCCGTGAGCGGCGACGGCGTCCTCCTCGACGGCGGCGGCCCCGCCGGGCTCTTCTGGGGCGCCCAGACCCTCCGGCAGCTCCTCGGCCCCGACGCGTACCGCCGGGCGCCGCTGCCCGGGCGGACCTGGGCGCTGCCGTACACCGAGGTCGCCGACCGTCCCCGCTTCGGCTGGCGCGGCCTGCTCCTCGACGTCTCCCGGCACTTCACCGCCAAGGAGGACGTGCTGCGGCTGCTCGACCTGATGGCCGCGCACAAGCTGAACGTCTTCCACTTCCACCTCACCGACGACCAGGGCTGGCGGATCGAGATCGAGCGGTACCCGCGGCTCACCGAGGTCGGGTCCTGGCGGGCCCGCTCCAAGTGGGGGCACCGGGCCTCACCGCTGTGGAACGACACCCCGCACGGCGGGTACTACACCAAGGACGACATCCGCGAGATCGTCGCCCACGCCGCCGCCCGGCACATCACCGTCGTCCCCGAGATCGACCTCCCCGGCCACTCGCAGGCCGCCATCGCCGCCTACCCCTGGCTCGGCAACACCGACGTCGTCGACACCACCGCCCTCACCGTCTGGGACACCTGGGGCGTCAACCCGAACGTGCTCGCCCCGACCGAGGAGGTGCTCCGCTTCTACGAGGGCGTCTTCGAGGAGGTCCTGGAGCTCTTCCCGTCGACCTTCGTGCACGTCGGCGGCGACGAGTGCCCCAAGGAGCAGTGGAAGGCGTCCCCGGCCGCGCAGGCCCGGATCGCGGAGCTGGGCGTCGGCGACGAGGACGGGCTCCAGTCCTGGTTCATCCGGCACTTCGACCGCTGGCTCGCCGACCGGGGCCGGCGCCTCATCGGCTGGGACGAGATCCTGGAGGGCGGTCTGGCCGAGGGCGCGGCCGTGTCGTCCTGGCGCGGCTACGGCGGCGGGATCGCCGCCGCCGAGGCCGGGCACGACGTCGTCATGTGCCCCGAGCAGCAGGTCTACCTCGACCACCGGCAGGACGGCGGCGAGGACGAGCCCGTGCCGATCGGCTTCGTGCGCACCCTGGAGGACGTCTACCGCTTCGAGCCCGTCCCGCCGGGCCTGTCCGAGGCGGCGGCCCGTCACGTCCTGGGCACCCAGGCCAACGTGTGGACCGAGGTGATGGAGAACCGCGCCCGCGTCGACTACCAGGTCTTCCCCCGCCTCGCCGCCTTCGCCGAGGTCGCCTGGTCCGCGCTGCCCGCCCCCGCCGACCGCGACACGGACGGCTTCCTGCGCCGCATGGAGACCCACTACCGGCGCCTCGACGCCCTCGGCGTCGCCTACCGGCCGCCGTCCGGACCCGCGCCCTGGCAGCGCCGCCCCGGTCTCCTCGGGCGCCCGATCGACGGACCGCCCCCGATCGTGTGAGCCGTCTCGCTTCCCGGGGTCACCCGGGAGCGGCGAAACGGGAGTTACCTTCTCTCTCAGGACGTCCCCAGGCGTCCCGGGACGGTTCAGGCCGTCCCGGGCCTCCCGGGCGACCCGGGCGCCCCGCCGGAAGGGGGCGCGCGCGGCCCCTCGCTCCGGACGGCTCGGAACATGTGCCAGAGTTGCCACGTCCGGCCTGTGAGCACGTACGGTACGCCCACACACAGGCGCGCCGTGCGCCCGCTCGCACGTGCGCGGCGGCCGGTCGCAGACGGGGACGTACCGGGACAACCGGGAAGGGGCAGCGGGTTGACCACGCACGCACCACAGACGGCGCAGTCCGTGACGCTGCCCGCCTCGCTCGACGAGGCGGTGGCCGCGCTGACCGCCATGCCGGCGGCCGTGCCCGTCGCCGGCGGCACCGACCTCATGGCCGCCGTCAACCGCGGTCAGCTCCGCCCCGCCGGACTCGTCGGCCTCAGCCGCATCAACGAGATCCGCGGCTGGCAGTACCAGGACGGCCACGCCCTCCTCGGCGCCGGCCTCACCCACGCCCGCATGGGCCGCCCCGACTTCGCCGCCCTCATCCCGGCCCTCGCCGCCGCCTCCCGCGCGGCCGGACCGCCCCAGATCCGCAACGCCGGCACCCTCGGCGGCAACGTCGTCACGGCCGCCCCCACCGGCGACTCGCTGCCCGTGCTCGCCGCCCTGGAGGCGGACCTCGTCGTCGTCGGCCCGCTCGGCAGCCGCGAGATCCCCGTCTCGCACCTGCTCGCCGGCCGCGACCTGCTCGCCCCCGGCGAGCTCGTGGCCTTCGTCCGGGTGCCGCTGCTGCACGCCCCGCAGGTCTTCCTCAAGGCCACCGGCCGCACCGGTCCGGCCCGCGCC
Organism: Streptomyces hydrogenans; assembly: GCF_014656075.1. Taxonomy (GTDB): domain Bacteria; phylum Actinomycetota; class Actinomycetes; order Streptomycetales; family Streptomycetaceae; genus Streptomyces; species Streptomyces hydrogenans. The sequence continues at coordinate 30,513 of NZ_BNBS01000009.1, forward strand.
ACCGCCTCCGTCGCCGTCGTCCTCGACCCGGCCCGGCGCGGCGTCCGCTGCGCCGTCGGCGCGGTCGCCCCGATGCCGCTGCGCCCGCTGGAGGCCGAGCGCTGGATCGCCTCCCTGGTGGACTGGGACAACGACCGGGGGCTGGCCCCGGAGGCCCTGACGGCCTTCGGCGAGTACGTGGCCGCCGCCTGCGTCCCCGATCCGCCGGGTGACGAGCAACTGCCGCCCGCCGTCCTGCACCTGCGGCGCACCGTCGCCACACTCGCCCGCCGGGCACTGGGGAGGGCCCTGTCGTGAGCACCAGCAACCACGAGCCGAACGAGACGGCGGCCCCGGCCGCGCCGGGCGGCTGGGAGCCGATCCCGCAGAGCGAGGGGTACGACGAGGGCGCGACCGCCTTCGTCCACCTGCCGCCGGAGTTCATGCTGGACGGGGTGCCGCTGGAGGCCCCCGGCCACGGCTACACGCCGCCGATGATCGTGCCGCTCCAGCCGCTGACGCAGGCGGAGCGGTCCGACGAGGGCGTGGAGTTCTTCGCGCCGGAGCCGTTCCCCGAGGCGTTCCAGGAGCGGGGTCCCGAGCCGCTGCCGCACGGCTACGGCGAGGAGGCCGCGGGCGGTCCCGCCGCGCACCCGTACGGCGAGCACGACCCGCACGCGACGGCGCAGTGGCACTTCGGCGGGACCGGACAGTGGGAGGTCCCGCCCGTCCCGGAGGCGCCGCGGGCCCTCCAGGAGCCGCCGCGGGCCCCCGGCTTCCCGGCCGCGCCCGGCTTCCCGGCCGAAACCGATTTCCCGGCCGCGCCCGACTTCCCTGCCGCGCCCGCGTTCCAGGCCGAGTCCGACTTCCCGGACGCGCCCGTCGCGGACGAGCCGGTCGTCCCCGAGCCCGTGTCGTACGAGCAGGCTCCGCCGACGCTGCCGGGCGGCGCCCCGGCGCCGTGGGCGGTGCCGGAGGCCGTGGCGGAGCCGGAGGCCGAACCCGCGGCCGAGCCCGCCGAGGAGCCCGAGCCCGCCGAGGAGCCGGAATCCGTAGAGGAGCCGGAGCCCGCCGAGGAGCCGGAGCCCGTGGAGGAGCCCGAGGCGGAGGCCGTCTTCGAGGAGCCCGGCGCCGAGCCGGACGCCCCGGTGCCCTCGTACACCTCCGTCGACAGCGACGAGCACCCGCACACCTCCTACGTGCTGCGGGTCAACGGCGCCGACCGGCCCGTCACCGACTCCTGGATCGGGGAGTCGCTGCTCTACGTGCTCCGCGAGCGGCTCGGCCTCGCCGGGGCCAAGGACGGCTGCTCGCAGGGCGAGTGCGGGGCGTGCAACGTGCAGGTGGACGGCCGGCTCGTGGCCTCCTGCCTGGTGCCGGCCGCGACCGCCGCCGGATGCGAGGTGCGGACCGTCGAGGGACTCGCGAGCGACGGCGAGCCGTCCGACGTGCAGCGGGCGCTCTCCCGCTGCGGCACCGTGCAGTGCGGCTTCTGCATCCCGGGCATGTGCATGACCGTGCACGACCTGCTCGAAGGCAACCACGCCCCCACCGAGCTGGAGACCCGCCAGGCCCTCGCCGGCAACCTCTGCCGCTGCTCCGGCTACAAGGGCGTGCTCCAGGCCGTCGAGGACGTCGTCGCCGAGCGCGCCGCCGGCGCCACCGAGCACGCCACCGCGGGCGAGGACGACGCCTCCGCCCGCATCCCGCACCAGCACGACGGAGGCAGGGCGTGAGCAGCGACGCGACGACCGCCATTCCCACGCTCCCCTTCGCGGAGGCCGCCGGGCCCGCGCCGGAGCCCGAGACCCCGCTCCACGGACTCGGCGCCTCCCTCCCGCAGGCCGACGCCCGCGCCAAGGCCGAGGGCACCTTCCCGTACGCCTCCGACCTCTGGGCCGAGGGCCTGCTGTGGGCCGCCCTCCTGCGCTCCCCGCACGCCCACGCCCGGATCGTCTCGATCGACACCTCGGCCGCCGAGGCGATGCCCGGCGTGCGGGCCGTGGTGACCGCCGCCGACGTGCCCGGCGCCGCCACCTACGGCCGGCAGGTCGCCGACCGGCCCGTCTTCGCCGACGGCCTCGTCCGGCACCACGGCGAGGCCATCGCCGCCATCGCCGCCGACCACCCCGACACCGCCCGGCTCGCGACCGCCGCGATCCTCGTCGAGTACGAGCTCCTGGAACCCGTCACCGACCCGGAGAAGGCGTTCGCCGCCGAACCCCTCCACCCCGACGGCAACCTGATCCGGCACATCCCGCTCAGCTTCGGCGACCCCGAGGCCACCGGCGAGATCGTCGTCGAGGGCCTCTACCGGGTGGGCCGCCAGGACCCCGCCCCCATCGGCGCCGAGGCCGGACTCGCCGTGCCCCGCCCCGACGGCGGCGTCGAGCTGTACACCGCCTCCACCGACCCGCACACCGACCGCGACCTCGCCGCCGCCTGCTTCGGCCTCGCGCCCGACCAGGTCAAGGTCGTCGTCACCGGCGTGCCCGGCGCCACCGGCGACCGCGACGACCCCGGCTTCCAGATCCCGCTGGGCCTGCTCGCGCTGCGCACCGGCTGCCCGGTGAAGCTCACCGCGACCCGCGAGGAGTCCTTCCTCGGCCACGCCCACCGCCACCCCACCCTGCTGCGCTACCGCCACCACGCGGACGCCGACGGCCGCCTGGTGAAGGTCGAGGCGCAGATCCTGCTCGACGCGGGCGCGTACGCCGACTCCTCCTCCGAGTCCCTGGCCGCCGCCGTCGCCTTCGCCTGCGGCCCGTACGTCGTCCCGCACGCCTTCGTCGAGGGCTGGGCCGTCCGCACCAACAACCCGCCCTCCGGCCACGTCCGCGGCGAGGGCGCGATGCAGGTCTGCGCCGCCTACGAGGCGCAGATGGACAAGCTCGCCGGCCGCCTCGGCGTCGACCCGGCCGAGCTGCGCATGCGGAACGTGCTGGCCACCGGCGACCTCCTGCCCACCGGCCAGACCGTCACCTGCCCCGCCCCCGTGGCCGAACTCCTCGCCGCCGTACGCGACTTCCGGCTGCCCGCCCTCCCCAAGGACACCCCCGAGGAGGACTGGCTGCTGCCCGGCGGCCCGGAGGGCGCGGGCGAACCCGGCGCGGTCCGGCGGGGCGTGGGCTACGCCCTGGGCATGGTGCACATGCTCGGCGCCGAGGGCACCGACGAGGTCTCCACCGCCACCGTCCGCGTCCTGGACGGCGTCGCGACCGTCATCTGCTCGGCGGTGGACACCGGTTCGGGCTTCTCGACCCTCGCGCGCCAGATCGTCCAGGAGACCCTGGGCGTCGACGAGGTCCACGTCGCCCCCGTCGACACCGACCAGCCCCCGGCCGGCGCCGCCACCCACGGCCGCCACACCTGGGTCTCCGGCGGCGCCGTCGAACGCGCCGCCAAGATGGTCCGCACCCAGCTCCTCCAGCCGCTGGCCCACAAGTTCGGCATGTCGACCGAGCTGCTCCAGATCAGCGACGGCAAGATCACCTCGTACGACGGGGTCCTGTCGACCACCGTCGCCGAGGAGATGGACGGCAAGGAGCTGTGGGCCACCGCCCAGTGCCGCCCGCACCCCACCGAGCCGCTGGACGAGTCCGGCCAGGGCGACGCCTTCGTCGGCCTCGCGTTCTGCGCGATCCGCGCGGTCGTCGACGTCGACATCGAGCTCGGCGCCGTCCGGGTCGTGGAGATGGCCGTCGCCCAGGACGTCGGCCGGGTCCTCAACCCCGCCCAGCTCGCCACCCGCATCGAGGCGGGCGTCACCCAGGGCGTCGGCGCGGCCCTCACCGAGAACCTGCGCACCGCCCGCGGGCTGGTCCGCCACCCCGACCTCACCGGCTACGCCCTGCCGACCTCGCTGGACGCGCCGGACATCCACATCGTGAAGCTCGTCGAGGAACGGGACGTCGTCGCGCCCTTCGGGGCGAAGCCGGCCAGCGCCGTCCCGGTCGTCACCTCGCCCGCGGCGGTGGCGGCGGCGGTCCGCGCCGCGACCGGCCGCCCGGTCAACCGGCTGCCCATCCGGCCCCAGGCGGCGGTGGCGGCCACTCCCTGACCGGAGGAACGGGGCGGCTGAGGTCGGAGCTTTGAGCCTGAGCTCTGAGGCCTGGCCTTGAGGCCCGGCCGCCCCTCGCCGCTTCCCTCCCCGCTCCCCTCACTCCTCCGCGATCTCCACGCGGGAGGTCAGCTGGGAGGCGGCCAGTACGGCCCCGCGCGTGAGGAGGGCGGCCAGCAGGATCGTCGCCCACCCCTCGACGTGCATCGGCGAGACCTTCGGCGCCAGCCAGGACAGCAGCCACCAGATCAGCGCGTCCTGCGCGAACCCGATCGCCCCGAACACGGCGAGCATCGGCACCGGCACGCGCCCCGAGGGCCCGACGTACACGAGCTGGGTGAGCACGACCATGACGAGCGCCGTCATCATCAGCCCGAGCAGGGCGTCGACGTCCTCGCCGTCGAAGGTGATGCCGGGCAGCAGCCCCCCGGCCAGGCCGACACCCACGAGGATGCCCAGTCTGCGTCTGCCGTGATCATTCATGCGGCGGACTGTGGCACATCCCCGGACGGTCCGGGAAGACCGTCCGGGGATGTGCGGAAGTGGAGACCGTGGCGGGATTCGAACCCGCGTCACTCGCTTTGCAGACGAGCCCCTGAACCACTCGGGCACACGGTCATGTGGTGTGGCGACAACGACGACGTTAGGCGCCGCCGGGAAGGGCCTCAAGGGTTTCCGGGGGCGTGCCATGGGACCGCAACGGGGCTGCCATACGCCGTTCACAGAACGGCGCGGGGACCTGATGGATTCGGGGATGCGAGGGGTGGCTTGATAGCAGGAGTAAACGTTTAGGCATCCGTGGTGGGCGGGCTGGTGGAGTGCGGTGTCCCTGTTTTGTGCGGCTGTCCGGATTTCGATGCGCACGTCTGTGCGTGTGCGTGTGCGTGCGTAAACTGCGATCCTTCATCGAGGGATCGGGGGGAAGCGTGTCGTTCGAGGAAGAGTGGGGCGCCGCGATGAGGCTCAACGGACTGCCCAACGACCCGGGACGGTGGAGCCCGGGCGTCGACCTCTCCGTGAAGCAGGACCACCTCGGCGCGATCGGTCATGCCGCGTACGAGCTGCACGGACGGCTGGCGAAGGACGGCAACCACGCCCGCATGGACAGCTACGAGGCGGCGACCGCGCTGTCCGGCCACGCCTTCCGTACGGGCTCGGCCCTGACCACCGTCCAGGAGACCTGGGGCTTCCAGCTCCGCACCCTGCTGCACGCGGTCGCGCACATCTCCAACCACCTCGACTACAGCGTGGCCTCGCACGCGAAGGACGACGCGGAGGTCAGTGCCTCCCTCTCCGTTTCCAAGATCAGCGAATACTTCACGTAGGCGGGGAGCGGACGGACCGTGCTGACTTTCGACGACGTGTACGGGGCGCCTCTGGGCCGGATGAAGGACGCGGCGGACCGCTGGGCCGAGATGAAACGCAAGCTGGACGAACTCGCCGGGGACGCCCGCCGGACGATGGCCGATCAGACCAGGGCCGAGGACTGGCGCGGCCTGAACGCCGAGGTGACGAAGCCCTTCATCGACAAGACAACCAAGGAGTTCGCCGACGCGGCGAAGGCGGCCGAGGGGATCCAGAGGATCCTGAAGGACGGCTATGAGACGTTCAAGCAGGCCCAGGACGAGCTGAAGAGGCTCGTGGAGGTCGAGGCCCCGGGGCAAGGGCTTCTCGTGAAGGCCGATGGGTCGGTGGAGGTCCGCCACCCGGTGGTGAGGGACGCCACCACCCGCAACGACCCGGAGTACGACCGGACCTTGCGGAACGAGCAGTTCAAGGTCAACGCCATGGCGCAACGCATCAAGGCCGCCGTCGAACGCTGCGACGACGCCGATGTGTCCTGTGCGAACGCCCTGCGCGCCAACATCACCGGCGACGCGCACAACTTCAGCGCCCCGACGTACAAGAGCCTCGACGCCGAGGAGGCTGCCCGGGCCGCCGAACTGGCGCGGAAGGGCCGGAACCTCACGCACGCGGAGCTGGAGCAGCTCAACGAACTCCTCGCCGACAACCAGAAGGCGGGGGAGTTCTCCCGGGCCTTCTACGACCGGCTCGGCACGGAGGCTGCGCTGGAGTTCTTCGGCGAGCTGGCGGCCGACACCGGCGGGCAGGGTTCGCAGGAGCGGGACGAGGAGCGACTGGAGGACGTCCAGGCCCTCCAGAGGAACCTGGGCCTCAACCTCGCCAACGCCACGCGCGGGGACGAGGGGTGGGCCAAGGAGTGGTCCGCAGAGCTGCGGAAGCTCGGCACCGAACGCGTCCCGCTCCCCTCGCGCCCCGACGGCACCGGCCCCTACGGCTACCAGCTGCTCGGCGGGCTCCTGCGGTACGGCGACTACCACCCGAAGTTCCTCGTCCCGATCGCCGAGCACGTCACCCAGCTCCACGCGAAGGAACCGGACCTCTTCAAGCCCGACCGCACGCTGATGGGTCCCCGCGCCCAGGGCACGTACAACCCCTCCGGACTCAACGGTCACGGCTTCGACCCGGTGATCCCGGTCCTGGAAGCGCTGGGGCACAGCCCGGAGGCGGCGAAGCAGTTCTTCTCCGCCGAACCCACGTCGTACGAGCGGGACGGGAGGGAGGGCGGGACGCTGGACCTAGGGAAGGACAAGGAAGGCAAGGACATCGCGGACTACCTCGGCTGCTTCGCCGATGAGAAGTACGCGTCCTTCTCGGACCACGTCAACGGGGACGACGCCTCGGGGGCCAAGGACTACATGCCGGACGCGCTGGGTCATGCTCTGGAGGCGGCGACGCTCGGGCACGCCTGGGACGATGCGAGTGCGGGGCTCCGCAGGGATGCCACCACAGGCGAGATCATGGCGGACGTCGTGGAGAGGTACGGCAGCGACGCCGAGTTCGTCAAGAAGCATCACTCGGCGCTGGCAGACAGCCTGGGCAACATGGGGGCCGGCTACGTAGACGACCTGAGCTGGGCGCTGGACGGGAACGAACTGACCTCCCCCTACGCGCCGGACGTCGACGGCAAATCGCTGAAGGACACCGCGGACATCAGGGCGGGCCACCCTGAGTTCGGCGAGCAGAACGCGACCAACTTCCTGAGTGTCCTGGGCCAGTACCCGGACGCGTACGCGTCGATGTCCACGGCCGACCGCCTTTACACCACCAGCATGCTGGAGGCGCAGGTCGGCACCGACGGGCGGATCGACGAGAGCGCCGCCATCAAGGCCGCGGCTACGGGGGCTCAGCTTCAGGGCATCCTCGACGAATCGCGCGCGGGGCAGATCAAGGCCGAAGGCGAGAAGGTCATCGAGGACTACGAGAAGGCGCAGGAAGAGCGTGGCGCGTGGGTGCAGTTGGGAGCGACCGCGGCCATCGCGGCAGGGGTCGCCTTTGTGCCGGCCACCGCCGCCGCCGCTGGAGCTGCTGCCATCCTCGTCCCGCTCGCGATCGACACGGGTTCAGGCGCCATGGAGACGTTGGCGGGCGTGGTCGTCGGGGATTGGTCGGAGAAAGCCAACGAAGAACACAAGGACGCCACGGAGGACGCGGTCGACGAGGACCGGCAGGCCGTCTACACGGCCGGCAGGCACAGCGCCCTGTCTCCGATGAACCACTTCGTCGACGCGCACAGGGGCCAGGGGAGCGAGGGGTTCGAGGGGAACCTCTACGTGGCTGCGCGCCTGGGCTATCTCGACGGAAACGCGCTCGCCGAGCAGGTCGGCCAGGGACCAGAGACAAGGTGATCGCATGGGACTGCGGAACGTTTCCGTCAGAAGGGTGCTGCAAGGCGCTGTCCTCGGGCTGGCCGTGTGCCTCCTCGCCACCGCCTGTGGCAGGGGCGAGGAGCCGGAACCGGAGCGCGTCATGGCTGAGCAGCAGTGTGATGGCACCCTGTCGCCAGGCGCGGCCCGCGCTCTGGAGACAGTGATGCACACGAAGCGCTTCTCACACGATCCGAGAGGTGGGCTGGAGCGGACCGCCGAGGCGTTGGTGGCAGATCACGGCAAGGGCGAGCGGAGATCGCCGACGCGCCGTCTGTGTCGCGCCAATCCGGCGGGGAGTTCGGACAGGATCACCGTCGCATTCCACCTCTACAGGGACACCGAGCTGGCTCGGGGCGACCGCGTGGCGAGTCTTCATCCGTACGCCATGGGCGTGGAAGCCCTGTCCGGGCCGAAACGGGCGCTGCTCTACGTCAGGTGCGCCAGCCCCCGGCTCAAGGGGTCCGATAAGCACCCCGCCCGTGTCATGGGCCAGCTCGACTTCATCCGGTCCGATCTCTCCGACACCGCCCCCATCCGCGAGGCCCACCTCACGATCCTCCATTCCGCGACCCTCGCCGTCGTCCGGAAGCTCGGCTGCGAGGACGACGCCGGGCTGGCCGAGAAGCCCGTCCTCAAGCCGCTGCCCGAGTAGGGGGCGTAGGACCAAGGGGGGACGTGGGGATACGACCCGCGACAGGGGTCACCTGGGGATACGGCCCTTACCCTGAGGGGATGAGCGCCCTTGAACCCCGTGAGGCCGGCATCGACGCCGGACCGATACCCGTCGACGCACCCCGTGGCTCCGTCCTGGACTCCGCGCACCGCGCGCTCAGCATCGGCATCGTCTCCGTCGTCCTGCTGATCGCCTTCGAGGCGACCGCCGTCGGGACGGCGATGCCGGTGGCCGCGCGGGAGCTGGACGGGGTGTCCGTGTACGCCTTCGCCTTCTCCGCGTACTTCACGACCAGCCTGTTCGGGATGGTCGTCGCCGGGCAGTGGTCCGACCGGAACGGGCCGCTGGTGCCGCTGACGGCCGGGATGAGCGCCTTCGCCGCCGGCCTGCTGCTGTCGGGCACGGCGGGCGCGATGTGGGTGTTCATCCTCGGGCGGGCCGTGCAGGGGCTCGGCGGCGGGCTGGTGATCGTCGCGCTGTACGTGGTCGTCAGCAGGGCGTACGCGGAGCACCTGCGGCCCGCGATCATGGCGGCCTTCGCGGCGAGCTGGGTCGTGCCTTCCGTGGTCGGACCGCTCGCCTCCGGGACGATCACCGAGCACCTGGGGTGGCGGTGGGTCTTCGTCGGGATCCCGGCGCTCGTCGTGCTGCCGCTGGCGCTCGCGCTGCCGGCGATCCGGCGCACGGCCTCCGGGCCGGCCGACCCGTCGGCGCCCGTCGCGCCCTGGGACCGGCGCCGGATCCTGCTGGCGCTCGCGATCTCGGCGGGCGCGGGGCTGCTCCAGTACGCGGGGCAGGAGCTGCGCTGGCTGTCGCTGCTGCCCGCAGCCGCGGGCGCGGCGCTGCTCGTGCCGGCGGTGCGGGGGCTGCTGCCGCGCGGCACGGTCCGGGCGGCTCGCGGGCTGCCGTCCGTGATCCTGCTGCGGGGCGTGGCCGCCGGGTCCTTCATCGCGGCCGAGTCCTTCGTGCCGCTGATGCTCGTCACCCAGCGCGGGCTCAGCCCGACCCTCGCCGGGCTCTCGCTGGCCCTCGGCGGGCTGACCTGGGCGCTCGGCTCGTGGATCCAGTCGCGGCCGTGGACGGAGCCGTACCGGGAGCGGCTGGTCGTGCTCGGGATGCTGCTGGTCGCCCTGGCCATCGCGGCCGCGCCCAGCGTGCTGCTGCCGGGGGTGCCGGTGTGGGTGGTCGCGGCCGCCTGGGCCGTCGGCTGCCTCGGCATGGGCGTGGTGATCGCCTCGACGAGCGTGCTGCTGATGAAGCTGTCCCCGCCGGAAGAGGCGGGCGCGAACTCGGCCGCGCTCCAGATCTCGGACGGGCTCTCGAACGTCCTGCTGCTCGCGGCGGGCGGCGCGGCCTTCGCCGCCCTCGGCGGCGGGGCGGTCGGCCACGCGGTGGCCTCCACCGCCTCCGAGGCGTCCCACCCGGGGGCGTTCGCGGTCGTCTTCCTGCCGATGGCGGGGGTCGCGGCGGCGGGGGCGTGGGTCGCGACGCGGCTGCGGGACGGGCGCCCCGGCGAGTAGTACCACTCTGGCCCCAAGGTGGTACCGTTCTGGTATGGCCATGAACCTGCGTCTTCGCGACGACCAGACGGAAGCCCTCAAGCAGCGCGCCGAACAGGAGGGCACGAGCATGCACGCGCTCCTCCTCAAGGCGGTGGACGACTACCTCGCGCGCACCGCGCAGGAGGCGATCGTGCGGAAGACGGCCATGGAGCAGGCGGCCAAGTGGCACGAGCTGATGGAGCGGCTCAAGTGACCTGCGTCTACCTCTCCGCCGAGGACGTCCTGGTCATCGCCGGATACGCGGTCGACGACCAGGTCGTCGTCGTACGTGACGCGGGGCTGCTGGAGTCGGCGGTGCACAGGCCGTCCGCGGCCATGTTCGGCGAGGAGGCGTACCCCGACCTCGTCGACAAGGCCGCCGCGCTGCTCCAGTCCCTCGCGGTCAACCATCCGTTCGTCGACGGGAACAAGCGCACGGCGTGGCTCTCCTGCGTCACCTTCCTCGCCATGAACGGCGTCCAGCTGCGGCCGGACATCGACGCGGCGGAACGCCTGGTCATCGATGTCGCCACCGGCTCGCTCGACGAGGTGAAGACGATCGCGCAGGGGCTGCGCGAGCTGACGGTCCCCGACGTGAGCTGAGTCGCACCCGCCTCGTGTGCGATCGAGGTTCCGGCCGGGCCGCCGGTAAGGTGGCCCGGTTGTCATATCTGGACGAGCGTCGAACCGGAGATCGTGACTACCACCGCCACCTCCTCTCATCACCTCTCTCCCGCCTTTCCCGGGCGTGCTCCCTGGGGCACCGCCGGCAAGCTGCGCGCCTGGCAGCAGGGCGCGATGGAGAAGTACATCCAGGAGCAGCCCCGTGACTTCCTCGCGGTCGCCACGCCCGGCGCCGGCAAGACCACCTTCGCGCTGACCCTCGCGTCCTGGCTGCTGCACCACCACGTGGTGCAGCAGATCACGGTCGTCGCCCCCACCGAGCACCTGAAGAAGCAGTGGGCGGCCGCCGCGGCGCGGATAGGGATCAAGCTGGACCCGGAGTACAGCGCCGGGCCGCTCAGCAAGGAGTACGACGGCGTCGCCCTGACGTACGCCGGCGTCGGGGTCCGCCCCATGCTCCACCGCAACCGCTGCGAGCAGCGCAAGACCCTCGTCATCCTCGACGAGATCCACCACGCCGGTGACTCCAAGTCCTGGGGCGAGGCGTGCCTGGAGGCGTTCGATCCGGCCGCGCGCCGGCTCGCCCTCACCGGCACGCCCTTCCGCTCCGACACCAACCCGATCCCCTTCGTGACCTACGAGGAGGGGAACGACGGCATCCGGCGGTCCTCCGCCGACTACACCTACGGATACGGGAACGCGCTCGGCGACGGCGTCGTCCGGCCTGTCATCTTCCTGTCCTACAGCGGCAACATGCGCTGGCGCACCAAGGCGGGCGACGAGATCGCCGCCCGCCTCGGCGAGCCGATGACCAAGGACGCCGTCTCGCAGGCGTGGCGCACCGCGCTCGACCCGCGCGGCGACTGGATGCCGAACGTGCTCCGCGCCGCCGACCAGCGCCTCACCGAGGTGCGGAAGTCGATCCCCGACGCGGGCGGTCTGGTGATCGCCTCCGACCAGGACTCGGCCCGCTCCTACGCCAAGCTGATCCGCGAGATCACCGGCACCAAGGCGACCATCGTCCTCTCCGACGAGGCCGCCTCCTCGGACCGCATCGACGAGTTCAGCGAGTCCACGGACCGCTGGATGGTCGCGGTCCGCATGGTGTCCGAGGGCGTCGACGTGCCCCGCCTCGCCGTGGGCGTGTACGCGACGACGATCTCGACGCCGCTGTTCTTCGCGCAGGCCGTCGGCCGTTTCGTGCGATCCCGCAGGCGCGGCGAGACCGCGTCCGTGTTCCTTCCCACCATCCCCAGCCTCCTCGGCTTCGCCAGCGAGATGGAGGTCGAGCGCGACCACGTGCTCGACAAGCCCAAGAAGGAGGGCGAGGAGGACCCGTACGCGGAGTCCGAGAAGGAGCTCGCCGAGGCGGAGAAGCTCCAGGACGAGGACACCGGCGAGCAGGACATGCTGCCCTTCGAGGCGCTGGAGTCCGACGCCGTCTTCGACCGCGTCCTCTACAACGCCGCCGAGTTCGGCATGCAGGCCCACCCCGGCAGCGAGGAGGAGCAGGACTACCTCGGCATCCCCGGGCTCCTCGAACCCGACCAGGTGCAGCTGCTGCTCCAGAAGCGGCAGGCCCGGCAGATCGCGCACAGCCGCAAGCGGCCGGACACCGAGGCGGACCTGCTGGAGCTTCCCGCGGAGCGGCGCCCCGTCGTTTCCCACAAGGAGCTGCTGGAGCTGCGCAAGCAGCTCAACACCATGGTCGGCGCCTACGTCCACCAGAGCGGCAAGCCGCACGGCGTGATCCACACCGAGCTGCGGCGGGTCTGCGGCGGCCCGCCGAGCGCGGAGGCCACGGCCGGCCAGATCCGCGAGCGGATCAAGAAGGTGCAGGAGTGGGCCACCCGGATGCGGTGAGCGAGGCTCCGGGAACGTGAGGAGGCCCGTACGACGACGGTCGTACGGGCCTCCTTCCCGTCCCGCGGGTGCGGGGCGGGAGCCGGGGCCGGCCCCCACGGACGGCCGTCCGGCACCCTCCACGCTACGGGCACGACATAGCCGTATCTGTCAGCCAAAGTCCCGAGGAGGGCCGACGAAAGTCCTGAACCGTCCGCATCCGGTCGCCCGCGCCCGGATTCTGGACGAGGTCTTCCGCTGAGCGGAGCGGGTCGCTACTGTCCCGGCACAAAGCAACCGCCCCGTGGCAGCGCCGCCGCGGAGCGCAGCCGGTGTATCCCCTTCCTGCCGGCGGCCTCTGACGTGCGTCGCCGACGGGACCGGCGCCGCGAACCCCGTGGGAGCCCGCCGCCACTTTCTCTTTCGAAGGAGAGGGCGTCGTGACCGCGGAGACCTCCCAGACGCTCGACAGGGGACTCAGAGTCCTCAAACTGCTCGCCGACACCGACCACGGCCTGACCGTCACCGAGTTGTCCAACAAACTCGGGGTCAACCGGACCGTGGTCTACCGGCTGCTCGCCACCCTGGAGCAGCACGCCCTCGTCCGCCGCGACCTCGGCGGCCGGGCCCGCGTCGGCCTCGGCGTGCTGCGCCTCGGCCGGCAGGTCCATCCGCTGGTGCGGGAGGCGGCCCTGCCCGCCCTGCGCTCGCTCGCCGAGGACATCGGCGCGACCGCGCACCTGACGCTCGTCGACGGGGCGGAGGCGCTCGCCGTCGCCGTCGTCGAGCCCACCTGGACGGACTACCACGTGGCCTACCGGGCCGGCTTCCGCCACCCGCTGGACCGGGGCGCGGCGGGCCGGGCGATCCTCGCCGCCCGCCAGGGCACCCTCATCGAACCGGGCTTCACCCTCACGCACGGCGAGCTGGAGGCCGGGGCGAGCGGGGCGGCCGCGCCGCTGGTCGGCGTGACCGGCGTCGAGGGCAGCGTCGGCGTGGTCATGCTCGCGGACGCGGTCCCCGAGCGGGTCGGCCCCCGCGTGGTGGACGCGGCCCGCGAGGTCGCGGACGCGCTGCGCTGACGCGCGCGGCACCCGGGGCACCCGTCGGACGCCGGGTGCCCCTTCCGCGTGCCCGGACGCGCCTACCGGAGCAGCAGGTCCGCCACCGTCGTGCGCGCGTGGTGGACCGAGCGGCCCGTGCGGGTCGTGGTCAGCAGGCCGGCCGCGCGCAGGGCGGCCGTGTGGGCCGAGACCGTGGCCGCGGACACGCCCACGGCCCGGGCCAGCTCCGTCGTCGTACGGGGCGCGGGCAGCGCGCGCAGCACCGCCGCCCTCGTGGGGCCGAGCACGCCCGCCAACGGCTCCCCGGGGCCGTCGGGGGCCTCCGGCGCGGGCGGCAGCCCCGGGCCCGCCGGATAGGCGAGGACCACCGGCCGCCCCGGACGGTCCTGCACCAGCGGCCCGCCCCGCCAGTGGAAGGTCGGCAGCAGCACCAGGCCCCGCCCGCCGAGCCGCACCTCCCCGCTCCCGGCCGGCCACGTCCACACCGCGCCGTCGAAGCGGGAGCCCGGCGCCAGCGCCGTCAGCGCCGCCCCCAGGCCGCCCTCGGCCAGCGCGACCGCGTGCCGCGCGAACTCCGCCCGGTGCAGGTCCTGCACCCGCCCCCAGACGGGCGCCAGGACCGCCCCGTAGGCCGCCCGCTGCGCGTCCCCGAGCGTCCGCCAGCCCTCCGCCCCGCCCGCGTGCAGGGACCTGACCCACGCCGGGGCCGGGCCGTGCCCCGCGTACACCCGCGCCAGCTCGGACCGTACGAGCTCCGGCGCCGCCGCCCGGATCTCCGCGAAGCCCTCCTGCCGGGTCCCGCCCAGCACGTCCAGGAACGCGGGCGCCGAACCGCCCGGCACCAGATCGGCCAGCGGCCCCGCGCCCGCCGGCAGGGCCCGCGCGGTCCTGGCCCGCCAGCGCCCGAAGAGCAGCCCCTCATGCGGCGCGCCCAGCATCAGCAGCGCCGCGTGCAGCTCCGGCACGGGCGACGGCCGCGGCGCGCACCGCACCCGTGCCAGGTCCTCCGCCGTGAAACGCACCCGCAGCAAGCCCACGACCCCCGTCGTCCCGTCGTCGTCCCGTCCAGCCTTGAGGCCGGAGCCGAAAGCCTCGCCCCGCGCCCCCGCCGCCCACCAGCATGCCCGTCATGACCAGCCTCTCCCGCCGCGGCCTCGGCAAGGCCGCCGTCCTCGGCGCCGCCGCAGCCCTCCTCGGCTCCCGCGCCGCCCACGCCGCCGCGCCCGCCCCCACCGGCCCCCTGGTGCCCGTGCTGCCCCCGCCCACCGGCCCCCACCCCGTCGGCGTCGTCCGGCACGCCTTCACCGATCCGTCCCGCACCGACCCCTGGGACCCCGCCCGGGGCGCCCGCCAGGTCGTGGTCAGCGCCGTCTACCCCGCCCGCACCGTCACGGGCCGGCCGCGCGCCCCGCAGCTCACCCCCGCCGAGGCGCCCGTCTTCGGCCTCCTCGCGCCGCTGGTCCGGGGGCTGCCCGCCGCCGGGGTCGACTGGGGCGCGGTGCTCACCCACGCGCACACCGGCGCCCCGCCGCTGCCCGGCCGCCGGCCCGTCGTGCTGTACACGCCCGGCGGCGGCGACGCCCGCACCCTCGGCACCGGCCTCGCCGAGGAGCTGGCCAGCCACGGCACGGTCGTCGTCCTCGTCGACCACCCCGGCGAGGCGAGCCAGGTGGAGCTCCCGGACGGCACCGTCCGGGAGACGGTCCTGTACGGCCCGCCGGACCGGGCGACCTTCCGGACCATGGTCGACACCCGGGTCGCGGACCTCCGCCTCGTCCTCGACCGGCTCGGCGACATCCCGGCCGCCGCCGGCGCCGATCCGCGCCGCACCGGGATCTACGGCCATTCCGCCGGCGGCACCGCCGCCGCCCTGCTCGCCGCCCGCGACCCCCGGATCCGGGCCGTCGCGAACCTGGAGGGCCATCTCGACCTGGAGCCCTGGCCGGGCCGGCGGCCACTGCTGCTGCTCCGCACCGACGGCTTCGCGGAGGCCGAGCGGATCGAGCGGTCCTGGGTGGGCCTGCGGGCCCGGCGCCGCACCCTGCGCGCCGCGAACCACTGGGTCTTCACCGACCACGCGGCGCTCGTCCCGCCGCTGCGCGCCGCGGGGCTGGTGACGGACGCGGTGCGGGACGGGCTGATCGGCCCCGGCGACCCGGCGGCGACCACCGCCGCGGTCCGCCACGAGCTGCGCGCCTTCTTCGCCCGCACCCTGGCCCGCGCCCGCCACTGACCGGCCGGCCGGCGACCCGGCGGCCGCGCGACGGCCCGCGCCCGCCGCCGACCCCGGCCCAGTAGATTGGTCGCGTGCTCTCGCGTCTCTCCCGTATGCCCCGGTCCCGTGTGCTCGCGGCGTGCGCCGTGCCCGTCGTCGCGCTGGTCGCCGTGGCGGGGCTCGCGCCGCTGCCGTTCGCCATCGCCCAGCCCGGCACCACCACCGACGTCCTGGGTAAGGACCAGGGCCGGGAGGTCATCACGATCACCGGCGCCCCGGTCCGGCCCACCACCGGCCAGCTGCGGATGACGACCATCCTCGCCACCGGCCCCGGCACGGACGTGGACCTCGGGGACGTGGCCGACGCCTGGTTCCGCACCGACCGGGCCGTGCTGCCGCACGACAACGTCTACCCGCCGGGAAAGTCCGACGCCGAGATCGAGAAGCGCAACCTCGGACAGATGAAGGAGTCCCAGGACGCCGCCGCCGTCGCCGCCCTGAACTACCTGAAGCTGGACCCGGAGCAGGTGGAGGTCGACCTGCACCTCGCCGACGTCGGCGGGCCCAGCGCCGGACTGCTCTTCGCCCTCGGCGTCGTCGACAAGCTCGACGGCGACGGCGACGGCGGCGACCTCACCGGCGGCGAGGTCGTCGCCGGTACGGGCACGATCGCGCCGGACGGCAAGGTCGGGGCGGTCGGCGGCGTCTCCCTCAAGACCCAGGCCGCGGCCCGCGACGGCGCCACCGTCTTCCTCGTGCCGAAGGACGAGTGCTCGGACGCCCGGGCCGAACTCCCGGACGGGATGCGGCTCGTGCCCGTCTCCACCCTCAGCGACGCGGTGGCGTCCCTGCGGGACCTGGGGCAGGGGCAGGAGTCGAAGGTTCCGTCCTGCTAGGGGGCGCCGCCGCCGGCTTCGCGTCCAGGCCCCGCCAGGCGGGGAAGACCGCCGGGGCGAGCGTCACCAGGAAGTAGAGCGCCGCGACCCCGAGCAGCGTCGCCGTCAGCCCCGCCCGCTCGACCACCAGGCCCGTCACCAGACCGCCCAGCGGCGTCGCCATCAGGACCCCGGCCGTGCTGGCCCCGGCCACCCGGCTGCGCAGCTCCTCCGGCACCCGCTCGTACATCACGGTCGCCAGGATCGGGTTGAGCACCCCGGCGCCTAGCCCCGCCGTCACCGCCACCACGAGGAGCGGCGCCACCGTCTCCGTCAGCGCCGCCGCCACGAACAGCGGGGCGCCGGTGAGGACGAAGCCGACCGTGAAGATCCACCGGCGCGGGAAGCGGTGCCCCACCGCCCCGTAGAGCAGCGCCCCGGTGAGCGCGCAGCCCGCGAAGACGGCGACCAGCAGGCCCTGCGCGGCGGGGCCGCCCAGGTGCTCCCTCGCGTGCAGCGGCAGCAGCACCGAACTCCAGCTCAGCGCGAGGCCGTTGGTGAGCATGACCATCAGCATGATGCCGAGCATCAGCCGGTCCCCGAAGAGGTACGCGTACCCCTCCCGCAGGTCCGCGCGGTAGCGCGCGGCGGAGAGCAGCGGCCCGTCGGGGCGCGGCGCGGCGGCGGCGAACCGGCGCAGCGCGGCGGCCGTGAGCGCGGCCACGAAGGCGAAGGTGGCCGCGTCGACGAGGAGCACCGTGTCCGCGCCGACCGTCGCCACCAGCACGCCGCCGAGCGCCGCGCCGCCCATCCGCGCCCCGCGCGACACCGCGTCGTACAGGCTCGCGGCCCGGGCCAGCGGCGTCCCGGCCCGCTCGGCGAGGTCCGGCACCAGGACGTACCTGGCGGTCTCGCCGGGGGCGTGGAAGAGGCCGTTGACCCCCATCAGCGCGCACAGCATCCAGTAGGAGAGGACTCCGGCGTGGTGGAGCACCGGGATCGCGGCGAGCGCGAGCCCGCACACCACGTCGGAGACGATGCCGACCCGGCGCCGTCCGATCCGGTCGACGACCGGCCCGCCGGCGATGGCGGACAGCACGACCGGCAGGGCGGCGCAGAAGGCGACGAAGCCGGCCTTGCCGGGCGAGCCGGTGGTCTCCAGGGCGAACCACGGCACACCGATCAGGGTGAGCGAATTCCCCGCGATGGAGATCGAGTTGGCGGTCAGGACGGTGAACAGGGGCTTCCTGTCGGCCCCGTGCGGCTGCTTTCCCCCCGGGGCGCTCATGCGGCGAGGGCGACCGTGAGGTCGGTCGGGCCGGACAGGCGGATTCCCCAGGCGACCAGGGTCCGGCCGACCCGCTCCCGGACCGATCCCGCCCGGCCCGCCGCGGCGGCCCTCCGGTGATCCTCGGCGGCGGACGTGCGGTGCAGCAGGAGGTGGATGTCGGCGTGCATGATCTCGTTCCCTTCCGTGGGTGGTGGGCGGTGCGGAGGCGTGCCGGGGCCGGGCCCCCGGGGGTGCGGAGGCGTGCCGAAGCGGGGCCCGGCCGGTGGGTGGCCCGGGCGCCGGGCGGGGCGGGGGAGGGGTCGCGCGCGGCGGCGCCGCGCCGGCGGTCAGTTCTCGCGCTGCGGGAACGCGTGCAGGTGGAGGCGGAGGCGGGCGGCGTCCGGGGCCTGGGCCTCGGGGGAGTTGCGGTACTCGTCGATCAGCGCGTGCAGCCGTGCGCCGAGTTCGCGCGCGGCGGCGGGCGGCAGCCGCAGGGTGAAGTCGCTCATGTCGGAGGCGCCGGACCAGGCGGGCCAGTCGTGCCGGGTGGCGATCCAGGTCGACAGTTCCTGCGTGTGGTTGGACGCGACCTCGTGCAGGAGGAGGTCGGCGGCGCCCCGCACCTCGGGGTCGGTGCTCTCGTGGAGCGAGGCGTCCCAGCGGATGCCCTGCTGGGCGGCCTTCCACCAGCGTTCGCGGCCCTTGCCGAGGCTCGGGTCGTCCGTGACGAAGCCGTGGGCGGCGAGCTGCCTCAGGTGGTAGCTGGTGGCCCCGCTGGACTCGCCGAGGCGTTCGGCGAGCTGGGAGGCGGTGGCCGGTCCCTGGTGGCGCAGGGAGCGGAGGAGCTGCATGCGGAGGGGGTGGGCGAGGCCGCGCAGGGAGCGCGGGTCGAGCACGCGGGTCTCGTGCTCCTGAGGGGCCGTCTCGGGCTTCTCGGGCTCGGGCATGCCCTGAGCGTAGACATGCAAAGAAGACGTTGCAAGGGTTTCTTTGCAACGTCTTCTTTGCATGTCTCGCGGGCCACCCCGGACGGCTACTCCGGCTCCCCGCCCGCCGCCTGCTCCACCAGCGGGATGATCCGCAGCGGCACCGCGTTCTCCATCACGATCGCCGTCGACGCCCGCACGATCCCCTCGAAGGCCACCACCTTGTCGATCACCCGCTGGAGGTCCGCGTTCGACCGCGCCACCAGCCGGCAGAGCATGTCGCCGTGGCCCGTCGTGGTGTGCAGTTCCAGCACCTCCGGCACCGTGGCCAGGTGCTCCCGCACGTCCGCGCCCTGCCCCTGCTTGATCTCCAGCGTCGCGAAGGCCGTCACCGGATAGCCCAGCGCCGCCGGGTCCACCTGCGGGCCGAAGCCCCGGATCACCCCGCTCGCCTGGAGCCGGTCGAGCCGCGCCTGGACGGTGCCGCGGGCCACCCCGAGCCGCCGCGACGCCTCCAGCACGCCGATGCGCGGCTCGCGTGCCAGAAGCACGATCAGCCGGCCGTCCAAATGATCGATCGCCACAGCGCCCTCCGAATGGTCACGATGTACAAGTCGCCCGCACATACTCCCCGGTCGCTGTACAGATTGCGCACCCCAACAGCGAACTATTGCGCACCTTGCCGGTCGGCGGGACGCTGCTGCCATGACTGAGACCCTGGATCACACCCCTTCCACCGCGCGTGAGGCCGACCCCTTCCCGGTGAAGGGCATGGACGCGGTCGTCTTCGCCGTGGGCAACGCCAAGCAGGCCGCGCACTACTACTCCACCGCCTTCGGCATGAAGCTGGTCGCCTACTCCGGACCGGAGAACGGCAGCCGCGAGACCGCCAGTTACGTCCTCACCAACGGCGCCGCCCGCTTCGTGTTCACCTCCGTCATCAAGGCGAGCACCGACTGGGGCCGCTTCGTCGACGCCCACGTCGTCGAGCACGGCGACGGCGTGATCGACCTCGCCATCGAGGTCCCGGACGCCCGCGCCGCCTACGCCCACGCCGTCGCGCAGGGCGCCACCGGTCTGGTGGAGCCGTACGAGCTGAAGGACGAGCACGGCACCGTCGTCCTCGCCGCCATCGCCACCTACGGCCAGACCCGCCACACCCTCGTCGAGCGCGCGGACTACACCGGCCCGTACCTCCCCGGGTACACCGCCGCCGCCCCGATCGTCGAGCCGCCGGCCAAGCGCACCTTCCAGGCGATCGACCACTGCGTCGGCAACGTCGAGCTCGGCAAGATGAACGAGTGGGTGACGTTCTACAACGACGTCATGGGCTTCACCAACATGAAGGAGTTCGTGGGCGACGACATCGCCACCGAGTACTCCGCCCTCATGTCGAAGGTCGTCGCGGACGGCACCAAGAAGGTGAAGTTCCCGATCAACGAGCCGGCGATCGCGAAGAAGAAGTCGCAGATCGACGAGTACCTCGAGTTCTACAACGGCCCCGGCGTCCAGCACATCGCCCTCGCCACCAACGACATCGTCGCCACCGTGCGCGCGATGCGCGCCGCCGGCGTCGAGTTCCTGTCCGTCCCGGACGCCTACTACGACACCCTCGGCGAGTGGGTCGGCGACACCCGCGTGCCGATCGACGAGCTGCGCGAGCTCAAGATCCTCGCCGACCGCGACGAGGACGGCTACCTGCTCCAGATCTTCACCAAGCCGGTCCAGGACCGCCCGACCGTCTTCTTCGAGATGATCGAGCGCCACGGCTCCATGGGCTTCGGCAAGGGCAACTTCAAGGCCCTGTTCGAGGCCATCGAGCGCGAGCAGGACAAGCGCGGCAACCTGTAGGTCCCCGCGCACGGCGTCCGGGGCGGGATCACGGGGCCCGCCCCGGACGCGCGCACGGTCAGTTCCCGGTCCTCCCCGGGGACTTCACCGGCTGCGCGTCCTTCGCCGGCGGCGCGTCCTTCACCGGCAGCGCGTCCTTCGGCACCGCGTCCGGGTCCGGCTCGCCCAGGCCGTCGAGCGCCGCCCGGGCCCGCGGCGCGTGCAGCGGCGAGAACGACGGATGGATCCGCAGCGCCTCCGCCAGGTGCCGCCGCGCCGGACCCGTCCTGCCCAGCGCCCGCTCGATCTCGCCCAGGTGGTACGTGAACGGCGCACTGCGCACGCCCTCGTCGGTGGCCCGCACCGCGAACGGCAGCGCCTCCTCCGCCCGGCCCGCCCGCAGCAGCGCCCAGCCCAGCGCGTCCGCCACCGCCACCGAGCGGTGCCCCTTCGCCCACGCGGCCCGCAGCCGGGTCACCGCGGCCCGCGGATCGCCGTGGTCCGCGTCGAGCAGCCCCAGCACCACCTCGGCCGACCCGGACACCCAGCTCCCGCCCCGCAGCCGCGCGTAGGCCGCCCGCGCGTCCCCGTCCAGGCCCAGCGACTCCGCCAGCTCCCCGGACTCCAGCACGTACTCCGGCAGCGGCTGACGCGCCAGCGCCGCCCGCCAGTCCCGCTGCGCCTCGTCGGTCCGCCCGAGGGCCGCCAGCGCCCGCGCCCGGCCCGCCAGCGCCGGCCCGTGGTCCTTCACGAACCGCAGCGCCGTCCCGTATCGCTCCAGCGCCTCGGCCGGCTCGCCCCGCTCCCACGAGAACTGCCCCAGCCGGGTGTGGGCCACCGCCTTCTCGGTGTCCGTCGCCGCCAGCGCCGCCGCGTCCAGCGCCGTGGCGTCCGCGTCCTCCCGCCAGCCCCGGTCCCGGTAGGCCCCCGCCGCCCGGCCCCGCACCACCGCCCCGCCGTGCAGCTCCTCCAGCCGCTCCATCGCCTTCCGGGCCGCCGCCGGGTCCCCGAGGCCGTTGTACGCGTCGATCAGGAGCGGGTAGGCGTTCCACCGCCGCGGCGCGGCCTTCCGCACCCGCTCGCCCCACTCCTTCGCGCCCTTCCAGTCGCCCCGCGCCCCCGCGAGCACCCCGAGGCCCAGCTGCGCGTCCACGTTCCCCCGGGCCGCCGGAAGCTCCGCCAGCGACCGGTTCAGCGCCCGCTCGGCCCGCGGCAGGTCCCGTACGTCCCCGAGCCGGGTGCCCCGCTCCGTATAGGCGGCGCCCAGCACCGCCCACGAGGCCGCGTCGTCCGGATGCCCGCGCAGCCACTTCTCCCGGTCCCCGATCAGCGCCACCAGGTCCGGCAGCGCCGCCGGCGCGCCCGCGTGCGCCGCGCTCGCCGCCCGCTCGGCCGGGCCCGGCGGACGCGGCGGCGCGCCCCGGTCCAGGAACTCCGGCAGGTACAGCAGCGCCGTCGCCGCGAGGACCGCGCCCGCCCCGGCGGCGAGCACCGCCCGCGACACGTTCTGGCTCTTCATGGGGCTCATGCGGCTCACTCTGCGCCCGCCCCGCTCGTACGAAGAGCACACGAGCCGCCCGTCCCGGCAGGTTCACACCGATGGCCCCGGGTGCCAGGCTGGAACCATGGACGATCTCCAGACGCCCCACGCCGCCCTCCTCGCGGCCCTCCGCGCCGGGCTGCCCGCCGACGCCGTCCTCACCGACCCGGACGTCACGGCCTCCTACGCCCACGACATGGCGAGCTTCTGCACGGCCGGCACCCCCGCGGCCGTCGTGCTCCCGCGCACCGTCGAACAGGTCCGGCACGTGATGCGGACCGCGACCGAGCACCGCGTCCCGGTCGTGCCGCAGGGCGCCCGCACCGGACTCTCCGGGGGCGCCAACGCCTCCGAGGGCTGCGTCGTGCTCTCCCTCGTCAAGATGGACCGGATCCTGGAGATCGACCCCGTCGACCGCGTCGCCGTCGTCGAACCGGGCGTCGTCAACGCCGTCCTGTCCCGCGCCGTGGCCGAGCACGGCCTGTACTACCCGCCGGACCCCTCCAGTTGGGAGTCGTGCACCATCGGCGGCAACATCGGCACCGCCTCCGGCGGCCTGTGCTGCGTCAAGTACGGCGTCACCGCCGAGTACGTCCTGGGCCTCGACGTCGTCCTCGCCGACGGCCGCCTGCTCACCACCGGCCGCCGCACCGCCAAGGGCGTCGCCGGATACGACCTCACCCGCCTCTTCGTCGGCTCCGAGGGCAGCCTCGGCATCGTCGTGGGGGCCGTCCTCGCGCTCAAGCCGCAGCCGCCCGCCCAGCTCGTCCTCGCCGCCGAGTTCCCCTCCACGGACGCCGCCTGCGCCGCCGTCTGCGCGGTCATGGAGCGCGGCCACACCCCCTCGCTCCTCGAACTCATGGACCGCACCACCGTCCAGGCCGTCAACCGCCTGGCGCGGATGGGCCTCCCCGAGTCCACCGAGGCGCTCCTCCTGTGCGCCTTCGACACCCCCGACCCGGCCGCCGACCTCGCCGCCGTCGGCGCGCTCTGCACGGCCGCGGGCGCCACCGAGGTGGTCCCCGCCGCCGACGCCGCCGAGTCCGAACTCCTCCTCCAGGCCCGCCGGCTCTCGCTCACCGCCCTGGAGACCCTCAGGCCCGCCACGATGATCGACGACGTCTGCGTGCCCCGCACCCGGCTCGCCGAGATGCTCGCCGGCACCACCGCCATCGCCGAGAAGTACGCCCTCACCATCGGCGTCTGCGCGCACGCGGGCGACGGCAACACCCACCCGGTCGTCTGCTTCGACCACACCGACGAGGACGAGTCCCGGCGCGCCCGCGAGTCCTTCGACGCGATCATGGCGCTCGGCCTCTCCCTCGGCGGCACCATCACCGGGGAACACGGCGTCGGCGTCCTCAAGAAGGAGTGGCTGGCCCGCGAACTCGGCCCGGTCGGCCTGGAACTCCAGCGGGAGATCAAGCGGGTCTTCGACCCGCTGGGCCTGCTCAACCCCGGAAAGCTCTTCTGAGCCCACCGGTACGGGCTCACAGCTCGCCGTCCTGCGACTCGTCCGACGGCCACGGGTCGCGCAGCCACAGGTCGTCGCCGACCACGGTGGTGGCGAGCAGCTCGGCCAGCCCGTCGTCGATGCCGAGCCGCTCCGACTCGGTGCCCGGCGGGACCGCGCGCAGGGTCCGCTCCAGCCAGGCGGACACCTGCGCGGACGGGGCCTCCAGGAGCGCGTCGCCGTCGGGGGAGGAGAGGGCCATCAGGACGACGCTGCGGCCGTCGACCTTCGTCGGCCAGATCCGCACGTCGCCGTGGCCGCAGGCCCGGAAGACGCCCTCGACGAGCAGTTCACGGGCGAAGGTCCAGTTCACCGGGTGCTCGGAGCCGATGTGGAAGGTCATGTGCACGGCGTACGGGTCGCCGGTGCGGTAGGCGAGCCGGGCCGGCACCGGGACCGAGCGCTCGGGGGACAGGACCAGCTTCAGTTCCAGCTCGCGCTCGACGGTGGTGGGCTCGGTGTACGGCATGGCTGTGCCTCTCGCGTGGGGGCCCCGTGCGGGCCTTCACCTGGAGAGAGCGGGGTGCCCCGGGTTCATTACGCGACTTCGGGAAGTTTTTTCGGGAAGTTTTTTCCCGGCCCGGTCGCGAGCCCCCTCCCGGCCCCCCGGGACCGCCCGTTCCCGGGCCCGAACCTCACATGGAGTGAGGGATTCCGGCCTGTGTCGCCCGAAGGCGGCCTTTCTCGCGGGCTCTTTCTTCCCTCGGCGGCGTTCTTCGTTACTGTGCCTCCTTAGTGTGGTGACGGAACGTTGTGACTGAACGGAGTCGGGGCAGTGGCTACTCCTCCCGGAGGCGGCGGCGAGGTACCGCAGGCGGGGTACTACCCGGATCCGTCGATCCCCGGATACATCCGGTACTGGAACGGCGGCTCCTGGGTGCCCGGCACGAGCCGGCCCGCCCCGAAGGACGGCGAGGCCGCGCCGGTCCCGCCCGCCTCGGCCATGCCGGCCGGGCCGATCCTCGCCCCGAGCCCGGCCCCGGCCCCCGTCCGGGAGGCCGCCCCCGAACCCGCCCCGGCCGCCGCCCGCGTGCCGGCCGCCGTCGAGGAGACCGGGCCCGTCTTCTTCGACGAGGAGCCCCCGGTCCGGGAGCCGGCCAGCGCCTGGGGGGCCGACGCCTCCCGGCAGTACGGCCCCGCCGCCGGCCAGGACCGCCCGGCCGCCTGGGCGGCGCCCGCGGCGCCCGCGCCCGTCGAACCGGCGCCCGCGCCCGCCGTGCCCGACCCGAGGTCCCCGGTCGAGTGGCCGGCCGCCCCCGCGCAGGCCGAGGCCCCCGCCGCCGACCCCCGCACCCCGAGCGCCCCCGCCCGTCTCGGGGGCATGCCGGTCACCCCGGCGCCCACCCCGGCGCCCGTCCAGGAGACCCCGGCCCCGGCCCCCGTACAGCCCCGGCCGCAGCCCCGGCCGGCACCCGCTCCTGCCCCGGCTCCGGCGCCCGCCCGGGCCCCCGCCCCCGTCACCCTGGCCTGGGCCCAGCCGCAGCAGGCCCAGCCGCAGCCGCAGCCCCAGCCGCACCCGGCCCAGCAGGCGCACCAGCAGCAGCCCCAGCAGCCCGTCGTGCCGTGGAAGCCGCCGGTCGAGGACCCCTTCCTCGCGGCCGTGCGGGAGCAGTCCTCCGCGCCCCCGGCCGGACTCGGCCGCCGGCTCCTCGCCCGCGTCGTCGACACCCTCCTCCTCGGCGCGCTGACGGCCGGCGCGGCCTTCCCCTTCGTGACCGCCGCCCTGGACCACATCGAGGCCAAGATCGACGCGGCCGAGCGGTCCGGCGTCACCGTGCAGGTCTGGCTCGTCGACGGCACCACCTCGGTGCAGTTCGGCATCGCGCTCGGCCTGCTCCTCGTCCTCGGCGTGCTGTACGAGGCGCTGCCCACGGCCAAGTGGGGCCGTACGCTCGGCAAGAAGCTGTGCGGCATCCAGGTCCGGGACATCGAGGCCCACGAGCCGCCGACCTTCGGCCGCTCGCTGCGCCGCTGGTTCCTCCACACCTTCCTGGGCCTGCTGGTGATCGGCGTCCTCAACGTGCTCTGGTGCGTCTTCGACCGCCCGTGGCGCCAGTGCTGGCACGACAAGGCGGCCGGCACCTTCGTCGCGAAGGTCTGACCCCGGCGACCCGTCGGGGGCGCGGTCCCCCGAACGGGCGTCCATCCGTTGCGGGCCCCGGACGGCCGGGATGCGATGCCCCCATGAGCACCGACCAGCCGCCGCCCGGCCCGCCCCCCGACGACGACCCGTTCGGCAAGCGGCCCCAGGAGCCGCCGCAGGGCCCGCCGCCGGGCTCACCGCCGCCTCCCGGGCCCCCGCCGCCCGGGAACCCGTACGGCTCCCCGTACCCGCCTCCGCCCCCGTACGGCGGCTACGGCGGCGGCTACGGCGGCACCGACCCGCTCTCCGGGATGCCGCCGCTGGCCGAGTCCGGGCGCCGGATCCTCGCGCGGCTCGTCGACTGGCTGATCATCGCGGTGCCGCTCGCCATCATCGGCATCCCGTTCGACGTCTACGACCGGGCGACCGTGGACGGCGACGACTTCCAGGCCACCTGGACGGGCGGCGGACAGATCGTCTTCCAGCTGCTGACGATCGTCGCCTTCATCACGTACGACACGGTGCTCACGGCCAAGAACGGCCAGACCGTCGGCAAGCGGCTGATGAAGCTGCGCGTCGCCATGCTCAACGACGGCACCACGCCCCCGATGAGCCAGTCGCTGCTGCGCGCCGTCGTGCTCTGGCTGCCCGCGCTGATCTGCTGCGCCTGCCTCTGGCCGCTGCTGCTGCTCGTCCTCATCCTGGTCGACAAGCCCTACAAGCAGGGTCTGCACGACAAGGCGGCGAAGACGGTGGTCGTCACCGTGCCCCGGTGACCGCCGGCGGAACGGACGGACGACTCACGGACCGGTCCGGGTATCGGCTCCCGCGCCCACCTGCGCGGCCGGTACCCGGACCGCTTCGTTCCCGGACCGCGGGGCGGTGGCGCCGGAGGTCTTGACGGGCCGCGTCCCTGCGGGCATCGTCACCGCCACGAGGACGCCGAGCAGCAGTCCGGCGACACAGGCCGCGGCGATGCCGGGCGGCCCGGTGGCGCCGGTCAGGAGCAGGAGCGCGGCGGTCGCGAGGACCACGACGGCCGAACCGTAGGCGTACTGCGCTGCGTTCGGACGCTGCATGACGGATACCGCCCCTCCGGACTTCCGGTCGACTCTACGACGCTCGATGCCCCGGAGGAACGGCGGGTAAGCGTGACCTGACCCACGGTGCCGGAGCACGGGGGGCGCACGGGAGGCACGGCCGGGCACGGAAACCCGCCGGAGGACCCCCGGCGGGCGGCCCGGAAGCCGCCCGGCACCCGAACTTACGTTTCTTTTACCCTTCCTGACTGTCCGCATACCGGATTTCGACACCCGCATAGTGCACTTGGTGTGTGCAAGTCAAGATCTGTCTTTTCTCCTCTCACTCCGGTCGAATGTCGTCACTTGTGACGCGCGACCCCGCCCGGACGGACACCCCACCTCCTGGTCCGAGGGCGTGGGCGCCGGGGAGGAACGACACCAAGTGACCAACAGACGACGGGCGATTCGGGCGTCCGCGGTCGTCGTGGCGCTCGCGGCCACCGCCGCCACCGCCTCGACGTTCAGCACCGCCTGGGCTGACGACAACGGCCGGATCTCCGCGGCGGACGTCCGCCAGGACCCCGCTCCGGGCAGCGACACCGACAAGACCGCGGTCGACCACGACCTCGACGGCCCCTTCAGCAAGCAGCAGGCGCAGCAGCGCAAGGCCGCCCTGGAGCAGGTCCTCAGCGGCGACGCCAAGGTCGAGAACCGCGGCGGCTCCAAGGTCGTCAAGCTCGACGCCAAGAAGTACGTCGAGCTCGGCCGTGAGAAGACCGACAAGATCTTCACCATCCTCGTCGAGTTCGGCGACCAGGTGGACACCACCACGCTCGTCGACCGCAAGGACGACGACACGGACGAGCTGAAGCCGAAGTTCGGCGGCCAGCCCGGCCCGCTGCGCAACCAGATAGCCGAGCCCGACCGGTCGAAGGACAACTCGACCGCGTGGCAGGCCGACTACAACCAGAAGCACTTCCAGGACCTGTACTTCGGCTCCGGCAAGGACCCGAAGACCGGTAAGCCGAAGGAGTCGCTGAAGACCTACTACGAGCGCACCTCGTCCGGCCGCTACTCGGTCGACGGCGCGGTCTCCGACTGGGTCAAGGTCCCGTACAACGAGGCCCGCTACGGCTCCAACTACTGCGGCCAGACCAACTGCGCCAACGTGTGGGACACCGTCCGCGACGGCGTCACCGCGTGGGTCGCCGACCAGAAGGCCAAGGGCAGGACCGACGCCCAGATCAAGGCCGACCTGGCGACCTACGACCAGTGGGACCGCTACGACTTCGACGCCGACGGCAACTTCAACGAGCCCGACGGCTACATCGACCACTTCCAGATCGTCCACGCGGGCGAGGACGAGTCGGCCGGCGGCGGCGCCCAGGCGACCGACGCCCTGTGGGCGCACCGCTGGTACGCCTACGGCACCAACGCGGGCAAGACCGGTCCGGCGAACAACAAGGCCGGCGGCACCCCGATCGGCGACACCGGCATCTGGGTCGGCGACTACACGATGCAGCCCGAGAACGGCGGCCTCGGCGTCTTCGCCCACGAGTACGGCCACGACCTCGGTCTGCCGGACCTGTACGACACCGCCGGCGGCGAGAACTCGACCGGCTACTGGTCGCTGATGTCCTCCGGTTCCTGGCTGGGCCTGGGCAAGGACTCCATCGGTGACATGCCCGGCGACATGAACGCCTGGGACAAGCTGCAGCTCGGCTGGCTCAACTACACCAAGGTGAGCGACGAGCAGCGCGGTACGAAGTCCACCCACAAGCTGGGCGTGGCCGAGTACAACACCAAGAACCCGCAGGCGCTCGTCGTCGAGCTGCCGAAGAAGGCCGTCACCACCGACATCGTCGCCCCCGCCGAGGGTTCCGCCCAGTGGTGGAGCGACATGGGTGACGACCTCAAGAACACCCTGACCCGCCCGGTCGACCTCACCGGCAAGTCGTCCGCCTCCCTGGAGCTCCAGGGCTGGTACGACATCGAGGCCGAGTACGACTACCTCTACACCGAGGTGTCGACGGACGGCGGCGCCAACTGGACCGCCGTGGACGGCACCGCCGACGGCGTGGCCCTCCCGCGCGACGCGGCCGGCTCCCCGGCGCTGACCGACGTCTCCGGCGCCCACAAGAAGCTCGTCTACGACCTCTCGGCGTACGCGGGCAAGAAGTTCGACCTCCGCTTCCGCTACCAGACGGACGGCGGCGCGGGCGGCAAGGGCTTCACCGCCGACGCGATCACGCTGACCGCCGACGGTGCCGCCGTCTTCGCGGACGGCGCGGAGAACGGTGACAACGGCTGGACCGCCAAGGGCTTCTCGCGGGTCGGCAAGGGCTTCACCAACGAGTACGAGCAGTACTACATCGCCGAGAACCGCCAGTACGTCTCGTACGACGCCACCCTCAAGGTCGGCCCGTACAACTTCGGCTTCGGCGGCGACAAGGCGAGCTGGGTCGAGCACTACCCGTACCAGAACGGTCTGCTCATCTGGAAGTGGGACCTGTCCCAGAAGGACAACAACACCTCCGTCCACCCGGGCCAGGGTCTGATCCTCCCGATCGACGCCCACCCGACCCCGCTGAAGTGGAATGACGGCACCCTGATGCGCAACCGCGTCCAGGCGTACGACTCCACCTTCGGAACGTACCGGACGGACGCTTTCCAGCTGCACAAGGCCGACGTCCCCACCTGGGTGAAGTCGCAGGCCGGCAACCCGGTCTTCGACGACCGCAAGGGCACCTACTGGTTCAAGGAGACCGAGCGCGCCGGCGTCAAGGTCACTGACACCAACACCAAGATCCAGGTCGTCAAGGAGCCGAAGAACGGCCAGACGATCACGGTCCAGGTGGGCCCGTCGACCCGTTGATCGACTAGCCTTCCGGTAAAACAGCAGGTCACAGCATGATCGGCCGTCGCCCCCTAGCGGGCGGCGGCCGATCGTGTTTAGGTGCAGCTGACCGAGTTCTCAGGAACTCCTTATTGACAGTCGGCTCACGGGGGAGTGGTTCCGCATGCCTGGTGGAGGGTTCTGCAAGTTGCCGGGAGGCAGCGTGGTGGTCGCGATAGGACTGCCCAGTCCGGCCGGGGACGGCGCCTCCGTGCGCTTCCTCGTCCACGCCGCGAACCGCGCCAGGGCCCTGACCAGGCTCCGAAACCTGGGCCTGCGGTCGGTTTACCTGCGGGGGAACGCCGAACCGCCCACCCCCGACGAGATCACCGCCGTCCTCCACCACCCCGACGGCCTGCTGTGGAAGTCCGCGCCGGGCGCGGCCCAGGAGCTGTGGCACCCGGCCCGCACCCTCCCGCGGGCCCCGGCCGCCTGAGGCGCGCCGCCCGGCCCCGGCTCCCGCTAGCCGACGACCGGCTCGCCGGTGAGGAGCACGCCCGCCTCGCGGAGCTCCGCGAGCGCGCGGTCGGTGGTGCCGCGGGCGACGCCCGCCGTGAGGTCGAGCAGGACGTGGGTGCGGAAGCCCTCGCGGGCCGCGTCCAGCGCGGTGGCACGGACGCAGTGGTCGGTGGCGATGCCGACCACGTCGACCTCGGTCACGTCCCGCTCGCGCAGCCACCCCGCCAGCGTCCCGCCGTTCTCGTCCCGCCCCTCGAAGCCGCTGTACGCGGCGGCGTAGGCGCCCTTGTCGAAGACGGCCTGGACCGCTCCGCCGGCCACGGCCGGGGCGAAGTTCGGGTGGAAGCCGACGCCCTCGGTGCCGGCCACGCAGTGCCGCGGCCAGGAGTCGACGTAGTCGGGGGCCTCGCCGTCCGGGGCGAAGTGGGCCCCGGGGTCGATGTGGTGGTCCCGGGTGGCGACGACGTGCCGGTAGACGGAGCCCGCCGCCTCGCCGACCAGCTCGGTGATGGCGGCGGCGACGTCCGCGCCGCCCGTCACCGCGAGGCTGCCGCCCTCGCAGAAGTCGTTCTGTACGTCCACGACGATCAGTGCGCGGTGCATGGCGGGTGTCCTCGGGGGTCGGGCGGGCGGTCGGTCGGGGAGAGCGGTCCCGAGCCTAGAGACTCCGCCCCCGCTCCGGGAGGGGACGTCACCGGGCTCTGGACGTATCTCTAGATGTACTCCGTCGGCAGCACCGGCTCGCCGCGCGACAGCTGGATGGCCGACATCGGCAGTCCGGCGCGGGCCGTGATGTGCCGGGCGCGGGCCGTCTCCAGCGGCTCCCGGGCGACCACCTCGCCGCCCTTGACCAGCTCGACCAGGAGCTGGTCGGCGGCGAGCGCGTCGGGGACCGGGCCGGTGCCGATCACCTCGGCGGCGGCGACCCCGTCGGCGTCCCTGCGGCGCGCGGCCCACTTGCGGCCGCCGACGGACGCCTTGCCGCCCAGCGACTTCTTCGCCACCGGCACCAGCGGCGCCTTCGGGTCGGCCGAGGCGGCCCGGGCGACCAGCTTGTAGACCATCGAGCAGGTCGGGTGGCCGCTGCCGGTGACCAGCTGGGTGCCGACGCCGTACGCGTCCACCGGCGCGGCGGCCAGCGAGGCGATGGCGTACTCGTCCAGGTCGGAGGTGACGACGATCTTCGTGTCCCGGGCGCCCAGCTCGTCCAGCTGTGCCCGCACCCGGTGGGCGACGAGCAGCAGGTCGCCGGAGTCGATGCGGACGGCGCCGAGCTCGGGCCCGGCGACCTCGACGGCGGTGCGGACCGCCTCGGCCACGTCGTAGGTGTCGACGAGGAGGGTGGTGCCCCGGCCCAGGCTGTCGACCTGGGCCCGGAAGGCGTCCCGCTCGCTGTCGTGCAGCAGGGTGAAGGCGTG
Source organism: Streptomyces hydrogenans (assembly GCF_014656075.1). Lineage (GTDB taxonomy): Bacteria > Actinomycetota > Actinomycetes > Streptomycetales > Streptomycetaceae > Streptomyces > Streptomyces hydrogenans. The sequence goes on from NZ_BNBS01000009.1 coordinate 62,074, forward strand.
CGCGGAGGTGCCGACGGTGGGGATGCCGTAGCGGAAGCCGGCGGCGAGGTCGGAGGTGGAGTCGAAGCCGCCGACGTAGGCGGCGCGGGAGGAGGCCACGGCGGCCAGCTCGTGGGTGCGTCGGGCGCCCATCTCGATGAGCCGGCGCCCGCCGGCCGCCGCCGACATGCGGGAGGCCGCGGCGGCGATGGCCGAGTCGTGGTTGAGGATCGAGAGGATCACCGTCTCCAGGAGCACGCACTCGGCGAAGGAGCCCTCGACGCGCAGCACGGGGGAGCCGGGGAAGTACACCTCGCCCTCGGGGTAGCCCCAGATGTCGCCGGAGAAGCGGTATCCGGCCAGCCACTCCAGGGTCGGTTCGTCGACGATCTCCCGCTCGCGCAGGAAGCCGAGGACGGCCGGGTCGAAGCGGAAGTTCTCGACGGCGTCCAGGACCCGGCCGACGCCCGCGAGGACGCCGTAGCGCCGTCCCTCGGGCAGTCTCCGGGTGAAGACCTCGAAGACGGAGCGCCGGTCGGCGGTGCCGGCCCGGAGGGCCGCCTGGAGCATGGTGAGCTCGTACTGGTCGGTGAAGAGCGCGGTCGACGGCACGTCCACCGGGAGCCCAAGGTCCGCAGCGTTCATGTCACCGATGCTAGCGCACTATTCGTCAATCTGACGAATACCCTGCCGGTGTCGCCGGGAGGGCATGCCCGTTTGTGCGACAGGGGGTCCCGGGTGGCAGCATGGGGTAAGTGAGCATCGCGCCTATCGAGATCGAACGGACCGAGTCGGCCGAGGAGGTCTCCGCGGTCGTCGAGCCCGACGTCCCCTGGGTCACCCTCGTGCACAACGACCCGGTGAACCTGATGAGCTATGTCACCTACGTCTTCCAGGCGTATTTCGGCTACTCCAAGGACAAGGCGCACAAGCTGATGCTCGACGTGCACAACAAGGGCCGCGCGGTGGTCTCCAGCGGCACCCGCGAGGAGATGGAACGGGACGTGCAGGCGATGCACGGCTACGGACTGTGGGCGACCCTCACCCAGGACCGCGGCTGATGGCCGGCCACTTCGAGGCGGTGCCCGGCGGCGGGGCCGCCGTCGCGCTCGACGAGGTCGAGGTCTCCATCCTGCGCTCCCTCACCGTCCAGCTCCTGGAGCTGATCGGCCCGGGCGAGGAGCCCGAGGCGGACGCCGACCCGCTCGCCGCCCTCTTCGCCGAGGGCCCCAGCAAGCCGCCCGCCGACCCCGCCCTGCGCCGGCTCTTCCCCGACGCCTACGGGGACGACACCGAGGAGCTGCGCGCCGCCGCGGCGGACTTCCGCCGCTACACCGAGAACGACCTGCGCGCCCGTAAGCGCGAGGACGCCCTCGTCGTGGTGCGCGCCCTGGACGGGCTGGACACCGAGCCCGAGGAGTCCGTGCTCCTGAAGCTGACCCCCGACGAGTCCCGCGCCTGGCTCGGCACCCTCAACGACCTGCGGCTGACCATCGCCACCCGGCTGGAGATCACCGAGGACGAGGAGAGCGAGCGGCTCTACCGGCTGCCGGACAGCGACCCCCGCAAGCCGATGGTGATGGCCTATCTCTGGCTCGGCGCGCTTCAGGAGTCACTGATCGAGACGCTGATGTCCTGAGCGTCCGGCGCGGCAGGGCGTTCGCTCAGCGGACGCTCAAATCCGGATAACGAACTCGTTATCCGAGCGGGCGCTTTGCCGTCTTGAGTCCCTTTCGCACCCCTCTTTTTGTGGTGCGCGCCACATCCAACTCCGTCGATCACCCCCCACCCCGTGATAAATCTTCACGACCACTCGGGCACGCCACCCCTGTTCCCGAGGGCGCTCGGGCCGGCTGACCGCCGGTAGCACTCCATCCACATCCGGGGGGATCAGGATCTGATCCGCAGCAGACGCAGTCGCGGTCGCGCGGATCAGCATGGAGAAAGGCGCACCACCATGACCTCAGTGCGGGTCGACAAGCAGCACGACGGCAATGAGGCCGCGGACTCCGCCCCGGGCGAGGGTTACCACCGGGCACTCGGAGCCCGTCAGATCCAGATGATCGCGATCGGCGGTGCCATCGGCACCGGCCTCTTCCTCGGAGCCGGCAAGGGCATCTCCAAGGCGGGCCCCAGCCTGATCCTCGCGTACGCCCTCGCGGGCCTCGTCATCTTCTTCATCATGCGGGCGCTCGGCGAGCTCCTCATGTACCGCCCCGTCTCCGGCTCCTTCTCGGAGTACGCGCGGGAGTTCATCGGCCCCTTCGCGGGCTTCGTCACCGGCTGGACGTACTGGCTCTTCTGGGTCGTCACCGGCATCACCGAAGTCACCGCCGCGGCCACCTACATGACGTACTGGTGGGACATCCCGCAGTGGCTGTCCGCCCTCGTCTTCACGATCATCCTGTACGGCGCCAACCTGATCTCCGTGAAGCTCTTCGGCGAGCTGGAGTTCTGGTTCTCCATGGTCAAGGTCACCGCCATCGTCGGCATGATCCTGATCTGCGCCGGCATCCTCACCCTCGGCTTCTCCGACGCCGGCGACACCGCCTCGATCACCCACCTGTGGGACCTCGGCGGCTTCTTCGCCGGTGAGGACGGCATCGCCTCCACCCTCATGACCCTCCAGATGGTCATGTTCGCCTTCCTCGCGGTCGAGCTGGTCGGCGTCACCGCCGGCGAGTCGAAGGACCCGAAGACCGTCCTGCCCAAGGCCATCAACACCGTGCCGTGGCGCATCGCCGTCTTCTACGTCGGCGCGCTCATCATGATCCTGTCGGTCGTCCCGTGGACCCACTTCAAGCCGGGCGTCTCGCCGTTCGTCGCCGCCTTCGAGGAGATGGGCTTCCAGGCCGGCGCCGCGATCGTCAACTTCGTCGTCCTGACCGCCGCCCTGTCCTCCTGCAACTCGGGCATGTACTCCACCGGCCGCATGCTGCGCGACCTCGCGCTCAACGGCCAGGGCCCGAAGGTCTTCACCCGGCTGACGAAGAGCGGCACCCCGCTGATCGGCACCACCTTCTCCGCCGCGCTGATGATGGTCGGCGTCTGGATCAACTACCAGTGGCCCGGCGACGCCTTCAACTACGTCGTCTCCTTCGCCACCATCTCCGGCATGTGGGCCTGGATCATGATCCTCGTCTGCCAGATCCGCTACCGCCGCAAGGCCGACCGCGGCGAACTGCCCCAGTCCTCCTTCAAGGCCCCCGGCGGCATCTGGGCCAGCGTCTTCGCCCTCGCCTTCATCGGCCTGGTCGTCGTGACCATGGGCATGGACCAGGACAACCGCGTCGCCCTCTACGGCGCCCCGGTCTGGGGTCTCCTCCTCGCCGTCGCCTACCTGGTGCTCAAGTCCCGCAACCCCGAGGGCGCCGCCTTCGCCAAGCGCTCCTGACACACTCCGTCCCAGCATCCGGGCCGCCCCGTACCACTCCTCGGTACGCGGCGGCCCGTCCGCATATCCTGTCGGCATGCTGACCCTCACCCGAGACCTGTACGACCGGATCGTGGAACACTCCCGGGCGGACCACCCCGACGAGGCATGCGGCGTGGTCGCGGGGCCGGTCGGCTCGGGCCGCCCCGAGCGGTTCATCCCGATGCTCAACGCCGCCCGCTCGCCCACCTTCTACGAGTTCGACTCCGCCGACCTCCTCAAGCTCTACCGCGAGATGGACGACCGCGACGAGGAACCCGTGATCATCTACCACTCGCACACGGCGACCGAGGCGTACCCCTCCCGCACCGACATCACCTACGCCAACGAACCCGGCGCCCACTACGTCCTCGTCTCCACCGCCGACACCGACGGCGCCGGCGACTTCCAGTTCCGCTCCTACACGATCGTCGACGGCGTCGTGACCGAGGAGGACGTCAAGGTCGTGGAGGCGTACGCCTGAGGCGTACCGCTAGTCTGACCGCGACCTTTCAGGGCGGCAGGACCCAGGAAGCCGGTGCGAACCCGGCGCGGTCCCGCCACTGTGACCGGCCCCCTCCCCGGGGGCCGCCAGCCAGGAACTGACCTGCCGCCTTCTCCACCGATCGGGGACGTGGAAATCCCCGGAGGAGGCTCCGCCATGTCCTGGCGCCGCACCACGCCGTCCGCGCTCGCCCTGCTCCCGCTGCTCGCCGCCTGCGCGGCCCCCGCGGCCGGACCCACCGCCGCGAAGCCCGCACCCGGCTTCCCGTACACCGTCGTCAACTGCGGTGTCACCACCACCCTCCAGGCCCCGCCGCGCCGCGCGGTCACCATGAACCAGCACGTCACCGAGGTGATGCTCGCCCTCGGCCTGGAGAAGTCCCTCGCCGGCACCGCCTACCTCGACGACGCCGTCCTCCCCGCCTACGCGAAGGCGTACGACTCCGTCCCCGTCCTCGCGAAGGAGTACCCCTCCAGGGAGGCCCTCCTCGCCGCGAACCCCGACTTCGTCTACGGCGGCTACACCAGCGCCTTCGACGCCAAGGCCGGACGCGGCCGCGACGACCTGGCGAAGTCCGGCATCGGCAGCCGCCTGAACACCGAGTACTGCGCCGACGGACCCGTCTCCGTCGACGACCTCTACCGCGAGGTCACCGAGGTCGGCCGCACCTTCGGCGTCCCCGACCGCGCCGAGCGGTGGACGGACGACGCCCGCGCCTCCCTCGCCGCCACCGAGAAGCGCCTCAAGGACCTCGACCCCGTCTCCGTCTTCGTCTACGACAGCGGCGACAAGACCGCCTTCACCGCCGGCGGCCGGGGCATCGGCAACGACCTCATCACCCGCGCCGGCGGCCGCAACGTCTTCGCCGACCTCGACAAGCCCTTCGGCGACGCGGCCTGGGAACAGGTCGTCGCCCGCGAGCCCGACGTCGTCCTCCTCTACGACTACGGCTCCACCACCGTCGAGCAGAAGAAGCGCCGCCTCCTCGACGACCCCGCCCTGAAGGACGTCCCCGCCATCAGGAACCGCCGCTTCGCCGTCCTCCCCCTCTCCGACACCGTCCTCGGCGTCCGCGTCCCCGCCGCCGTCGACAAGCTCGCCGCCCAGCTCCACCCGGCCGCCGCCCGGTGACCGCCACCACCACCGTCCGCCCGGCCGCCGGCCGGGCCCGGCGGGCCCCGGCCGGGCGCGCCCGGTACGCCGCCGTCGTCGCCGGGCTCCTCGCCGCGCTCGCCGCCGTCGTCCGCGCCTCCCTCGCGCTCGGCTCCGTACGGATCCCGCCCGGCCAGGTCCTCGACGCGCTCACCGGCCGCGCCGCCCCCTCCCCGTACCGCACGATCGTCCTCGACGTGCGGCTGCCCCGGGTCCTGCTCGGCGCCGTCGTCGGCGCCGGGCTCGCCGTCGTCGGCACCGTGCTCCAGGCACTCGTCCGCAACCGGCTCGCCGACCCCTTCCTGCTCGGGATCTCCTCCGGCGCCTCCACCGGCGCCGTCCTCGTCATCGTCCTCGGCATCGGCGCGTCCACCGCCCTCGCCCTGCCCGCCGGCGCCTTCGCCGGCTCCCTCCTCGCCCTCGTCCTCGTCTACGGACTCGCCCGCCGCGGCTCCACCATGACCGGCCCCCGGCTCGTCCTCGCCGGCGTCGCCGTCTCCTACGTCCTGTCCGCCCTCACCACCCTCCTCCTCGTCACCGCCGGCCGCCCCGAGCACTTCCAGGAAGCCCTCTACTGGTCCCTCGGCGGACTCGGCTCCGCCCGCTGGGACACCCTCGCGCTCCCCGCCGCCGTCCTCACCCTCGGCACCGGCGTCCTGCTCGCCCTCGCCCGCCCCCTCGACCTCCTCCTCACCGGCGAGGAGAGCGCCACCGTCCTCGGCCTCGACACCGACCGCTTCCGCGCCGCCGTCTTCGTCCTCGCCTCCCTCGTCACCGCCGTCATGGTCGCCGCCAGCGGCGCCGTCGGCTTCATCGGCCTCATGGCCCCGCACGCCGCCCGCCTCGCCGTCGGCTCCCCGCACCGCCGGCTGCTCCCCGTCGCCGCGCTCGGCGGCGCCGTCGCCCTCGTCGCCGCCGACCTCGGCGCCCGTACCCTCGCCGCACCCCAGGACATCCCCGTCGGCGTCCTCACCGCCCTCACCGGCGGCCCCCTCTTCCTCTGGCTGATGCGCCGCCGCCCCGAAGGAGCCGCCCTGTGACCGGCCTGCGCCTCGAAGCCCTCTCCCACCGGGACCGGCTCCACGCCGTCGACCTCACCGCCCGCCCCGGCGAGACCGTCGGCCTCATCGGCCCCAACGGCAGCGGCAAGACCACCCTCCTGCGCTGCGTCTACGGCACCCTCGCCCCCACCTCCGGCCGCGCCCTCCTCGACGGCACCGACCTCACCCGGCTCGGCCCCGGGGAACGCGCCCGCCGGGTCGCCACCGTCCCCCAGGACTCCGCCGCCGACATCGACCTCACCGTCCGCGAACTCGTCGCCCTCGGCCGCTCCCCGCACAAGCGCTTCTGGGAGGGCGACACCGCCGACGACCTGGCCCGCGCCGACGCCGCCCTCGCCCGCGTCGGCCTCACGGCCCTCGCCGACCGCACCTGCCCCACCCTCTCCGGCGGCGAGCACCGGCGCGCCCTCCTCGCCCGCGCCCTCGTCCAGGAACCGGAACTCCTCGTCCTCGACGAACCCACCAACCACCTGGACATCCGCCACCGGCTCGACGTCCTCGCCCTGGTCCGCACCCTGGGCACCACCAACCTGCTGGCCCTGCACGACCTCAACCTCGCCGCCGCCCACTGCGACCGGCTCTACGTCCTCGAAGCAGGCCGGATCGTCACCGGCGGCACCCCCGCGGAGGTCCTCACCCCCGAACTGCTGGCCGCCGTCTACGGCGTGGAAGCCGAGGTCGTTCCGCACCCCAGGACCGGTACACCGACCGTTCTCTACCCGCCCGGTCCGTCAGTCGGTCGGAAAACATCCAGTATCTGAGATCACATTCCGGAACCCGGACCGGGAATCGATACGATGAGCCCATGGTTTCCCACGACGTGAGCGAAGAGACTCCGGGCACCGTGCTGCTCGTGGCACGCCTGCACGTCGACCTGTGCCGCCTGGCCAGCGCGATCTGTTCGTCCCGCGCCGCGCTCTGAGCCACCGGCCGAGCGCCCTCACGCACGACCCCCCTCCGCGCGGGGGCCCCAGCAGCGCGCCCACCACGTCACGTACGAGTCTTCCGACAGGAGCCCACGCCATGGCCATCGAGGTCCGCATCCCGACCATCCTCCGCACCTACACCGACGGCGAGAAGGCCGTCGAGGGCAGCGGTGACACCCTCGCCAAGCTCTTCGCCGACCTGGAGACCCGCCACGCCGGCATCGAGGCCCGCATCGTGGACGACGGCAAGCTCCGCCGTTTCGTCAACGTCTACCTCAACGACGAGGACGTCCGCTTCCTGGACGGCATCGAGACCAAGCTGACCGACGGCGACAGCGTCACGATCCTGCCGGCCGTCGCCGGCGGCATGGTCTGATCCACATGCGCTACGACTCCTCGCTGGCGGCGGTCGGCAACACGCCGCTCGTCCGCCTCCCCCGGCTCTCGCCCTCGGACGACGTCCGCATCTGGGCGAAGCTGGAGGACCGCAACCCGACCGGCTCGGTCAAGGACCGCCCCGCGCTCCACATGATCGAGCAGGCGGAGAAGGACGGCCGCCTCACCCCCGGCTGCACCATCCTGGAGCCGACCAGCGGCAACACCGGCATCTCGCTGGCCATGGCCGCCAAGCTCAAGGGCTACCGCATCGTCTGCGTCATGCCCGAGAACACCAGCGAGGAGCGGCGGCAGCTGCTCGCCATGTGGGGCGCCGAGATCATCTCGTCCCCCGCGGCGGGCGGCTCCAACACGGCCGTGCGGGTCGCCAAGGAGCTCGCCGCCGAGAACCCGACCTGGGTGATGCTCTACCAGTACGGCAACCCGCACAACGCCGGCGCCCACTACGCCACCACGGGCCCCGAGATCCTCGCCGACCTGCCGTCGATCACCCACTTCGTGGCCGGCCTCGGCACCACCGGCACCCTCATGGGCGTCGGACGGTACCTCCGCGAGAACAAGCCCGACGTCAAGATCGTCGCCGCCGAGCCGCGCTACGACGACCTCGTCTACGGCCTGCGCAACCTCGACGAGGGCTTCGTCCCCGAGCTCTACGACGCCTCCGTCCTCACCACCCGCTTCTCCGTCGGCTCCGCCGACGCCGTCACCCGCACCCGCGAACTCCTCCAGCAGGAGGGCATCTTCGCGGGCGTCTCCACGGGCGCCGCCCTGCACGCGGCCATCGGCGTCGGCAACAAGGCCGTCAAGGCCGGCGAGAGCGCCGACATCGCCTTCGTCGTCGCCGACGGCGGCTGGAAGTACCTCTCCACCGGCCTCTACACGGCCGCCACCACGGAAGAGGCCATCGCCGCGGTCCAGGGCCAGCTCTGGGCGTAGGCACCCACGGGCGCCACAGGCGCCCCCACTAGGGCCTGTCCGACCATTGGCGTCGGATCAGGCCCTAGCGCGCGAGATGGCGGACCCGGTCCCACAGGACCGGGTCCGCCTCTCCCGCTTTCCGGCGGAAGTCCCGCAGCGGCACGTCCCGCAGCTCGTCCGTCTCCAGGAAGCTCGGCCGCCCGCGCGCGTCGCCCACCGCCCCCGGCGGCAGCGCGATCACCCCGGGCCGCTCGTCGTGGTACTTGCTGGTGATCTTCGCGACCAGCGCGCCGTCCCCCCGCACCGCCAGCACCAGACACGGCCGGTCCTTCGAACCGGGCCCGTCCTCGAAGGGCACCTCGGCCCACCAGATCTCCCGGGGCCGCGGCACCCGCGCCCCGGGCTTCCGCCCCGTCGGCCGGCCCGGCGGACGGGTCCGGACCGGCGGGCGGGCACGCCCCGGAGCCGGACGGCGCGAAGCGCGCCGCCGTCCGTCGGCGACCGCCACCACCAGCGCGATCACCACGACCGCGGCCAGCGCGGGCCACCACGACGTGTCCATACCCCATGACGTTACCGGCGCGGGCCGCACCGCGCCGCCGCGCCCCGCCGTCCATCCGAACCGGTGACAGAGCCCGTGAGTTCGCCCACAACGGGACGCCACGAAGGAGCGACCGGCCCCCGTGCGCCTTACGCTCGTCTGACCGCACGGCCTCCCCCTCCCCTTTGCGTGCCTGACCGCACCCGTCCACGGAGGTTCACGCTCCTATGAAGCTCACCGTCGTCGGCTGCTCGGGGTCGTTCCCTTCCGCGGAATCGGCCTGTTCGAGCTACCTCGTCGAGGCCGACGGCTTCCGGCTGCTCCTCGACATGGGCAACGGCGCCCTGGGCGAGCTGCAGCGCCACATCGGCCTGTACGACCTGGACGCGATCTTCCTCAGCCATCTCCACGCGGACCACTGCATCGACATGTGCGGCTACTTCGTCGCCCGCTACTACCGGCACGAGGGCGGCCGCTGCGACGCGCTCCCCGTGTACGCCCCCGAGGGCGCCGAGCAGCGCCTGACCACGGCCTACGCGGACACGCCCTCGCCCAGCTCGATGAGCGAGGTCTTCGACTTCCGCACCCTGGGGTCCGACACCTTCGAGCTGGGCCCGTTCACGATCCGCACCGAGAAGGTGTGCCACCCGGTGGAGGCGTACGGCATCCGGGTCGAGCACGGCGGCCGCTCGCTCGCGTACTCCGGCGACACCGGCGTCTGCGAGGAGCTGCACGCGCTCGCCGACGGGGTGGACCTCTTCCTCTGCGAGGCGTCCTTCACCCACGGCAAGGAGGACATCCCGGAGCTGCACCTCAACGGCCGGGAGGCCGGCGCCCACGCGGCCCGGGCCGGCGTGGGCCGGCTCGTCCTCACCCACATCCCGCCGTGGACGGACGGCGAGCGGAACCTGGCCGACGCGCGGGCCGTGTACGGGGGCCCGGCGGAGCTGGCGAAGTCGGGCGCGGTCTACGAGGTCTGACGCCCTGTGCTCCACGAGGTGTGAGCCCCCGGTGTTCCGCGAGGTCCGAGCCCCCGTGGGACACGAGGTCCGAGCCCTTGTGGGACACGAGGTCCAAACCCCTTTGAGACACGGGGAAGGCCCCGGAACCTCTCGGTTCCGGGGCCTTCGCCTTGGTGCGGGGGAGGGCTCACGCCTTGGTGAGGTCCTCGATCTCCTCCTCGGGCTCGCGGCCCGGGGTGGGGAGGTTGAACTTGGTGATCGCGAAGCGGAAGACCACGTAGTAGATCGCCGCGAAGACGAGGCCGATCGGGATGATCATCCACGGCTTGGTCGCGAGGTTCCAGTTCAGCAGGTAGTCGATGCCGCCGGCGGAGAAGGTGAAGCCGGCGTGGACGCCGAAGGCCCAGGTGACGGCCATCGAGACGGCGGTGAGGACCGCGTGGATCGCGTAGAGGACCGGCGCGATGAACATGAACGTGAACTCGATCGGCTCGGTGATACCGGTGACGAAGGAGGTCAGCGCGAGCGAGAGCATCATGCCCATGACGGCCTTGCGGCGCTCCGGGCGGGCGGCGTGGGCGATGGCGATCGCGGCGGCCGGGAGACCGAACATCATGATCGGGAAGAAGCCCGACATGAAGATTCCGGCGCTCGGGTCACCGGCGAAGAAGCGGTTGAGGTCACCGTGGACGACCTCGCCGGCGGCGTTGGTGAAGTCACCGATCTGGAACCAGGAGACGGTGTTCACGAACTGGTGCATGCCGACCGGGATCAGCGCGCGGTTGATGAGACCGAAGAGGCCGGCGCCACCGGCGCCGAGGCCGGTCATCCACTCGCCGAAGCTGGAGATGCCGTTGCCGATGGGCTCCCAGACCAGGCCGAAGACGACGCCGACGGCGGTGCCGACGAAGGCCATGATGATCGGGACGAGACGGCGGCCGTTGAAGAAGCCGAGCCAGTCGACCAGCTTGGTGCGGTGGAACTTCTGCCACAGGACCGCGGAGAGCAGACCCATGAGGATGCCGCCGAGGACGCCGGGGTTGTTGTACTTGGCGGCGACGTCGGCGCCGTCCTGGATGACGGCCTCGGCGACCGGGAAGGCCTTCAGCACGTTGCTGTAGACCAGGAAGCCGACCAGGGCGGCCAGGGCGGTGGAGCCGTCGGCCTTCTTGGCGAAGCCGATGGCGACGCCGATGCAGAAGAGCAGGGGCAGGTTGTCGAAGACCGCGCCACCGGCGGTGGCGAAGACCGAGGCAACCTTGTCCCAGCCCAGGCCGTCCTTGCCGAAGACGTCGGCCTGGCCGAGACGGAGCAGAATACCCGCGGCCGGCAGCACGGCGATCGGCAGCTGCAGGCTGCGACCGACCTTCTGCAGGCCCTGGAACAGGCCGGATCCGCGCTTCTTCGCGGGAGCGGCGGCCTGGGCGGTGGCCGTACTCATCAACTTCCTCCAGTAGGCAAGGCGCCGCCAGAGGACAGTGGAAAGGGGGTGACGGCGGCGTCTCGTGGAACGCGGTGGTCTGGACCGCGTGGTCTACACCAATGAGTGGTGTAGACCAGTTGTAGCACGTGAGACTTAGATAAGGAACCTGCGAATTTTTGTCGTGGGGGCATAGTGATGAAGGCGTGACAAAAGGCCCCCGGACCATGAGGTCCAGGGGCCTTCCGCGAGGCTCGGGAGGGGCCGAAAGCCCCGGAACGGTCAGGCTCGTGAAGACCGCCGCGGTGCCGTCACGCACCGGGCCGCCGCCTCACTTGACGTTGTCGCGCTCCATCTCCTCGCCCACCTCGTCCGGCTCGCGACCGGGGGTCTGGAGGTTGAACTTGGTGATCGCGAACCGGAAGATCACGTAGTACACGACCGCGAAGGCCAGGCCGATCGGAATGATCAGCCACGGCTTCGTCGCCAGGTTCCAGTTGATGACGTAGTCGATCAGGCCGGCCGAGAAGCTGAAGCCGTCCTTCACGCCGAACGCCCACGTCACCGCCATCGACACGCCCGTCAGCACCGCGTGGACCGCGTACAGCAGCGGCGCGATGAAGAGGAACGAGTACTCCAGCGGCTCCGTGATGCCGGTGACGAACGAGGTCAGCGCCACCGAGAGCATCAGGCCGCCGACCTCCTTGCGGCGGTGCGGCTTCGCGCAGTGGGTGATCGCCAGCGCCGCCGCCGGAAGCGCGAACATCATGATCGGGAAGAAGCCCGTCAGGAACTGGCCCGCGTCCGGGTCACCCGCCAGGAACATCGGGATGTCACCGTGGACCACCGTGCCGTCCGGCTTCTCGTACGTGCCGAACTGGAACCAGATGGGCACGTTCAGGAACTGGTGCAGGCCGATGACCAGCAGCGCCCGGTTCGCCAGACCGAAGATGCCCGAACCCCACGAGCCGAGCCCCACCAGCCAGTCGCTGAAGCTCTCCAGGGCGTCACCGATCGGCGGCCAGATCCACAGGCAGAGCGCGGCGAACGCGATCGCCACGAACGTCATGATGATCGGCACGAGCCGGCGGCCGTTGAAGAAGCCCAGCCAGTCGACCAGCTTCGTCCGGTGGTACCGCTGCCACAGGTACGCGGTGAGCAGACCCATGACGATGCCGCCGAAGACGCCCGGGTTCTGGTACGTGTAGCCCGCGAACGAGTCGTCGGCGCCGAGGCAGCCGCCGATGATGTCCTTCGTACCCTCGGGGCAGTCCTTCGGGAACTGACGCAGCACCGTGTAGTAGACGAGGAAGCCGACGACCGCGGCCAGCGCCGTCGAACCGTCCGACTTCTTCGCCATGCCGATCGCGACGCCGATGCAGAACAGCAGGGGCAGGCCGAGGCTGCCGTCGAGCAGCGCGCCTCCCGCGCCGGCCATCACCTTGGCGACGTTGTCCCAGCCCAGGCCGTCGGCCCCGAAGACGTCCGGCTGGCCGAGCCGGTTGATGATGCCCGCGGCGGGGAGCACGGCGATGGGGAGCTGAAGGCTGCGCCCCATCTTCTGCAGACCCTGGAAGAGATTGCCCCACAGGGACTTCTGCGGCCGCGCCGCGGCGCTGTCCGTACTCATCGGCGACCTCCCTGCCCCGGAACAAGCCGGGACCGCGTCTCGTTGCACACTGGTGTAGACCACTTGCGGTAGGCTCCGGAAGCCCGCTGAGGACAGGCCGCCGGTGATCGTCATCATTCGGCAGAACGGCGGCACTCGCTCGCGAAGTTGAGCCAACCGTGGGTTACCGTGACAAAGCGGACCGCCGGTGCGCCGAGATTCGCGTGTCCCGCGAACGGAACGGACAGGGAGAAACACATGGCCACCAAGGCTGAGAAGATCGTCGCCGGGCTCGGCGGCATCGACAACATCGAAGAGGTCGAGGGCTGCATCACCCGCCTGCGCACCGAGGTCGCCGACGCCAGCCTCGTCGACGACGCCGCGCTCAAGGCCGCCGGCGCCCACGGCGTCGTGAAGATGGGCACCGCCATCCAGGTCGTCATCGGCACCGACGCGGACCCGATCGCCGCCGAGATCGAAGACATGATGTGAGCAGCTGACACCAGCTGACGAGGGCCCGTTCCGGCAGGGGAACGGGCCCTCGTGCGTACCCCCGTACCGGTCGGCCCCTCCCCTCCATGGGGCTAGGCTCGTCCCATGTCTCGCATCGACGGCCGTACCCCCGAACAGCTCCGCCCCGTCACCATCGAACGCGGCTGGAGCAAGCACGCCGAGGGCTCCGTCCTCATCTCCTTCGGCGACACCAAGGTCTTCTGCACCGCCTCCGTCACCGAAGGCGTCCCCCGCTGGCGCAAGGGCAGCGGCGAGGGCTGGGTCACCGGCGAGTACTCCATGCTCCCCCGCTCCACCAACACCCGCGGCGACCGCGAGTCCGTCCGCGGCAAGATCGGCGGCCGCACCCACGAGATCTCCCGCCTCATCGGCCGCTCGCTCCGCGCCGTCATCGACTACAAGGCCCTCGGCGAGAACACCATCGTCCTCGACTGCGACGTCCTCCAGGCCGACGGCGGCACCCGCACCGCCGCCATCACCGGCGCCTACGTCGCCCTCGCCGACGCCGTCGCCTGGGCCCAGGGCAAGAAGCTCGTCAAGGCCGGCCGGCAGCCACTCACCGGCACCGTCTCCGCCGTCTCCGTCGGCATCGTCGGCGGCGTCCCCCTCCTCGACCTCTGCTACGAGGAGGACGTCCGCGCCGACACCGACATGAACGTCGTCTGCACCGGCGACGGCCGCTTCGTCGAGGTCCAGGGCACCGCCGAGGCCGAGCCCTTCGACCGCGCCGAGCTCAACGCCCTCCTCGACCTGGCCTCCGCCGGCTGCGCCGACCTCGCCGACCTCCAGCGCAAGGCGCTCGACGCCACCCTCTGAGGAACTCTCCCGCCCTGAGCTGCGTCCTTTACGGCAAGGGGCGCGCGGCCGTACCGTGCGCCCCGCCGACATGTACGCAGCCAGGGGAGGACCCGAACAGTGAAGCGCCGCCGCACCATAGCCCTCGCCGTCGCCACGGCGGCGGCAGTGACGACCCTGCTCACGGGCTGCGGAGCCCTCGACAAGGCGATGGACTGCGTGAAGACCGCCGACGCGATCGCCACGTCGGTGGGCAAGCTCCAGCAGGCCGTCTCCAACGCCACCAACGACGTCACGCAGATCGAGGAGTCGCTCAACTCCATCTCCACCGAGCTGGGCAACCTCGAGAACACGACCGACAACGCCGACCTGGCCAAGGCCGTCGACGACCTCACCAAGGGCGTCGACTCGGTCCGCACGGCGGTGAAGAACGGCGACACCACGCCCGACATCACGCCCATCACCGACGCGGCCGCCGAGGTCGGGAAGGTCTGCACCCCGGGATAATCGGGGGCATGACCCGACAGCGCCTGATCCTCGCCACCCGCAACGCGGGCAAGATCACCGAACTCCACGCGATCCTCGCCGACGCGGGCCTCGACCTCGACCTCGTCGGCGCGGACGCGTACCCCGAGATCCCCGACGTCAAGGAGACGGGCGTCTCCTTCGCCGAGAACGCCCTCCTCAAGGCCCACGCCCTCGCCCAGGCCACCGGCCTCCCGGCGGTCGCCGACGACTCGGGCCTCTGCGTGGACGTCCTGGGCGGCGCCCCCGGCATCTTCTCCGCCCGCTGGGCCGGCACCCACGGCGACGACAAGGCCAACCTCGACCTGCTCCTCGCCCAGCTCGGCGACATCGCCGACGAGCACCGCGCCGCCCACTTCGCCTGCGCCGCCGCCCTGGCCCTCCCCGACGGCACCGAACGCGTCGTCGAGGGCCGCATGGAGGGCACCCTCCGCCACGAGCCGACCGGCACCAACGGCTTCGGCTACGACCCCATCCTCCAGCCGGCCGGCCACGACGTGACCTGCGCCGAACTGACCCCCGCCGAGAAGAACGCCATCAGCCACCGAGGCAAGGCCTTCAGGTCCCTGGCCCCGGTGGTCCGGGAGCTGCTGGGCTGACGGCAACGAGAAGGGGCGCCTCGCCTTGCGACGGTGCGCCCCTTCATCGTGCGGCCGATGGGACTCGAACCCACATGGGCGAAACGCCCAGAGGCACCTAAAACCTCCGCTTATACCATTCAGCAACGGCCGCTTGCCCCGCCATGCTACCGGTGACGGCTCGCCTGACTAAGGGCTACGCCGCTTTCCGCCCCGGCACCAGGTATCGGTCACCGCATGACAGTTGGGGCACAGCAAGCGAAGGTTCTCGCGCCGGTCGTCGCTCCAGTCCCCGTTGACGTGATCGATCTCCAGGGTCATCGGCTTCCCGAGCCACTCGGGCCCGGTGCCGCATTCGGCGCACTCTTCGCGTGTGCCCACCTCGCGGAGCGCCCGCCGGAGCAGGTGCGTCCTGGTTCTGCGCCGGCCGTCGTGTCGGACCAGGATCTCCGCTGCCGGTTTCGTCGGCCCGGACCTGCCTCGTTGGTGGGCCTGCCCCAGGAAGTGTGTGGTGGCCACGCCGTCCTCTGTCGTCCACCGATGGAACAGTCTCCGCGCCTGCCTGCTGTCCTGCCGGCCCAGGAGGCGTAGGGCGCCGGAGACGGAGACGGATCTCTCGACCGCGCTCCGCAGTTCCTCCGGCGCGGGGCGCGGTGGATGGTTGCCGCCTCGCCGGTGAGGAAAGTGCGCGATGTCGATGCCGTAGTGGGCGAAGCGCTTCAGGAGGTAGCGGCGCAGCTTGTCGTACGGCTGTACGCCGAAGAACTCCATGACCTCCGTGATGTCCCCGCACCGCGAGGCCGCTTCGGCCAGCCGCTCCGGGGTGTACCGGACGGCCTCCCTCACCGGAGGCGGCCCTTTCCGCGCCCCCGGTAGTTGTCCGTCGCCGAGTGGCAGTTGGGGCAGAGGAACCGCAGGTTCTCGATGCGGTTGTCGCGCCAGTCGCCGTCGATGTGGTCGATCTCCAGCCGGAGCGGGCGGCCACGCCAGACGCCTTCGTTGCCGCACCGTGCGCACTGTTTCCGTGCCCCGGCCTCGGTCATCGCCCAGGCAAGACGATCGCTCGGGACGCGTCGGGCCTGCGCGCCGGTCTGCCGCACGAGAAAGGCGTCGGGTGTCCGCGGGCGCCAGGGCTTGCCCCGCTGGGCAGGTGCGCGGAAGTGCGAGACATCGATCCCGTACGTCTTGATCCGGCGGCTGATGTGCGTGTGCTGCCCGCCCACGAGCTCGACGCCCAGTCGGCGCAGGACGTCCGTCATGTTCGTGGACGCCGCCACCGCCTCCGCCAGCACCTCCCGCGTCCACCGCACCCCCTCCCGCTCGAAGTGCGACGTGTCCACGCCCAGCTTCCGCATGCGGTCGTGCAGGTAGCGCCGTGACCCGCTTCTCGGGTCCACTCCCAGCCGTTCCAGCGCCTGCGTCAGTGTCCGTGCCCCTCGCGCCGCCGATTCCAGCCGGTCCTTCGTGTACGGACTCGTCCCCATCTGAACGGACCCCCTCCCCAGTGCGGATCTCGTACAGATCAACGAGCCGAATATCGGACGGTTACGCCGATCGCGCGCGGAATGCGGACGGGCCCGCGCCCCGTCCGTGGAGGGGGTGCGGGCCCGTTCGGGGGGACCGGGGGTGGTCAGATGCCCAGGTCGCGGATGATCTTGGCGACGTGGCCGGTGGCCTTGACGTTGTAGAAGGCGTGCTCGATCTTGCCCTCCTCGTCGACGACGACCGTGGAGCGGATGACGCCCGTGACGGTCTTGCCGTAGAGCTTCTTCTCGCCGAAGGCGCCGTACGCCTCCAGGGTGGACTTGTCGGGGTCGCCGACCAGGGTGACCTTGAGGTTCTCCTTCTCGCGGAACTTCGCGAGCTTCTCCGGCTTGTCGGGGGAGACGCCGATGACGTCGTAGCCGGCGGCGGCCAGCACGTCGAGGTTGTCGGTGAAGTCGCACGCCTGCTTGGTGCAGCCGGGGGTGAGGGCGGCCGGGTAGAAGTAGACGATGACCTTGCGGCCCTTGTGGTCCGCGAGGGAGACCTCGTTGCCGCCCGCGTCCGGCAGGGTGAAGGCGGGGGCGGTGTCGCCGGGCTGCAGTCGCTCGCTCATGGCTCGCTCTCCTCGGGGGGTGTGCGCGTACGTGATGAGCCTAATGGGGGTCGGGGACGGCCTCCCGGCGGCGGAACTGACAGACTGTCCACCAACGACCGGATCACGACTACGGAGGCAGCGCGGTGTCGGACGCCAGGACCCCTGCGCAGATCGAGGCGGACATCGTCCGCCGGCGCGACCAGCTCGCCGTCACGCTCGACGAGATCGGCATTCGGATGCATCCGAAGACGATCATCGGAGACGCGAAGGCCAGGGTCGCCTCGACCGTCGACGAGACCGCGGGGCGGGCGTTCGTCGCCGTGAACCGGGTCGTGTCCGACGTGAAGGCACGTTTCACCGACGAGGAGGGCGCGCCGCGCCTGGAGCGGGTGGTGCCGGCCGCGCTCGTGGCCGTCGCCGTGGTGGGGCTGCTGCTCAGCTCCTCCCGGAAGCACAAGGGCTGAGCCGGCCCGGTAGGTTCGTTCCCGTGAGCGAGAACACCCACGACAAGCTGCCCATCCGGATGCTCCACGACCGGGTCCTGGTCCGCACCGACTCCCCGGAGGGGGAGCGGCGCTCCGGGGGCGGGATCCTGATCCCGGCGACCGCCGCGGTCGGCCGCCGCCTGGCCTGGGCCGAGGTGGTCGCGGTCGGGCAGAACGTCCGGACCGTCGAGATCGGCGACCGGGTGCTGTACGACCCCGAGGACCGCGCCGAGGTGGAGGTGCGGGGCGTGGCCTACGTGCTGATGCGGGAGCGGGATCTGCACGCGGTGGCGGCGGACCGGTTCCAGAGCGCGGACTCGACCGGGCTGTACCTGTAGCGAGTGAACGGACGAAGGCCCTGGTGACCGGTGTCACCAGGGCCTTTGCCCGTTCTTTGCTAGGCTGGGGGCACCCCGACGAGACGCGCCGTACCGGGACATCGGAAAAGACGACGCACCTTTCCTTTTCCGTCTCGCGGAGGTGTTCTCGTCATGGCCTGGGTTCTGCTCGTCGTCGCCGGTCTGCTCGAAGTCGGCTGGTCGATCGGGATGAAGTACACCGAGGGCTTCACCCGTCTGTGGCCGAGCGTCTTCACCGGCGCCGGGATCGTCGCCTCGATGCTGTTGCTCTCGCAGGCCGCGAAGACCCTCCCCATCGGTACCGCCTACGGCGTCTGGGTCGGCATCGGCGCGGCCGGTGCGGCGGTGCTCGGCATGGTGGTGCTCGGTGAGCCGGCGACCGCCGCCCGGATCTTCTTCGTCTGTCTGCTGCTGGTCGCCGTGGTGGGCCTGAAGGCGACCTCGGGGCACTAGGGCCTGCGCTTGCCGCCCGGCCGCTTCGCCGGGCCGGGGCCCGCCTCGCCGGTGTCGTACCAGCCGTCCCCGTCGCCCTCCCCGTCTTCGTCGCCGTCGCCCTCGCTCTCCAAGCCGTCCGGTGTCGGGGGCACCTCGGGGAGTGCGGCGCCCGGCATGAGGCGCAGGTCGAAGTCGCGTACGGGTGTGTCCGCGAGGGCTTCGCGGGTGAAGCGGGCCCAGATCTCGGCCGGGGGGCCGCCGCCGTTGACGCGGGGGAGGCCGAGGGCGCCGTACAGGGGCTCGTGGGCGCCGGACTCGGGGTCCTGGCCCATGAGGGCGACGACGGTCGCGAGTTCGGGGGTGTAGCCGGCGAACCAGGCGGCCTTGTCGTCCTCCGCGGTGCCGGTCTTGCCGGCCGCGGGGCGTCCGGCGGCCTGCGCGGCCGTGCCCGTACCGGTCTCGACGACGCCGCGCAGGACGGCGGTGGTGGTGTCGGCGGCCTCGCGGCCGACGGCCTGCCGGGGTTCGGTGGAGGGCAGCGGCAGCGGCTCCCCGTCGCGGGAGAGCGCGGTGACGAGGGTGTGGTCGCCGCGGCGGCCGTGCGCGGCGAGGGTGGCGTAGGCCTGGGCCATGTCGAGGACGCTGGCGGTGGCGGGGCCGAGTGCGATGGAGGGGGAGGCGGTGAGGTCGGGGGTGGCGGCGGGCAGGCCGAGCGCGACGGCGGTGCGGCGCACGTGGGCGGGGCCGACGTCGACGGCCATCTGGGCGTAGACCGCGTTCACGGAGAGGTCGGTGGCGGCGCTGACGGGGATCTCGCCGTAGCTCTCGCCGTCCTCGTTGGCGGGGTCGTACGGGACGCCGGGCCAGCCTTCGACGGGCCGTCGGTCGGTGCCGTCGTAGAGGGTGTAGGGGGTGATCGGTTCGCCGTACTGGGTCTGGGCGCCGCTCTGCACGGCGGCGGTGAAGACGAAGGGTTTGAAGGTGGAGCCGACCTGGTAGTCGCGGCGGGTGGCGTTGTTGACGTACTGCTCGGTGTAGTCGATGCCGCCGTAGAGGGCGACGACGCGGCCGGTGGCCGGTTCGACGGCGGCGGCGCCGGCCCGTACGTACCGGTCGGTGGGGTTCGCGGCGGGGTCGAGGCGGTGGGTGACGCGGTCCTCGACGGCGCGGACGAGGGCGGCCTGGCGGTCGGGGTCGAGGGTGGTGACGATCCGGAAGCCGCCGCCGGCGAGGGTCTTCTCGTCGACGATGCCGCGGCTGGTGAGGTACTCCTCGACGGCCTGTACGAGGTAGCCGCGCTGGCCGGAGAGGCCGGTGGCGGGGCGGGCGGTCTGCGGGTCGGGGAAGCGGAGGGCGGCGCGTTCGCCGGCGGTGAGCCAGCCCTCCTTGACCATGCCGTCGAGGACGTATCCCCAGCGGGCGAGGACGGCGGGGCGGTTCTCGGGGTGGGTGGTGACGTCGTAGGCGCTGGGGGCCTTGAGGAGGGCGGCGAGGTAGGCGCCCTCGGCGGTGCCGAGGCGTTCGACGTCCTTGCCGTAGTAGGCGTGGGCGGCGGCCTGGACGCCGTAGGCGTTGCGGCCGAAGTAGCTGGTGTTGAGGTAGCCCTGGAGGATCTCGTCCTTGGTCTTCTCGCGCTCCAGCTTGATCGCGATGAAGAACTCCTTGGCCTTGCGGGTGAGGGTCTGCTCCTGGCCCAGGTAGTAGTTCTTGACGTACTGCTGGGTGATGGTGGAGCCGGACTGGCGGCCCTTGCCGGTGACGGTGTTCCAGGCGGCGCGGACCATCGCCTTGGGGTCGACGGCGCGGGAGGTGTGGAAGTCGCGGTCCTCGGCGGCGAGGACGGCCTGCCGGACGGTGAGGGGGATCCGGTCGAGGCGGACGTTCTCGCGGTTGACCTCGCCGTCGCGGGCGAGGACGGTGCCGTCGCGGTAGAGGTACAGGTTGGACTGGGCGACGGCGGCGGCGTTGGCGGCCGGGATGGACACCAGGAGGTATCCGGCCACGAGGCCGCCGGCGAGCAGCACTCCGCCGAGCAGGAACAGGCCGAGGGCGGCGCGCAGCAGGCGGCGGGGGAGGGAGCGCCGGGGCCGGGCGGGGGTGCGGCGTGCGGGGAGGGTGGGGTCCCTCGGTTCCCAGCCCGGATCCGCGCCCGGGTCCGGGGGTGGCGCGGCGGCGGAGGAGGAGCGCAACGAAGGGGACATGGCATCACATAGTGCACATAAAGCGGGCGAAACTCCCGAAGGTGAGGGGTGACTGACGGGAAATCCGCTCGCGGCGCGGTGCCGGAGGCCACTAAGGTCGTGCGCTTCGTCCCTCTTCCTCCGTACGCGCACCGAAAGGGCAGCTCCATGCTGCGGCTGTACGCGACCGTGGCCGCGGGCGGCTTCCGGCGGTACGCCACCTACCGGGTGGCCACCCTGGCGGGCCTCTTCACCAACACGGTCTTCGGGTTCGTCTTCTCGTACACCTACATCGCCCTGTGGGCCGAACGGCCGCAGCTCGGCGGCTACTCCATGGCCGACGCCCTCGCCTACGTCTGGATCGGCCAGGCCCTCATCACCGTCTGCGGCATGATGGGCGGCGGCTTCGAGGCCGAGCTGATCGAGCGGATCAGGACGGGCGACATCGCCGTCGACCTCTACCGCCCCGCCGACCTCCAGGGCTGGTGGTGCGCGGCCAACGCGGGCCGGGCCGCCTACCAGCTGCTCGGCCGGGGCGCCGTCCCGCTCGTGATCGGCGCGTTCGCCTTCCGCTTCACCCTTCCGGCCGGTCCGGCCGGCTGGGCCGCCTTCCTGCTCGCGGTGGCCCTCGGCTCGCTCGTGTCGTTCGCGCTCTGGTACCTCGTCGCGATGAGCGCCTTCTGGCTGCTCGACGGCCAGGGCGTGGTGCAGGTGGCCTGGCTGGCCGGCCTGTTCTTCTCCGGGATGCTGCTCCCGCTGAACGTCTTCCCCGGCGCGCTCGGCGAGTTCGCCCGCGCGCTGCCGTGGGCCGCCCTGCTCCAGGTCCCGGCGGACGTCTACCTCGGCCGGTACGGCGACGGCCCGGGCCTGCTGCGCGCGTACGGCTTCCAGCTCGGCTGGCTCGCGGTGCTGCTCGCGGCGGGGCGCGCGGCGCAGGCCGCGGCGACGCGGAAGGTGGTGGTGCAGGGTGGATGAGCTGCTGACGGCCGCCCCTGCGGAAGGGACGGCGGGCGGGGCCCGTACGGAGGAGGCGTACCGCCCCGCGGCCGACGCCCTCCGCACGTACCGGATGGTCGCCGCCCTGTGGATCCGCTCCACGATGACCTACCGCGCGTCCTTCGCGCTGACCCTCGCCAGCTCCTTCTGCGTCACCTTCTTCGACTTCGTCGTGATCCTGCTGATGTTCGGGCAGGTCCGGGGCCTCGGCGGCTTCTCCTTCGCCGAGGTCGCCTTCCTGTACGGCACCACCGGCACCGCCTTCGGGATCGCCGACCTGACGCTGGGCTCGCTCCAGCGGATGGGCCGCCGGATCCGGGACGGCTCGCTCGACGTGTTCCTGCTGCGGCCGGCGCCGCTGCTCGCGCAGGTCGCGGCGGACGCGTTCGCGCTGCGCCGCCTGGGCCGGGTGCTCCAGGGGCTGATGGTGCTGGTGTGGAGCCTGGTGCTGCTGCGCGACGAGGTGGCGTGGTCCTGGGGGAGGGCGCTGATGGTGCCCTGGACGGTGGTCTGCGGGGCGGTCATCTTCATGGCGGTGATGGTCCTCGGCGCGTCGGCGCTCTTCTGGCTCCAGGACGCGGCCGAGGTCACCAACTCGTTCACGTACGGCGGCAACACGCTGCTCCAGTACCCGCCGACGGTCTTCGCGCAGGACCTGGTCAAGGGCGTGGTGTTCGTGGTCCCGCTGGCCTTCGTGAACTGGCTGCCCGCGCTGTACGTCCTCGGGCGCCCCGCCCCGCCCGGGGTGCCGTCCTGGGCGGCCTTCGCCTCGCCGCTCGTCGCCCTGGTCTGCTGCGGGGCCGCGGGCCTGGCGTGGCGGGCGGGCGTCCGCTCGTACCGATCGACAGGGAGCTGAGAGCACGTGTCCTGCGAACCGCTCATCGTGCTGGACGGGATCGAGAAGACCTTCACGGTCCGCCGGAAGGCGGGCCCGTTCCGCCGGGAGAAGCGGGAGGTCCGGGCCGTCGACGGGATCTCCTTCACCGTGGACCGGGGCGAGATGGTCGGCTACATCGGCCCGAACGGCGCCGGGAAGTCCACCACCGTCAAGATGCTCACGGGCATCCTCACCCCCAGCGGCGGCCGGCTCCGCGTCGCGGGCATCGACCCCGCCCGCGACCGCACCCGCCTCGCGCGCCGCATCGGCGTCGTCTTCGGCCAGCGCACCACGCTCTGGTGGGACCTGCCGCTGCGGGACTCGTACCGCCTGGTGCACCGCATGTACCGGATCCCCGACGACCGCTACCGCGAGAACCTGGCCCGCTGCGTCGACCTCCTCGACCTGGGCGACCTCCTCGACGTGCCGGTCCGCCAGCTCTCCCTGGGGCAGCGGATGCGCGGCGACATCGCCGCCGCCCTCCTCCACGACCCGGAGGTGCTGTACCTGGACGAGCCGACGATCGGCCTCGACGTCGTCTCGAAGTCCCGCGTCCGCGCCTTCCTGCGCGAACTGAACGCGGAGCGCGGCACCACGGTCCTCCTCACCACCCACGACCTCACCGACATCGAGCAGCTCTGCTCGCGGGTGATGGTCATCGACCACGGCCGGCTGGTGTACGACGGCGGTCTCCCCGGCCTGCACGCGGCCGGCGACGGCGAGCGGACCCTCGTGGTGGACCTGGCGCGCGCGTTCCCGCCGATCGACTCCGTGCCCGGCGCCCGCTTCGTACGGGCCGAGGGGCCGCGCCAGTACCTCGCCTTCCCGGCGTCCGCGTCGGCCGCCCCGCTGGTCGCCGCGGTGGCCGAGGCGTACCCCCTGGTGGACCTCTCGGTGCGGGAACCGGACATCGAGTCCGTGATCGCGAAGATGTACGGGGGAGCGCCCGGGGGAACTCACGAGGAGCGCCGGGAGTCCCTGATGTAAGGAGGTCGGGACGGCATGGTGAGTTTCTCTTACACGGCTGCGGACGAGGAGAAGAGCAGGGGCGTCCGCCGCATGAAGGCCCTGGCGACGGCACTGCTGGCCGTCGTGGCGGTGGTCTACGCCCTGGCGACCTGGGCGGAGAACTCCGGCGCGGGCGCCTGGGCCGGGTACGTGGCGGCGGCGGCCGAGGCCGGCATGGTCGGCGCGCTCGCGGACTGGTTCGCGGTGACGGCGCTCTTCCGCCACCCGCTGGGCCTCCCCATCCCGCACACCGCGATCATCCCCACGAAGAAGGACCAGCTGGGCGCCTCGCTCGGCTCCTTCGTCGGCGAGAACTTCCTCTCCGCCGACGTCGTACGCGGCCGGCTGCGAGCCCTGGGCGTCGGCCGCCGCGTCGGCGCCTGGCTGTCCCACCCGGACCACGCCGACCGGGTCACGGAGGAGCTGGCCACCGCCCTGCGCGGGGCGCTGACCGTCCTGCGCGACGCCGACGTGCAGGCGGTGGTGGGCGAGGCGATCACCCGGCGCGCCGAACAGGCGGAGATCGCGCCGGGCGTCGGCAAGACCCTGGAGCACATGGTCGCGGACGGCGCCCACCGCCGGGCCGTCGACCTCGTCTGCACCCGCGCCCACGACTGGCTGGTCACCCACGGCGACTCCGTCATGGACGCCGTCCAGGGCGGCGCCCCCGGCTGGACCCCCCGCTTCGTGGACCGCAAGGTCGGCGAGCGCGTCTACAAGGAACTCCTCCGCTTCGTCACGGAGATGCGGGACATGCCGACGCACCCCGCGCGCGGCGCCATCGACCGCTTCCTCACCGACTTCGCCGCCGACCTCCAGGCCGACACGGACACCCGCGCCCGCGTCGAACGCCTCAAGTCCGACCTGCTGGCCCGCCCCGAGGTCCAGGACGTCATCGCCTCGGCCTGGGCCTCCGTCCGCGCCCTCATCATCGCGGCGGCCGAGGACGACCAGAGCCAGCTCCGCCTCCGCGCCCGCGCCTCCCTGATCTCCCTCGGCAAGCGCCTGGCGACCGACACCCGCCTCCAGTCCAAGGTCGACGGCTGGCTGGAGTCGGCCACGATCTACCTGGTCACCACCTACCGCCCCGAGATCACCTCCCTGATCACGGACACCGTCGCCGGCTGGGACGCCGACCAGACCTCGAAGAAGATCGAGGCCAACATCGGCCGCGACCTCCAGTTCATCCGCATCAACGGCACGGTGGTGGGCGCCTTGGCGGGCCTGCTGATCTATACGGTCAGCCACGCTTTCGGGGGGTGAGGGGGAGGGTGGGGGCCGGTCCAGCCCGGGGCCGAGCCTGCCCGCGGCTCGCCCCGACTTGGGGCTCAAACCTGCCGGGGGCCGGACTCGGCACGGGGCCGAGCCCGTCCGGGGCTCGCGCCGGCTCGGGGCTCAGCGCCGCCCGGGCTTCCCCTGGCCCGGGGGCTCAGCCGCGTTCGCGGGTCGCGGCCCAGGCGGCGACGCCCATCGCCCCGGCCACGGAGAACACCGCGGGCCACGCCCCGATCTTCTTCGCCAGCGGATGCGACCCCCCGAACGCCGCCACATAGGCGGCGGACAGCCCCACGGCCGTCCCCACCCCACCCGCCCGCTGCCACTCCCGAGCCGCCACCCCACCGGCCACCGCCAGCACCACCCCACCCAGCGGCCGCTTCTTCGTCCACCGAGCCGTGGCGTACCCACCCACGAGTCCGGCGGCGGCGATGGCGGGGGAGGGGATGCGGGGCATGGTGGCACCTCGTGTTCGGATCGACGTCTTTGTCCGCAGCCTAACGAGGTGCCGCCCCCGTGCGTCAGGCGAGCAGCGAGGCGAAGAACCCGATCGAAGGCTCTTCGGGCGTGCCCACGAGCAGTGCGCGGTCCAGCAGGGTGTTGTTGTGCTCGCAGCTCGTCTCGGGGAGCATCACGCAGGCGTGGCACGCCGCGAGGTTGGTGCCGGCGGTCCCCGACGCCTCGGACTCGATGCAGAGGGGGTCGGAGGAGCACCACGCGGACCGGTGCACGGCCCCTCGGACGGCGTCGGCGAGCCGGGCGGGCTCGCCCTGGGCGACGAGCCCTCCGAGACTGCCGGCCGAGTCGCTCGTCGCCGTGTAGACGAGGATCCCCGCCATGCCCTCGTCGGCGTACAGACGCTCGCGGAGCGCGGCCGCCGGGTATCCGGCGTCCAGGCTCCACTGGGTGATGAGCACGTGGGCCAACGTGTGCAGCAGGATCATCCGCGGCCCGGCCGGGGAGGCCGGGGCCAGGTCCGGCTCCGTCGCCCGCTGTCGCAGCAGCCGTTCGTGCGCGGCACGGATCCGCTCCGCCCGGGCGACCACGGGCGCCGAGCCGGCCCATGCCTCCAGCCGGTCCTCGTCGAGACGGAGGAAGACGCCCTCGCCGCGCACCTCCATCGCGGGCAGCCAGGACAGGGGCGAGGTCGAGAGGGCGGCCTCCTTGCCCTCGGTGGTCGAGTCCGGGTCGGCGAGTCGGGTGAACGCCTTGAGCGCCCTGACCTCGCGGAGCTTCTTCACCAGCATCGGACCCGTGACTCCGAGGGGGACCAGGGGTGCCGGATCGCCCAGCGGCGTCTCGCAGACGAACTGCTCCTTGTGGGAGCGCTCGCGCTCGTCGTTGCCCGCGCGGAGCCGCTCGTACTCCTTGTGACGCAGGGCGAGATAGCGGCGGTCGAAGGAGGGGGTCCCGTCGCCCTCCGGATCCTCCTCCCGTTCGGCGGCGAGGAGGGCCATGACCTCGTCGACGGGGACCGGCGGCTTGTTCCTGAAGACGAAGTTGAGGCACATTTCCACGGCGTCCCGACTGTCGAGCTCGCGGAGCTGCGCCCAGTGCTCGTCGAGCGGGTCGGCCCGCCCGTCGCTCCACGGGGGGATGGAGAGGGCCGACTTCAGGACGGGCTGCCACACGGAGGAGGAACCGCGCTGGAGCGTGCGGGCGGAGAGCCTGCAGGGGTCCGCGGGGACGGACGTCCCGAGCCAGGGGCGGGTGCCGCGACACCGCAGCCCCAGGTCCTTCAGGGCGTTCCTGCGGAAGGAGCCCTCCATCGAGACCTCCGGCACCCCGCAGGTGCACGACACGATGATGGAGCGGAGCGAGGAGCTGCGTCCGGAGGAACGCAGGGTGAGGGTGCCGCCGCACTGCCCCGCCGTGGACGTCCCACCCGCCGACGACCGGTGCACCCAGTGCCAGTACGGGAACTCGTCGAGGTGTCCCGCCTCGCAGGCGATCACGAAGCGGGAGGGGACGAGGTCGGACCCGCATGCCCCGCACTGGCTGCGGCCGGGGGGCGGATTGAACTGGTGCCATCGGCGGAGCTCGCCGCACTCGGGGCAGGAGTGCATGATCGGGAACCGGCGGACCCGGACCCCGTCCTTGCTGGTGTCCTCGGAGGCGGGCGGCAGCCGGAAGTAGTCCACCTCGAGGAGTCGGGCGAGCCGGCGCTCGCTGATCCGCGGGGACTCGTCCGACCGCCAGTGCTCGTCGGCGCCGTCGAGCCCGGAGACGACGAAGGACTCGTGGTCGACCGCGATCAGGGAGCCGACGCCGTACGTGGTGATCATCTGGGCGCGGCGGACCGCGCCCCGCCGGGGCAGGCTCGGGGCGGGCGCGCCGTTCGCACCGGTACGGCGGCGACGCGCGGGGGGCGGGGTCATCGGGATGCCTCCAGGAACAGGGCGGATTCGGCGTCGACGTCGCGCAGGCTCCACAGCGTGGGCCACGCCTCGGCGTCCTCGGACTCGTCGTCGTACGACTTCAGCAGCGACGGTCTCCGGTCGCCCCGCTGCGGTTCGAAGAGCAGGCCGCCGTGGACGTCGGCCTCGTCGCACCACCAGTCGACGAACTCGTCGAAGGCGCGCGACACCGCCTCGAGCTCCGGCGGCGGTGGCGCGTCGTCCTCCGTGGGGACGGCGGCGGTGACGCGGTCGAGAAGGATCTGCTTCACGTCCTCACGGAGCCGGTCCTCGTACGAGGCGACCTTTCCGGCGGCGTCGTTCTCCCGGGCCTCGGGGAGCAGGATCCGTGCGAGGGCGACGACGACGGCGTGGAGACCGCGCTCGCGGGCGCGCGCGGAGAAGGGGGTGACGGACGTGGACTCCACCTCGCGGTAGAGGGCCGAGTGGAAGTGCAGGAAGTTCTCGTAGTGCGAGCGGTCGCGGGACCGGGTGGCGTTGAGCATGACGGCGACCAGACCGGGGTGGGCGCGGCCGACGCGGCTGGTCGCCTGGATGTACTCCGCGGTGGTCTGGGGCTGGCCCATCACGGCCATCAGCCCGAGCCGGTCCACGTCCACGCCGACCGCGATCATGTTGGTGGCGAGGAGGACGTCCACCGTGTCCGGGTCGGGGAGCCGCTTCTCGATGCCCTTGAGGCGGGCGGGGATGTCGCTCGCGTCGACCCGGCTGGTGAGCTCCGAGTAGTTGGTGGTGGACCGGACCTCCACCCCTTCCCGTTCGGCGAGCAGCTCCAGGTAGTCCACGACGTCGTCGTGGACCTGGAGTTCGGCCGCGGACAGGAGCCGGAGGCTGTTGAAGTAGCCCACCAGGCTCCAGTAGGCGTCGCGGACCTCCTCGCTCGTCCGTGCCTGCCTGGCCCGGTGCATGAGGGTGGCGTAGGTGCGGATGAGGAGGGTCGACTGGCTCGTGCCGGGGGCCAGCAGCCCCACGTAGCGGCGGCTGGCCTTCTCCTCCCGAGGCGTCTCGACCGCGAACCAGGAGTCCCGGGAGTCCAGTCCGGCCGGCGGGAACTGGCGTACGTCGCGCGCGAAGAGGCTGCGCCCCTGGTCGACCGCGCGGCGGATGGTCGCCGTGGAGGCGATCACCTTGGGACGATCGGCGAGGGCGTCGACCGCGGTCTCGTAGAGGCCGGTGAGCGTGCCCAACGGGCCTGAGATGAGGTGGAGTTCGTCCTGCACGACCAGCTCGGGCGCCGGGGTGGGGTCCGCCGGGTCGTCCCGGTTGAAGAGCGCCGCGGTGGCCGGTCGCCATGGCATCGAGGCGAACTTGTCGACGGTGGCGATGACCAGGGTGGGGCGGGCGTCGTAGACCGCCTCGTCGACCAGGTGGACCGGGAGGCCGTCCGCGAAGTCGCAGCCCTCGCCGGGGCAGCGCACGCGCATCCGCCGGGCGTCGCGATCGACCGCGTAGGCTCGTGCGTCCAGCCGGGTCCCGCACCAGGGGCAGGCGTGCAGCTGGACGGGGTTCTCGGTGGCGAGCCGCCGGCCGAGGTCGCGGCGGAGCTCCTCCAGCTTCTCCTCGGCCTTCTCCAGGGTGTTGGGCGTCGCCGACCGGCCGACCCACATCCCGATGGAGAACTCCTCGGTGCCCAGCTCCGAGGGAAGGTCCCGGCGCATCCGTTCCATGGCGCACAGCAGGATCGCGGCCCGCTCGAACTGCTGGAGCGTGAGCAGACGCAGGGTGTAGCGCATGAGGACGGTCACGCCCCCGCCGTCGGCTCCCTTCCGGATGCGGCGGAGGAACGCCGTGAAGGCGATCAGACCGAGATACGCCTCGGTCTTGCCGCCGCCGGTGGGGAACCAGAGCAGATCGGCGATCTCGCGGTCCGGATGCTTCCGGTCGTCGATGCCGGACAGGCAGAGCAGGACGAACGCGATCTGGAAGGGGCGCCAGCGGCCGGCCGTCGGGTCCGGTGCGCCGTCCTTGCCCGCCTTGACCCACGCGCTCCGGGCCCGCTGATCGGCCATGGCCCGGTTGGCGAGCCGGAAGGCCCGCATCAGTTCCGGCTTCCCGGGGTCGGCGAGGAGCGCGATGCCCGCCCGGATCCTCCGCAGGGCCTCGCCGCAGCTGTCGACCTGATCGGAAGCGGACCGCGCGTGCGGGGTGTCCGCGAGGAGGTCGGCCTCGGTCCGCTTGCGCTCGATCCACTGCTCGTAGCCGTCGGCGAGCGCGTGCAGTGCGTCCAGGATCTCGGCGTCGGAGCCCTCGGCGAGACCGAGCATGGACAGGGCCGAGCTGTCGATCTCCGGGTTGGAGTCGGCGAGCAGCACCTCGACGGCGGGTACGAACTCGCTGCGGACCTCGCTCACGGCGGCCTTCCTGGCGTCCGTGATCCCGATCGGTGGCGCGTTCCACTCCCAGTCGGCGGCACACCCGTGCCCGACGGCGAAGGTCGGTGCGTGGCGGTGCAGCAGACGGCTGGTGGCCACCTCGTCGTCGTGGGACGTGTGCGGGGCGGGGCGCTCGACGAAGGCCCCGGAACCGTTCGAGGCCCGGACCGTGAGCCCGCACTGGAAGAGGGAGGCGGCGTCCTGCAGATCGTGCTCGCCGACCCGCTGGGTGTTGACGAGGGTCACGGTCACGGTCACGGTGCCGGTGGTCGCGTGAGGGCGTCGGACGTTGACCCGGAGAGCGGCCCCGTGCCCGAGTTCGACCTCGATCCGCGGATCCGGGGTGGTCACGTCGACGGTGGTGTCCGGCAGCGACAGCACGGTGCGGTGCCACTGTTCCTGCTGGTCGGAGGTGGTGCGTGCTTCGGCCCGGCGGGCCGGGACGGGACGCCCCGTCGCGTCGGTGGGCCGGTAGGCGGAGGCCTGGACCCCGACGACGATCGACCGGCTCTCGTCCGGGTCGACCGCGAAGGTGAGGCCCATCGACGAGGGGCGCCGGGAGCCGGAGGTGACGGCCTCGTCGGAGGCGGACGGCTCGTCGGCCTCCTTGCGGGAGATCACGGGCGCGTCGTCCGGACTGTTCTGTTCCTGCTCCGCGGCCCGGAGCCGGTCCGCGGCGGCGGGATCCGCCGACCGGGGGTAGAGGACGCCGACGACATAGCGGTCGATCGGTGCGTCCTGCACGAGGACCTCGGTCAGGTCCTCGTGAGCGGCGTCGGGAGCTGGGCCCAGGAGCTCACGGCGCAGCCCGACGAGGAGCTCCTCGTCCCGGACCCGGTAGTGCTCGGCGTGTCGGCCTGCCACGTGCGTCATGCGTTCCTCTCCTCGTTCTCGTCGAGCTCCTCGCCGCCTCCGGCCCTCCGGAACCGGCCGATGCCGGTGAGCCGGGGGGCGATCCACATGCCGCGGTCGCCCAGACCGGCGTTGGCGCCGGCGGCCGTGCTGCCGGCCACCGTCTCCAGGGCGTCGACGCGTATCCCGTGGATCTCGTCCGGCCACCAGGGGTCCCAGGTCCGGTTCACCTTCTGGACCTGGAACAGGTCCTCGCGGAAGCGCTCGGAGACCTCTCCGATCTCCCGGTCCTCGTGCAGCAGCGCGTACGGCGGGCTCTGGTGCTCGCCCATCGGGACGTCGTGGCGCCTGCGCAGCACCACGGCGTCCCCGGGGGCCACCCGCTCCAGCAGGTACGCCTGGGCCGCGGCCGCGTCCGGCCCCGGGCACGCGGGCAGGTCACGGGCGACGTCACCGGCCTCGGCGACGATCCCGAACCGGTCGTAGGACCGCCACCCGGCCACGTACCGTCGCCCGACGGCCCTGCGGGCTCCCGCGCGCCGGACGAGCGGCAGTTCGGGAACGGCCACGTGATGGAGGTCCTGGCGCGCCCGCGTCATGGCCACGTACAGGGCCCTGGCCTCGGCGGGCAGGTCGAGGTCGTCCTTGTACTGCTTGCGGAGTTCGCCGACGGACGGAGGGGTGAGCACGATCACGCGGTCGAACTCGAGGCCTTTGGCCCGGTGGACGGTGGAGACGACGAGCCGCTCCGTCTCCGGGTCGGCGGCCTCGTCGGGGAAGCGGCCGTCGGACACGACGCGGCGGAGCCGTTCGAGGTCGAGCACGTGCCGCCCGGCCCCGCGGGCGACGCGGCGCAGCACCGTCCACAGCGCGGCCGGATTCGGCTCGTACGGCAGGGGGATCTCGGCGAGCAGGGAGCGGAAGCGGTCCTCGGTGAGGCCGCTCGCACCGGTGCGGCGGAGGAGTTCGGCCACCCAGAACGGGACCGGCCGTTCCTCGAGCGGGCGTCGCAGCCGATGGGGCACGCCGTGCGCGTGCAGCAGCTCGGACACGGCGAGGGCCTGGCGGTTGTCGCGGGTGAGGATCGCGCAGGTGTCGGGCGACCTGCGGAGCCCGTCCAGGGTGAGCGGATCGGTGAGGTCCGCCAGGACGTTGGCGGGTTCCAGGAGGAGGTCGCGCAGTTCGTCGTAGAGCCGCCCGGCCTCTTCGGGGTCCGTGACCTCCTGCAGCCGCGGGCCCAGATGCAGTGCCGTCCTGGCCTCGGGCGTGACGGCCCGGAAGTTCGCGGTGAGGTGCAGCTCGACCAGGTCGTCGGGGTAGGAGCCGCGCAGCCAGTCGAAGAACCTGCCGGTCTCGTCGGCCCGCTCGGCCATGTCGTCGATCTGGAACCCGTAGACGCTCTGGGCTGCGTCACCGACGACGGTGAAGCCGCAGCTGTCCTGGTACCGGTCGATCAGCGTCTCGACCAACTCGCGACGGCCGCCCAGCAGGTCCTGGACCTCGTCGATCACGACGTGGGCAGGGGGCACGGCGTCACCGGCCTCCAGCGCCCCCTTCTCCACCGCCTGCGCGGCCGCCAGGATCCGCTCCTCGAAGCCGACCGCGCTCCACTGGTCGTCGGGTCGGGCCTGTCGCAGGACTCCGTAGGCCCAGGCGTCGAAGGTCTGGGCCCGCACCCTTGTCGCCCGGTCGCCGTGCCGGGCGATCCGCTCGCGCAGTTCGCGTGCGGCGGCTCGGGAGAAGGTCAGGACGAGGATCTCGGAGGCGTCCAGGGCCTCCTCCGGGTCGTCGTGACCGCACAGGGCGTCGAGTCGGCGCACCAGGGTGTGTGTCTTGCCCGCCCCCGCCCCGGCGGTCACGAGCACCCGGGCGTCCCAGGGCTGCTCGACCACGGACCGCTGCTCGTCGGTGAGCGGCGGACTGTCGAGGTACGTGTCGGTCACGTGCGGCTCCAGAGGTGCTCGAACTGGGTGAAGGCGAGCTGGGTGTCGAAGTTCTCGATGTTGTCGCTGACGTTGAGGATCAGGCAGGTGTCCTTGCCGCCGTTCCGGGGCCCGCGCAGTCCACGCCCGATCATCTGCTGGTAGACGTTCGTGCTGTAGACCGGGCGCGCCACGACCACGACGCGGGTGGCCGGCGCGTCGAACCCCTGGGTGAGCACACCGTAGTTGGTGAGGACACGGATGCGGCCGGAACGGAACTCCTCGATGCGCCGGCGACGGTCCGAGGCGCTGGTCGTCGCGTCCACGGCCGCGGACGGCACGCCGCGGTCGTTCAGCAGGGCCGCCAGGTACTTGGCGTGGTCCACCGAGGTGGCGAAGAGCAGCGTCGGCCAGTCCTCCGGCAGACCCGCCACCTCCTCGACGATGCGCCGGCTGCGGGAGTGGTCGTCGGCGAGCCGCTGCTCGGCGGCACGGGTGAGCATCGACATTCGCTCGGCCTGCGCCTTCTCCTCCCGGGTCAGCTCGATCCGCCCGCCCTGGAGCGTCCGGTGCTCGACCTCCGCGAGCATGCCCCACTGCTGGAGGTCGCGGTACGGGTCGCCGGAGGGGAAGACGCCCTCGTCGAGGCGCCTGTTGCCGAACCGGCCGACCAGGCGCAGGGTCTCCTCCTCGTTGGTGTTGCGGTACGGGGTGGCGGTCAGACCCAGCAGGTGTCGTTTCGTCTCGTACCGGGTGAGGCCGAGCCGGCTGAGGATCTCCGTGTAGCGCTTGGAGACGGCGGTGTGCGCCTCGTCCACGATCACCAGGGCCGCCTCCCGCAGCCACGCGTAGGCGTCGGTGCCCAGGCAGCGTTCCAGCTTCGCGTCGGTGGCGACCACGAGGTGCGGATGGTCGACCACGTCCCCGACCTCGTTGGAGCTCCAGAGCCTGCTGATGGTGAGTGGGCTCTCCGCGCCGACCTTGTTCCATACGAACTTCCAGCTCTGCACGGCCTGTTCGCACAGCTCCTCGGTCTGCGCGATCCACAGCAGCGGGCCGCGCAGGTCGCCGACCTGCTTCACCCAACGGATCACGGCCTCCGAGGTGACCCGCGTCTTGCCGGCGCCGGTCGGCAGCGACAGCATCGCGCGCTGCGGGGCGAGCCGGTCGAGCAGTCCGCTGATGTTGCGGACCAGGTCCTCCTGGTAGTCGTGGAGGCGCGGGAAGTCTCGCGGACCCTCCACGGTCTCGAAGGCGGGAGGCGCCGGCGTGCGGGAACCCGCGAAGGCGACCGGGAGCCGCAGGTCCGACACGAAGGCGATGGCTGCCGACGAACCCCCGTAAGCGACCGGAGCGTTCGGGAACCTTGCCTGGATGTCGCGGGCGTGCTGCTGGAGCACCCCGTCGCCGTGGGCGTTGAACGCCATCTGGGCGATGCGGTGCCCGGACGGCTCCGTGCCACCGGCTTCCTGCGACTCCGCCTCCATGAGTCCCTCGGGCAGTCCGGCGCGGAGGGCGTCAGCGCCGATCAGCAGCTCGATCTTGGTGACCACGTCCGACGCCTCCTGGACGGCCTTGATCGCCGCCCGCATCGCGCCGTCGCGAGCCATGCGCTCCTGGAGCTCGAGGACGGCCCGGCACCCGGTCGGGCCCAGTCCGAGTTCCAGCTCCCGGTCGATCAGCCGCAGCATCGGCTCGGCCTCGACGGGGACGAGGATCTTCACCGTGGTGCCCTGGCGCACCGCGTCCAGAGGCCGCGGCCGGGTGCCGTTGGGGGTGCGGGTCAGCTCCTCGAGCTCGGTGCACCGCTGCACGAGGCTGCCCCGGGTGGCGCTGTTCAGCTGCTGACGCAGACCGGGGTAGAGCTCGACGAGCGGTACCGGCTCGCCCTCGGGCACCTCCCGGGTCTCCTTGCTGATGACGTCGGCGAAGCGGAGCATCCCCCACTTCTCCACCAGGAGCTCGGCGTCCTCGACGGTGGAGACCAGCAGGGCCGGCAGCTGTTCGGCGCGCAGCGCCCGGTACTCGGCGGTGCCGACGGCGACGGTGATCTCCTCGTCGGGGCGGGTGCCCCAGGCGTCGCCGACCCGGCACCGGGTGAGGGTGTCCTCGGGGAACTCGGCACCGAACCGGGTCAGCATGACGTAGGTGGCGCCGACGAAGCCGTCGTCCTCGCTCCGGGACAGCTCGGTGAGCAGCGAGTCCCAGCGATCGGCCGGCACCTCGTCGACGGTGGTCGCGAGATGCAGTTTGCGGGCCTTCTCCGAGGAGATGTCGGCGACGGGAAGGACGTCGCGGTACGCGGCGAGCTGCGGTCCGACCGCTTCCGCGAGTGGCTTGACGCCCTGGGAGGTGGCGACGTACCCGTGCCTCCGCAGCATCCAGCGGATGGGGGACGCCACGGACTGGCGGGTGCTCGTCTGCGCGCCGATCTGCAGGGTCCAGTTGTCGACCACCGCGTCGTCGGGCAGCGCCTTCAGGAAGGCGGCGCGGGACTCCTGGGACAGGGCGCGGAAGAGGTGCAGGGGGCCGCCGACGGGCGAACCCTCCACCTTCATCCGGCTCAGCGAGGGGCGGGGGGCGGTGTTGGCGAGCCGCTTCAGGTACGCGGTGTGCACGGCCTCCCGGTACTCCTCGAACCACCCCTCCGCGTCGGATTCGGGGCGCACCGCGGCTGACGGGCGCTCCCGCAGGCCGAGGTCGGGGAAGAAGGAGAGGTCGTCGGAGTGGAACCGGACGTCGACGGCGATGCCCGGGTCGCGTTCGGCCGTCACGACCGTGCCGGGAAGCATGCAGTCCCGCACCGGCCGGAACCTGCGGTCCGCGGTCCGCACGTGGAGCGTCTCCCGGGCCCGCGGCACCTTCTCCAGCAGGGTGTGGGCGAGGCGGCGCCCACCCGCACGACGGAACAGCTCCCAGAAGCGCTCCCACTCGGCGTCCCCGTATCCGGCGAAGCCCTGGTCGAGCACGCTGATGAACCTGCCCTCGGCGTGCGCCTCCCGGATGCCGAGCACGTTCAGGGCGTGGGCGAGCGACGGATCCTGGGCGAGCTCGCCGACCACGTACACGAGGGACTCGGGGAGTCCGCCCTCGTCGGCCCTCCGGAAGACCCGGCCGACCACGGGGGCGACGAGCCCGTGCTCCTCGGTGAGGACGATCTTCGCCTTCCGGGCCTCGGCGGCGTCGGGGGACCCCTTCTCGATCATGTCGGTGAGGATCCGGATCGCCGTCGCCGAGGCCGCGGGGGTCCCGGACGCCACGAGCGCCTCCAGCCATGTGCGGACGTCGGCCCGCTCGCGCCCGGCCGCGCCGATGATGTGTTCCACCTTTCCGGACCGCAGGGCGTCGACCTCCACCGACGGGTGCAGCCAGTCCGACGGGCGGTCCGGGCAGCCGTGCCACATCCGCAGCCATCCGGCGAGGTGCTGCTTCGGTTCGAGACGAGGGTGGACGTGGAGTTCCGCCGGTGTCCGCAGGACTCCCTCCTGGTCGGGGAGCGAGGGGCGCACGGCGGCGCGGGCCCAGATCTCCCGGGTCAGGAACTCGTCCGCCCAACTGATGGCCTCCTTCACGCGGCCGGGCAGGAGCGGGAGATGGGCGGCGGGGTCGTCGGCGGGGGCGAGCCGGGGGAGGGAGTCGACGACGAGCTGCGCCGAAACCTTGATCATCTCCTCGTTGAAAGCGGAGGAGTCGAGCAGGTTCTGGCGGTCCTCGTTCGTCTTCCAGGCGCCGTTGAGGATGCCGCTCAGGGAGATCTCGTACTTCGTGGGGAAGAACGACCAGAACCGTCCGCGCCCGCGTGCCTTCGACGACAGGTACAGGCCGCTCTTCGGATCCTTCTCCAGGGCGGGGACGGCCCAGGCGAGTTCGAGCGAAAGGCGGTCGTGCAGCTCACCGGCGTCGGCCCGCGCGGCGGGGCCCGGCTCGTGCGTGACGGTGAAGACCCTCCAGCGGTCCGCCGTGGTCGGCTTCCCGGTGCGTTCCTCGTGCACGGTGTGCAGGTCGCCCGCCTGCTCGGTGGTCAGGACGCGTCGGACGACGGGGCGGGGCCTGCGGTCGTCCAGGACGACCTTCGCCACGTGGGGGGAGAGGAGCTGGAAGCCGAGGGGGAACTCCTCGCGGGACGAGACGTTCGACCGTCCGCCGTGCATG
Organism: Streptomyces hydrogenans; assembly: GCF_014656075.1. Taxonomy (GTDB): domain Bacteria; phylum Actinomycetota; class Actinomycetes; order Streptomycetales; family Streptomycetaceae; genus Streptomyces; species Streptomyces hydrogenans. The sequence continues at coordinate 98,776 of NZ_BNBS01000009.1, forward strand.
TCCTGGGCCAGTCGGTCCGCGGCGCCGCGGAGCAGCGGCAGGCGCACCACCGTCGTGGCCCAGCGGAGCAGTTCGTCGAGCACGCCGTCCTGCGCGCGCTCCGCGGCCATGTCGAGGGGGCGGGCCATGCGCAGCACCGGGGCCTCGAAGTCCGTGCCCAGGTGTGCTTCGACCCCCGGCACCGACCGGATGCGCTCGTAGGACCAGTCGCGGTCGAAGCCGAAGGAGCCGGTGGCGCCGAAGAACTGCGGGGCGTCGGTGACGACGAGTACCGACTTCACGCCGACGCCGAAGCGGCCGATCTGTCCGCCGCGTTTGCGCGACATGCTCATCCGCAGGATGGTCTCCGCGCCCTCGGGCGAGACGGGCGTGCCCTCGTTGGCGCAGTAGAGGTGGGTGTCGGTGAGGACGACGTGGACCGTGCCGCCCGGCTGGGACGCGATCTCGTCGGCCGCGTTCTGGACGAGTTCGAAGAGCTGGCGGTCGCCGTAGCCACCCTGGGTGATGCGGCGCTCGCTGTTGGCGTGCTCGGGGATGAGGCCGGGGTCGACCTCGTAGGTCTGGAGAACGCGGTCGGACTGCTCGAGGACGGTCCGGATGACGGGGGAGTCCGTGGCTGACATGTCTCTGCGGCTCCTGGAGTCGAGGAGGGAAGGAAGAGGAAGGGCCGCGGCGGGCCGGCCCGGTTCAAGGTCCCGGGGTGCGTCGGTGCCTTGCACCAGGCCGGCGGGCCGCGTGGTGGTGAGGGTGCGGTCAGCCGTCATCGCGGTCGGGTTCGAGCAGGGTCATGCCGACGATGTCGGTGAAATAGACACGGCTCTCCCCGAGTTCCTGCAGGAAGTGCTCCCGCATGGCCGGAGCGGCCGTCCGATAGCCGAGCTCGGCGGCGGAGCACTCGCGTCCGGACCAGGGGGGAGGGTTCAGGGGGCACTCGTCGTAGGGGTGGGTCACGTTTGTCTCCTCAACTTTTGGGAACATTGCTGTGTCCCGCGCCGAAATGCGACGCTCTGTGCGTCGTCCGGGCAGGCTGGATCGCCGTTCGGCGCAGGTCGTTCCTGCTCGGACGGTTCTTGCGTCACGCGGGGTTCGGCGCTCGTGACCCCTCGGGCGTTCGCGGGAGTTGCCTTGTCGGAATTCCGCTTGCACGCCTCGTGGGCGGGACAAGGCAGGTTGAGGACAGACGTGTGGCGTGCGCATCGAGATGTCTTCTCGAAACGGCACGGCTTCTCCGGCTCCATGAGCTTGGCAAGCGATCTTCGGCGGCGTCAAGTCCCGCCGGGGAAGCTTCACTTGAGGAGTGTGAGGGTCCGTTTACGAGGTCGGGCGAAGCGGCATGGTTCGTGTCTTTCCGGAACTTTCGGGCGGAGCATGTGGACTCCTCGGTCGCAGGTTCGAGTCAAGTAGCAGTTGACGATCTACTTCGTGTCAAATTAGCCTGCTCGTGTTCATGACGCGGTCGACGAACGGGTGGTTGCATGGAGACGGGCGAGGACTTCGGGCCCTGGCTGGCCCGCCAGCTCAAGCTCGCGGGGAAGAACCAGGCCGAACTGGCCGACGAGCTGAAGCTGACGCGCGCCGCGGTGTCGGCGTGGATCACCGGACGGTCGGTCCCGCGTCCGACGATGATGACGGAGATCGCCCGGGCGCTCGGCACGGACATCGGCACGGTCCACACCCGCACCACCGACACCCAGGCGGGTCTTCCCGTCACCTGGTACCACCGCCCCGGCTACCAGGACGGCGGTCGCGACGGCGGCAACGCCGCGGCCTTCGCCTTCGACGCCGACGTCCAGGTGCTCGCCCGTGAGACCTGCCAGAACAGTCTCGACGAGCGGCTGACCGACAACGGCCGCCCGGTCCGCGTGCGCTACACCATCCACGAGATCACCGGAGAGACGCTCGACGCGTTCCGACAGGCGATCCTCTGGGACGAGCTCCAGCCCCACTACGAAGCGGTGTCGGAGGCGGCGGCCCACCAGAAGGTCGGGCGGGTCGTCCACGCCGGCGTGCGTGACATGTTCGAGAAGGGGAGGCTCGTCCTCCTCCGCGTCGACGACTACAACGCCTCCGGCCTCGTCGGCGACGACTACGACAACGGCAAGTTCGCCGCCGTCGTCCGACGCCAGCTGGAGAGCCTCAAGTCGGACCGCGGCGCGGGTGGTTCCTTCGGCCTCGGCAAGGCGACCCTGTGGGCGACCAGCGCCCTCGGCATGGTGCTGATCAACTCCACCCTCTCCGTCCCCCACGAGGGCCGGACCGAACGACGAGTCATCGGACGCCTGGAACTGCCCTGGCGATCCGTCGGCGACGGCACCTATGCCGGTCCCGCCTGGCTCGGACGCCCCGACCCCGACAGCCCCGGGGCCCAGGTCACCCGCTCCTGGTGGGCGGACGAGGACATCGTCGAGCGTCTCCACCTCACCCGCGACAGCGACGAACCGGGCACCTCCTTCCTCATCGTCGGCGCGCACGACGTCGCCAGCCTCGACGAGAGCAACGCCGACAGGGTGGTCGACGACGAGAACGGGCGGGACGGCCAGGAGGACGACGGGACCCGCGACATCCGCTCCATGCACCGCCGTCTCGTCGAGGCCCTCGAAAGGGACTTCTGGGCCGCCATGACCGCCGGAGGGAGCAGACTCCCGCTGCTGGAGACCTCGGTCCGGACGCTCCGCAACGGCCAGGTCGTCGTCGAGGAGCAGCAGATCGACCCCACCGAGGCCCAGCCCGCGCGCACCCGAGCCCTGCGCGCCTTCTACGAGGGGACGACCGTCGACCGGTTGACCGAGCCCGGGCAGGTGGCCCTGCGCACGGTCCCGCTGAAACTCCCCCTGGCGGGCGGTCGACGCGGCACGCACGGCACGCACCAGGCCGTCCTCCTCGTCACCGACGCGGGGGACAAGGACGGCGTCCCCAAGCAGGTCCACTCCCTGCGGGGCAACCGGATGACCATCAAGCGGTCGACCGTCGCCGGACTCCCCCTGGGGGTCAACAGTTTCCAGGCCGTGCTCCTCACCGGAACCGCGGCCGGTGAGGCCGCGCCCTTCGCCGAGGAGGCCGAGGAGTTCCTGCGGGCCGCCGAGCCGCCCGAGCACGACCGATGGGGCCAGACGGAGGAGCTGACCCTGCGCTGGTCGCACACCGCGCACCACCGGATCGCGCGCCTGACCACCGAGGTGAACGCGGCGGTGAAGGAACTGGTCGCCAGGCCCAAGCGGTCCGGCGACGAGGGCGGTGCCAAGCTCCGGAAGGCCCTCACCGTCTCCCCGACGAAGAAGACGACGTCCAGGCGCGCCGCCGGACCCGGACTGCCGGAACTCGACGGCCTCGACGCGTCCATCGGCCCGGCGGGGGAGTGGCGGATCACCGCGGAGGTGAAGCTGCCCCGCGTCGACGAACTTCCCGTGATGACCCCCGTGGTCCTGCTCGACGTGCGCTCGGGAGCTCGACCCCGCCTGGACTGGGCGGAACTCGTCGCCGAGGAGGGCTGCGAGATGGAGGACGGAGTGCTGCGCTTCACGCCCGGCGCCCGACGTGCCGTGTTCGGCGGCGCCACCGACGTCACCAGTCACCCGGTCCGTACCGCACTGACACGGCTGGTGCTCGAACTGCGCGCCGGCCAGGGGGAATGAGGGCATGAAGTTCTATCCGTACAAGCGGCTCAACCGGCCGATCGCCCTCCGGGTGACCTCGGCCTCCCTCAAGCTGCCCGACAACACCAGGGACCTCCTGGACACCTCGGCCTGGTCCGTCCCGCAGCGGACCGTCGCCCTGGGCGTGGCGCAGCACGACGACTGGACCTCGGCCAGGATCGGGCTCTCCGCCACGCTGCCGCCGGGCGCGGTCGCCGACGACGCCCCGTGGACCGGGCTGAAGGTCCTGGTCACGCTCGCCGACGGCGAGACCAACGTGCGGACCTCCGTGGAACTCCGGCAGGACGCGCCGGGGAGCAAGGAGTGGTCCGGGTTCGTCGAGGTGAACCGCGACGACCACGTGGGTCGAGCCTTCCTCTCCGCCCAGGCCGTCGCCACCGTCGACGACGTCGCCGGCCGGTCCGTCGCGGAGACCGACGAGGACTGGACCGTCGACGTGACCGCCGACGAACCCCTCGGGGGTCTGCGTCTGGACGTCAAACAGGTCGGGTTCGCCAAGAGCTCTCGGGAGTGGCTCCACGCGTACGCGGACGCCCCCTGGATCGTGGACGCGTCCGGCCGTGTCCCGGCCGTCCTGGTCAACACCGACGTCGAGGGTTTCGCCGACCTCCTGGACGCCGAGAGCGGCGGCATGGAGAACAAGGTCCACGAACTGCTCGTCACGCAGATGTCCACGGACGTGTGGACCGCCGTGTTCCACAGCGCCGTCGGCGATCTGGAGACGGAGTCCGACGGCACGCCCGTGTTCCCCACCGACTGGCGGGGCGAGGTGCTCCGGGAGATGCTCCCCGACGTCGCCCCGGGCGTCCATGTGGAAGAGGCGCTCCGACGGGTCCACCGACGGCGCACCGGCGACGCCGGGTGGGTGGAGCTCCAGACCCGCATCCACTACGCGGCCGTGCGTCGTGCCGGCGTGAGCAGGGCGCTCTCCCAGGCCCTGCGCGCGCTCCAGCAGTCGAACCGAGGGGACCACGCATGATCGAGAAGCCGTACCACGTACCCCTTCGCCTCGGCCTGCTGTCCGCGGCCGCCGCAGAGCCCTTCCTCACGGAGGACCTTCTCAAGGGGGTCGCGGGACATGCCGGTGTCGACCTGGACAAGGTCGTCGACCGACTGCCGGAGGACGATCCCCGATGGGAGGTCGAACCGCTCCGCGACCTGATCGAGGACGCCAAGCACGCGTTCGAGGACAACCGGACGCAGGCCGACGCCTGGCTGGCGCCCCGGCTGCACGCCGCACTGCGCCTCACCCGCCGGGAGGCGGCCGACCGGAGGCTCTGGACCCACCTGGCGCTGGCCGTCGCACCGGACTACGTGGCCTGGCGCCACCGGTCCAGGACCACGTCGAAGATCGGCCCGGAGCGGTTCAGGGGGGCACCGGACCGTCAGTGCTTCTCCCGGCTGTGGTGGGCCGCGGAGATGTTTCGCGACGGCGCGGACTACACGCCGGTGGTCACGGCCTGCGGGAACCAGGATCTCATCCATTCGGCGCTCCGACGGGAGCTGATCGACCACCGGCCCATCGCGCAGGCTCTCGTCCAGGTCATGGAGCGGGGCGTCGCCGTCACCGGTCGTGAGATCGAGGGCCTGATGACGGCGGTCAGCGCCGCCGGCGCGACCCTCGTCTACGACGCGCTGGCCCCCGACGTGCCGCGCGACCCGGGCGTGGTCCGGACGTGGATCGAGGAGGCCGCCCATGTTTCGGTGCCGAGGCGCGTCCTGCCGGACGGGCCCGACGAGGAACCGGTCCCGAAGAAATCGGTGAGCGACCTCACCGACTTCTTCGCCGACCTGTTCGAGACGGCGCCCGTCCGGGGGCGAGCCGTCAAGGAATGAGCGGCGGGAGGGTCACCGGCCGGTGAGCGGGTGGCCCTTGAGGTCGCGCTGCTCGCGCGGACTCACCGTCCGCCGGGGCTTCCAGCTCATCAACTCCTCGATGCCCGTGTCGAGCCTGGCCTCGGCCTCCTTCTTTCCCAGCCCGGGCTCGAGCACATGGCGCAGCACATGGAGGGCGAGCCGCGGAGGCACGGCGTTGCCGATCTGCTGCGAGATGTCGTTGCCGTCCCACGGATAGGCGGCGGGGAAGGTCTGGAGCACTCCGGCCTCGGCCTTGTTGAAACGGGCGAGGTCGCCGTCGAGGTTCCGGTCGGTGCCCGGATGCACGAGACGGTTCCGGGAAACCTTCCCGGTGACCGTTGCGGAGGGCATGTCGTGGTCACGGCGCCCTCGATCCTCCGGCTTGCCGCCGGTCCCGTAGTTGGACACGACGGTGAACGGCGGACGGGTGCGCACGTCCGCTGAGAATCGGCCGGCGCTCTCCAGGGCCTTCTCCATGGAGATCCACTTCTCGATGGGCCGGTCGTCCTCGCCCTCGGCATCCTCCACGGGCAGGGTGTCGGACGGCGACGGTCCGGCGAGGGACTTTCCTCGGTGGTACAGCTCGTGCGTCCGCTTCACGGGAGGGAGGGGAGTGCGGTCCGATCCGTCGCGGCGGGCCATCAGCACCGCACGTCGCCGTGTCTGGGGGACCCCGAAGGTCTCCGTGTGGAGCAGCTGCGTCGCGGTGCGGTACTCGAGGGTGTCGAGGACCTCGGTGTACGCGTGCCACACCGGCATCACGGCCGGCACCTGCTCCAGGATCACGGCCTCGAAGGGTACCGAGCCGGGCCGCCTGCTTCGCTCGATGATCCACCACAGCGGCTGCAGGACGAGCCCGGTCCGCTCGTCGCCGAGCTCCTCGAGCTTGTCCCTCAGCTTGTCGAGCACGCCGGTCAGCTCGCCGAACTCCTTGACCAGCCCGGCGAACTCGTCGTCGCGGATCTCGAGGGCCGTGGGCTCCTCCAGGTTCTTCAGGAGCTCCTTCACCTGCTCCGGCGACTTGCCCATGTCCTCGAGGCGCTTCCGAATGGCCTTGCGCTGTCGGGTCCTGGACTGTTCCACGGCCCGCTTCTCCGCCTTGACGGTCCGGGCCTCGACCTCCTTGAGCCGCAGCTCCTCGTGGATCTTCCGCCAGGCTCGGAAGACCTTCGCCCAGGCGGCCGATGCGTCGGGGTGGTCCACGGTGTCGCGCACCGCCCGGTGCAGGCGGTCGATGTACCGCAGAACCTGATCCAGCGCCCTGCGGCCCGCGCCGTGCCCGGCGACGGTGAAGGTCTGGCAGGGGGGCCCACCGGTCAGTACCTGTGCGTGCGGGAAGAAGGCGGCGCGATACTCGCGGACGTCGCCCTTGAAGGTGTCCATCCCGGCCTTGGCACGGGTCGCGCACGCTCCGGCGTCCCACTCGATGCCGGTCACCTCGTGCCCGAGGACGTCGGCAGCCACATCGAGCCCGCCGGGGCCGGCGAAGAGGTCGAGGATGCGGTACCTCGCCGGTGAGGGGCTGTCCGTTTCGATGTGACTCATGGGTCCGAATTCTAGCCGGCGGGCGAGGTCGGGACGTACGCCTCTTCTACGCCCTGTGGACAGAGCGCAGAGCGGTGGCCAGCGCCCTTCCGAGTGCGGCACCCACCGGTGGGGGAGTGGCGTGGCCGACCTGGCGGTACCGGGCCGTCTTGCGTCCCGTGATGCGCCACTCCGGAGGGAAGGACTGGAGAAGCGCGGCCTGGTCCACCGTGAGCTTCACCATCAGAGCGGGATCGGTCGAGCGCGGCCATGCGTACTCGGGGCCGGGGACCTCGTCGGCCAGGGATCCCGCGTTCACGCCCATCCGGGCCCAGGCCCTCTTCGTGCCGGACGGACCGAGGTCCGCTCCGCCCCGGTTCTCGGACCCGCCGACCAGCGTCGGCGCCACCGCCAGGGCCTGGGCGGCCCACGCCTCGGCGTCGCTCCACCCACGGGCCTTCATGGACGACAGCAGCGCCCGCCCGACGGGGACGTGCTCGGCGACCGTCGGACCCGGTGGGGCGAAGGCGTCGAACCACGGATCCTCGAGCGCCACCAGGATGCCCGACCGGCGTTCCTGCGGCACACCGTGGTCGGCGGCGTTCAGCACGAACCAGCGGAAGCGGTAGCCGAGGTGGGTCAACTCCTTCTCGATGAAAGACCGGATGCCGGCGTACTCGGCGGAGTCGACCAGCGCGGGCAGGTTCTCCATCAGCAGGGCGCGCGGCCGGACGGAGTGCAGCAGGTACACCGTGGCCTCGAGGAGCCGCAGCGAGCCGGTGTCGTCGGCCCCCCGCGCGGCCGATGCCTTCACCCTCGGCAGGCCGGCCGAGAGGAGGTCGACGTCGAGGCTCTCGGGATGGTCGTCGGGGAGGAAGTCGACCAGGTCCTCGCAGACCACGTTCCAGTGCGGTCGGTTGGCGAGGAGCGTCTCGCACGCCTGGGGCTTGTGGTCGAGGAGCAGGGAGGGCGTGAATCCGGCGCTCTCCAGACCGGAGGCGAGGCCGCCCGCTCCGGAGCAGACGTCGACGAACCGGAGGGTGTCACACGTCATCGTGCCGGTCCTCCGCTTCCCGCGCCGTCCCCCGTGTCCCTGTCCCTCGCTTCCCCGCCACGGTCGCCCTCACCGTCGCGGCGACCTCCTCCGGGGGTGCGTGTTCCCAGAAGCGGAGGACGGTCCATCCCTGGGCCTGGAGGTGCTCGGTCGTCTCCCGGTCGCGGGCCATGTTGCGGTCGAGCTTCTGTCGCCACCACTCCGCGTTCGCCTTCGGGTGCGTGGCGTGCTCCGGGCAGCCGTGCCAGAAGCAGCCGTCGATCAGTACGGCCACCTTGACCGAGGTGAAGGCCACGTCGATCCGGCGCCTGGCCATGCCGGGGACCGGGTACTCGACGCGGTAGCGCAGCCCGGCCGCGTGGAGGAGACGGCGTACCGCGAGCTCGGCGGCCGTGTCCTTGCTGGCCTGCCGGCTCATGCGGGCCGAGACGCCTGGGGAGGAGGGGAAGGCTTCGGGCACACAGGCATTCTGCCGGCGGCTGCGAGCCCTCACTCCGCCCCGTGGCACTCCCCGTACGTCCTCTCCGAGCCGCACCAGCACGCGTCCGTCCTCAGTGGGGGCCAGGGGGTGGCTCGGGCTCGGGCGGCGAGGGTGGTGGCGTATTGGGGGAGGAGGTCGGCGTTGGCGGGGGAGGAGGACTCCGAGGCGGCGAAGGCCTCGTAGGAGGGGACGGTGGCGCGGACGATGCCGAGGTTGGGGGTGCCGGCGGCCGCCAGTTCGCGGAGGGACGCCTCGATGTCCGTCAGATGGGCCCGGTAGGTGGGGTACTCCGTCTCCAGCTCCGGGTAGGCGGCGAGGAGCTCGGTGAGTTCCTCGGTCGGCCAGTGGAGGACCGCCACCGGGAAGGGGCGGGAGAGGGCCGTGCGGTAGGTGCCCAGTTCGGAGCGGAGGCGGGCGATCTCGGCCTGGAGCTCGGTGGGGTCGGAGGAGCCGAGGGACCAGAGGCGCTTGGGGTCGTGGAGCTCGTCCAGGGGGATCTCGCCCTGGTGGAGGCGGTCCGCGCGGGTGTCCCAGTCGTCGTGGGGCAGGGCCAGCATGCGGCGGACGCGGTGGCGGGTCGCCAGGAGGGAGTGCGTGGCGTGGGGGAGTTCCGTGTCGTCGCCGGAGGCGGCGAGGAGCGCGGCGGCCTCGGTGAGGGTCCGCTCGGCCGCCTCCAGCTCGTCGTGGGCCTCCAGCGTCTCCGCCGCGATCTGCCACGGGGGCGCGTCGGCCGGGCGGGAGCGTCGTACGCCCTCGATGATGGCCCTCGCCTCGGCCTCGTGCCCGTACTCCCACAGGTTCGACGCCTTCAGCGCGCGGATCAGGTGGGGGTCGGCCGGGGCGCCGGACAGCAGGTCGTCGTAGAGCGCCGTCGCGCCGGGGCGGTCGTCGGCCAGTTCCAGGTGGGCGGCGGCGCGGAGCAGCAGCGGTTCCCGGTCGCCGGGGTACTGCGTGGCGGTGCGCAGCAGGCGCTCGGCTTCGGCGGTGTGGGCGGCAGGCGTGTCGGGGCGCATGGCTTCACCGTACTGCTGTACGGCCCTGGAGAGTTGGCGCCGCAGCGCTTATCGTGCCGGGCGTGCGGGACAGGGGACGTGGGGGACGCGAGAGGGTGCCGGTCGTCGTCCAGGCGCGCTCGGGGCGCCGTGGGCTCGCCCGTGTGCTCTGGTTTGCGGCCGAGACGGTCGTCACCTGCGGTGTTCTGATCCTGTTGCTCGTGGTGCACCAGTTGTGGTGGACCAACCAGCAGGCGCGGGCCGAGGCGGGCGAGCGGGTGGCCGTGCTGGAGCGGGAGTGGGACATCTCTCCTCCCGGGGCAGGGGGCTCCTCCGGGTCCTCCGGATCCTCGGGTTCCTCCGGGGACGGGGTGGGGACGGTTCCCTCGGCCCCGCCCTCGGCGCCCGCCGCCGGGTCCTCGGCCTCGCCGCCCGCCCGTCCGTCCTCCGGCGGGGCGAAGCCGTCCCCCGCGCCCGCGCGCACGCCCTCCGGCGAGACGTTCGCCGTGCTGCGGATCCCGCGGATCGGGCTGACGGTGCCGGTCGCCCAGGGGATCTCGAAGAGCAAGGTGCTCGACAAGGGGTACGTGGGCCACTATCCCGGCACCGCCGCGCCCGGGCGGGTCGGGAACGTGGCGCTCGCCGGGCACCGGAACACGCACGGCGAGCCGTTCCGGTACGTCAACCGGCTGCGGAAGGGGGACGAGATCACGCTGCGGACGCGCGAGGGGACGTTCACCTACCGGGTCGACCAGATCCTGCCGGTGACCTCGCCGCGCGACACCGGCGTCATCCAGCCCGTGCCGCGGTCGATCGTCAAGCCCTCGTACGGGTACTCCAGGGCCGGGTCCTACCTCACCCTCACCACCTGCACGCCCGAGTTCACCTCCCGCTACCGGCTCATCGTCTGGGCGACCCTGCGACGGTGAGGGCGGCGCCGGCCAGCGCCAGGGCGGCGGAGGCGGCGAACGCGGTGTCCGGGTCCGTCGCCGACAGGGCGAGCATCAGGGCCACGCCCGCCGCCGAGCCGATGTAGCGGGCCGTGTTGTTCGCGCCCGAGCCCATCGCCGCGCGCTCCGGCGGCACGGAGTCGACGGCGAGGCGGGGCAGCGCCGCGTTCAGCAGGCCGCTGCCCGCGCCCGCCACCACCAGGCCGGCCATCAGGCGCGGCCAGGGCACGGCGGGGGCGTCCACGGTCCCGAGGAGGGGCAGGACGCCCGCCGCCGAGAGGACGAAGCCGAGGGCCAGTTGGTACGGGGCCGAGATCCGGCCCGCGAGCCGGCGGGCCTGCAGCGCCACCACGAACGAGGTGCCGGACCACAGGACGAAGAGGCCGGCCGCCGCCAGGGGGGCAACCCCCTGCCCGCGCATGAGCAGCGAGGGCAGCACGCTGAACAGGCCGATCACCGCCAGGCCCGTGAACAGCGCCCCCACCGTCGACGCCCGGAACGCCGGCCGCCGCAGCAGGCCCAGGTCGATCATGGGGTCCTTCCGCCGGCGCTCCACGGCCACGAACAGCGCCAGCAGCACCGCGGACGCCAGGAGCAGCACGCCGACCGCCGGACGCAGCCACCCGTCCCGGCCCAGCGTCAGGGCCGTGAGCAGCGCCCCCAGCGCCAGCGCCAGGGTCGTCGCCCCCGCCAGGTCCGGCCTCCCGCCGCCGCCCGCGCGCCCTGCCGGTGAAGGTGCCGGGGTGCCCGCGGTCCGTTCCGGTGACGGTGCCGGGGTGCCCGCGGTCCGTCCCGGTGACGGTGCCGGATCGCCCCCGTTCCCCGTCGGCGTAGAAGCCGGGCCGCCCCCGTCCCCCGTCCGCGGCGGCGTCAGCGTCCGGGCCCCCGTCACCGCCGTCGCCAGGGTCGCCGCGCCCAGGGCGAGGTACGCGAGCCGCCAGTCCGCGAGGCTGAGGACCGCCGCGAGCAGGGGGCCCAGGGCGATGCCGGCGCTCACGGACGCGCCCCAGACGCCGGTGGCCCGGATCCGGTCGCGGCCCGAGGGGTACGCGTCGGCGAGCAGGCCCAGGCTGCCCGCCAGGATCGCCGCGCTCGCCGCGCCCTGCGCGATCCGGGCGGCGGTGAAGAGCGCCGTCGTGCCGGCGAAGGCGCCGAGCGCCGTGGTCACGCCCAGGGCGAGCGTGCCGAGGAGGAAGACCCGGCGGCGGCCGTGCGCGTCGGCCAGCGCGCCCGCGACGAGGAGCAGGGCGGCGAGGCCGAGCGGGGTGCCGTTGAGGAGCCACGCCTGGGCCGAGGACGGGGTCCCGAACGCCTCGGCCGTCGCCGGGAGCGTCAGCATCGGCGCCGTGTAGTTCATGAGGGCGAGGGTGGTGGCGGCGGCCGTGACGGCGAGGGTGGCGGCGGGGCGCCGCGGGGCGGGGGTGTCGGGGGTGTCGGGGGCGGGGGTGTCCGGAGCGTGGGAGTGGGCTGTGCGCACGGGGCCTCCGCCCGGTCGTCGGTCGGTTCGATGACTGAACCTGGGTCCGGTGTCACCTTAGCCTCATCGGTTCGGTGAATGAACCCCCTTTCGGTAGGCTGGCCGCATGGCCCTCGGCAAGGACTACGCCCAGCAGCAGTGCTCCATCGCCCGCGCCCTGGAGATCGTGGGCGAGCGCTGGACCCTGCTCCTCGTGCGCGACGCCTTCTACGGCGTCCGCCGCTACAGCGACTTCCTCGCCCACCTCGGCGTCCCCCGCGCCGTCCTCGCCGCCCGCCTCCAGGCCCTCGTCGACGCCGGCGTGCTCGACCGGCGCCGCTACCAGGAGTCGCCGCCGCGCGACGAGTACGTCCTCACCGGGCGCGGTCTCGCCCTCTGGCCCGTCCTGTGGGCCCTCGGGGCCTGGGGCAGGGCGGAGGTCCCCGGCTCACTGCCCATGCGCCACTTCCACCACGCCGACTGCGGCACCGAACTGGACCCGCGCGGCATCTGCCCGGTCTGCCGCGTCCCCGTCGACCCCGCCGACGTCGAGATGCGGCCCGGCGCCGGGCTCGACCCCGACCCCGCCGACCCCGTCGGCCGCGCGCTCCTCGCGCCCCGCCGACTGCTCACGCCGCTGGACCCGGCGGCGACTTCCTGAAACGCCCCGCCGACCACTCGCGGCGCCGGGCCCGGCTGCGTACGCCGCCGGACCCGGCGGCTGCCTGAAACGCCCTGCCGACCGCTCTTACCGCCGGACCCGGCGGCTTCCCGGAACGCCGGGAACTCCTCCGTACAGCCGTTCGTCCTACCTGGCGGACAGTGAAGTACGGGGAACGGGGGGCGCGGTGAGCGGGAGTCTGGTCCTGCGGCGATGCGCGCCCCTCGTCCTCCTCTCCGCGCTGCTCACCCTCGCGGTGGCGCTCTCGGGCCCGGCGGGTCCGTACGACTCGGTCGGCGCGGCCGTCGTCCTCGCCGTCTCCGCCGGACTCTGCGCCCTCGTCGGCGCCCGTACGGCTCCGGCCGCGGCGCCGTGCCTCGTCCGCACCGCGCTGCGCGACCGGGTCCGGCGCACGGCCTTCCTCCCGCAGCGCGACCCCGACGCCGCCGGCCGCCGCCGGCCCAGGGCGCCGGGGCGTTCCCTCCCGACGGCCGCGTAGGCGTACCCGCACCCCCTCACCGCCCCACCCACCGCGAGACGCCTTCGCGCGGTCCGTCATGCCGAGATCCGTCATCCCCGGCACGACGAACCCCGGAGGGTTCCCTTGTCCGTCTTCCCGTCCCCGCTCCTCGACGCCTTCTCCGCGCTCGTCGACCGGCTCGCCGCACTCCTCCAGCCCGCCCTCGGCGGCGCCTCGACGGCCGTGGCCGTCATCGCCTTCACCGTCCTCGTCCGGCTCGCCGTCCATCCGCTCTCCCGCGCCGCCGTGCGCGGGCAGCAGGCCCGGGTGCGGCTCGCGCCCCGGGTCGCCGCGCTCCGCGAGACGTACGCGAACCGGCCGGAGCGCCTCCGGCGGGCGGTCCTGGAGCTGCACGCGGAGGAGAAGGTCTCGCCGTTCGCGGGGCTGCTGCCGGGCCTGCTCCAGGCGCCCGCGTTCCTCCTCCTGTACGCGCTCTTCTCCTCCGGCGACCGGATGGGCGGCCACGCGCTGCTCGCCGCGCCCCTCGACGGCCGCTGGACCGAGGCCCTCGGCGACGGAGGCCCGTTCGGTCCGGCCGGCCTCGTCCACCTCGCCGTCCTCGCGGTGGCCCTCGTCGTGGCGGCGTACCAGTACCTCCGCGCCCGCCGGGAGACGGTGCCGGGGCCGGACGGCGGGCCCGCGGGGTTGGCCCGGGTGCTGCCGCTGCTCTCCTTCGGGACCGTCGTGACCGTCGCCTTCGTGCCGCTCGCCGTCGGGCTCTACCTGGTCACCAGCACCGCCTGGTCCGTCGTCGAGCGGGCGCTGCTCATGCGGCGGCCGCCGTCTCCGCCCGTTCCTACTCGCGCGTAAGGGTCCGCAGGCTGAACGGGGTCTTGCGGGCTGAACGGGAGTCTTGGAGGATCGGACGATCCTCCGATGGCCGCACTCCATCGGCCGGGGCACCGAAGGGCCTCCCCCCGGGCCCACCTCGACCACAGGGAGAAGACCATGAAGCTGCTGCGAGTCGGCCCGCCGGGCGCCGAGCGTCCCGCCCTCCTCGACGGGGACGGCACCCTCCGTGACCTGTCCTCCTTCACCGACGACGTCGACGGCAGTCTGCTCTCCGACACCGCCACGCTCGACCGGATCCGGGCCGCCGCCGAGGCCGGCGTGCTGCCCGCGTACGGCGAGGCCGGCGACGCCACCGGGCTGCGGATCGGCCCGCCGGTCGGCCGGATCGGCAAGGTCGTGTGCATCGGGCTGAACTACCACGGCCACGCCGCCGAGACCGGACAGGCCACCCCGGCCGAGCCGGTCGTCTTCCTCAAGGCCGCCGACACCGTCGTCGGCCCCGACGACACCGTGCTCGTGCCGCGCGGCTCGGTGAAGACGGACTGGGAGGTCGAGCTGGCGATCGTCATCGGCCGGACCGCCCGCTACCTGGAGACCGACGAGGAGGCCCTGGCGCACGTCGCCGGGTACGCCCTCGCGCACGACGTCTCCGAGCGCGAGTTCCAGATCGAGCGCGGTGGCACCTGGGACAAGGGCAAGAACTGCGAGACCTTCAACCCGCTCGGCCCCTGGCTGGTCACCGCCGACGAGGTGCCCGACCCGCAGGACCTCACCCTGCGGCTGTGGGTCAACGGCGAGCTGAAGCAGGAGGGCAGCACCTCCGACCAGATCTTCCCGGTCGCCGAGGTCGTCCGGTACGTGAGCCGGTTCATGACGCTCTACCCGGGCGACGTCATCAACACCGGCACGCCCGCCGGCGTCGCCATGGGGCAGCCGGAGCCCAAGCCCTACCTCCGCCCCGGCGACGTCGTCGAGCTGGAGATCGAGGGCCTGGGACGCCAGCGGCAGGAGCTGAAGAGCGCCTGAGGCGCCCACCGGAGCGCCCGACGTCTCCACCGGAGCGCCCGACCCGCCCACCGGAGCGTCCGGCGCACCCCCCGGGCGCGCCCGACGCGGGCGCGGTGTGACGACGGCGTGTGAGCCGACGCGGGTGTGACGGCGCGCGGTCGACGGCGCTGTGACGGCGCGGGCGGAACGGCGGGCGCGCCGACGCGGGCGTGACGGCTCGTGTCCGATTCTGGCGGTACCCCGCGTGGGGTACCGCCATTTTCGTCCCTTTTTCTGCATATTGCGGCATATGGATCCTGTGAAGCCCGAACGAGCCCCCGACCGCAGGGCGCGTCTCGCCCTCTCCGCCGCGACGGCCGTCCTCGCCGCCGGCGCCCTCGTCGGCGGTCTCGCCGTCACCGGCGCCGCCGACCCGCTGCCCGGCGGGCTCGGTCCCTGCAAGCCGGGCAAGTGCCCGCCCACGTACCCCGACATCAACAACGATCCGGTCCAGTGGCGCGACAACGCCGTCAACATCTTCGTCGGCGGCGACTTCCTCGTCCGCGAGGCCGCCGCCGAGGCCGAGGGCAAGGTCGTCGTCCTCGGCGGCTTCGACCAGGCCAAGCGCGAGGGCGTCTCACAGGTCTACAACGTCGGCGTCGCGGGCGTCGGTTCGAGGGTCGTGCCCGACAACGACACCGCCTTCCTCAGCGTCGGCGGGAACGTCACCGTCGCCGCCGGTCAGCGGCTCCTCACCGAGGAGGGCACGGTCACCGGCAAGACGGTGTACGCGGGCACCGTCACCGGCACGGTGATCCCGGATCCCGTCAAGGACGCCGCCGCCGTCGCCCCGTACACCGCGCTGCGCGACGAACTGACCGCCGCCAGCCGTTGCTACGCGTACCCGAAGGCCGGCGACTCCACGCCCCGCACCCCGACGGGTACGGCCGTCAACAACGGCTCCGAGACGGTCTTCACCGGCGACGGCACCTCCGCGCTCCAGGTCTTCAACGTCGACTTCGACCTGGAGTCGCCGTCCGGTGGGCAGCAGGGCATCTCCTTCGCGAACATCCCCGCGAACGCGACCGTCCTCGTCAACGTCCTCGGCGACGACCGGACCATCGACAGCTACATCGCCGGCCTGCCGGGGCTCCGCGACCGGCTGCTGTGGAACTTCCCCGACGCGACCCGGGTGAAGTTCGAGGGCACCGCGCAGTTCGCGGGCAGCGTCCTCATCGGCGAGCAGGCCAGCACCGCCACGATCACCATGCCGGGCATGAACGGCCGCTTCTTCACCACCGGCAACCTCACCCACGCGTCCGAGCCGGGCGGGGGCGGCGGCCAGGAGATCCACAACTACCCCTTCAACGGCGACCTGCCGTCCTGCGACGAGGACCCGACGCCCACCACGCCGACGCCGACCACGCCGACCCCGACGGACACCACCCCGACGCCGACCGAGCCGACGCCCACCCCGACGGACACCACGCCCACGCCGACCGAGCCGACCCCGACCGACACCACGCCCACGCCCACGGAGCCGACCCCGACCGACACCACGCCCACGCCCACGGAGCCGACCCCGACCGACACCACGCCGACCCCGACCGAGCCCACCCCCAGCCCGACCGACTCCGCGGACGGCGGAGCGACGGACGGCGGCATGACGGACGGCGGCGCGACGGACGGGGGCGCGACGGACGGCGGAGGCTCCGACGGCGGCGGTTCGGACGGCGGTTACGGCGACGACACCGGTGGCAGCACGGGTGGGGACACGGGTGGGGACACCGGCGGCTACGGCGACGACACCGGTGGCCACCACGGCCCCGACGGCGGCGGCCAGCTTCCCGAGACCGGCGCCGGCACCGGGAAGGTCGTCATGGGCGTGACGGCGGCCGGCCTCGCCCTCGGCGGCGGCCTCCTCGTCGCCGTCAGCCGCCGGCGCCGTCGGCGGGACGGGGCAGCCTGACCGTGACGCCCTCGCGGGCCGACCGCCGGGCCGCCTCCAGGACGTCCAGGGCGGATGCCGCCTCCAGCGCGGTGACCGGGTTCGGCCCGGTGCCGCGCACGGCGGCGGCGACGGCCGCGTAGTACGCCGGGTAGTCCCCCGGCACCGACTCGACCGGCGTCCCGCCGCCGGTCAGCGGGGACTCCCCGGAGCCGATCCGGCCCCACAGCGGCTCGGGCTCCGCGCCCCAGACCGCGTCGGGGCCGGGTCGCAGTCCCTCGCGCAGCGCCGCCTCCTGCGGGTCGAGGCCGTACGTCACGAAGCCGGCGCGCTGCCCGAGCACCCGGAAGCGGGGGCCCAGCTGGGCGGTGGTGGCGGACATGTACAGGTGGGAGCGGACGCCGTTCGCGTGCGTGAGCGCGATGAAGGTGTCGTCGTCGGCCTCCGCGTCCGGGCGGCGCACGTCCGCCTCGGCGTAGACGGAGACGGCCGGGCCGAAGAGGACCAGGGCCTGGTCGACGACGTGGCTGCCGAGGTCGTACAGCAGGCCGCCGATCTCCTCCGGGGCACCGGACTCGCGCCAGCCGCCCTTCAGCCGCGGTCGCCACCGCTCGAAGCGGGACTCGAAGCGCTGGACCTGACCCAGCTCGCCCTCGTCCAGGAGGCGGCGCAGGGTGAGGAAGTCGCTGTCCCAGCGCCGGTTCTGGAAGACGGACAGCAGCAGCCCGCGCTCCTCGGCGAGCGCCGCGAGGCCGCGCGCCTCCGCGGCGGTGGCGGCGAGCGGCTTGTCCACGACGACCGGCAGCCCGGCTTCGAGCGCGGCCTCGGCGATCGGGACGTGGGTCTTGTTCGGGGAGGCCACGACGACGAGGTCCAGCTCCGGGGCCCCGTCGGCCCAGAGCTCCTCCGGCCGGGCGAGCACCCGGACGCCCGGGTGGGCGGCCCGCGCCTCGGCGGCGCGTTCGGGATTGCCGGTGGTGACGGCGTCGAGCGTCAGGCCGGGGGTGGCGGCGATCAGCGGGGCGTGGAAGACGGAGCCCGCGAGGCCGTAGCCGACGAGGCCGACGCGGAGGGGGAGGGGGGTGGTCGTCATGAATCCCACTTAAGCAACGCTGTTGCCGAAGTGCAAACAGGGGAGAGAATGGGTCGGTGACGGTGATGACGAGAGACCCCGGCGGCGGCGCGAACCTGTCGGCGCTGCGCGGCCACAACGCCGCGCTCGTGCTCGACCTGCTGCGCACGGCGGGGGAGGCGGGCATCAGCCGGCTCGAACTGGCCGGGCGCACCGGCCTCACCCCCCAGGCCGTCAGCAAGATCACCGCCCGCCTGCGCACCGAGGGCCTGGCCGCGGAGGCGGGCCGCCGCGCCTCGACCGGAGGCAAGCCCCGTACGGTGCTCCGCCTGGTCCCCACCGCCGCCTCCGCCGTCGGCGTCCACCTCGACCGCGACGCGCTCACCCTCGCCCTCACGGACCTCACCGGCACCCCGCTCGCCGTCCGCCGCCGCCCCCTGGCCCTGGCCGACGGCCCGGACCCGGTCCTGACGGCCGTGGCGGAAGGGGTGCGCGCCCTGCTGGCCGAGGCGGCTCCCGGAACCGCGGGGCCCGGCGGGGAGCCGGGCCGCCTGCCCCCCGTCCTCGGTGTCGGGGTCGCCATGCCCGGGCCGCTGGACCACCGGGCCGGGGTGCCGGGGCGGGTGACGGGGGCGCCGGTGTGGGAGGGGTGCGCGGTGCGGGAGGTGCTGGAGGGGCGGCTCGGGCTGCCGGTCGCGCTGGACAAGGACACCAACGCCGCCGCCCTCGGACTCGCCGTCCGGCCCGGCGCGCCCCGCTCCTTCGCCTACGTCCACCTCGGTACGGGGCTCGGCGCCGGTCTCGTCGTCGGCGGCGCCCCGCTGCGGGGCGAGCGGACCGGGGCGGGCGAGCTGGGCCACCAGACGGTCCAGCTCGACGGGCCCCCGTGCGGCTGCGGGGCGCGCGGCTGCCTGGAGGTGCTGTGCCTGGCGGCGGTGGCGCGCGGGGAGCTCGCCGAGGCCGCGCGGATCCTCGGCACCGGCGCGGCCAATCTGGTCCGGCTGCTCGACATCGACCGGGTGGTGCTCGGCGGCCGGGTGGTGCGGGGGGCGCCCGGGGTCTTCGCGGACGGCGTCTCCGCCGTGCTGGCCGGCCTCCGCCTGCCGACCCCGGTCGAGGTGACGGACGTTCCGGACGCCGTGGCCCTCGGGGCCGCCCAGCTGGTCCTGGCCCCGTTCTTCGGCCTGGCCCCGCCGAGGGGTTCGTCGGAAGAGCGGACCAGCCGACCATAGGCTGATCGGGCGGATCCGGCGGGCCGGTCGCGGCCCGGGCGGTGTCGCCGGGCGTTCCGGGCCGGGCGGTGTGGCAGCGTCGCGGGCGAGCCGTACGTCCGCGAGCAGCAAAGGCATCCGCACATGACACCCGCTCCCCGGCCCCCGCGCGCCGTCCGCGCCCTCGCCGCCGCGGCCGTCACGCTGGCCGGCACCCTGTTCTCCCCGCCCGCCTCCGCCGCCCCGGCGCCCGCGCCCGCCTGCGGCCTGGTCTCCGACACCGGGTTCCCGCTCGACACGCGGATCCACGACGGCCCGGCCGACTACCCCGCCGGAGGGGACTTCGCGGCCTGGGAGCTGGAGCTGCGGAACACCACCGGCACCGCCTGCACCGGGGTGCATCCGGTGCTCGTCCTGACCGACGAGGAGCGGGTGCTGCGGCCCGAGCAGATCCGGCTGGAGTTCTACGACGAGGGCGGCGGGCGCTGGCGGCGGGTCGAGTTCGAGGCGACCCAGGAGGCGGAGAGCGTCGGCGCGTTCACCGGGTTCGGCGGCTTCGCCGTGCCCGCCCGGGGGACCGTCACCGTCCCCGTCCGGCTGGCCTTCCGGGCGGACGCCGTCCCCGAGGAGGTCGTGGTCAACGCCGCGCTCGTCCAGCGCCGGGGCGCCGACGGCGACTGGGTCGGCCGCTCCGGCGACTACCGCCTCACGATCGGCCCGCCCGAGCTCGCCGCCCCCACCGCGCGGGCCACGCCCCCCGTGCCCGCCGACCCGAGGGACCCCGCGCCCACCCCCGCACCCGACGCCTCGCCCTCGCCCTCGCCCTCGAACCCGACCCTGGCCACGCCCCCGCCGCCCGCCGGCCGGACCCCCGGCGACCCGGTCCGCCCCGAACTCGCCCGGACGGGACGGGAGGACGCCTCCCCCCTGGCCCCCTGGGCGGCGGCCCTCGCCCTGGCCGGTGCCCTCCTCACCCGCACCGCCCGCCGCCTCCGCCGCCCCTGACCCGAGCACTCCGGGGTGCCCCGCACCCCGGAGCGCCAAGCGTCTCCCAGCACCTCGCGCCTCCGAGCACCCCTCGCCTCCGGGGCCCCGCACTCCGGAGTGCCCCGGCCCCGCACCCTGGAGCGCTCCACGCCTCCGAGCACCTCTCGCCTCCAGAGACCCCGCACTCCGGAGTGCTCGCGCCCCCGAGCCCCTCGCCCCCGCAAGCCCCCCGCCCCGTCCCCCCCCGCAGGTCACCCCACGTACACCTCCCCGTTCACCCCCGTCTGCGACGATCGCCGGATGAACCACGACCACACCCCGAGCGCCCCCGGCGCCCCCGTCCGTTCCGGTGTGCCGGAGCACGGCCGGGTGCCGAAGTACTACGCCGTGAAGGCGCGACTCGCCGTGCTCGTCGACGAGTTGGGGGAGGGCGGGGCGCTGCCCACCGAGCGGGACCTCGCCGTCCGCTACGAGGTGTCGCGGGAGACCGTCCGGCAGGCGCTGCGCGAGCTGCTCCTGGAGGGCAGGCTGCGCCGGCGGGGGCGCGGCACGGTCGTCGCCGGGCCCAAGCTGGAGCAGCCGCTCTCGCTCGCCAGCTACACCGAGGGCGTCCGCCGCCAGGGCCGCCGCCCGGGCCGCAGCGTCGTCTCCCTCGACCGCTTCCCCTGCCCCGACGCGCTCGCCCCCGAGGTCGGCGTGGCGCCAGGCGCGCCCGTCTGGCACATGGAGCGGGTGCTGCTCGCCGACGACGAGCGGGTCGGCCTGGAGAGCACGTACGTCGCCGAGGCGCGCGTCCCGGGCCTCGACTCCGACTTCGATCCCGACTCGTCCTTCTACGCCTACCTCCGGGACCGGCTCGGCATCTCCTTCGGCGACGCCGACGAGCGGATCGAGACCGTGCTCGCCACCCCGCGCGAGGCCCTGCTCATCGGCACCCCGCCGGCGCTGCCGATGCTGCTGCTGCACCGCCTCTCGCGCGACGAGGACGGCCGGCCCCTGGAGCGCGTCCGCACCCTCTACCGCGGCGACCGCTTCAGCTTCACCACCCACCTGGGCCGCCAGGACTGACGGGACCCGCCCCAGCCATCGGGCTCCGCAATATCACGGAAGGGTAACGGGTCTAGTCCAAGCTTGTCGGGCCGTTCACCGTCCCGTCGCCCGTCCGACCGTCCGGCGCCACCCGCCGCCCCGACCGTGGACGGCATGAAGGTGATCGTCGTAGGAGCAGGCGTGGTGGGCACCATGCACGCCTGGCAGGCAGTGGAACGCGGCCACGAGGTCGTACACATCGAGCGCGAGGCCGAGGCGCGCGGAGCCTCCCTGAGGAACTTCGGCCAGATCTGGGTCAGCGGCAGGGCGGGCGGCGAGGAACTCGACACCGCCCTGCGCGCCCGCGAACTCTGGGAGGGGATCGGCGCCCGCGTCCCCGGCCTCGGCTTCCGGGCCATCGGCTCCCTCACCCCCGTCCGGGGCGCGCTGGAGCTGGCCGTCGCCGAGGCGGCCGTCGCCCGCGAGGACGCCCCCGCCCGCGGCTACAAGCTGCTCACCCCCGAGGAGGCGCGGGCCGTCAACCCGGCCCTGCGCGGCGCCTTCGACGCGGCCCTCTGGTGCGAGCGGGACGCCGCCGTCGAGCCGCGCACCGCACAGCTCGCCCTCCGCGAGGCGCTCCTCGCCTCCGGCCGCTACACCTTCCTCCCGCACCGCGAGGTCCGCGAGGTCGTCGGCGAGCACGCCGTCCGGGACGACCACGGCGAACTCCACAGCGGCGACGCCGTCGTGCTGTGCACCGGCGCCTGGCTCTCCGGCCTGGTCCGCGAGGTCGCCGGCGCGATACCCGTCCGCCGCGTCCGCCTCCAGATGATGCAGACCGCCCCGCTCGGCGAGCCGCTGACGACCTCCGTCGCCGACGCCGACTCCTTCCGCTACTACCCGGCCTACGCCTCCGGGGCGCTCGACGCGCTCAACGCCGGCCAGGCGCAGGACCCGACCGCCGCCGCCCACAGGATGCAGCTGCTGATGGTGCAGCGCCTCGACGGCGGACTGACCATCGGCGACACCCACGAGTACGAGCACCCCTTCGCCTTCGACACCGTCGAGGACCCCTACGAGCACCTCGTCCGCGTCGTCGAGTCCCTGCTCGGCCGCCCGCTGCCGGCGATCCGCCGTCGTTGGGCCGGGGTGTACGCGCAGTGCGTGGACACCACCCGGGTGGTCCACCGCCAGCGGGTGCGGGACGGGGTCTGGCTCGTGACCGGGCCCGGCGGCCGGGGCATGACCTGCTCGCCCGCCGTGGCCGAGACGACCGCGAACGAACTGGGCTGGTGAGCAGCGTGACCGAGATGAACCTGATCGTCCTCGACATGGCCGGGACGACCGTCGCCGACGACGGACTCGTCGAGCGGGCCTTCACGGCCGCCGCCGAGCGCCTCGGCGAGGACCCGGCCACGATGATCGACCACGTCCGCGCCACCATGGGCGAGTCCAAGATCTCCGTCTTCCGCCATCTCCTCGGCGGCGACGAGGCCCGCGCCCGGCAGGCCAACCTCGCCTTCGAGGAGGCGTACGGGGAGCTGGTCTCCGACGGCCTGATCGCGCCCCTCCCCGGTGCCGCCGAGACCGTCGCCGCCCTCCGCGAGCAGGGTCGCACCGTCGTCCTGACCACCGGCTTCGCCCGCGTCACCCAGGACGCCATCCTCGACGCGCTCGGCTGGCGGGACCTCGCCGACCTCACCCTCTGCCCGGCCGACGCCGGCGGCCGCGGCCGCCCGTACCCGGACATGGTCCTCGCCGCCCTCCTCCGCACCGGCGCCGTCGACGACGTCCGCCGGACCGTCGTCGCCGGCGACACCTCGTACGACATGCTCACCGGCGCCCGCTCCGGCGCCGGGATCGTGGCGGGCGTGCTGACCGGCGCCCACGACGGGCCCGCCCTCACCCGGCACGGCGCCACCCACGTCCTCGCCTCCGTCGCGGAACTCCCGGCGGCGATACGGGAGTACGAGTCGTGACCAGCGGCATCCGCTTCGACGGGGTCACCGTCCGGTACGGGGACACCACCGTCCTCGACGCGCTCACCCTCACCGTCGAACCCGGCGAGGTGATGGCCCTCCTCGGGCCCTCCGGCTCCGGCAAGACGACCGCCCTGCGGACCGTCGCCGGCTTCGTGACGCCCTCCGCCGGCCGGGTGCACATCGGCGACCGCGACGTCACCGACCTCCCGCCGTACAAGCGGGGCATCGGGATGGTCGTCCAGCAGTACGCCCTCTTCCCGCACCTGCGCGTCGACGAGAACGTGGCCTTCGGGCTCAAGGCCCGCAAGCACCCCAGGGCCGAGATCCCCGGCCGGGTCGCCGAGGCCCTGGAGATGACCGGGATGGGCGCGTACGCCAGGCGCCACCCCCGCGAACTCTCCGGCGGACAGCAGCAGCGCGTCGCCATCGCCCGCGCCCTCGCCATCCGCCCCGACGTCCTCCTCCTGGACGAACCGCTCTCCGCGCTCGACGCCCAGCTCCGCTCCGGCATGCTCGCCGAGCTGGCCCGGCTGCACCGCGAACTCCCCGACGTCTCGATCCTGTACGTCACCCACGACCAGGTCGAGGCGCTCACCCTCGCCGACCGGATCTCCGTCATGGACCGGGCCCGGCTCCAGGACTGCGGCACCCCGCAGGAGCTGTACCGGCGGCCCCGCACCGCCTTCACCGCCTCCTTCGTCGGCAACGCCAACCTGCTGCCGGTCCGGGTCGGGCCCGACGGCGTCGACCTCGCCGGCACCGCCCTGAAGGTCCCGGTCGGCGACGCCGCCCCCGGCGCCGCCGCCACCCTCTGCGTGCGGCCCCACCTCATCGGCCTCGGCGAGGGCCCCAACGCCCTGCGCGGCCGGATCGCCGAGGTCCAGTGGCGCGGCGCCACCCACCGGCTGTACGTCGACGTCGACGGGCACCGCGTGAAGGCCGACGTCCGCGAGCTGCGGGACACCCCGCCGCTCGGCTCGGAGGT
Source organism: Streptomyces hydrogenans (assembly GCF_014656075.1). Classification (GTDB taxonomy): domain Bacteria; phylum Actinomycetota; class Actinomycetes; order Streptomycetales; family Streptomycetaceae; genus Streptomyces; species Streptomyces hydrogenans. Next base: position 122,917 of record NZ_BNBS01000009.1, read on the forward strand.
CACCCTGCACTTCGCGCCCGAGGACGCGGTCCTGCTCGCCGCGGGGGTGAACGATGGCTAGCGCCCAGGCCACCGCGCCGCCCGTCGTCACGGCGGTCCGCCCGCACCGGAGCCGTACCGTCCCCGCCTGGGTCTGGGCCCTGCCGCCCGTCGCCGTCCTCGGCCTGGTCTTCCTCTACCCGCTGGGGCTCGTCGTCCAGGAGTCGCTCGCGCCCGGCGCGTACGCCGAGGTCCTCGCCTCCGCCTCCTTCCGGGACGCGCTGGTCACCACCGTCTGGCTCGCCGTCGGCGCCACCGTCGGCTGCCTCGTCCTCGGCTTCGTCCTCGCGCTGATCGTCGCCTTCGTGCCCTTCCCCGGCGCGAAGGCGGTCTCCCGCTTCATCGACGTCTTCCTCTCCTTCCCCTCCTTCCTCATCACCCTCGCCCTGCTCTTCGTGTACGGCACGGTCGGCATGGCCAACGGGCTGTGGACGGGAGCCACCGGCGCCGACGCCGTCTCGGACGGACCCTTCCACTTCCTCACCACCCCGTGGGGCGTGCTCCTCGCCGAGATCACCTACTTCACGCCCTTCGTGATGCGGCCGCTGCTCGCCGCCTTCTCCCAGCTGGACACCGCCCAGCTGGAGGTGGCGTCCTCGCTCGGCGCCCGGCCCGCGCGGATCGTGCGGCGGGTGATCCTCCCCGAGGTGCTGCCCGCGCTCGCGGCCGGCGGCAGCCTCGTCCTCGTCATGTGCCTCAACGAGTTCGGGATCGTCCTCTTCACCGGCGCCAAGGGCGTCACGACCCTCCCGATGCTCGTCTACTCCCAGGCCATCCTCGAATCCGACTACGCCGCCGCCTGCGTCGTCGCCGTCGTCAACGTCGCGCTCTCCGTGGGCCTCTACGCCGTCTACCGGGTGGTGAGCCGCCGTGCTGGTGCATAGCCGCAGCGGACGCCGGGCGTCCTGGCTGGTCTTCGCCGTCCTCTTCGTGCCGCTCTTCGCGGTGCCCCTCCTCGTCATCGTCGCCGCCTCCTTCTCCACCCACTGGTCCGGCGCCTTCCCCTCCGGCCCGACCACGGAGCACTACGCGGCGGCCGTCCGCGGCGAGTCCCTCCAGGCCCTGACGACCAGCCTCGTCACCGCCGTCGCCGCGAGCCTCCTCGCGCTCACCCTCGGCACCTGGGCCGCGCTCGCCGCCGCCGCGCTGCGCGGCCGGGGCCGCCGGATCCTGGACGCGCTGTTCGTGCTGCCGCTCGCCGTGCCGTCGGTGGTGGTCGGCCTCGCCGTCCTGGTGGCCTTCTCCCGGCCGCCGCTGCTCCTCAACGGCACCCGCTGGATCGTGATCCTGGCCCACACGGTCCTGGTCACGGCCTTCGCCCACCAGTCGGTCTCGGCGGCGATCCGCCGCCTCGACCCGATGTACGAGCAGGCGGCGGCCGGACTCGGCGCCCGCCCCTCGTACGTCCTGCTCCGGGTCAGGCTGCCCCTGCTGCTGCCCTCCCTGAGCGCCGCCGCGGGGCTCTGCTTCGCCCTGTCCATGGGGGAGCTGAGCGCCACGATGATGCTCTACCCGCCGGACTGGACGCCGCTGCCGGTGCTGGTCTTCACCGCCACCGACCGCGGGTCCCTCTTCATCGGATCGGCGCTGGCCGTGGTCCTCATGGCCGCCACCCTGCTGGTCCTGCTCGCCGTCTCCCGCATCCGCACCAAGGCTTCCTACCGCTAACCCTCACAGCCAGGAGAGAACGACGTCATGCGCACGTACGCCAAGCCGGTCGCCGCCGTCACCGGTGCCCTCGCCCTCGCCGCCTCCCTCACCGCCTGCGGCGGCTCCTCCGCCGCCTCCGACGAGAAGGTCGTCACCGTCTACAGCGCCGACGGCCTCAAGGGCGAGAAGGGCGACGGCTGGTACGACAAGGTCTTCGCCGACTTCGAGAAGGAGACCGGCATCAAGGTGAAGTACGTGGAGGGCGGCTCCGGCGAGATGGTCCAGCGGGCCCTCCGCGAGAAGTCCAACACCCAGGCCGACGTCCTCGTCACCCTGCCGCCCTTCATCCAGCAGGCCGGCTCCAAGGGGCTCCTGCAGACGTACACGCCGAAGGGCGCCGACCAGGTCGACGGCGCCGACAAGGCCGCCGACGGCTCCTGGACCTCCGTCGTCAACAACTACTTCGGCTTCATCCACAACAAGAAGGAACTGCCCGAGGCCCCCGGCACCTGGGAGGCCCTGCTCGACGCGAAGTACAAGGACAAGCTCCAGTACTCCACCCCCGGCGTCGCCGGCGACGGCACCGCCGTCCTCATCAAGGCCCTGCACGACTTCGGCGGCCAGGCGCCCGCCATGGAGTACCTGAAGAAGCTCCAGGCCAACAACGTCGGTCCGTCCTCCTCCACCTCCAAGCTCGCCCCCAAGGTCGACAAGGGCGAACTCCTCGTCGCCAACGGCGACGTGCAGATGAACTTCGCCCAGGCCGCGTCCATGCCGAACCTCGCCATCTGGTTCCCGGCCAAGGAGGGCGGCAGGCCCACCACCTTCGCCCTGCCCTACGCCGCCGGCCTCGTCGACAAGGCCCCGCACACCGAGAACGGCAAGAAGCTCCTCGACTTCATGCTCGCCGAGCGGGCCCAGCGCGAGGTCAGCGCCGTCGGCGGCGGCTTCCCCGCCCGCAAGGACGTCAAGCCCACCGACGCCAATGCCCTCGCCCTCGCCAAGCTGATGGAGGGCGTCGAGGTCTTCGAGCCGGACTGGGCCGACATCGACGCCAACCTCTCCTCCTACGTCGACGCGTGGAAGTCCGCGACCGGCAGCTGCCGGCGCCTGCGCCGCCATGAGGCGCCGCACCGCCGACGTCCCCTCCCGGCCGCGGGCGGTCGCGGTCCCCGCCGGCGCCTCGACCGCCGGCTTCCGCTTCCGCTCCACCGGGTCCGACAACGGGTAACGGACGATCGACGGGGTCACCTCGACCCCTTCCTGACCTAGGCTGGGGGCGTCGCCACAGCGCTGTCGCGTCGCCCCCAGCACACGCACGTCACGTACGGCAGGAGTCCCGCACCCATGGCAGAGCGCAAGCCGATCGAATCCTGGCTCACCGACATGGACGGCGTCCTCATCCACGAGGGCGTCCCGATCCCCGGCGCGGACGCCTTCATCAGGAAACTGCGGGACACCGGCAAGCCGTTCCTGGTCCTCACCAACAACTCCATCTACACCGCCCGCGACCTGCACGCCCGGCTGCGGCGCATGGGCCTCGACGTCCCGGTGGAGAACATCTGGACCTCGGCGCTCGCCACCGCCAAGTTCCTCGACGACCAGCGCCCCGGCGGCACCGCGTACGTCATCGGCGAGGCCGGACTCACCACCGCCCTCCACGACATCGGCTACGTCCTCACCGACCACGAGCCCGACTACGTGGTCCTCGGCGAGACCCGCACGTACTCCTTCGAGGCGATGACCAAGGCGGTCCGCCTCATCAACAACGGCGCCCGCTTCATCTGCACCAACCCCGACGAGACCGGCCCCTCGCTGGAGGGCCCGCTGCCCGCCACCGGCTCCGTCGCCGCCCTCATCACCAAGGCGACCGGCAAGGACCCGTACTTCGCCGGCAAGCCCAACCCGCTGATGATGCGCACCGGGCTCAACGCGATCGGCGCCCACTCCGAGTCCAGCGCGATGATCGGCGACCGGATGGACACCGACATCCTCGCGGGCCTGGAGGCGGGCATGCAGACCTTCCTCGTCCTCACCGGCCTCACCACCGAGGCCGAGATCGACCGCTTCCCGTTCCGCCCCTCCAAGATCGTGAAGTCGATCGCGGACATCGTCGACCGCGTCTGAGCCCTTCCGGGCCCCGCCCCTGCGGATGCGAGAACCACCGATCCGGGTGACCCTGCCAGTACCAGGAGGTCACAATGCGTTCAGGTCCCCTCGCTCTCCGTGCCGCAGGGGCGGCACTGGCTCTGGTGCTCGTCCCCGGCGCCGCGGCCACCGCCTTCGCCCACGACGGCGTCCAGGTCACCGTCACCCCGTCCACCGCCGCACCCGGAGCCGACGTCGACGTCCGCGCCCAGGGGTGCAAGGGCACCACCGGCGCCGCCAAGTCCCCGGCGTTCGTCGCGGACGCCGAACTCACCGGCCGGGACGGCGGCGACCACGCCGTCTTCGGCGGCGCCACGGTCAGGACGGGCCTGGAGGACGGCACGTACAAGGTCTCCGTCACCTGCGACGGCCACGACCACCCGGACGTCGGCACGCTCACCGTCCGCCACCACGAGCGGCCGACCCACCGCCCGGTCCCGGTCGCCCCGGTCCGCGCGGGCGGCGGCGGCACCGCCGCCTTCGCGGCCCCCGCCGCGCCCGGTGTCGCCCAGACGGCGAGCGAGGACGGCCTCGGCACCCCGTACACCCTGCTCGGCCTCGGCATGGCCGGCGCGGCCGCCGTCGCGGTCGCCTTCCGCAGCTCCCGCCGCCGGCGCACGGAATAGGCGTGGCCGCGTCGAGCCGCCCGGTCACCGGCGTCGCCTGGGCGGTCCTGCTCCTCGGGCTCTGGCTCTGGGGCCACGACGCGGCCCGGGGCCCCGGCGGCAGCTCGGCCCCCACGCACGGCGACATCGCGGCGGTCGGCCGCCCGCTGGGCGTGGACCTGCCGCCGTCCCGCGCGCCGATACCGGACACGGCCCGGCCCCGCCGGGTCGAGATCCCCGCCCTCGGCATCGACGCCCCCGTCGTCGCCCGGGGCCTCGACGCCACCGGGGCGGTCGACCCGCCGCCGTACGAGATGCCGCACACCGTCGGCTGGTACGGCCCCGGCACCACGCCCGGCGCGGCGGGCCCCGCCCTGCTCGTCGGCCACGTCGACACCGAGACCCGCCCCGCCGTCTTCTACGGCCTGAGCGCCACCCGCCCGGGCGAGACCGTCCGCGTCACCCGGACGGACGGTTCGGTGGCGGTCTTCACCGTCGACGACGTCACCGTCGTCCCCCGGGACGCCTTCGACCCCCGGAAGGTCTACGGCCCCCACGCCCCGGGCCGCTCCGAGCTCCGCCTCATCACCTGCGGCGGCACCTTCGACCGCGAGGCCGGCCTCTACACGGCGAACGTGGTCGTCTCGGCGTACCTGACGGGCGCGGAGTAGCACCGGCGGGGAACCGCCCCGGGGAGGACCTGGCCCCGGCCGGCGGCCCGCGTCCCACGGGCCGCCGGCCGGGCCGGTCCTCGACCGCGGGCTCACGGGCCGCGGGAGGAGCCCGGCGCCGCCGCGGGAGGCGGGAGTTCCGCACACTGTAGAGGCCGTGCCTCGCACGGCCCAGAGCGCCGCCGTGTCACGATGGTCACGCATCCGCCACCCCGCACGCGCCCGAGGCTCCCGCATGCCCGCACGCCCGCCCGTGTCCCCCGCCGCCCCGCTCCTGCTGATCACCGCCGTCGCCCTCGCCGTGCGCTCCGGCGGCCAGGGAGCCCGTGCGGAACCGGGCGCGCCCGGCCCCTCCGCGACGGGCGCCGCCCCCTACTGGGTGAACCCGGAGGGGAAGGCCGCCCGGGCGGTCGCCGCCCACCGCGCAGCGGGGCGGACCGCCGAGGCGGCGCTGCTGAGCCGGATCTCGACGCGTCCGGTCGCGGAGTGGATCGGCCCCGACCGGCCGGAGGCGGAGACGCGGGCGCTCACCGAGGCGGCGGCGAGGGCCGGGCGGCCCGCGCTGCTGGTCCTCTACGACATCCCGAACCGGGACTGCGGCCTGCACTCGGCCGGCGGCGCGGCGGACGGGACGGCGTACCGCGCCTGGGTGGACGCCGTCGCCCGGGGGATCGGCACGCGGCGGGCGACGGTGGTCCTGGAGCCGGACGCGGTGACGCACGTGGTCGACGGCTGCACCGCCGAGCGGCACCACGGCGAGCGGTACGCCCTGCTCAAGGCCGCCGTCGAGCGTCTGAAGCGGCAGCCGGGGGTCACCGTCCACCTGGACGCGGGGAACGCGGGCTGGGTCGCGCCGGAGAACCTGGCGGAGCCGCTCCGGCAGGCCGGCGTCGCGGCGGCGGACGGCTTCGCCGTGAACGTCTCGAACTTCCGCACGACCGAGGAGAGCGTGGCGTACGGCCGCAGGCTCTCCGCGCTGGTCGGCGGCAAGCCCTTCGTCGTCGACACCAGCCGGAACGGGAACGGCCCCTACACCGAGGGCGACCCGGCGGAGAACTGGTGCAACCCGCCGGGCCGGGCGCTCGGCGAGCCGCCGACGCTGCGGACGGGCGATCCGCTGGTCCGCGCCTACCTGTGGATCAAGCGGCCCGGCGAGTCGGACGGGGAGTGCCGGGGCGGTCCACGGGCGGGGGAGTGGTTCGACGCCTACGCGCTGGAACTGGCCCGCAACGCACGGTAGTTGACCCGAGGTGACAAGAAGGCCCCTCACTCGCGTGAGGGGCCTTCTCTGTCGGTGCGCCGCCAGGGACTCGAACCCCGGACCCGCTGATTAAGAGTC
>NZ_BNBS01000010.1:0-62490 GCF_014656075.1 Streptomyces hydrogenans
CTGGAACGAACACCCCAGACCGTTCGTATGGACGAAGACCGCCGACGAGATCCTCGACAAAGTCGCCGCCTACTGCCGACGAATCTCTGACTCAGATCACTAGGAGCGGCCGGGCAGAGTCGGGAGGTAGGTGGGCGCCTTGCGGACCGGGGTGGCTCGCTCGAAGGCGTACGCGTAGCTGAGCAGGTTCGCGTCGCTGTAGCGCGTTCCGAGGAAGGAGACGCCCAGCGGCAGCGTGTCCCGTGCGTAGCCGGCGGGCACGGTGATGTGGGGGTAGCCGGCCACCGCGGAGTTGCGGGTGGAGCTTTCGAAGGGAGTGGGGTCGAGCGCTTCGACGGTGGGAGCGGGGATGTTGGTGGGAGTGACGATGGCATCGAGCCGGTGGTCGGCGAGCACGCCGTCGATGGCTTGCCGGGCCTGACGGGTCGCGGCGCTGCGGTGCCGGCGGTAGGCCGGGGCGTTGACGTCTCCGTCGGTCTTGTCGGCCATCTCGAAGAGTTCCTGACCGAACTTCGGCATCTCGACGGCGGAGTTCCGCTTGTTGAACGCGATGAGTTCGGTGAGGTTCTTGGGGTGGGGGCCAGGGGTGGCGGCCAGGTAGGCGTTGAGGTCGTGCTTGAACTCGGTCAGCACGGCGGGAAGCATGTCCTTGCGCATCATGGCTTGGGAGTCGGCCACGTCCGCGCCCTCGACGACGGTCGCCCCGAGCTCTCGGAGCCGCTGGACAGCCATGTCGAAGGCGCGGTCCACGTCCGGGTCGATGCCGGTGTGTCCCTTGCGCCACACGCCGATGCGCTTGCCGCGCAGGGCGTTCGGGTCGAGCACCTCGCGGTAGTCGGAGGGGAGGGCGGTGTCGGCGTCAGAGGTGGCCGTGTCGGCGGCGTCCGATCCATGGACGGCCCAGAGCGCCAGGGCTGCGTCCGTCGTGTTACGGGCGATCGGGCCGGCGGTGTCGTGACTGCCGGTGATAGGGATCATGCCGCTGCGGCTGACCACGCCGAGGGTGGGCTTGACGCCCACGGTGGAGGTGACGCTCGCGGGGCACACGATGGAGCCGTCGGTCTCGGAGCCGATGGTCACAGCGGCCAGGGCGGCCGCGGCGGCGACCGCGGAGCCACTGGACGATCCGCAGGGGCTCCGGTCGAGTACGTAGGGGTTTCGGGTCTGGCCGCCCGTGGCACTCCATCCGGCCGTCTGCCGGGGAGACCTGAAGTTGGCCCATTCCGACATGTTGGCCTTGCCCAGGACCACCGCACCCGCGTCGCGCAGCTTCTTCACCAGGAAGGCGTCCTGTGTCGGCTTGGAGTGCAACAGGGCCGTGGAGCCGGCGGTGGTGGGCTGGCGGTCCGCGGTGTCGATGTTGTCCTTGATGAGAACGGGGATGCCTTCCAGCGGCCCCCGCACTTCACCGGTGCGGCGTCGCTCGTCGCTCTTGCGCGCGAGGTCCAGTGCGTCCGGGTTCACGGTGACGACGGCATGGAGGCGGGGGTTGAGGCGATGAATCCGGCCCAGGTACGCCTGGGTCAGTTCTTCGGACGTCAGCCGCTTGTCCTTCATCTCCTCCTGGAGTTCGAGGATCGTGGTGCGGTCCAGCCGCTCGTCCAGTCGTCCGTCGCGTTTCCCGTCGTTCTTCGGAGCGTACGGGGCTGCTGCGCCGGTCGAATTGGTGGAAGCGGGCGGTCGCGGTCCGCCGTCCGGTGTGCAGGCCGCCAGAGGAACGATCAGGCAGGCTGCCGATACCGCGATCACCGCGTATCGACCGGTGGTTCGAGTGAGTGAGCGCATCAGTTGCTTCTCCGTAGAGGCGAGGGAAGGAAGGCCCTGTGTCCGTACGAAAGAACCTATGAACGGCGTCCTTTCGGAACGACAGGGATGACTCCCGTTCCGGGAGGGGTGCGGACTACACCTCCCGAAGGGGTGGCCGTTCCCCACGCCAGACAAGCACCGCGAGGACCCGGCGGTGACCGCTCCCCTGTCATGGGCCCGCACTGCACCGGGCGGGTGGAGCCCGCTACACCCCCGGTCAGGGAGAGGGACCGCTGCCGTCCGCTCGTCTCGCGCGGTTACGTTCGGTACCCGTTCTGACCGATCGAGGAACCGGGGCCCACCATGCAACCGATGACGACGCGGGCCACCGCGGTTCACCGTGTCCCTTGAGGAAGTCTCGTGGTCCTACGGCGAGGTGACCGCGCCGGACGGGGGTCGGCCACGGGTTCCACGAGGCCCGCCGGCCGCTGCACCGCCGAAAGTCTCCTCGCACCACGTAGAGGCACCAGGTCCCGCCTCTCTCATGCTCCCCGTCCTCGGCGGGGAACGGGCGGAAAGCCGTTCCTTCCTGAGCCGCGCCGTCACAGGAGCAGGCCGGGCCACCGGCGGGCGCGTCACACCACGACCGCCTCTTACCGACCCACTGATGTCGTTCCCTACCGACAGGAGTTGTTCCATGCATGCACGTGTATCGCCGAGGTTCCGCCCCGCTCTTTCGCGAGGCGGCCGACGGAGGCTCGCCGTGACCGTGCTCACGGGGGCCGTCATGACCACCGGCGCGCTGTTCCCGTCCGCGGCCTCCGCCGCCAAGCCGAACCCCGTCCAGAAGAGCCTGAACACCTTGGTGGTCGGCGACCGGATACCCTCCGCTTCGGCGAGCGTCGTGGACCGCGAGGGCCGGACGCGTCACTACACCGCGGGCTTCGGCGACCTCAGGACCGGCGCGAAGGTACCCAAGGACGGGCAGGTACGGGCGGCCAGCAACACCAAGGCCTTCACAGCCGTGGTCACACTGCAGCTGGTCGCCGAGAAGAAGCTCGACCTGGACGCCCCCGTCGACACCTATCTGCCCGGCCTGCTGCGCGGCGAAGGCATCGACGGACGCCACATCACCATCCGCCAACTCCTCCAGCACACCAGCGGTCTGCCCGAATACCTGGACAAGCGCGCGGTCCTCAAGGATCCGCAGAGGTACTACGAGCCGCGCGAGCTCCTCGACAGCGCCCTCGTACAGAAGGCCCACTTCTCCCCGGGCGCGAAGTGGGAGTACAACAACACGAACTACCTGGTCACGGGCCTGATCATCCAGAAGGTCACCGGCCGCCCGCTGGGCGAGGAGATCAACCGTCGCATCGTCGACCGCATCGGATTGCGCCACACCTACTTCCCCACACCTGGAGACATGACCATCCATGAGCCCCACGCCAAGGGCTACCACCGGGACACAGCCGACTCGCCCTGGCGCGATGTCACCGAACTGGACCCGTCCTGGGGCTGGGCCGCGGGTGCGGTGATCACCACCAACAGCGACCTCAATCGCTTCTACACCGCACTCCTCGGCGGCGAACTCCTGCCCCCGGCCCAGCTCGCCCAGATGCGCACCACCGTCCCCGCAGGCGCCCCGGGTGTCCGTTATGGACTGGGCCTGAGCAGCACGCCGTTGCCGTGCGGCGGCGTCTACTGGGGCCACGGCGGAACCATTCCGGGATACGCCACCTTGGGAGGTGTCACGGAGGACGGCCGTGCCGTCAACATCGCACTGACCGCCATGCCGGCCGACAGCGCCACCGATCAGCACGCCCAGGCCGCCGTCGAAACGGCACTGTGCCGCTGACCCCCTCACCGACCCGACCCGGAAAGCTGCCGCTCCTCCGCCGCGGCCGCAGACCCCTGATGAGGGCGGGTCAGGCCGGTGTGTGGCCCCCTGCCGCCACCGGCGCTTGACGGTGTCGGTCGCCGCTCCCGCTCGCGGGACCGGCGACCGATACCCCGGCGGACCCATGCTCACGAGCGTCACCGGGCCGCCTCCCGGACGCAGGACCAGAGGCGGCTGCTCTCCTCGATTCAGCCGGACCGCCTTGCGAAGAAAGACCTCCGATTCAGCCTCCCCGCTTGTCGGTCGCAGGCCGGCAAGCGGGGACGCATGCTGACCGTTTTTCGAGGCGGCGGAGATTCGGAACCCGCTTCATCCCGTAGGACGTCCGCCTCCGGCCGTTCCGCCTCCCGGGCTTTGGAGCAACCCACGGGTCCACGACCGGACGTCGAATCGCCGTGGACGGCTGGACAGCCGCCACCTGACCCGTGCGATGCCAATCGCTCCCGATCACTGCCACTACAGCCGAGACACCGCCTGAGCGAGCACCCGCCGGACCAAGATCCGGACCAGGCCCCGCCAGAGAGCCGCGCCTACTACCATTTTTCCAGGTCAGGGAGGGTTCAGCTGCTGTACCACCAGCAGACGAAAACCTGCTGTTCCCTCAAAACCGAAAGTCAGGCGGCTTCCCAGAGGCCGGCGTCCAGGATCCGGGCGGCCTTGGTGATGCTGCCCGGCATCAGGTGCCGGTAGGTCCGGTACGTCTCCTCGATGGACTTGTGGCCCATCCATTCCGCCACGTCAGTGATCGGGATGCCGTTCCCGAGAGCGTTCGAGGCGAAGTAGTGCCGGAAGCCGTACATCCCCACCCCTTCCTCCGGTGGGAGATCCGCGAAGAGCTTCCTCACCCGGCGCCGCTCCATACCCTCGGTGAAGTAGCCGCCCGGCCCGCGCAGCAGGTACCCGTCCCTCGTGGTGCCGTGCTTCTCCCCGTACCGCTCGATCGCCTCCCGGACCGACCGTGGCAGCGGCACCTCGCGGAACTCACCCGCCTTTCGGTGCTTGAGCTTCGCCGGCCTCAGCGTGTTCGAGTGGATCTGCTCGCGCACCCGGTACACGTCCTGGGCCACGACATTGTTGACGTTCACCGCCCTCGCCTCGCCGTTGCGCAGGCCGCACCCCGCCATCATGACGATCTCCAGTGCCAGGTCCTCGTCGGCGACCGTTAGCGCCTTCTTCACGTAGGCGAGGGACGGGATGGCGACCTGCTCGCGTACGTATTCCGGTTCTTGTACGCCCTTCACCGGGTCGTCCGCCATAGCCCCCTTGGCATACGCGTCCCGCAGGATGGTCTTCAGGACCCGGAAGATGTTCACCTGATTCCCGCGGCCGACGCCGTCGCCCTCCATCTCGTCCAGGAACCGCTCGACCACCATCGGCGTGACCGAGTTCAGCTTCCGCGCCCCCAGACGCGGGACGATATGTACGTTGATCGAGCTGTCGACATGCTCACCCGTGGAGTAGTCCGTCATCCTGCGCTGCCGCGGCCGCCACTGCTTCGCGTACTCCCCGACCGTCAGCTGACCCAGCTCCCGGCGGGCCGCCGCCACCGACGGCGCCGTGGTCTTCTTCTCCGCGTACAGCTGGGTGAGGCGTTCGATCGCGTCGTCCTGCGTGACGTAGCCGGACTCCTCGCGCTGCTTGCCGAGCGCGTCGCGGAAGCGGATCGAGTACGGGTGGGGGCAGCGGGTGGGCTTCGCGCATTCGCAGTCCTTGAAGAAGGAACCCATGCCGCGGGCGAGCTGTCGGGCCATGTGACGCACCATCCGTTCCAGCCCAAGGATCATGCTCAGGCGCCTGCTGCGGGTCGGTGGTCAGCAAGCGGGGACACCCTGCGGACGCATGCTGACCGTTTGCTGACCTGAGGGGGGCACATGATGCCCCTGACCTGCGGCAACGCCAAATAGTCAGATCTTGGACTTGAACAGAGTACGCAGCACTGTGAACTCCTCTGAGACGGCTCCCTGCCTGCTTTGTGCAGGTCAAGGGCGGGCTCGACTGTACACCGGGACACATCGAACGATGTTTGTGAGGAACATCGCCCTGGCCGGGTGATACGTGCCCTCGCCTGGGCTTTCGCTTCGTCACCGACGTCTGTTCAGGCAGTCCTCCGGGAATGCCCGACGGCTCGTGCTGACCGGAAGACGAGGACGGCCGCCGGGACGGTCGCTGTGCCGCGACGGTGCCGCAGCGGACCTTTCGCGGGAGGCGCGGGCCCTTCAGGACGGCCACGGCCCGCTCGCCGAGGCAGCGGGTCCCGGCCGTGAACCCGTCTGTCGGGAGTTCCGCCGGAGAGTCGGGAGGGCCCGGTGCGAACCACGCCCCACGCCCTACGTCTGCCGAACCCGGGCTCCCGGGCCCGCCCCGGGGACCACGTGGAAGCGGGAGGCGTCCGGGAGGGGGCGGCGGTCGTGGGGTTCCAGCATGTCCCTGCGTTCGAACCATTCGGCCAGGCGGGTGCGGGCCTGTTCGTCGCGCCTGCGGAAGCGGTCGTCCGCGCGGTCGGTCTCCGCGGGGGAGATCTCCCGGAGCAGGACGCGGATCGGCGCCGTGTCGTCCTCCGACAGGTGAAGGGCCAGGACGGAGAAGGCGGTGCCCGGGGGGAACACCACCTCGGGTTCGTCGTCCGTGCCGAGGAAGACGGACGTGCGGCGGCCGGTGGTGGACCAGATCCCGAACTCCACCGCGCCCTCCAGTTCCGCGTCGCACGCCGGGACGGCCGCCACCGCCGCGGGCTCGACGAGGACCGAGCCCTGCGCGTACCGGTCGAGCGGCGCCTCCTCCGCCGGGGCCGCGAGCATCACGGCTCCGTAGTGCCCCGGCAGGCGGCGCAGGCCCGAGTCCAGGCAGCGCAGCAGAGGGGTGAAGGGGACGGGCCCGGCCGCTCTCGCCGCCTCGGCCAGTCCCGCGCGGGACCCCAGGTCGGGGGCGTCGGCCTGGTACAGCGCGATGGCCACCAGGTCCGCCTTGAGGCCGTCCTGCGCGAGGGAGCGCAGTGACGGCAGCCGGGAGGCCAGCAGCTCCGCCTTGCCGGCGAGAATGTGGTACTTCTCGCCCAGCAGTTCGCGGAGGGCCGCACGGTCGTCAGGGCCGCTGAGGCCGCCCGGTGCTGCCGGGAGGGGGGAGGGTCCCGGTGCCGGGGCGGCTGGTGCCGACTCTGCCTCCTGTTCCTGTTCTTGTGCCGGTGCCTGTGCCTGCTCCTGCTCCTGCTCCTGCTCCTGCTCCTGCTCCTGCTGAGGTGGGCTCAAGGAGGTGGATCCCAGCCAGTGCAGGTCCAGTTCCGCCGCCCAGGAGCGTGCTCGGCCCTCGTCGGACGCGGGACCGTGGAACAGCAGGCCGTACGGTTCCGTCGCCCCCAGGTCGGGGAGCTCGGCCAGGACGCCGGGCAGGGCGTGCAGGAGCTCGGGGGGCAACGGGTGTTCGCCGTCGCCCACGATCAGGGCCGGGCGGGCCGGGTCGGGGCACCTCGTGCGCGGTGCCGCGTCCGGCTGCCGGTCCACCGGGCGCAGCCAGAGGCCCGCCGGGACGAGTTCGACGGCCCAGCCCTCCGGGTCCGCGCACGCGTACAGGGCCGGTGCCTGTGCCGCCGGTCCGGACGGCCGCAGCCACGCGGACGGCACCACGCGGTGGTGAGCGGGGGAGGCGGCGAGTTCGAGCAGGAGGGGTTGCCAGGTGGGCGCGCCCCGACCGTCGAGGAACGTGGTGGCGTGGTCGTCGGCCGTTCGTACGGGCAGTCCGATCGCGGCCCGTACCGTACGGTCGAGGTCGTCCGCGAGGGCCACCGCCATGGCGACGAGGTCGGACGGATCGGCCCACGGCGCGGCCAGCAGGAGATGCCGCGCGTCCGCCGCCGCCTCCGGCACCCGGGCCAGGAGTTCGGCGGTGCGCAGCGCGGGGCGGTCAGGCGATCCGACGCCCAGGAGGTAGGTGTCCGGGGGGACGCCGATCAGCGGCTCGACCGCCTCGGGCAGTGCTCCGAGCCAGGTTCCGCCCGGAACCGTACGGGCGCCCTCCTCCTGTTCCTCCGACGTCGCAGGGCCGAATCCGTGCGCGCCGCCCTGGGACACCGCCACCACGGGGACGGGAGGGGCAGGGGGCAGAAGCAGCTCCTCCACGTCTTCCGCGGCCTCCGGTTCCGCGGCCTCCGGTTCCGCGGCCTCCGCCGCCTCCGGCGGCCAGTCCGGGCCCAGTTCGTACGGCTCCTCCCCCGGTTCCGCCAGCCACCAGGTGCCCGGTTCCGCGAGGCGCAGGGTGCCGTCCGGTTCGACGCTGGCCACACCGTCCGGGGCGATCACCGTGAAGTCCGCCGTCGTGGCCACCGCGCGTACGGGGCGGGCGCCGTCGGGGCCAGGGGCGGCGAGGCCCGAGGCGGCGAGGAGGAGGCGGGTCGCACCGCGCTCCCGGGCGAGGAGCACGAGATCGGGCAGGGTGCGGCGGAGGAGCGGGGCCGCGTCCGGGGCGGCGGCCAGCACCAGGAGCGTGCCGGACAGCGGGGGCAGTCCGTCCAGAACAGGGGCCAGGGCGGTGGCGGTCTCCGCGGAGGAGATCACCAGGTGCGGGCCGACGGGGTGGGTGCCCGTCCCGGAGGCGGGGGCGGCGACGGGAGTGGTCATCCGGGGTGTCCGTTCTGCGGGGTCCGGCCGTCGGCGTCGAGCAGCGGCGTCTGGAGCTGCACCGTGCGGCGGCGGGTGATGTGCTGCGCGCGTCCGGCGGGCAGGACCTTCGGCTTCGTGCCGCCGAAGAGATGGCCCTCGGTGGTCGGGCAGGAGAGCAGGACGGCTGGGGTGTTGACGTCCTGGAGCCTGCGCAGGAGCGGGTCGGACAGGCCGCGGCCGGCGCCGTTGGCGGAGCGGGCGACGATGACGTGGAGGCCGATCTCCGCGCCCTGGGCGAGGTTGTCGAGGACGGCGGCGAAGGGATGGGAGGCCATGGAGCCGTTGACGAGGTCGTAGTCGTCGACGAGGACGAAGAGCTCGGGTCCGCTCCACCAGTCGCGCCGCCGCAGCCGGTCGGGGGTGATGTCGGCGGCCGGGATGCGGTTGGCGATGGCCTTGCCCGCCCCGGTGATCATCTGGCGCAGGGGATCGACGGAGACGGCGTAGCCGAGCCGGTACTCCTCGGGCACGGTCTCGTACATCTCGCGGCGGAAGTCGACCAGCATCAGGCGGCCCTGGTCGGGGGTGTAGGCGCGCATGATCTGGGTGGCGATGTGCTTGAGCAGGTTGGTCTTGCCGGTCTCGCTGTCGCCGACGACGATCAGGTGCGGGTCGCGGGAGAAGTCGTGCCACAGCGGCTGGACCTCGGTGTCCTCCAGGCCGAGCGGGATCCGCAGGGAGCCGTGGGGTTCGGGGAGGTCGGCGGCGTCGAGGACGAGCGGGAGCATCCGGACCTCGGGGGCGCGGGGGCCGGTCCAGTGGTCGGCGACGACGTCGACCAGGTCGGCGACGCCCTCGCCGAGGTCGTGGGCGGTGCCGATGCCGTCCATCCGGGGCAGCGCGCAGAGGAAGTGCATCTGGTCGGCGGTGAGGCCGCGGCCGGGGATCTTGGGAACCTTGCCCGCCGCCCGCATGTGGACGACGGAGTCGACGGGGTCGCCCAGGCGCAGCTCGAAACGGGTCTGGAGCTGGTCGCGGAGGGCGCCGGTGACCTCGCCCCAGCGGGTGGTGCCGATGAGGAGGTGGACGCCGTAGTTGAGGCCGCGCTGCGAGATGAGGGTGAGGGGTTGGACCAGGTCCATGAACTCCTGGCGCAGGGTGTTCCAGCCGTCGACGACCAGGAACACGTCGCCGTGCGGGTCGTCGGGGAGTTCACCGGCGGCCTTCCTGCGGCGGAAGGCGGCGACGGAGTCGATGCCGAGCTCGGCGAAGTACTTCTCGCGGCGGGTGATGACCGCGTTGATCTCGGCGATGGTGCGCAGGACCCGGTCGGGGTCGTGCCGGCCGGTGACCCCGCCGACGTGCGGCAGACCGCGCAGGCTCGACAGGGCGCCGCCACCGAAGTCCAGGCAGTAGAACTGCACTTCGGCGGGGGTGTGGGTGAGGGCGAGCGAGGTCATCAAGGTGCGGATGAGGGTGGACTTGCCGGACTGCGGGGCGCCCGCGATGCCGATGTGGCCGTCGGCGCCGCCCAGGTCGGCCACGAGCAGG
The DNA here is from genome assembly GCF_014656075.1 of Streptomyces hydrogenans. Lineage (GTDB taxonomy): Bacteria > Actinomycetota > Actinomycetes > Streptomycetales > Streptomycetaceae > Streptomyces > Streptomyces hydrogenans. The sequence continues at coordinate 9,787 of NZ_BNBS01000010.1, forward strand.
TCGCGGACCTGCTGGAAGGGTCTGTCGACGACACCGACGGGGACCTTGAGGCTGCCGCGGACCTCGCCCTCGGCCGTGAAGCCGTGCTCGGGGTCGGGACCGATCGGCGGCAGCAGTTCGTCCAGGGTGGGCGGCACGTCGAGCGGTGGCAGCCACACCTGGTAGGCGGGAGGGCCGGCGTCGACGAGGCGCTCGGCGGCGATGTCGAGGAGGCTGCCGGTCTCTTCGGCGGCCGTCTCCTCCCGCGGATCGGGGGCGACGGGCAGCACGTGCGGGGCGACGTACTCGGTGCCGAGGGCGACGACCTGGCTCTCGATGACCGAACGGTGGGCGTCCGGACGCCGCTTGGGCCGGTAGCCGCCGGAGACGTAGGCGGCCTTGAAGCGGCTGAGGGTGGAGATGTCGCTGCGCAGGTAGCCGTTTCCGGGCTGGGAGGGCAGCTGGTAGGCGTCGGGGACGCCCAGGACGCCGCGGGACTCCATGGCGGAGAAGGTGCGCAGGCCGATCCGGTACGACAGGTGGGACTCCAACTGGTGCACGCGGCCCTCGTCGAGGCGCTGGGAGGCGAGCAGCAGGTGGACGCCGAGGGAGCGGCCGAGGCGGCCGATCATGACGAAGAGGTCCATGAAGTCGCGGTGCGCGGCGAGCAGTTCGGAGAACTCGTCGACGACGACGAAGAGGGTGGGCAGCGGGTCGAGCGGGGTGCCGGCGGCGCGGGCGGTCTCGTACTCCAGGAGGGAGGCGTAGTTCCCGGCGGCACGCAGCAGCTCCTGGCGGCGGATCATCTCGCCGTGCAGGGCGTCGCGCATGCGGTCGACGAGGTCGGCCTCGTCGGCGAGGTTGGTGATGACGGCCGAGGTGTGGGGCAGCCCGTCCAGGCCGAGGAAGGTGGCGCCGCCCTTGAAGTCGACGAGGACGAAGTTGAGGATCTCCGAGGAGTGGGTGAGGGCCAGGGCGAGGACGAGGGTGCGCAGCAGTTCGGACTTGCCGGAGCCGGTGGCGCCGATGAGCATGCCGTGCGGGCCCATGCCGCCCTGGGCGGACTCCTTGATGTCGAGGTCGATGGGGGTGCCGTCGGGGCCGAGGCCGAGCGGGACGCGGAGCTTGTTGGACTGGTTGCGCCGCGCCCACTGCTCCTTGACGTCGAACCGGTGCAGGTCGGGGATGCCGAGGAGCCCGGCCAGGTCGAAGTCGGTCTCCAGGGGTTCGCCCGCGTCGAAGCTGTCGCCGAGGCGGTACGGGGCCATGGCGGCGGCCAGCCGGACGGCGGCGGCGGGGGTCAGGGCGTCGGGGACGCCGAGCGGGGTGACCTGGTCCTTGCGGTTGCGGTCGGCACCGACCATCTCCAGGGCGCCGGGGGTGTCGGGCGCGCCGGTGATCCGCAGCCGGAGGGTGAGGCGACCGTGTTTCCACTCCAGGGTGGAGCCGACGTCGACGACGGTGGCGTTGCGGTAGCCGCCGAGCGCGGCCCGGTGGGGGGCGGTGAGGACGGCGCCGTCGAGGACGACGACGGTGTAGGGCTCGTCGCGGCTGGGGGTGGCGTCGGGCTCGTACGGTGGCCGGGCGCCGAACTCCTCGCCGAGGAGCTGCTCCAGTTCGCCGATGCTGCCGGCGACGAGCCGCAGCGGCCCCGCGCCGTCCGTCTCGTGGGGGTGCAGGGCGTGCGGGAGCCACTTGGTCCACTCCCAGTGGGCGCGCCGGTCCGGGGCGACGACGGCGACGCGCAGTTCGTCGGGGGCGTGGAAGGTGGCCAGCTGGGCGAGGATCGCGCGGACCAGGGCGCGGGCCCGGTCGTCCTCCGGTTCCCCGCCCGTCCCGGGCTCGGCGGCGCCGGTTTCGGGGCCGGGGTCCCCGGCGCGGACCAGGACGTGGGCGAAGCCGCGCAGGTGGATGGCGACGGGCTGGTCGGCGAGGGAGCCGTACGCGTGGATGAAGCGGCGCAGCGCGTGGGCGCTGAGCGGTTCGAGGTCCTCGACCGGCTTGGTGGCGAGGGGGGCGAGGCGGACGGCGAGCCTCTGGGAGCCCAGCGCGATCCGCACGTCGCTGAAGTCGGGGTGGGAGGAGCGGCGCTCCCACAGGCGCGAGGTCCGCACCAGGAAGGCCAGTTCGGCCGGGTCGGGGTGACGCCAGGCGAGGGCCTCCTGCTGGCGGAGGACCTCCTTGCGCACCTGCCGCCGCATCTGTGCGAGGTAGCGCAGGTAGTCGCGGCGTTCGCCGGTGAGTTCCTGCTTGCGGTCGGCGTTGCCGCGCATGATCTGGGTGACGATCATGCCGATGGCGGACACGGCCATGGTGCCCATGGCGATGTACGTCATCATGCCCCCGTTGGGGCGCAGGAAGATGAAGACCATGGAGAGCGAGGACAGCGCCATCGGCACCATCGTGATGATGCTGCCCACGCCGCTCTGCTTCTCGGGCAGGCCGGGCGGCTCCTGGAGCTGGATCTCTCCGTCGGGCATCTCGGGGCCCGGCCGCCGGGGCGGGCGGTTGACTTGCACCACGCTCAACGAACAACGCTCCTCACGCCTGGCGCACGCCGGGCGGCCGACTTCGTGCGGTTTCCTCGTCAGTCGGGAACGGACGGGGGGTGCGGGGCGGTTCAACCCGGCCGTACGGCGCCGCCGGGTGAACGTCGGATGAACCCCGACGGCGAGGAGACCCGTTGACCACTGCGACGGGGAGGGAGCGGAGGATCAGGGAAGAGCGTGCGCGCGTACGGATGGACGCCGGGCCGGCCGGAGCGCCGGTCCGGCCGGTCGCCCGGGTGGGCGAGGCGGTGCGCGTACGCCCGCCGGGGCGGCGTCGGGAGGAGAGCGGTGCGCGGGGACGATGAAGGCGTGGGGACCGGGGCCGAGGAGGGCGACGGGGACGGGCTCGCGACCGGGATCGGCGGGGCGTACGAGGTGGGGGCGCTCCCCCGCGCGTGGCTGCCGGACGTCGGCCCGGAGGACGAGGATCCGCTCGGCGGGACCGTGACCGGTCTCGACGTGCCGGAGGCCACCGCGGCCGAGGTGACGGGCGCGCTCGTCCGGCTGCTCGGGTCCGCGGTCCCGGTCGGGTCGCCGGATCCGGAGGCCCTGCTGATCGCGCGCGTGTTCGTGGTCGACGAGCATCCGTCGGCGGGCCGCTGGAGCGAGGGCGAGCGGCGGTCGGTGGCGGGGCTGGCCGCGGCCCTGGTGGCCCGGCGCGGCGAGGAGGGCGTCGAGGCGCTCGTGCGGGAGCTGCGGCGCAGCGCGCGCGGGGACGGCTGAGCCCCGCCGTCCCCCTCGCCCGGGAGGAGCTGAACCCGGCGACGCGGTGTCTCCGTTCCTCTGTCCGCCGAGGGTTTTCCGGCCTCGGCTGGACAGCGGGAAGGACAGACGGGCAGTGAGCGGTAGCGCGGTGGCGGGGCTGTGCCGGTTGAGGTTCCACGGGCCGCGGAAGGTGGTCGAGCTCTCTGTGCCGGCCGACGTCCCCCTGGCGGACCTGTTGCCGACCATCATCGGCTACTCCGGGGACGACCTGGATGAGAAGGCCGTCGAGGCGGGCGGCTGGGTGCTCCAGCGGCTCGGCGAGGAACCGCTGGACGAGGAGCGGACCGCGGAGGCCCTGGGGCTGCGCGACGGCGAGCGGCTCTACCTGCGGATGCGCCGCGAGGCGCTGCCGGAGGCGCACTTCGACGACATCGTGGACGGTGTCGCGGCCGGCCTCGAACAGCGCGGCGACGGCTGGACCCCCGCCCTCACCCACCATCTGGCGCTCGGTGTCGCGCTGCTGGCTCTGGCGGGTGGTTTCGTGCTCCTGGCGCTCTCCGGCGACCTCGGCCCGCTGCGGGTGGTCGCGGGGGCGGGCACCGGATTCCTGCTGCTGATCGGGGCGGGCAGCGCCGCGGACGGGGTGGCCGGCGCGGGGGCGGGCGCGGAGCCCGGCGCGGCGGGCGAGCCCTACCTGGCGCTGGCCGGGGCACTGCTGCCGGCGGGAGAGAGCGACCTGGCGGCCGCCCGGCTGCTCGCGGGCGGTTCGGCGGGGGCGGGCGCCTCGGTGCTGGCGCTGGCGTCCGTGGCCTGCTCCGCGCCCCTGTTCCTGGGGCTGCTCGTCGTCTCGGTCGCCGCGTCCGCGGCGGGGGCGCTCGTGCTGGCGGGGCTGTCGTCGTCGGAGACGGCCGGGGCACTGGCGGTGCTCGTGGTGGCGTTCGGGGCGTTCCTGCCCGGTTTCGCCTTCCGGCTCTCCGGGCTGAGGCTGCCCGCGCTGCCGCGCCGGGCGGAGGAGCTCCAGGAGGACATCGAGCCGTATCCGGCGCGGGAGGTCATGGACCGCAGCGCCGTGGCCGACGGCTACCTGACCGCCTTCCACGTGGTGACCGGCGCCCTGTGCGCGGCCTGTCTCACGCTGATGTCGGGCGCGCCCGGCTGGGCGCCGGTGACGCTGGCGGCCGTCCTGTCGCTGCTGCTGGTCCTGCACGTGCGCGAGGTCGGTTCCCGGTGGCAGCGGCTGGCCCTGATCCTGCCGGGCGTGTACGGGCTGGCGCTGCTCGCGACCGGGTGGGCGCTCTCCCTCGGCCCGACGGGCCGGCTGGGCCTGCTGACGGGCCTGACGGTCACCGCCGCGGCGCTCGCGATCTTCTCGTGGACGGTGCCGGGGCGGCGGCTGCTGCCGTACTGGGGGCGGGCCGCCGACCTGCTGCACAGCGCGCTGGCGCTGAGCCTGATCCCGCTGGCGCTGACCGAGGCCGGGGTCTTCACGTGGGTGCGCGGGCTCACCGGCTGAGCCACCCGCCCCGAGACCCTTCCGATACCCGACACCCCTTTCCCCCTCAGGAGTTCACATGCAGTCCAGGCGCGACCAGGTGCAGGCCCACCTGTTCGTGATGAGCAGGCTCGGGGCCGGCATGCTGCGGGGCGAGCCCGACGCGCTGGACCTTCCGCCCCGGCGGACCACCCGCGGGGTGCGGACGGGACTGTTCATCGCCGTGGTCATCGCCCTGGTGATGGGCCTGTACGGGGCGATCAAGCCGGGCGGCGCGACGGGCTGGGCGAAGCCGGGCACCCTGGTGGTGGTCAAGGAGACGGGCGCCCGGTACCTGTTCGTCGGCGGTGAGCTGCGACCGGTCCTCAACCAGGCCAGTGCCCGGCTGGTGGCCGGGGACCGGATGACCGTGACGCAGGTCGGCCTGAACTCGCTGGGCGCGGTGCCGCGCGGCGGCCCGCTGGGGATCACGGGCGCGCCGGACTCGCTGCCGCCCGCTTCCGCGCTGGCCCGGGGCGACTGGCTGGTGTGCGGGCTGACGGCGGCCACCGCGTCGGGGCGGCCCGGCCCGGTGGTGTCGGTGGCCGTCGGCGCGGCGGGCACGGGCCGTGCTCTCGGTCCTGGGCAGGCCGTGCTGGTGACCGCCTCGGACGGGACAGGGCACGTGTTGTGGCAGGGACGGCGGCTGCGGCTCGGCGCGGGTGCGGGGGCGGCCCTCGGCTACGGCACGGCCACGCCGTTCCCGGTGGCGGCGGCCTACCTCAACTCCCTTCCGGCGGGACCCGATCTGGTCCTGCCGGAGATCGCGGGGAGGGGCGCGCCCGGCCCCGCCCTGGCCGGGCGGGAGACCCGGATCGGCCAGCTCTTCACGGGCCCGGGCGGTGAGCCGTACGTGCTGACGCGGAAGGGGCTGGCGCCGCTCGACCGGACCCGCTTCGAGCTGCTGCGCGGCGATCCGCGCACGCAGCGGCAGGCGTACGCGGGCGCTCCGGCGATCGCCGTCGCGGTGGGCGCCGCCGATCTGGCCGCCCATCCGGCGCCGGCCGGGACGCTGCCGGACGGCGGCCTCCCGGAGGCGCCGCCGGAGCTGGTGGAGCCGGGGGCCGGGCAGGGCGTGTGCACGGCGGTACGGCCCTCGGCCGAGGGCGGGGCGTCCACCCTGGTGGCGGTGGCCGACGCGGCGGTGGTCGCGGGCCGCCCGGTGTCGCCCCGGCCGGGCGTGACGGCGGCGTGCGGCGCGGCGGACCTGGTCTCCGTACGGCCCGGCGGCGGCGCGCTGGTACGGGCCCTGTCCGGGGCGGGCGCGGCCGGGACGACGTATCTGGTCGCGGACGACGGCGTGAAGTACCCGCTGCCGACGGCGGCTTCCGCGAAGGCCCTCGGCTACGCGGGCACGGTGGGCGTGGGCGTGCCGGCGACACTGCTGTCCCTGCTGCCGTCGGGCCCGTCCCTGGACCCGTCGGCGCTGACGACGGCGGGCGTCGTCGACGTGACGGCGGGCGTGCCGGCACCGGTCTGCCCCGGGGAGGAGCTGACGGCCGTGAAGGGCGCGCGGGCGGCGAAGGGGACGGCCACCGAGGCGGAACGGTCGGTGAACCCGGTCCCCTGAGGCGCCCGTTCTCCCTGACGGGAATCACCCAGCCCGCCCGACAAAGGAGTTCAGGTGACCGACGCGCCCAACGCCAACCTCAAGGTCTCGTCAGCGGTACTCACCCAGACGCTCACCGAGCTGGAGGAGCACCTCCAGACGATGGAGCGGTCCTACACCCGGTCCGAGGACATCGCGGGTCAGGTCGGGGACAGCATGAAGTCTGCCGCCGGCACCAAGTTCATCGCGAAGATCGAGAACTGGCAGCGCGGCTACCGCACGGTGATGGCCGAGTACAGGGACCTCGTGGAGGCCGTCGGCATGACCAGCAAGGTCATGTCGGACACGGCCGGCGAGGCCGAGTCCAACATGGACATGTGGGACGGCGACGTCTACGACATCCTCAGCAAGTGACCGGGGCGGAGCGTCCCCTCCGCCTCCCGCTCCCCCTCCCCTCCTCTTCTCCCCTCTGTCGTAAGGAACGCGCATGGACCCCATGGACATGGACATCAAGCACGGCGCCCTCCAGGACGCCAACGACCAGATGAAGCAGGTGGCGGCCGCCATGAGCGCGGCCGTGCAGACCATCGTGGGGCGCCTCAGCGCCATCCAGTCGGAGTTCACCGGTGAGGCGGCCAAGGAGTTCGAGGAGTTCAAGCAGGTCGTGCACAACCTGGACTCCACGCTGTCGCACCAGTTCGACAAGGGCGCGGACCTGCTGGCGGACGCCCACGGCATCATCCGCAACGGTGACCGCAAGAGCGCCTACCTGTTCCAGCGCTGAGCCGGCCCCGCCAGGAACCCGGCCCTCCCCTCGCGGGCGCGCCGGGTTCCGCCGTACCCGTTCCGGGCTGAACCCCGCCGGGCGGGGGCCGCGTTCTTCCTGCCGGACGCCCCGGACGACGCACCACCCCGACTTCGGCAGGAGAGCACTCATGACGACCCCGAGCGACGAGACCGTCACGTCGATCACGGACGACGTACTGCGCGACTACGCGTGGAAGTTCAGCACGCTGCTCCAGGACTTCCAGGACCCGTCCGTCATGGCCCTGCTCTCCTGGGAGAAGGGGACCGGCAACAGCAAGATCCTGCCGGGGAACCCCAAGCAGATGGTGAGCGCCGAGGCCGTGCAGCTGGGGTTCGCCTCGCTGGCCAAGGACCTCAACAGCGCGCTGGAGACGTTCCGCAAGATCGCCAAGTCGGCCAACCTCGACCTCATGTTCGTCAAGGAGACCTTCCAGAACGCCAGCGACGACTCCGTGGACGTCACCGAGATGTGGGAGATCCTCAACAACATCCAGCGGGACGCCGGCGGCGGCGGCGGTACCGGCGGCGGTTCCTCGACCGGCAACTAGCGGAAGCCGAACCCCCGGAAGGAACTCCCCCACCCCATGGCAGCTTTCACCTGGGAACAGGCCATCAAGGTCCTCCTCCCCGACACCAACACCCTGACCAACCGCGAAGCGGTGACGGCCGAGAAGTGGAGGCGTCAGGACACCCCCGACGTCAAGATCGTCAACGGCGACGGGAAGAAGGCGTCCGAGGGCTACGACGTCTCCTTCGTCATCCCCCTCACCCCGCTCGGCGCCGAGGACGGGCAGTACTCGTGCGTGGTCGGGTTCCAGCTCGACTGGCCGAACGTCCTGGACAACACCCAGTCCAAGTTCAACCTCTTCTACAGTGACGCGCTCAAGCCCCTGGAAGAGCTGCTGTTCGCCTCCACGCACAACACGGGGGCGGTGAGCTACGCCTCCTTCGACGCCGCGATCGAGCTGGTGCACGGCGTGCACGCCTGGCTGGCGAAGTGGGTTCCCGTCCTGAAGCGGTGGGAGGAGAGCGTCGACGCCGACGAGAGCGAGTGGAAGGGCAGTGCGGCCGGGGCCTTCAGGAAGTTCCTCGACGTCATCTCCACGGAGATGAGCAAGGTCCAGCTCGACCTGGCCCAGCCGCAGCCCGTGAAGGGTGCCACCGGGTACCCCGACACGATCGACTACTCCAAGGGCAGCGGTTACGAGACGCTCATCTCCAACGCCCAGATCGAGCTGAACAGGGCACTCGGCGCGCTGTGGGCCGCGCTGGTGAACTGGTGGAGACTACCGGGCGCCAAGGAGCTGACCTTCGAGGCCAGTCCGGTCTGGCGCATGCGGACGGCGCTCAACACGCACATGGCCAACGCCAAGTGCACGTTCACATGGCGGACCATCACCAGCAGCGACGGAAGCAACGGCGCCCCCGTCTACTCCCCCGAGAACCCCAAGGTCGTGGACGGCTCGGGGATGGACGTCAGCCAGAGCGGCTGGCTGGAGAAGATCGAACTGGCCGCCAAGAAGTCGTGGCTGGACCACCTGGCTCCGCTCGACAAGGCGGCGGAGACCTCCATGGGCAAGGTGGACACCTCGTACCTCACACTCGCCGGCGCCCTGCGCGAGGGCATCTACCAGCCCCGTCTCCAGATGCCCACCGGCGGCGGCGCGGGCGGCCCCGAGATGCCGCCGGGCGGAGGGTCGGGCGCGGGCGGCGGTGCCGGCGGACCGGGTACCGGGGGCGCGGGCGGAGGAGCCGGAGGCGGCATCGGAGGAGCCGGCGGCGGCATCGGAGGCATCGGCGGAGCCGGCGGCGGCAAGGGCGGCATCGGCGGCGGCAATCCGCTCGACAAGGGCGGTGACGGGACGGGCGGCACGAAGACGCCCTCCCGCCCCGACACGCTGCCCGGGAACGGGACCGGCGGGCTGCCCGGGACCCCGCCGCCGACCAGGCCGGGGACCGGTTCGGCCGGCGGGGGCGCGCCGCTGCTCGACAAGAACGGCAAACCCGTCATGGGCGCGGACGGCAAGCCCGTCGTCCTGCCGCCGGGCTCCCGCATCGGCAAGGACGGCAAGGTCTACGACGCGAACGGCAAGCCCGTCATGGGTTCGAACGGCAAGCAGATCGTCGCCCCGCCCGGCGCCAAGGTGGGGCAGTCGCAGCCCGCCCCCGAGGAGACGCCGGGCCGCGTGCCGGGGTCCGGCTACGACCAGATCCGGCTGCCCGAGGGGGCGAAGGTCCTCCCGGACGGCTCCGTCGTCGACGCCAAGGGAAAGCCGCTCCTCGACTCCAACGGCAATCCCTACGCGCTGCCCAAGGGCGCCACGCTCAAGGACGGCGTCGTCGTGGGCGCGGACGGCAAGCCCCTCAGCCGGACGTACCAGCTCCTCACCAACGCGGAGCACGCCATCAACTCCCGGCCCGTGCCGCACCCCACGACCGGCAGCGGGTCGGGCGGCGGCACGGGCGGCGGCCACAACAAGCTGCTGGACCAGCTCAGTGGCGGAAGCGGCGGCGCGGGCGGCGCACCGAAGCGCATCCCCGGCCTGGCGACCGGCGGCTCCACCGCGTTCCTGGACCCGGCGGGCCGCCCCACCGGTGCCGACGCCCGCGCCGGCGGCACCGCCTCCGCCGCCGGCACCGGCACCGGCACCGGCACCGGCACGGGTGCGGGCCCCGGAAGCGGTACGGGGGCCGGTGCGGGCGGCGGCGCGGGCGGACCTCAGACCGCGCAGTCCCCGATGATGCCGCCGATGAACCCCGGCGCGGCCGGTGGCGGCCAGCCCAACCAGGGCAAGGACCGGCAGCGCACCACCTGGCTCACCGAGGACGAGGACACCTGGGGCACCGACACCGGCTCCGTCAGCGGGGTCATCGGTCGCTGACCCCGCCCGCCCACGCCGAACGACCCCTCTTCCCCCATGAAAGGCGGCCCCATGGCCATGGACTTCGAGAGCATCCTCAAGGACGCGATGTCCGCCCTGCACGAGCAGCGGGACAAGATGCTGGAGGCCAAGCGCGAACTGGACGCGGCGACCACGTCCGTCACCTCCAGGGACCGCATGGTGTCCGTGACGGTCGGCCCCCAGGGCCAGGTGATCTCGATGACCTTCCACACCAAGGCGTACCAGTCGATGGCGCCGGCCGAACTGGCCGCCGCCCTCGTCACCGTCCTCAACGAGGCGCGGGCCAGGATGGGCAGCGAGGTCATCGAGCGCATCAAGGGCTTCCAGGACTTCAGCGGCCATCTGCGCAGCGTGACGGGGCTCGCCGGGACACCGGTCGAGATGGACGAACTCCTCAAGCCGCTGCGGGCGATGGCCCCCGCCTTCGGTCAGGAGGAGTCCCTGGAGGAACTGAGGGCGTCCCGGCAGGAGGAGTTCGCCGCCGAGGAGCAGGCCGCCCGCGCGTCCTCCGAACAGCAGGCGAAACAGGACGAGTTCGAGGCCGAGGCCGAAAGCCGCATCCCCACCGGGAAGCAGGAGGAGTTCCATGGCTGACGACCTGAAGGTCCTGAGCGACCTCAAGAACAAGTTCTCCCACTACGAGGACTACCAGCGCTGTCTCAGTGACCTGAGCCGGACGATCGTGGAGATCAACAGGATCAACAAGGAGTCGGCGGGCCAGGACGAGATCGGCAAGACGTACCACAAGCAGGTCGACCGGCCCACCGAGAACCTGACCGAGACCCTCTCGTACGTCACCAAGCGACTGGGCATGGTGACGGAGGCGGGCAAGGAGACGTCCGACACCATGGCCAAGTCGGACGAGGAGGCCGGGTCCCACGTGGACGGTTTCTGACCGGGCTCCGCACGCGGCGCGCCCGCCGTCCCGGCCGTGACGGCGGGCGCGGCGCGTGCTGAACCGTGCGAACGGCCGTCGCCGTTCTCCCGGGCACAGCAGCCCGCCGACCGGAGGACCTCCACGCCATGGCCATCAACCCGCCGGAAGGGATCGCCGACTTCCTCGCCTTCGTGTCGGGCATGGAGTGGCCCGAGGCCGACGAGGACCACATGCGGCGGGTGGCCGAGCACTACGCTTCCGTCGCGGAGGACCTGGAGACGCTGTCCGGGTACGTCATCGAGCTCATCCCGATCGTCAAGAACGACTTCGAGGGCGAGGCCGCCGACTCGTTCCTCCTCACCATGCGGGACCTCACGGGCGACACGGCGGGCGCGAACCAGCTGGAGCAGACGGCCGAGCTGTCGCGTCAGCTGTCCGACGTGGCGCTGAAGGTCGCCAACCAGGTCGAGTACACGAAGATCATGGCCATCCTCCAGCTGGTACAGCTGCTGGCCGAGATCCTGTTCGCCACCCTCTTCTCCGCCTTCACCTTCGGCGCCGTGTGGGGGCCCGTGTCGGCGCTCTTCGCCGCGACCCGCGAGGGCCTCCACCAGCTCTTCCGCTGGCTGCTCCAGACGATCATCAGCCAGACCTTCATCGGCATCGTCGGCGGTGTCTTCCAGGACACGGTGATCCAGCTCTACCAGCTCACCTCGGGCCACACGTCGAGCTGGAACACGGAGTCCCTGCTCGACTCCGTCAAGCAGGGCGCGCTGAGCGGCGTGATCGCCGGCCCGCTGGAGATCCTGTCCCACTACGGTGGCAAGATCCTCGGCCGGATCCTCGGCGGCAAGCCGCCGGCCTCGATCATCAGCAAGCGCGTCGACGACGTCCTCAACAAGATCGACGACAAGCTCGACGACGTCACGCCGAACCCGAAGCCCGACGTGCCGCCGGGCGGGGCGGGCAAGCCGGGCGGTCCGGAGGGCCCGAAGGCGAAGGAGGACCTGCCGTCGTCCCCGCCCAACAAGCCGCCGACGGACGTGACGCCTCCGCCGGTCCCGCCGAAGAGGACCGAGACGGCCCCACCGCCGGTCCCGCCCAAGAGCGACGTGGCCCCGCCGGTCCCGCCGAAGACCGTCGGCGACGGCGCCATGCCACCGCCGGCCACCGGCCGGCCGAAGACGGAGACGCCGGTCGGCGCCGGGGCCAAGGACCAGCCGACCGCCCCCGCGGCGGGGAAGACGGGCGCCCCGGCCACCGGCAAGGGCGACCTCGCTCCCACCCCGCCGAAGGCGGACGTGCCGCCGACCGGCAAGGGCGAGGTGCCGGGCGCGGGCAAGAGCGAGGTACCGACCACGGGCAAGAACGACATGCCGGGCGCGGGCAAGAACGACGTGCCGACCACCGGCAAGAACGACGTGCCGGGCGCGGAGAAGCCCGAGGTTCCGAACGCGCACAGGACCGAGAGCGGCGACACGGCCGGCGCGGGTGCGGGCGCGGGCGCGGGCAGGACGGGTTCCGGGGACGTGCCCACGGCGGGCGCGGGTTCCAAGGTGCCCGACGCGTCGGACGCTTCGGGGTCCGCCGGCCGCGCCGCGGGCGACGTGGAGAACCCGCTGGACGGCCTCCTGTCCACCCCGGAGGCCCGCTCGGCCTTCGCCAAGGACATCGGCGAGCTCTTCGGCGGGGTCACCCGCAACCTGGAGACCGGGTTCATGCGGCAGGGCGCCGGCAGCATCGCGGACTCGTTCGCCGAGAAGATGGGCGAGGTGTTCAAGAAGCACCTCAAGCACGAAGGCGCCGAGCAGGCGGGCCAGGACTTCGGCAAGATGCTGACCCAGAAGTGGGGGCGGGCCGGGGCCGACCACACCGACCTGCCCAAGCTGCTCACCGAGTCGATGGGCGATCTGGGCAACCTGGCACCGCTCAAGAACCTCGCCGACTCGATGCCGACCCTGTTCGCCCGCTCCGAGCACAGCAACGCCCTCGCCCGCATCTTCAAGCAGGAGAACCCGCTCCAGGGCAGTCCGATGTACCAGCTCGGCGGGGCCGTCGCCTCCCTCCTCAACGAGGGAACGAACGAGATGCTCAGCGAGGGCTTCTACAACATGATCTTCGGGGACGGCACGTTCTCGGTGAGTGGCGGCCCGTTCGCCTCCGGCGTGGCCATGGGCGCGCTGAGCGCCGGTCTGCACCGGGCGTTCGAGCCGGTCATGGTGAAGTACCAGAACTGGGTCCTCACCCACCAGCACGCCGACAACCCCACCGACAGCAAGTACTTCGGGCTGCTGCACCCCATCAACATCGCCTCGTTCGTGTCGAACATGACGGGCAACCCGGCGCCGTGGCCGGTCCCCCGCCCCACCGCGGGAACCGAGGAGACCAGCTTCAAGCAGGACATGAAGGACATGGTGAAGTGGGTCTTCTCCCACCCCGTCAGCGGCACCCCCTTCTTCTCCGACACTCCCGAGCGGCCCCACGAGACGACCGGCGGCGACGGCGACGCCTTCACGCCGCTCGACCTGGACCTCGGGCCGTCGTTCGGCGACGAGATCGCCGAGGACCCGCGGTTCCGCACCGAGTCGGACGGCGACCTGGCGTCGGACGGGAGGGGCGACGACGTCCCGACCGTGGCGGAGGACGCCGGCGACACCTCCGTCACCGCGCCGCCCCGGGCCACCGTCTCCTCGGACCTCTCCTCCCTGCTGGGCGACGACACGGAGGTCCCGGCCCCCGCGCCGGAGAGCAGGCCCGTCACCCTGAGCGGCGACGACCGGTTCAGCGCCGCCCCGTCGCAGGACGCCGACGTCCCGGCGCGGTCGCAGTCGCAGGTGACGCCTGAGGGCCCCTCCCTCTACGACTGGGACCACCTCGACATGCCGAGCGCCGACGAGCTCATGTACCTCGACGTCGGCGACGGCGCCAAGGTCGAGGACACGGACGGCACGGACACCCGCGCCGAGGACGACAGCACCCGTACGCCCTCGCCCTCCGACGACACCTCCGACCACGACGACGGCAGCGGCGCGAACAAGAACGAGGACGTCACCGCGGGCGAGCACACCGTCGACCACGACGACACACCGTCCGCCCCTCCCGTCCGGGACATCCCCTCCGGCGTCGCCCTGGGCGTCCTCAGTCCCGCCCAGGCCACCGCCCTCCAGGCGATCCCGAAGCGCCCCGGCGTCTTCGTCGTCGGCATGCACACCGACCCGGACGCCCCGAACGACCCGACCGCCGTCCTCAAGGCGCTCACCGACGCCCACGACGAGGGCCGGCTCGACGGCGTGAGCGAGATCCAGTTCACCGCCTGCAACCTCGCCGCGCCCGTGCACGAGAGCACGGTCAGGACCGTGATGAGCGGCCTCTGGAAGCACCGCGCCGCGACCGGCACCGCCTCCCCCGACCCGCTCACCGCCCGCGCCGCCGACGCACCCGTCTGGTACGTCCCCGCCGGCGGCGGCGACACGGAGGGCGGCGGCCACCTCCTCACCGCCCAGCACATCGGCCTCACTCCCGACGGGAAGATCGCCGTCGTGGACCGGGGGGCCTGGCACGTGTACGGCGACAGCGGCGACCCGGAGCACACCCCCGTCCGTACGACCCCCGATCCGGACGCCCTGCCCGACGACGCGGTCGCCTTCCTGTTCCGCACCCCCAAGGTCGACGCGGTGCACCCGGACGCGGTCAAGTTCGGAGACAGCGACAGCGACAGCGACGGAGACGGCAGCGACCGTCCGCCGGTCGACAGGGGCAAGGGCCGTGCCGAGGACGACGACGATCCCTCGCCGACCGGCAACGGCGAGGGGCCCAGCAGTCGCCGGCCCCGGCGCCCCGCCAACGACCAGGACGACCCCCTTTCCTCGGCCTCCGACGCCTCGCTCGACGACATGGACCGCATCTACTACGCCGACGCGTCGGTCCGGTACGAGAAGAACCTCGCCGCTTACCTGGCCCGGAGAACGGACGTCAAGGACCTCGCCCAGGAGCTGTCCCGCGTCCTCTGGGACAAACTCCACAAGGTGGAGAAGATCCACGAGGTACTGGGCACGAACAGCAACGAGTCGTCCGGTGCCGTGGGAACCGACCCGAAAGCGCTGCAGAAGGTCGTGGAGGAGGGGAACCTGCGGGAACGCATGGCCCTGTTCTTCAACGCCATCTCCTCGAAGGCCCTCGGCACCAGAATCGGCTACAGCCCGCCCCCGGCAACCTCGATCACCGACGAGCGCGCGTTCCGGAAGGACGATCCCCGGTTCGTCGAGTACCGCCAGCTCACCCGCGAGTTGCCCATCCTGCGGAAGAAGATCTCCGCGATGCCGGACGGGACCGAGGCGGAGAAGGAGGCCAAGAGGAGCGAGCAGGAGAGATCCGACGAGCTCGACCGCACGTGGAGGCGGCTGGCCGCCGATCTGAAGAGCTTCAAGGAAGCGGACATCGTGCCCCGCCTGAGCGAGCGGGAGAGGCCGCTCGCCCTGAACGCGGAGAAGAAGGTGCGGTGGATCCCCGGTGGGGCCCGCTACCGCCTCACGACGGATTTCCTGTACATGAAGCAGACCGAGCGGCACCTGGCCACGGCCGGCACGTCAGGGTCGGGCTTCATGTTCCACCGCTACCTCCAGCTGATGAGCGACAAGGGTTGGTTCCGCGACGCCGGCAACCGGCCCAACCCGAAGATCAACCACAGGACGCTGCGGCTCGCCATCATCGCCGCCTTCCTCAACCAGGGACACCACACCCTGCCCGAGGTCATGGCGGGCTCCGCCGCCTTCGTCGAGTACTACCGGGCGAAGTACCCCGGGCGGCAGCTGCCGCCCGACATCGAGGCCCTTCAGGCGCCGGCGCCCGGCCGGGACTACTACCGCAACATGCGCCTCGTGCACGAGGCGGACCTGCGCAGGCACGTCGCGGACGGGGGGAGGTTCCCCGACGAGATCGCCGACGAGAAGATGGCGGAACTGCGGCGGAAGTACCAGGCGCAGGAGGAGGAGACCGAGCCCGCCGGGAGCGCCTCCATGGACGTGGACATGGACGAGCCCGTGCCCCAGCCCGACTCCTCCCGCAGGAAGAGGGACGCGGACGGCGACGTCGTCATGCAGGACCCCCACAAGCGTCCCCGTCGCGGCGGCGACGACAGCGACGACGACACCGGCGACACGGCCGCGAACGTCCCCGAGAACTCCCCCCACACCCTGCCGGGGCAGGTGCGGCCCGAGGAGGTCTCCCCGGTCGCGCGCCCGGTCACGGCCGACCGGTGGACGTCGTGGCGGTGGGCGCCGGGCCGGGAGGACGTACCACCTCCGGCCCGGGTCCGTACCGAGCGCTTCGACCCGGCCGCGGACCCGAACGCCGCCGGCCCCTTCCCGGGCACGGCGGACCGGCGGAACGGGAACGGGACGCTCGCGGGCCGGCGGACCCTGATCCGCGCGGACGTCGAACGGTTCGTCGTGCCCGAGGACGGGGACGGCACGCCGGGCGGGCCCGTCCGGCTGGTGCGGGTGACGCTGCCGGTGGCCGTCGACGACTCCTTCTCGGCGGCCGACGCGGCCGAACTGCGCGCCCGGATGCAGGAGCTGCTGGACAGCCACGTCAACCTGGGCTTCCGGCTGCCGCGCACCGGCGACCAGCTCCACATGGAGGTGGACCTGGTCCCGGCCCCCGGGGGAGGCACGGACCCGGTGCGGGTGACCCGGGACGGCGGACCCGGCACCCGGTCCGACCAGCTGCACCTGCGGCTGCACGCCGACGGCTCCGGACCGGACGCGCGCGGACGCGACGACGCCATGCTGCTGCACGAGCTGCTGCACTACGCGGGGCTGCCGGACCGCTACCACGACGCGGAGACGCTGTTCCGGCACACCCCCGACCGCGCCGACGCGTCCGGGGTCATGGCGACGTCCGTCCTGCCCGACGGGACCCTGCCCCTCCGCTATCTGGAGGCCGTCGAGGACGCCACGGAGTCCGGCTCCGTCCTCCACGACAACGAGGGTCCGGGGTCCTGGACCGTGCCGTCGCCCTCCCCCGTACGCGACATCCCGGCCGGGATCGCCGTCGGCGCCCTCTCCCCCGCGCAGGCCGCCGCCCTGCGGGCGCTCCCCGCGCGCCCCGGCGTCCTCGTCGTCGGCACCCACACCGACCCGAACGCCCCGCACGACCCGGCCGTCCTCCTCAAGGCGCTCACCGACGCCCACGACGAGGGCCGGCTCGACGGCGTCACCGAGATCCACTTCACCGGCTGCGACCTGGCCTCCCCCGTCCACGGGTCCACCGTGCAGACGGTGATGAGCGGTCTGTGGAAGCACCGCGCCGAGCACGGCGAGGAAGGCCCGCTCACCGCCCTCGCCGCCGACGCGCCGGTCTGGTACGTGCCCGGCGGCGATCGGGTGTTCACCGCCCGCCACGTCGGCGTCACCGCTGACGGCCGGATGACCGTCAGCGGCGGCGCCGACTGGCACCGCTACACCGACACCGGCGCCCCCGACCACACCGCCGAGACCGCCCCCGTCGGCGACGACGGGGCTCCCGCCGACGCCGTGCGCCTCGCGGACGGCGACGAGACCGGTCCGGAGCACGGGAACGCGGTGCGGTTCGGCGAGGACACCGACGACGAGGACGTGGTCGAGGCCGGCGGGGGGAACGGAGACACGAGCCGGGACGGCGAGGACGAGGCCGTCGCGGTCAGCATGTTGGTGGACGGCCTGCCCGACCTCAAGAAGCGGATCGTCTCCTTCGCCAAGGGGGAGAAGACCGTCTCCCCCCAGGACGAGACGGAGCTCCGGAACCTCGCGGCGGAGCTCTTCCCCGAACTGCTCCGCCACGCCGACGATCCCTCCCTGGGTGAGCTGCGCGTCGAGATCGTCGCGGCGGGCAACAATCTGCTGCCGGGCGCCGCGCAGAAGACCGGCTGGCAGCGCGCCCAGGCCGTCTCGCACCTGCTGAAGGACGAGATCCGCCAGCTGGCACGGGGCCTGTCGCGGGAGAACGACATCAGCAAGGCCAGGGTGGAGTTGGCGGCCAGCCTGGCGCAGTTCACCCTCGTCTCCCGAGGCCGCACCGGTCTCGAGGGACTCGACGACGCGGGCGAAGGGTCACGGACGGCCCAGCGCCGCCGGGCCACCGCTTCCGCCGAGGTCACGTACGAGAGCGCGTACCGTCCCCGGCTCACGCTGTCCGTGGAGACGACCGCCCAGGCGGTGGATCTGTTCCGGCGGATGGCGGACCGTCCCGTGGCCGAGCGCACGGCGGTCTCCCTCGACGATCTGACCGGTCCCCGGATCTTCTGGAAGGCGTCGTCCGAACTCCCGGACAACCACAACCTCGTCATCCAGGTGCAGACGGCGCAGGGCGGCGGCCAGCGCCACCTGACGGGAAACATGTCGCTCTTCACCCCCGGCACGCTCGTCCACGTGGCCTCCTTCGAGCGGACGGACTCCGGCCGCTCCCTGGTGACCCTGCTGGAGGCCGGCCCGGACACCGTGTGGCCGCCCGAGGGACCGGAGCGCGGCAAGCCGGTCCTCGGCCTGCCCGGTGTCGGCTACCCGGGCCCGAACCGGCCCTTCGACTCCACCCTGAAATACGTCAAGGAGAAGCTGAAGCCGACGGGCGGCCCGGACGGCGCGCCCCAGACCTCGGGCCACTACGAGTTCCAGCAGGCGTACTACATCCACCGCGGAGAGGTGGACGTGGAGATGGAGGACGGCGAGCCGTACGTCCGCTTCTACACCACGGTGGTCAACCGGGACACGGTGACGGCCCACGAGCAGCCCCACGAGTTCACCGCCGAGCACAAGGACGTCCAGCAGCACAAGGACACCGGCGAGGTCGTCGTGGCCACGGGCAACAAGCCGGGCGGAACCCTCTGGGTCGGCATGGGCACCCCCGCCCGGTCCATCGGCTGGGCCATGAAGTACCAGGCGCAGTTCCCGGACAAGCAGCCGCTCATCCGTTCCTTCCTCGTCCCCCTGCACGTCTACCAGCAGATCACGTCGGCCTCGGTTCCGGAGCACGACGCCGGCTCGCTCGGGCACCCCTACCGGGGCAGCGCGTCCCTCACGCCCGGGGGCCTGCGCGATCCCGAGGAGAATCCCGAGAGCGAGGTCGAGAGGATCTACCGGGACCGGTGGCACAGCCAGGCCCAGGGCTCGGCTCCCGTCCCGATCCCCGACCACAAGGAGACCGACGCGTCCGACGGCGCCGACGACGACCCCGAGCCCACCGCCGACCGGCCCCTCGCCGGACGGCCCCTCAACACCGACCAGTCGGGCGAGCGCAACCAGTTCGGCGTGCGGGGTGAGAACCTCCTCCTGCTGCGCAGGAGCATCCGGCCGAACTCCCTGATCACGTACTACGGCAACGAGACGAATCGCGGCCTGACCCCCGACGCGTACACCGGGGACTACCAGGACGGCAAGACGGTCCACGTCGACGTGCTGCGCGACCGCCTCGGCATCCCGCCCGTCGACGCGCCGCAGCTGAAGGACCGGTACAACCCCTGGGTCCAGAACGCGGGGCACGTCAACTCCCCCGACGTCCTCCGGGGGATCTCCAGCCAGCTGCGGCAGTTCCACGAGACGTGGCAACAGTCCCGGCAGCGGCCCGCCGACCGCAGGGTGGGACACCTCCTGGAGCCCGACATGCCCCCGGAGCCCTACGGGAACCGGCCCAACCTGTCCTTCGGCAGGCGGCTCGACGATCTCAAGAAGTTCCTGGGCGACTACCGGGAGCACCTGCTGGACCAGCAGAACAAGCCGATCTCCCTGGACTTCCTCGACAGGCCCGACCCGGACCTGAAGTCCCCCGCCGACCTCGACGGCCGTGCCGCCGTGGAGAAGTTCATGAAGAACACGGTCCTGCCCTGGGCCTCCCACGCCGAGATCGGACTCGTCCTCTCCCTCCAGAGCCAGGAGGTCAAGGCCGACCTCAACATCACCGACTCGCCCCTCGTCCACGACTTCGACGACATGCGGCGACGACAGCCGGAGGAAGCCCACCTCCAGCGCCAGGTGGGCGAGGAGCTCACCGAGCTGTGGCGGGAGGGCACGTCCCTGCACCGGGTGATCGACCGCCTGATCAGGGACTACCCCGAACTCGACCCGCTCTACAAGGAGATCTGCGCGACGAGCGAGGGCTACACCTTCTTCCAGCACGCGCAGATGGTCCTGGGCCAGTACCTCAAGCTCGCCCACCGCGACCGGGACAGCGCGGAGCGGCTGGTGCCCGTGGACGCGGTCGTCAAGGCGATCCTCTTCCACGACATCGAGAAGGCCAACTCGAAGCTGATGTACGGGGGCGGCGGGAAGTCCAAGGCCAAGAGGGCGGAGCTCCACGACCACGAGGCCGAGCACCGGGGGGCCGTCGAGGTCATGAACCGGTACCGCTACCTGTGGGGCGACGTCGACAAGGACCCGGCCGACAGGTTCGCGTACCGAGCGGCCGTCATGATGGTCGACTCGGACCCCTTCGGCTTCTACTACCGGGACAAGCACCGCTTCCTCCGGCCGAAGGGCTCCGACGCCGATGCCAGGGCCGAGAGCGGCAGGCTCAACCGCGACGTGACCTTCCACTGGATCGTGGAGTCGTACATGAGGCTGCGGGGGCGGGATCCGGTGACGTCCGACGGCGACGTGCGCCGCCTGGCCGAGCTGACCACGGAGGACACCGAGGACATCCGCCGGCTCTTCCACGAGTTCCACCAGTACTACCAGGCGGACTTCTCCTCCTACACGACCCACAGCAAGTACGTCGACTACAAGGAGCCGCGGTCCACCCCGGAGGAGAGGGCGCAGGCCGCGGAGAACCAGCGGCGGACCGACGAGAACGCGGAGCGCGAGAAGCAGGGCCTCCCCCCCTTGCCGAAGGTCCCCCATGCACCCTCCCTCCCCCGGATCTCGTTCCGCGAGCTCGACGCGGTGAAGCACGGACAGAAAACCTTCACCGAGCTCTTCGCCCCCGTGCCGGAGAACAAGGACCTCGTGCTGAACCCGGACAACCCCTACGGCACCGGCCCCAGGACGGCCGAGACGTCACCGGTGCGGGGGAAGTCCTCACTGCGGTTCGTCTTCGCCGATCGGGAGAAGCACCACGGCAGCGCGACCTCTCCCCACAGGGACTACGAGGCCATGTACCACGACCTCGCGAAGATGTTCGAGAGCGAGGAGAGCTTCAGGGAGCACTACCAGCGCGTCGGCGGGGAGCGGATGCGCCAGGAGGCGAAGTACCTCGGCGACGAGAAGAACGCGCAGAAGGGCGACTCCGGGCCGCCCGCCCCGAAGAAGGAGAAGAAGGTCACCGACCTGCTGGACCAGGAGGACTCCGGAGACCTCTTCATCGAGTTCGGGACGGAGGGGACGGAGGAGACGGCCACGCCTCCCGCTCCCGGTTCCTTCGTCCTGTCCTCGTGGACGTGACCGCGCCGAGAGGCCGGCGCGTCTGAACCGGTGCCGGTGTTCCGAACGTTCCCCCGGGAGCGCACGGAACACCGGGCCGCCCCGGCCCGCCCAGAACCCCATGACAGGAACCTCGCCATGACCGACCCCGAGCCCCGGCCGGAGTTCCGGCTCGCCTCCGTCTTCGACCACGCGGACCCGGTGACGGGGCCGGGCTTCGCCACGGACCACCCGGTGGTCGAGGACCCCGAGCTGCACGCCCTGCTGCTGGAGCGGCTGACGGCCGGGACGCCCGTGCTCGCGACACCGGTCCTGATGGACGACGTGCTCGACGCCTCCCGGGTCGCGGAGGTGCCGCTCACCTTCCGTACGGACGGGCGGTGGGTGTGGACGGACACCGTCACGTACTACCTGGAGCACTACGCGCTCGCCCCCGACCCCGAGCTGCTGGCGCACCTGGCCGACCCCGGCTACACGGTGCCCGGCCCCCTCGGGCAGGACGTCGTCGAACGCGCCGCCGCCTTCGTCCTGACGCCGGCACCGGAGGGGACCGAGGTCCATCCGCTGGGCTGACCGCAGGGGTGAACCACGGAGCGGCGTCGGTCCGTTCGTACGTGCGCGGAGGGTTCGCGACGACCGAGGGGAATGACGGTGGACGACAACGAGGTGCGGACCGGAAGAGCCGCCGGGCAGGACGCGGCATCCATCAGCCTGCCCGCGGTCGCCTGGCAGCAAGCCGGCGAGGAGCCGGAGGGCGAGCCCGGACGGAAGCCGCGAGCGGAACGCGGCGGGGAGCCGGACGGAGAGACCGGGAGCGGACCGGTCGCGGGAGCCGTGGCAGCGGAACCGGTTCCGGACGCCGTCGCCGAGCCGGAGACCGCGGCCACGACCCCGGCCTCCTCTTCCGGCGCAGCCCCGGACCTCCCCGCCGCCGGCGGGACCGGGAGCGACGCCGAGGACGACACGGGAACGACCGGCGCCGAGGGCGCTCCGGAAGGCGCCTCCGGGGACGGCGCGCAGGCCGCCTCCGACGCGGACGGCCTCGCCGCGCAGGCCGCGGGAGCCGCCGGGACGGCGGCACGGGCCGAACCCAGGCCCGCCCGGCGACTGTCGAAGCCGATGATCGCGGCGGCGGCCACCTCGGGCATCGTCCTGATGGGCGTGCCCCTGCTGCTCTCCCAGGTCGGCGGCGGCAGCGGTCCGGGACCGGGTGCCACGCCGCCGCGCCCCACCGGGTACAGCCAGGCCGACGGCGGCCCCGGAGGCTTCGTGCCGCGGGCCGACGCGCCCGAGAAGGGTTCCGCGCCGCCCGGCACCCCCGCACCGGGGACCACGAGCGCCCCGGGCAGGCCCCCGGTCGCGGGGAAGGGCCCCCTGGCCACGAGTGTCGCCGGGCTCGGTGCCGGGGTGGGCGCGGGCCAGGAGCCCGCCTCCTCCCGGACGCCCGCCTCCTCCCGGACGCCCGGTTCCGGAAGGAGCCCGGAACCGACCTCCGCCTCCGGAGGCGGTTCCGCGTCCACCACGGCCCCCGCCGCGCCCCGGGAGACCACGGCCGCCCCGCAGAAGCCGGCCACCCAGGCGCCCCCGCCCGCTCCGGCGAAGGAGCGGTACGCGGCCCTGGCAGGGCCGAACTGCGCTGGTTCCGGGGCGAGTTTCACGTACAGCGGCTGGTACGCGGACGGCAAGGAGGGCTGGCAGAAGTACAGCTCCGGCGGCCACGCGGGCGACGGCTGCAACGGCAGCTTCCTCTCGCTGCCGATGTCCGGAAAAACGGGCTCGGACGCCGGGAACGCGCTGCGCTGGACCTTCCGCACCGGCGCCGTCACCTCCGGCACCTGCCAGGTCTCGGTGCACATCCCGAACAACAGCGACATCAAGGCGGTCGGCGGCAGACCGGCCTACTACACGGTGCACGCGGGAACCACGGGCAACGATCCGATCCTGCGGTCCTTCAACGTCGACCAGCCGTCCCGGCGGGGCCAGTGGGTGAGCGCGGGCGACGTCCGCATCACCGGCGGCGTGCTGACGGTGAAGCTGCACGACCGGGGCCTGGACTGGTCCGGTTCGCAGCAGACCTACGCCCATCACGCGGGCGACGCCGCCCGTGTCCAGTGCACCTCCGCCTGAAAGGGAACATCCACGCATGTCGCGCCATGTGCTGACCGTGAGCGCCGAGGCGCAGCACGACCGCCCGCCCGCCGGCGGCCCGTACCGCACGATCGGAGCCGCCCTGGAGGCCGCGCGCAGCGGCGCGGTGATCTCGGTGCGCCCGGGCCGGTACGAGGAGAACCTGGTCGTCACCAAGATGGTGACGATCACCGCCGAGGACCCGAACGGGACCGTGCGGATCGTGCCGCCCCGGGGAACGGTGGTGCAGGTGGTGGCCGAGGCGGTGCAGCTCACGGGGCTGCTGCTCCAGGGCCTGGACGACGAGCTGCCCGTCGTGGACGTGCCGCGCGGGCAGGCGGCGCTCCAGGACTGCGAGGTGGTGGGGAACGCCTGGACGGCCCTGCTGACCCGGCAGCAGGGTTCGCTGGCGATGCGGGGTTGCCGGGTGACCAACCCGGGTGGGGCGGGGATCGTGGAGACCTCCACCGGCACCAGCGTGATCGACGGATGTGTGGTGGAGCACCTGGGGACCTCGGCGGTGGTCATCGGAGAGCGGGCCAATCCGACCTTCCGCAACTGCGTGCTGCGCGACGCCCGGGGCAACGGGGTGTGCGCGAACGGCGAGGGCCGGGGACTGATCGAGGACTGCGAGATCTCGGCCACCGACAAGCCGGCCATCGCCCTGGAGGAGAACAGCTCCACCCGGGTGGTGCGGACCTCGGTGCGGGACTGCCTGCTCGGCGTGTACATCAGTTCCAAGGAGCGGGTGGTCCTGGAGGACTGCTCGGTGTCCGCGACGAAGGTGCACGGAATCGCGCTCGCCGAGGGCACCGATCCGGTGCTGAGCCGCTGTCGGGTCTCCCGGACCCAGGGCAACGGCGTCCACGTGACGGGGCGGTCACGCGGCACGTTCGAGGAGTGCGAGGTCACCGCGGCCGAAGGCACCGGCATCTGGGTGGAGGAGTCCTCGGGCCCCTCGTTCAAGCGGTGCGCGGTGCGGGACGCGAAGGAGGCCGGGGTGCAGCTGACCGGCGACAGCGCCCCGGACTTCGACCGGCTCACGGTGCGCGGCGGCGCGGCAGCGGGGGTGCGCGTGCTGGAGGGCGCGAACCCGATGCTGCGGCGTCTCCAGGTGTCGGACGTGGCCGGGGCGGGGGTGGAGGTGACCCGGGGCGGCCGGGGGCGGCTGGAGGGTTCGGAGATCTCGGCCACCGGGCAGGCGGGTGTGCGGATCGCCGACGGCGGCGACGCGTACGTCGGCACCACCACGGTCCGGGAGACCGGTGCGGCCGGCGTGTCGGTCGGCGGAGGCGGTCTGGCGACGCTGCGCGACTGCGAGGTCGCCGACGCGCCGCAGGAAGGGGTGCTGGTCGAGGACGGCGGGGAGCTGACCGCGGCCCGGGCCAGGGTGCGGTCCTGCCGGCGGCACGGATTCCGGGTCGCGGTGGGCGGCCGGGCCGCGCTGAACCGCTGCGAGGCGGTGGACAACACCGGCGACGGCATCCGCGTGGACTCCACGGAGGCGGTACGCGTGCACGACTGCACGGTCTCCGGGAACGGCGGCTCCGGGCTGCGTCAGCTCACTCCGTCGGCGCGGCTCGCGGTGGAGAACCTGACCAGCACGGAGAACGAACTGCCGGACTCGTACGGGGAGTCGGCGGCCGAGGCCGGCGGGCCTGTACCGTCCGCGGACGGGCCGCACGGGGAGGAGGTCCACGAGGGCGCTCCGGACGCTTCCGCCCGCGGGGGCGCCGCGGCGGCACCCGCCGCGTCGCGCCGGCCGGACGGGCCGCTGGACGCGCTGGACGCGCTGGTGGGCCTGGACGGGGTGAAGGAACAGGTCGCCACCCTGGTCAACCTCAACAAGCTGGCCCGTCGGCGGGAGTTGGCGGGGATGCCCGCGCTGCCGATGAGCCGCCACCTGATCTTCGCGGGGCCGCCCGGCACCGGCAAGACGACGGTGGCCCGGCTGTACGGTTCGATCCTCGCCGAGCTGGACGTCCTGCCGTCGGGCCATCTGGTGGAGGTGGCGCGCGCGGACCTGGTGGCGTCGATCATCGGCGGGACGGCGATCAAGACGACGGAGGTCTTCCAGCAGGCGCTGGGGGGCGTGCTGTTCATCGACGAGGCGTACACGCTGTCGCAGGGGACCGGCGGCAGCGGCCCGGACTTCGGCCGGGAGGCCATCGACACGCTGGTGAAGCTGATGGAGGACCACCGCGACGAGGTCGTGGTCATCGTCGCCGGGTACTCGGAGGAGATGCGGGGCTTCCTCGACTCCAACCCGGGCCTGGCGTCCCGGTTCAGCCGCACCGTGGAGTTCGAGAACTACGCGGACGACGAGCTGACCACGATCGTCGCGATGTCCGCCGCCTCGCACGGCTACCAGCTCGCCGACGGCACCCGCGAGGCGCTGACGCTGCACTTCGAGACCATGGCGAAGGGCGCCGACTTCGGCAACGGCCGGGCGGCGCGCAAGGTGTTCGAGGAGATGGTGGACCGGCAGGCGTCCCGGCTGGCCGTGCTGCCCGAGATCGGCAACACCGATCTGGCGCTGCTCAAGCCGGAGGACGTGGGGGCGGAGGCCGCCAGGGCGGTCGCGGCGTCCGGCGCACCGGCGGAGCGCAGGACGGAACTCCTCGACGAGCTGCGGGCCATGATCGGCCTGCCCGCCGCCAAGGAGCAGGTCGAGGACCTGGTCAACCTGATCAAGCAGGTCAACCGGCGCAAGGAGGCGGGGCTCCCGACGGCCACGATCAGTCATCACGTGGTCTTCTCGGGCCCGCCCGGCACCGGCAAGACGACGGTGGCCCGGCTGTACGGACAGCTGCTCGCCGAGCTGGGCGTACTGCCGGGCGGTCAGCTGGTGGAGACGGCGCGGGCGGACCTGGTGGGTCGGTTCGTGGGCCACACGGCGCAGTTGACGAAGGACGCCTTCGACCGGGCGCGCGGCGGCGTGCTGTTCATCGACGAGGCGTACACGCTGACGCCACGTGGCGGCACCGGCAACGACTTCGGGCAGGAGGCGGTGGACACCCTCATGAAGCTGATGGAGGACCACCGCGACGAGGTCGTGGTCATCGTCGCCGGGTACGCCGACGAGATGCGGGGCTTCCTGGACTCCAACCCGGGCCTGGCGTCCCGCTTCTCCCGCTCGGTCGTCTTCGAGCACTACACCGACGAGGAACTGGTGCGGATCGTGGAAGCGCTGTCCGACAAGGCGGGATACGTGTGCCCGCCGGAGACGCTGGCGGCCCTGGGCGAGTTGTTCGCGGCGGTGCCGCGCGACCGGAACTTCGGCAACGGCCGTTTCGCCCGCCAGGTCCTGGAGACCATGATCACCAGGCAGGCGGGCCGGCTCAGCCGCCTCGATGTCGACGACGTGGCCGAGCTGAGCCTGCTGCTGCCCCAGGACGTGCCCTGGGACCGGGTGCCGGACGGTGTCGCGTGAGGCGGCGCGGAGCGGCGGTCCTCCCGACGGCTCTGCTGTGCGGGGCCCTGGTCCTGGCGCCGTCGAGCGCGGCGGCGGTGCCGGGCCCCGACGGCGGGACGGGCGCGGGGGCGGCCGCCGGCGAGGCGGGCGACGATCCCGCCTCGCTGCCCGCCGTCACGCAGCGGCTGTCGGGCGACACCTGTCGTGCGGCATCGGACCGGAAGGTCACCGGACTCCCCTGGCCCCAGTCGCTGCTGCGCCCGGACACGGTCTGGCCGCTGTCCGAAGGGGCCGGGGTGACGGTGGCCGTGGTGGGCTCGGGGGTGGACGACGCCGCCGGGCTGCTGGGCGACCGGCTGAGGCGTACCCCGCGCCTCTTCGCCGGCGGCGGCCCGGCCGCGGACTGTGTCGGTCACGGCACCTTCGCGGCCGGTCTGATCGCGGCGGCCCGCACCCCGGGCGCCGGTTTCGCGGGGATCGCGCCCGAGGCGCGGATCCTCGACGTGCCGGTCACCGACCGGCGGGGGAACACCACCCCCGACCTCCTCGCCCGGGGCATCCGGGCGGCGGTCGGCGGCGGCGCCCGGGTGGTCGCCGTGGTGGCGGTGGCGGGCACGGACAGCCCGGCGCTGCGGAGCGCGGTACGGTACGCGGTCGACGAAGGCGCGGTCGTGATCGCCCCTGCCGCCCCGGACGGGGCGAAGGAACCCGCGTACCCCGCGTCCCATCCGCGGGTGGTGGCGGTGGCGGCGACCGGCCCCGGCGGGAAGGCGTTCGGGCAGGCCCCCGAGGGCCGGGTCGACCTGACGGCACCCGGCGAGGCCGTGATGGGCCCCGGGCCGGGCGGCCGGGGCAGTTTCACGGCCTCCGGGCCGAGCTACGCGGCCGCGCTGGTGGCCGGTACGGCGGCCCTCGTCCTGGACCGCCGACCGGAGTTGAGCGCCGAGGCCCTGGTCCACCGGCTCCGTGCCACCACGACGGGGCCGGGCGAGCCGATGCCGGACCGGACGCGCGGGTACGGCTCGGTCGACCCGATCGCCGCCGTGACCGCCGTGCTCCCCGAGGAGGGGGGCGGCGCGGCGGTCCGGGCGGCTGCACCCGGAGTGGTGATGCCGCCCCCGCCGGGACCGTCCGCCGCCGGGTCCGCCGGGTGGGTGGCGGCCGGTTCCCTGGCGGTGCTGGCGGGGGTGGCGGTGACCGCCGCCGTTCTGCCGCGGGGCCGCCGGCGGAGGTGGCGGCCGGGTGCCTACCGCGCCCCGGAGGCCGTGAGGGGCGGCGGACCGGAGCCGCTCCCGCCTTCCTAGGGCCTGTCTGACCATGGGCGTCGGATCAGGCCGGGTCGTCCGGTGCGTGCGATCGGCGTGCGGCCGGGACGGCCTCGTAGCAGCGCCACTCGGGCGTTTCGGCCGTGCGGCGAGCGTGCGTGCCGGACGGGCCGGACCCGACGGGAAGGGTCAGACAGGCCCTAGGAGCCACCCGCCCCTCTTCCGCCCGCACTTCACGCGGGCCGGAGGGTCGGGGGCGTTACCGGACGGCACTCGATCGCAGCCGAAACATTAGCCGTGCATTAGTCGAGATTGCCAAGGTCGTTCCCACCAGCCCGACGTGCCCGGAGCCGTCGGCAGATCGGTGCCGCCGTCCGCCATTCCCGAGTCGCCGACGCGCGGCGGGGAGGAACGACCGGGGTGACGACGCACGAAGACGGGGCCGACGGCACGGTCCGCGCGGGAGCGGGGACCGACAGCCACGCGGGGGCGCGGCCCCGCCCCACCATGGACCGCGACACCCTGGCGGAGCTCCACCGGCTGCACGCCTCCGCCCTGTTGCGTGCCCTGCTCCGCCTCACCAGCGGGGACCGGGGCAAGGCCGAGGACATGCTCCAGGAGACCTTCCTGCGCGCCTGGCTGAACCCACAGGCGCTCGTCCGGGGTCCGGAGCACGGTCGGCCCTGGCTGTTCACCGTCGCCCGCAGGATCGCCATCGACCACTTCCGGGCGCAGTCCGCCCGGGTGAAGGAGCTGGGCGACGAGACGCCGGAGGACCGTGCGGGCCCCGACGACCCGTACGAGCAGATCGCGACCGCGCACGCCGTCGGCGACGCGCTCGCCGAACTCCCCGACCACCAAAGGGAGGTGCTGGTGGAGCTGCATCTCAACGACCGGTCGACCACGGACGCGGCCGCCGTGCTCGGCATCCCGTCGGGCACCGTCAAGTCCCGCAACTTCTACGCGGTGCGGGCACTGCGTCCCGTCCTGGAGCGGCACGGCCTCGCACCGACGGGCCGCCCGCTCCGTCCCGTCTGAACCGGTCGTGGCCGCCGGGCCGTTCCTCCGGGCGACCGACGAGAGGGGACCGAGGTGGTCACCGTCGTAGCCAGGAACGACATGAGCGCGCCCGAACACTGGACGGACGCGCCCGACTACAGCCCCGGGCACTGGCGCGCGAGGCGGAACGAAGTCCCGCCGCAAGCGCCTCCGGATCCGGCCCCGGGGGCGGAGCCCGCGCTGACGGCCGCGCCCGCGTCGGCGGAGCCCGTAATGGCGGACGCGCCCACATCGGCGGAGCCCGCACCGACGGCCGCGCCCACATCGGCGGAGCCCGTACCGGCGGCTGCAAGCGCACCGGAGGAGACGGTTCCGGCGGACGTGAGCGCCGCGGCGGAGCCCGTACCGGCCGCGGAGGCTCCGGCGGTGCCGGCCGGGACCATGACGGAGTCGCGACCGACGCGGCGGACGTCCCGCTCCCTCTTCCGGATCGGGCGGCGCGGAGGGGCGGGCCAGGCCACCGAGGTCCTCGGGGCCCCGCTGCTGCGCAGCCATCGGATCGCGGTGATCGGTCTGAACGGCGGGGCCGGGAAGACGACCACCACCTTGGCCCTCGGCGCGGTCCTGGCCCGGGAGCGGGCCGACCGGGTGGTCGCCGTGGACGCGAGCCCGGACTCGGGAGCCCTGGGCCGCCGCGTCCGGCGGCAGTCGGGCGCCACCGTGCTCGACCTGGTGGCGGCGCTGCCCCGGCTGCGCACCTACATGGACATCCGGGCCTTCACCTCGCAGACGCCCAGCGGTCTGGAGGTCGTGGCGCACGACCCTGACCCGGCGGACCTGCGGGCCCTGGGCGAGCAGGAGTACCGGCAGGTCGTGGAGGTGCTCGCCGGCCAGTATCCGCTGGTCCTCACCGATTCCGGGACCGGCATGCCGCACGACGTCCTGTGCGCCGTCCTGGACATGTCGGACCAGCTGGTCGTCGCGGCGACACCGGGCGAGGACGGCATGAGCGGCGCCGGCATGGTCTTCGACCGGCTGGCCGCCCTCGGCCACGAGGACAAGGCACGGGAGGCGGTGACCGTCGTCACCGGCGTGCGGTCGTCGCCGGGGCGGCCGGCCCTGGACGACGAGGCCGTCGCCCGTCTCCGGCAGCGCTGCCGGGCCGTGGTGACCGTCCCGTACGACTCCCGTCTGGCCCGGGGCGGCGAGGTCGACCCGGAGACGCTGCGGGGCCGGACCCGGGACGCGTACCGCGAACTCGCGACGCTCGTCGCCCGGAACTTCCCCCACGACTGACCCCGCCCCCTCCCCGTCCTCTTCTTCACGCCCGTCCCCGAGAACACTGGAGAGCACCCATGGCCTGGTACGAGGGCCCCTGCCGGATCACCGTCATCGGCCTGGACGCCGACTGGCCGCAGCGCGCGGTGGTCACCGTGTCCGGTGCGCGCGGAGCGCGGATCGAGATCCCCGGCGAGGTGGGGACGGTCCGGCACGTGGACGCGCCGGGCTGGCACCTGGAGGTGGAGCACTTGTACGAGGGCCGGTGGCGGCCCAACGTCCGCGCGGTCAGGACCCGCTGGGAGACGGTGGACGGCGTCCGTACGCAGACGATCACCAGCAAGGACGTGGACTGGCCGGGGCGCGTCCGGCAGGAGCGCAACCTGGTGCTGCGTCTGGAGCGGATCGGCGAGGAGGCCGAGCGCCCGCGCGAGGCGGGCCGGGAGGCACCGGCCCGGGCGGTGACCCGGTCGACGGAGAGTGCCCCGGTCCGCCGGCCGGCGGTCGGCCCCGCCTCCGTACCCACGGGGTCCGTCTCGGGCGGTTCCGTCTTCGGCACCCCGCCCACGACTTCCGGCGGCGCCGCCGGGGGCGCGACGTCGACGAGCAGCAGCAGCCCCTGGTAGACCCGGGGCCACCCGCCCGGCCGCCGGTCCGCGATCCGTACGGGACACCGTCCGGGCGGGCTGGACGGCTTCCCACCCGGGCTTTCCCTTCGCACCGGCACCTGTCGGGGCGACCGCCCCGGAACGCGCGGGGACTCATGCCGACCTACCTGAGGAAACGGAGGAGGAGCCGCTCCGCCCGAGGCCCGACCTCGTCCCGATCCCGCCGACGGAGCTGCCCCGGCGGAAGGCTGCCGGGACCGGCTCGTCCCGGAGCCGGTCCCTGCGGCAGGACGACGTCCAGGCCGGCTCAGAGCGATGCCTCGACCCCGAGGCTTCCGGCGCCGATGGCCCCCCTCAGGACGTGGGCGATCTCCTCGGGCTTGAGGTCGATGCCGTCGAGCCCCTCCACCGTCAGCGGGACCTCCTCCAGCGCGTACGCGCCGCGGCCCTCGGCGCTGAACTCGGGGCCGGTGCGGTCCTCGAAGGACCAGGTCGCGATGCGGGCGAGGTAGAAGAGCTGACGCTCGTCTCCGGTCTCCACCGTGTGGAGGAGGCGGACGATGTCGGCCTTTCCCGCGATCTCCTCGTGGATCTCCCGGTGGAGGGCGGCCTCCCGGGACGCGTCGCCGGGCTCGACGCCGCCGCCGGGCAGGACCCAGTACTCGGGGATACCGGGCCTGGTGCGGCGGATGACCAGCATCGTGTCGTCGGCGGTGACGAGGACGGCGCGGACTCGTTCGATCATTTCGGTTCTTCTCCTTGCTCGTTCAGGGCGATGCCGGGAGCGGACCGGGCTGCCGTCCCCGGCCCGGCCCGAAGGGGGGCCGGAGACCGGTCCACGAGAACTCCGTGGTCGAGGGCTGTCACGCGCTTCGAGACCCCTGCGCGTCCCGCAGGGCGAGCGCGCAGGACTCGGGGCGATGGCGACCACAGCCGACCGGTTGTCCGACCCACGGCGTAACGATGGCCCGGTGGCGGTGCAGGATATCCCCCGCAGCGACCCCGGAGTTGTCCCGAGGACCGTCCTCGGCACCGGCGCGAACGGCCCCACCGACCTGGTTCACCTGGTCACCGGCGACACGCTCTCCACCGCGCGCCATGCACTCCGGCGAGTCCGCCGACGACTGCTTCGACGCGTGGCGCACGGGCTCAGAGCCGTCGGGGCCCTCATGCCTCCGCGCACGGTCGCCGTCGAACCGGCTGCTCTCATGCTGCGTCCCGTCCTGAACGTCCGAAGCCGAGCCAGGGGGCGAGGCAGCCACCGGACAGGTCGCCGCCGTTCGCCCGGTCGCGGACGGTGCCGGGTGGCGGACGTCCCCCCGGGGATCTCGGCAGCGGAGCCTCCAGGAGCGCTTCGCAGAACCGTCATTGCCCCTTAACGCCGGATCGTTGACCGGCCCCCGCGGGCTTGCGAGCATCGGGGCATGACGTCGTCGAGCTGTCCCCCGCGTCCCTAGGCCCTCGGTTGCCGGGGCCGCCGTGCCGCCGTACGACCGACCCCGGACCGAGGAATGCCGATGCGACCAGCGCTCATCGCGACGCCGGGCGGAAGGCCCGCCGCCGACCAGCCCGACGCCGCCGCCGTCCTGCGGGCCATCCTGCGCCAAGGCCCGCTGGCCCGCACCGCGATCATCCGGGAGACGGGCCTGAGCGCGGCCGTCGTGTCGCGGCACGCGGCCGAACTGCTCGCGATGGGACTGGTCTGGGAGCCGCCCGAGCCGCACCGGCCGCCCCGGCCCGGACGCCCCCGGATCCCGCTGGACATCGAGACCGCGCACCACGTCGCGGCGGGCGTGCACATCGCCGTCCCTCGGCTCACCTTCTCGCTCACCGACCTGCGCGGCACCGTCATCGCGTACGAGCACGTGCCGCGGCAGCGGCAGCACGGCGCGGTCCTCCAGGACGTCGCCGCGCGCCTGCCCGGCTTCCTACGCAGACACCTCGGCGGGCGCTCCGTCCTCGGCCTCGGCGTGGCCACCGGCGGCTGGGTCGACCCCGACGCCGGGGTCCTGGTCGAGAACTCCGCCCTCGGCTGGCGCGACATCCCCCTGCGGCGGTCGTTGCAGCGCGCGGTGGGGCTCCCGGTCCACGTGGAAGGCCATGCCCGGGCACTGGCCCAGGCCGAGCTGCTGTTCGGCTCGAACCGCGGCGGCGACCTGGTGCACCTGTTCGTCGGCAATGCCGTGGACGCGGCGATCGCCACCGGCGGCGTCCTGCTCCAAGGCCGTCGGTACGGCGCCGGCGGCATCGCCCACCTGCCCGTACCGGGGTCGGCGGAGCCGTGCCCCTGCGGCCGCACCGGCTGCCTCCAGGCCACCGTCTCCGACCGTGCCGTCGCGCGCCGCGCCGTCGCCGAGGGCGTCATCCCGCACCCCGATCTGCGGCTGCTCGTGCGTGCCGCTCGCGCGGGCGACGTCCGGGCGCTCGACCTGTGCCGCACCCGCCTGCGGTTGATCGCGCACGCGGTACGGCCGCTGCTCGACCTGATCCGCCCGGACGACCTGGTGCTGACCGAGTTCGCCACCCTCCGTCTGCCCCGGCTGCTCGACGAGCTGACCCGCGAGCTGACGAGCGGCGGCGACCAGGTGCGGACCGGCTCCTTCGGTGTGGACACGCTCGCGGTGGCGGCGACCGCGCCGGTGCTCGCGGCCGTCTACCAGGACCCGTTGGGACTGCGTACCAGCGGCGGCGCCCGATGAGCCGGGCGGGCCGTGGAGGGTTTCTTCCGCGCCGCCAGAAAATATTGTCCGCACCGGCACGCGAGCAGCACACTCTTCCCATGGACGCACAGCAGAGGGCCACGATCCGGGCAGCCGCAGGCCGGCACCCCGTGAACGCCTTCCGCGCGCACCACTTCGCCGGACTGGGCTGTCGCGCCCACTGACCGGTTCTCCACCGAGACGCCGACGCGCCTCAGCGCCGGGGCACGGGGCACGGGGCGCTGACCCCGACGCACGCCTCCGTCGAACTCCGCGCTGAATCAGGGACGTCACTCCGCGCCGAACCAGGCACGTCCACCGGCCGAAGCACAGCCGGAGCGCAGTCGAGCACTGACAGGAGCGCTGCCCGGAGCTCCGGCCGAGGCACGGCCGAGCACTGCCCGGAGCTGTGCCCGGAGTGCCGGTTCCCGTACCGGCGTCGGCCCCTTCTCCCGGCCCCGACGCCGTCCCGGTGCGCCCGGCCGCCTTCCTCACCCCGCCCTCGTTCCGTCATGCCCGAAAGGACTCGCCCCATGAGCAC
Organism: Streptomyces hydrogenans; assembly: GCF_014656075.1. Classification (GTDB taxonomy): domain Bacteria; phylum Actinomycetota; class Actinomycetes; order Streptomycetales; family Streptomycetaceae; genus Streptomyces; species Streptomyces hydrogenans. Next base: position 44,004 of record NZ_BNBS01000010.1, read on the forward strand.
GCTCACCGTCCGTCCCGTCGCCGGTCACATCGGCGCCGACTTCGACGGCGTGGACCTCGCCGGCCCGCTGGCCGTCGAGACCGTCGACGCGATCAAGCAGGCCCTCCACCGTCACAAGGTCGTCTTCTTCCGGGGGCAGCGGCTCGACCACGCCTCGCAGATCGCCTTCGCCCGCCACTTCGGCGAGCTCACCTACGCCCACCCGCACGACGACGCCCCGCCGGAGGATCACCCGGAGATCTTCACCATCGACCCGCGCCGCTTCGAGGAGCGCTACGGGAAGGAGTTCCGGGAGGAGTACCGCAAGCGCCAGTACAGCTACTTCGACGGCTGGCACACGGACGTCACCGCCGCGGTGAACCCGCCCGCCGGGTCCATCCTGCGCGCCGAGACGGTCCCGGAGTTCGGCGGCGACACCCAGTGGACCAACCTCGTCGCCGCGTACGAGGGACTGTCCGCCCCCGTCAGGGCGTTCGTGGACACGCTGCGCGCCGAGCACCGGTACGGCGGCGCCCGGCCGGTCGGCGAGGACGGCGCCTACGCCCGCCGGGTCAACGACAACCTGCTCGTGTCCGTCCACCCCGTGGTGCGGGTGCACCCGGAGACCGGGGAGCGCGCGCTGTTCGTCAACCCCGGGTTCACCAGCCACGTCGTGGGCGTCACCGCCGCGGAGAGCCGGCGGATCCTGGACCTGCTCTACGCCGAGATCACCCGGCCCGAGTACACGGTGCGCTTCCGCTGGGAGCCGGGGCACGTGGCGTTCTGGGACAACCGGGCCACCGCGCACCTCGCCCCGCGCGACCTGGAGCACCTCGACGTCGAGCGCCGGCTGCACCGGGTCACGCTGATCGGCGAGGTCCCCGTCGGACCGGACGGACACCCGTCCGAGTCGGTCGCCGGGCGCCCGTTCACCGCCGACCACCGGGTCGCCGCGACCTCCTGACACCCTCCCGGGGCCGCCAGCGCCCGCGCCGACGCGTTCCGCCGCCGCGTCGGCGGCCCCACCCTCCCCTCGGTCTCCCCACCTCCGCCCTTCGGCCCGCCCGGTCCACCCGGCCCGCCCTGCCGGCCCTGCCGGTCCTCCCCTCCCAGCCGCGTCCCTCCTCCCCCGGCGCCTCCCCCGCCGCCACGTGAAAGGCCCGTATCGCCATGTCCCTGCACACCTCAAGACCACTGAACCGCCGGGGATTCCTCGCCCTGGGCGGCGGCGCCCTGCTGGCGCTCGCGGGCTGCGCCTCCCCCGACCAGGCCGGCTCCACGCAGCTCGGCGCGCTGCCGACCGCCGCGCCCGACAGGAAGACCACCCTCCGGCTCGGGACGACCACGACGCAGGCGCAGCTCACCGCCGAACCGTCGCTCGGTCCGCTGCCGTTCTCCGTCGAGTGGGTCCGGCTCAACGGCGGTCCCGAGACCATCCAGGGCTTCCGCGCGGGCGCGGTCGACCTGGCGAGCAACGCCGGGATGCCGCCGATCCAGGCGCACGACATCGGCTTCGACGCGAAGATCGTCGCCATCGCGCACAACACCGCGGTCACCTACATCCCCACCACCCGGCCGGGCAGCGACATCCGGACGGCGAAGGACGTCGTCGGCAAGCGGATCGCCTTCTCCCAGGGCCAGGCGCAGGGCGTCACGATCCTCAAGTGGCTGAACGAGAACGGCGTCTCGCACCAGGACGTGACCCTGGTGCCGCTGCCCAGCGCCCAGTTCCTGACCGCGCTCCAGGGCGACCAGGTCGACCTCGCGCCGCTGACCGAGCCGTCGCTGACGAAGTACCTGAAGCAGTACGCGAAGGACGGCGCTCGCGCCCTGCCCACCGACGTCCAGGACCTCCTGAGCCTGTTGTGGGCGCCCACGTCGGTGCTCGCCGACGAGCGCAAGGCGGCGGCGGTCCGGGCGTTCGTCCCGATCTGGGTCCGGGGCAACAACTGGTCCTGGGAGAACCCCGACCAGTGGATCGATTCGTACTACGTGAAGGACCAGGGGGTCACCCGGGAGGACGGCGAACGGATCGTCAAGGCCCGGAGCAAGCCGCTGTACCCCACGAACTGGGACTCCTCGATCGCCTGGGAGCAGTCGATCGCCGACCTCATGTCCGACGCCGGCTTCGTGAAGAAGTTCGACGTGGGCGTGCTGTTCGACCGGCGGTTCGAGAAGGTCGCGGCGGAGGCCGCGCCCCCCGCGTACCGGGGGCAGGCCTGAGATGGGCGAACACCTCTGGTACATCCCGAACGCCGTCGAGCCCGGGCATCGCGGCGACGACGCCGTCGAGGGGTGGGGCACGCTGGACCACGCGACGGAGCTGGCCCGCGCCGTCGAGGACCACGGCTGGGCCGGGGCGCTCCTCGGCACCGGCTGGGGCCGTCCGGACACCTTCACCGTCGCGGCCTCGCTCGCCGCCCGTACGACGACGTTCAAGCCGCTCATCGCCGTCCGGCCCGGCTACTGGCACCCGGCGAACTTCGCCTCCGCCGCGGCCACCCTCGACCGGCTCAGCGAAGGCAGGGTCCTGGTCAACGTCGTCAGCGGCCTCGACGCCGCCGCGTCCTACGGCGACGGCGAGTTCGACCCCGCCCGCCGCTACGAGCGCACCCTGGAGTTCCTCCGGCTGGTGCGCCGCCTGTGGAAGGACGAGGAGGTGACGTTCCGGGGAGAGCACTACCGGGTGGAGAACTCCACGGTCCGGCCGCGTCCCTGGCGCGCCGAGGAGGGCCGGCACCCCCGGCTGTACTTCGGCGGCGCGAGCCCGGCCGCCGAGCGGGTCGCCGCGCGGGAGGCCGACGTCCAGCTGTTCTGGGGCGAGCCGCTGGACGGCGTCGCGGAACGCGTCGACCGGCTGCGGACGCTGTCCGACGAGGTCGGGCGCGTCCACCGGCCGCTGGAGTTCGGGCTGCGCGTGACGACCGTCGTGCGGGACACCACCGAGGAGGCGTGGCGCGCGGCGGAGGAGAAGGTCGCCCGCATGGCACGGCAGGACCCGCGCACCCAGGAGGCCTTCCGGCGCGGCACGGCCGTCGGTCAGCGGCGGCTGCTCGACCTGGCGGACCGGGGCGACGTCCTGGACAGCTGCCTCTACACGGCCCCCGGCCGCCACGGAGGCGGCGGCGCCGGCACGACCTGGCTGGTCGGCTCGGCGCGGGAGGTCGCCGACGCGCTGCACCGGTACCGCGAGCTCGGCGTGACCCACTTCGTGCTGTCGGACACCCCGTACCGGCGGGAGATCGCCCGCGTCGGCGACGCCCTGCTCCCGCTCCTGGGGGAGCCGGCCGCGTCCCCCGCCGGATCAGCCCCGCGGCGACTTTCCGCCGCCCCTTCCTCGGAGGCCCCCGCATGACCGCCGTCCTGCACGACACCACCTCCCTGCGCGCCGTGTACGGCGCGTTCCCCACCGGCGTCACGGCGATCGCCGCCCTGGTCGACGGCGAGCCGGCCGGCCTGGCCGCCAGCTCGTTCACGACCGTGTCCCTCGCGCCGCCGCTGGTCTCCGTCTGCGTGGCGCACACCTCCGGCACCTGGCCGGTGCTGCGCCGGGCCGGCCGCCTGGGCGTCAGCGTGCTCGGCGCGGGCCAGGGGGCGCTGTGCCGGCGGCTCGCCGGTCCGGCCGCCGAGCGTTTCGCCGGGGCCCCGTGGCGGGCGGACGAGGACGGCGCGGTGCTGCTGGACGGCTCCGCCGCCTGGTTCACCTGCTCGGTCGACGACGAGATCCGGGCCGGTGACCACGACATCGTCGTCCTGCGCGTCCACGACCTGCGCCTCGACCGGGACGTGGACCCCCTCGTCTTCCACGCCAGTTCGTTCCGCTCCCTCCTCCCCCGACCCCAGGAGCCCCGATGAACCTCGACCTGACCTCCCGCACGGGCGGTGGCACGGCCACCGTGACCGGCGGGCCGGCGAAGGCACCGCCGTCCTCGGCACCCCCCGCTCCCGCACCGCCGACGGACGCGCCGGCACCGGACACGGCGGCGGCCGCCGGTCTGGTGCCGGCGACCCAGCGCCGCCTCGGGCGCGGCAAGTCGATCCCGTTCGGCCGGCTCCTCGGCCCGCTGCTCATCGTCCTCGCCTGGTGGGGCGCCTCGGCGGCCGGCCTGCTGGACCCGCGCAAGCTGTCGTCGCCCGCCTCGGTCGTGACCTCCGCCCAGGAACTGTGGGTGAGCGGGCGCCTGCAGGAGAGCGTGCAGGCCTCGCTGTCGCGTGCCCTGCTCGGTCTGCTCATCGGCGTCGCGGCCGGCCTGGTGCTGGCGCTGGCGTCCGGGCTCTCCCGCGTCGGTGACGCGGTCGTGGACGGCACCTTGCAGGTCAAGCGCTCGATCCCCAACCTCGCGCTGCTTCCCCTGCTGATCCTCTGGCTGGGCATCGGCGAGACGATGAAGGTGGTCGTCATCGCGCTCGGCGTGACGGTCGGCATCTACATCAACACCCATGCGGCGCTGGTCTCCATCGACGCCCGCTACGTCGAACTCGCCGAGGCACAGCGGCTGTCGCGCTGGCAGTTCCTGCGCAAGGTCGTGCTGCCGGCCGCGCTCCCGGGCTTCTTCACGGGGCTGCGGCTGGCGGTGACCGCGGCCTGGCTCGGTCTGATCGTGGTCGAGCAGATCAACGCCACCTCGGGAATCGGCTACATGATGTTCCAGGCCCAGCAGTACGCCCAGTCCGGGATCATCCTCGTCGGTCTGGTGCTGTACGGCGCCTTCGGCTTCGCCTCCGACGCCCTCGTCCGCCTCGTGGAGGGGAGGGTGCTGTCGTGGCGACGTACGATCACCGCCTGAGCGAGGGCGGCCCGGTCGCCGGGTCGATGGACCCCGCCGTCCGCGTCAGCGGCCTCACCCGGTCCTTCGGCGACCGCCAGGTGCTCCGCGACGTCGATCTGACCCTCGCCCGGGGCGAGTTCACCGCGCTCCTCGGGCGCAGCGGCTCGGGCAAGAGCACCCTGCTGCGCGCGGTGGCGGGACTGGACCACACCACCGTCGGCACGGGCGAGATCCTGGTGCCGCGGCGGGTCTCGCTGGTCTTCCAGGACTCGCGACTGCTGCCGTGGCTGAGGGTCCTGGACAACGTGGTGCTCGGTCTGCCCGGCGACGGCGCCAAGGAGCGCGGCCGTGCCGCCCTCGACGAAGTCGGCCTGGGCGGGCGGTCGTCGTCCTGGCCGCACGAGCTGTCCGGCGGGGAGCAGCAGCGGGCGGCGCTGGCCCGGTCGCTGGTCAGCGAACCGGAACTGCTGCTCGCCGACGAGCCGTTCGGCGCCCTCGACGCGCTGACCCGCATCCGGATGCACCGGCTGCTGCGCCGGCTGTACGAGCGGCACCGGCCGGCGGTGCTGCTGGTGACCCACGACGTGGACGAGGCGGTGACCCTCGCCGACCGGGTGCTGGTCCTCGACGACGGCGACTTCGTCCTGGACCTGCGCCTCGACCTGCCCGCCGGACGCGACCCGGGCGACCCGCTGTTCCAGCGGCACCGCACCACCCTGCTGGGCGCCCTGGGCGCCCTCTCCGACGACCGCACGAAGGACCCGAAGGAAGCGTCATGAGCAAGCGCGCCGAGAAGCTCCATCTGAACGCCTTCCTGATGGGCGTCGGTCACCACGAGGCCGCCTGGCGGCTGCCGGAGTCGGATCCGTACGCCTCCTGGGACGTCGAGCACTTCCGCAACCTCGCCCGGATCGCCGAACGGGGCCGGCTGGACTCGCTGTTCCTCGCCGACAGCCCGGGGCTGATGGGCGATCCCGCCCGCCGGCCCGGCGGGCGGCTGGAGCCGACGGTGCTGCTGACGGCGCTCGCCGGGGCGACCGAGCACATCGGTCTGATCGGGACCGCCTCGACGTCGTACGACGAGCCGTACAACCTGGCCCGCCGGTTCGCCTCGCTCGACCACGTCTCCGGCGGGCGGGCCGGATGGAACATCGTCACGACCGCCGGCGCGGACGCGGCCCGCAACTTCGGCCTGGACGACACGCCCCCGCACAAGGAGCGCTACGAGCGCGCCGACGAGTTCCTCACGGTGTCCACCCGGCTGTGGGACAGCTGGACGGACGACGCGATCGTGGCCGACAAGGACGCCGGTGTCCACGCCGACTCCGCGAAGGTCCGCGGGATCGATCACGCGGGGCGGTTCTTCCGGGTCGCCGGGCCGCTGAACGTGCCCCGCCCGCCGCAGGGTCACCCGCTGCTCGTGCAGGCCGGTTCGTCGGAGGACGGCAAGGCGTTCGCGGCGCGCTGGGCGGAGGCGGTGTTCACCGCGCAGCAGACCCTCGAAGAGGCGCGGGCGTTCTACGCGGACCTGAAGAAGCGGGCCGTGGCGCACGGCCGCGACCCGCGGGGCATCAAGATCCTTCCCGGGATCGTGCCGGTCATCGGTGACACCGAGGCGGAGGCGGAGGAGCTGGAACGCGAGCTGGACCGGCTGATCAGCCCGGAGTTCGCCAAGCGGCAGCTCGCCCGGCTGTTCCGGATCTCCTCGGACGCGCTGGACCTGGACGGGCCGCTGCCGGACGACCTGCCGTCCGAGGACGAGATCGAGGGCTCCAAGAGCCGGTACACGCTGATCGTGGAGCTGGCCCGGCGGGAGAAGCTGACCGTACGTCAGCTGATCGGGCGGCTCGGTGGCGGGCGCGGGCACCGGACGTTCACCGGCACGCCGGTGCAGGTGGCCGACGCGATCGAGGAGTGGTTCGACGGCGACGCCGCGGACGGGTTCAACATCATGCCGCCGGTCCTGCCGTCCGGCCTGGAGGCGTTCGTCGACAAGGTGGTGCCGATCCTCCAGGAGCGCGGCAGGTTCCGCACCGAATACACCGGCGGCACGCTGCGCGACCACTACGGGCTGCCCCGCCCCGCGGACTCGCTCGCGGCCCCGCACGCCCTCGGGGCGTCCGCGTGACGGTCGCACCCTGTCGCACCGCGGACCGTACGTCCCCGGTGTCACCCGGACCGGCCGGCGCGGGCTGGGTGCGCCGGCTGGTCGGGTACTGCCTGGCCCACCGTTCCGACCTGGCCGGGGCGTACGGCGCGGCGCTCGTCGCCGCGGCGGCCACGGCCGCACTGCCGCTGGTCCTCGGCCACGTCGTGGACCAGGTGGCGTCCCCCTCGGCCGCGCCGACCCCCTGGGTGGTGCTGCTGCTCGGCCTCGGCGCGCTGCGGTTCGGGGCGAGCTTCCTGCGCCGGTACTGCTCCGGCCGGGTGTCCCTCGGAGTGCAGTACGCGCTGCGCAACGACGCCTTCGCCGCGCTGCTGCGGCTCGGCGGCCGCCAACAGGACGAGCTGCACACCGGCCAGGTCGTCAGCCGGGCCGTCTCCGACGTGACGCTCGTCCAGATGCTGCTGCAGTTCCTGCCGAACATGTTCGGCAACGCGCTGATGTTCGGCCTGTCCGTGGCGCTGATGCTCGCGCTGTCGCCGCTGCTGACCCTGGTCGCCCTCGTCGTCGGCCCGGCGCTGTGGCTGATCGCGTACCGCAGCCGCCGCGACCTGTTCCCGGCCAACTGGCACGCGCAGCAGGAGGCGGCCGAGGTCGCGTCGACCGTGGAGGCGGCGGTCGCGGGCGTCCGCGTGGTCAAGGGGTTCGGCCAGGAGGAGCGTGAACTGGCGGAGCTGGAGCAGCGGTCGCGCGCGCTGTTCTCCTCGCGGCTGCGGGTCGCCCGGCTCACCGGCAGGTACAACCCGGCGCTTCAGGCCGTGCCGGTCCTCGGGCAGGTCGCCGTGCTCGCGCTGGGCGGCTGGCTGGCGCTGCGCGGCAGCATCTCCCTGGGCACCTTCGTGGCGTTCAACGCCTATCTCGGCTCCTTCGTGACGCCCGTGCGCCAGGTGGCCATGCTGCTCACCGTCTGGCAGCAGGCGCGCGCCGGGGTGGAGCGGGTGCTCGACGTCGTCGACACGGCTCCCGCCATCACCGACGCCCCGGACGCCGTCGCCGTGCCGGACGGGGCGCCCGCCCTGGAGTGGGACGGAGTGGTGTTCGGCCACGACCCGACGGCCGCCCCGCTGCTCGACGGTTTCACCCTGCGCGTGGAACCCGGGGAGACGGTGGCCCTGGTCGGCGCGGCCGGGTCGGGCAAGTCCACGGCGGCGGCGCTGCTGCCCCGGTTCTTCGACCCGGCCGCCGGGACGGTACGGGTCGGGGGCGTCGACGTCCGCGGACTGCGGCTCGCCGCACTGCGTGCCCGGATCGGCTTCGTCTTCGAGGAGCCGCACCTGCTGTCCGACACGATCGCGGCGAACATCGCCTACGGGCGGCCCGACGCCGGGCGGGCGGAGATCCGCCGCGCGGCGCGGCTGGCGCAGGCCGACGCGTTCATCAGCGCCCTGCCGGACGGCTACGACACCGTGATCGGCGAGCAGGGCCTCACCCTGTCCGGCGGGCAGCGCCAGCGCATCGCCCTGGCCCGGGCGATCCTGCCCGACCCCGCCGTCCTGGTGCTGGACGACGCGACCTCCGCCATCGACGCCCAGGTCGAGGCGGCCATCCACGCCGGTCTGCACCGAGTGGCGCGACGGCGGACCACGTTGGTCATCGCCCACCGGGCGTCCTCCCTCGAACTGGCCGACCGGGTCGCCGTCCTGGACCGGGGCCGGGTCGTCGACATCGGCACGCCCGACGAACTCCGGGAGCGCAGCGCGCTGTACCGGTCGCTGCTGTCTCCCGACGAGCAGCCCGGCGAACTCGGCGTCGACGAGGCGTCGGCCGCGGAGCCGCCGCGGCCGCGCGGTGTCACCGAGGCGCTGTGGCGGCCCGCCCCGGACGCCCCGTCGGCCGGCCCGGACGTCGGGGCGCGGGTCGCCGCCGCCTACGCGCAGGCCGCCGCCACGTCCGGGCCGGGCCGCGCGGGACCGGGCGGAGGGCTGCTCGGCGGCGCCCCGGCCGACGGGGAACTCCTGGAGCGGCTGGCGGCGTTGCCGCGCGTCGACGTGGATCCGAAGGTCTCGCCCGAGCAGGCCCGCGCCTGGGACCCGGACTTCGGACTGCGCACCCTCGTACGGCCCTTCCGGCTGCCGCTGCTCGGCGGTCTCGCGCTGGTCGGCGCGGACGCGCTCGCGCAGCTCGCCGTACCGGTCCTGGTGCGGCACGGCGTCGACAGCGGCGTCAGCCGGTCCGCGCCGGCGGTGCTGCTCGCGACCTCGGGCGTCGCGGCGGTGGTCGTGCTCCTCGGCTGGCTGGTGAACGTCGCCCAGGTGCGGGTGACCGGCCGCACCGGCGAGCGTCTGCTGCACGCGCTGCGGGTGCGGACGTACGCCCAGTTGCAGCGGCTCGGACTGGACTACTACGAGCGCGAGCAGGGCGGCCGGATCATGACCCGGATGACCACGGACGTGGACGCGCTGTCGGCGTTCCTGCAGACGGGTCTGGTGACCTTCGTGGTCTCCCTGCTCACGATGCTCGGTGTGCTCGTCGCCCTGCTCGTCATCGACGCGGGGCTCGCCGTCACCCTGCTCCTCGCCCTGCCGGTCCTCGTCGCCGCCACGGCGGTGTTCCGGGCGCGGTCGCTGCCCGCGTACCTCGACGCGCGGGAGCGGGTCAGCGCGGTCAACGCCTACCTCCAGGAGAACGTGGCCCTGATCCGGGTCACCCAGGCCTACGGCCGCGAGGCGCGCAACGCCCGCGACTTCGCCCGCCTGGCCTGGGCGTTCCGCGACTCCAGGCTGCGGGCGCAACGGCTGATGGCGACGTTCTTCCCGTTCGTCGAGTTCCTCGGCACGGCGGCGACCGCCCTGGTCCTGGTGATCGGCGCCGGGCAGGTGCGCGACGGCCGGCTCACCGCGGGCGTCCTGATCGCGTTCCTGCTCTACGTCGAGCTGTTCTTCTCGCCGATCCAGCAGCTGTCCCAGGCGTTCGACGGCTACCAGCAGGCGGTCGTGGGCCTGGGCAGGCTGCGCACGCTGATGCGCGAACCGGTCGGCACGCCGGTCGCCGAACGCCCGGTGCCGGTGCGCGAGCTGCGCGGCGAGATCGAGTTCGACCGGGTGTCGTTCGGCTACCGGGACGGCGGGCGCGAGGTGCTCCACGAGGTCGGCCTGCGGGTCGCCGCCGGGGAGACGGTGGCCCTGGTCGGGACGACCGGCGCGGGCAAGTCGACGATCGTCAAGCTCGTCGCCCGCTTCCACGACCCGACCGCCGGAACCGTACGGATCGACGGCACCGACCTGCGCGCCCTGGATCCGGCGCAGTACCGGCGCCGGCTCGGGGTCGTCCCGCAGGAGACGCACCTGCTGGGCACGACCGTGCGGGACGCGATCGCGTACGGCCGTCCCGACGCCACCGACGCGGAGGTCGAGGCCGCGGCGCGGGCGGTCGGCGCGCACGCGATGGTGGCCGGGCTGCCGCACGGCTATCTGACCGAGGTCGGCGAGCGCGGCCGGGGCCTCTCCGCCGGCCAGCGGCAGCTGCTGGCGCTGGCCCGGGCGGAACTCGTCGACCCGGACGTCCTGTTGCTCGACGAGGCCACCGCCTCGCTCGACCTGGCCGGCGAACGCCGGGTGGCCGCGGCGACGGCGGCGCTCACCCGGCGGCGCACCACGCTCGTCGTGGCCCACCGGCTGACCACCGCCGCCCGCGCGGACCGGGTGATCGTCCTGCGGGACGGCACGGTCGCCGAGGCCGGCACGCATCACGAACTGCTCGCGGCGCAGGGCCCGTACCGAAGGCTGTGGGACGCGTTCCGCGCCGCCGGCGGGGCAGCGAGCGTCGACCAGCTCGCGGAGTCCGGGACGGCGACCGGACGGCGGCCCGTCTCCACGGCCACGGCCACGGCCACGGCCGCCCCCACGACCCTCCCCCCGGCCATCCCCACGACTGTCCCCACGGAAGGAACGTCATGACCATCCCGTACCGGCCCTTCGGCCGCACCGGCGTGCAGGTGAGCGCCCTCGCCCTCGGCGCGATGAACTTCGGCGCCCGGGGCAACCCGGACCACGAGGACGGGGTCCGCATCATCCACCGCGCCCTGGACGCCGGGATCAACATCGTCGACACGGCGGACGTGTACACGCAGGGCGAGTCGGAGGTGATCGTCGGCAAGGCCCTCGCCGGTCGCCGGGACGACGTCTTCCTGGCCACCAAGTTCCACGGTCGCATGGGGGACGACGTCAACCGGTTCGGCAACTCGCGCCGGTGGATCCACCGTGCCGTCGAGGACAGCCTGCGGCGGCTCGGCACCGACCACATCGACCTCTACCAGGTGCACCGGCCGGAGGAGGACACGGACTTCGACGAGACGCTCGGCGCACTGACCGATCTGGTCCGCCAGGGCAAGGTCCGCTACCTCGGCACGTCCACGTTCCCGCCGTCGCGGATCGTCGAGGGGCAGTGGATCGCGGAGCGGCGGGGCCGTGAACGGGTGGTGGCCGAACAGCCGCCGTACTCGATCCTGGCGCGCGGCGTGGAGGCCGAGGTGCTGCCGGTGGCCCAGCGGTACGGCCTGGCGGTGATCCCCTGGAGCCCGCTGGCCGGCGGCTGGCTGACCGGCCGCTACCGGGCGGGCGGGCCGCAGCCGGAGTCGAGCCGGGCGGCCCGCCAGCCGGGCCGCTTCGAGATCGGCGGCGCGCGGAACGCGGCCAAGCTGGAGGCGGTGGAGGCGCTCGCGGTCCTGGCCGAGCAGTCGGGCCTCACCCTGATCGAACTCGCCCTCGGCTTCGTCCTCTCCCACCCGGCGGTCACCGCCCCGATCATCGGTCCTCGCACCCTGGAGCAGCTGGAGTCCCAGCTCGGCGCGGCCGACACGCCCCTGCCGCCGGACGTCCTGGACGAGATCGACAAGATCGTGCCCCCGGGCACCACCCTGTCGTCCCAGGACGCGGGCCACACCCCGCCGCCCCTGCGCGAGCCGGCACTCCGTCGGCGTCCCCTCGGCTGACGGGGACGGACCAGGGCGGGCCGGGCCCGCCGACGACTCGTCGAAGCCGGCCCGGGGGCCGCGGCGATCACCGCGGCCCCCGGGAGCGGACGTGCCCGCCCGGTGCGGGTCAAGGGCGACCCCGGCCTCGCACCGACACCCCGTCCGACGTGCGTGAGGACCTCGCTCCGGTCGCGCGGGACGGCTTCGCGGGCCGGTCAGTCCTCGCCGTGGTCGTGGTGGGGGTGGTCGGCCTCGCCCACGCGCCAGTAGCCGCGTGTGGTCACCTGCGGGCGCGGCAGCATCCGGTCGTCGAGGAGGTAGGACCGGGCCTTGCGGACCGCAGATGCCTCGCAGGTGATCCAGACGTGCGTGTCGTCCCCGAGACCGGCCCTGCGGAGCGCGTGGACGAGGGCGGCGCCGGGTTCGCCCACCCGGTCGTGCCAGGTCACCTCGACGCCGGCAGGCGCCGGCAGGTCGATGCGGGGCTCGGCGCCCTCGGCTTCGAGGCGCTCGGGTGGGGGTGGACGGCTCCTTTTGAGATGCGGACGCCGTCTCCTCCGGGCAGAGTGGGGAAGGACCTGTTCGTGCCGAGGTGGCCCCTGTGGTCCCGCGCGCTGGAGGCGGGACGGACTGATGCGAGGATTGTCGTGACGTCGGAGTGATCGATGTTCCGCAGACGGCCGGCCGACAAAAGCGAGGACCTTCTGGTCCGGCTCGGGTCGCTGACCGCCAGGGCGCGGGAGCTGGCCGAGACGCAGCGCTCCCGTGTCGAGCTCGCCGTGGCCCTGCAGCGCGACATGCTGCCCTCGGACCTGCCCAGTTTTCCGGGCGCCCGGCTGGCCGTCCGCTATGAGCCCGCCAACCACGGGCTCAACGTCGGCGGCGACTGGTACGACGCCTTCTCCCTGCCCGGCGGACGGATCGGCATGTCCATCGGTGACGTGCAGGGGCACAACATCGAGGCCGCCGCCTACATGGGACAGGTCCGCGTGGCACTGCGCGCGCTGGCCTCCGTCACCGGAGACCCGGGAGAGCTGCTCGGCCGCACCAACGACCTGCTGATCTCTCTGGGCGCCGACCTCTTCGCCACCTGCACCTTCCTGCGGCTCGACCCCGCCGCCGGCACCCTGGAGTGCGCCCGGGCCGGTCACATCCCCCACATCTGGGCCACCGCCGACGGCCGCTCCGGCATCGACGACAGCGAGGGCGGGCCCCCGCTCGGTGTGCTGCGGGACGTCGAGTACCCGACCACGCGCCACCGGCTCTTCGCCGACGGTGTCTTCGTCCTCCTGACCGACGGGGTGGTGGAGGGGCCCTCGCTCCACGTCGACGAGGGTCTGGACCGGGTGACGAGGCTCGCCGGGATCACCGCCGTCGCCGGGCTGGACGTCGACGCGCTCGCCACCGCCGTCATGAAGCTGGCGGCCACGGTGGGGCACGAGGACGACGCGGCCGTCCTGGTCGTCGGCCATGACGGCGGTCCGGGCCGGTCGGCGGCCGAGGAGTGAGGCGGAAGGGGTTCGCCCGGGGCCGGGTCGGCCCGGGCCCGTGCTGTGAGGCGGTGCCCGACACGCAGGCGTCCTTGCCCCGTCGTGGCGGCCCGGCCGGTGTCTGATGGCTGACGTGTTGGATACTCGGCAGTTCCGGCCCTCCACGAAGACGGCTCTGATGTCGCTGGCCGTGGCGGTCTGCTACTACGCGGCCGGACGACTCGGCCTGATGGGCCGCCTCGTCGTCGAAGGCGTGGTGGTCACCCCCATCTGGCCGCCGACCGGCGTCGCCGTCGCCGCCCTGCTGCTGCTCGGCGCGCGGGTCTGGCCCGGGATCGCCCTCGGCTCCTTCCTCGTCATCGCCTCCCTCACCACTCCGGGGCCCACCACAGTGGTCACCGTGGTGAGCAACACCGTCGCGCCGCTCTGCGCCTTCCTGCTGCTCAGACGGGCCGGCTTCCGACGCGACATGGCGCGGCTGCGGGACGGACTCTCCCTGGTCTTCCTCGGGGGGTTCGGCGCCATGCTGATCAGCGCGACCGCGGGGGTCGGACTGCAGGTGGCGAAGGGTTCCCTGGACCCGAGCGAGTTCTGGCCCGTCTGGCTGGCCTGGTGGGTGGGCGACACGATGGGGGTGCTGCTCGTGGCGCCGCTCCTGCTCGTCCTCGTGGGGCCGGCCGGACGGTTCCGGGTACGGCGCTGGAAGGAGGCGGCCTTCCTGGGACTGGCGGCCCTGGTCCTCATGCCCATGGCCGTGCTCAGCCCGATGAGCATGCTCTTCCTCGTCTTCCCGCTGCTGATCTGGGCAGCGCTCCGCTTCCAGCTCGCCGGAAGCATGCTGTGCGCGCTCTTCGCCTCCGTGCTCACCACCATCGGGGCCACCTCAGGGCGGGGCGCGTTCCTCCATCTGACGGACGTCGAGATCATGGCCAAGCTGCAGGCGTTCAACGGTTCCGCGGCCCTGACCGCCCTGCTCCTCGCCTCGGTCATCACCGAGCAGCGCGCGACCCGCCGGTCGGTGCGCCGCGCCTGCCAGGAACTGGCGGAGGTCCTGGAGCACCTCGCGGCGGGCGAGCCCTCGCCGGGTCCACCCGGTGCCGCCGAGAGCCGGGCGGCCCCACCCGGCGGGCACATGGAACGGTGATCCCCGCGCCGGAGCCGACACGGGGATCAGGAGCCGTACGACGCGTGCAAGGCGTGGGACCCGTCCGGCGCCGACAAACCGGTGCGTGAGGGCGTCGGAGGTCGTGTCCGGCAACGGCGCCATCCGGACCGCGGTCGAGGACGCCGGTGTGCTCGTCACCGCCGCCCGCGCCCCGGCGACCGAGCAGCGGTGCGCGGCGTTCCGGCCTCGGCCGAGCTCGCCCGGGCGCCCGGCGCACACCTGCGTCCCCGTCCGCCGTATGCGAGGAACATCGCTCGCCCTCGGGGGCGGGCCCCGGCAGGGGTTTCCGCGCCGACCGGGCTGTGGCGGCACCGCGGGCCGGGCACCTTGAAGCAGTGCGACGCGCCGGGCGGCCCGGCGGAGGAGACGGGCGGACAGGTGACGGACGGCACCGCGCGTCCCTGTCGGGCGCCGTGCCGCCGACCAGTGGACAGGTCATCACCTGATCGAAGGAGGTCGTCGACACACAGAGCGCGATGCCCGATTTATGCCCATATGGTGATCGAGGATCACGAGCAGAGTCCGGCCGGGCCGACGTCCGGCGGACCCACGTCCCTCGCAGCCTCGCCCCTCCACGGGGCCGGGCGCGTGGCGGACGGAGAGAAGGTGCTGGCATGCCGGTGAACGTCACCTACCCGGGCGTCTACATCGACGAGGTCAAGAGTTCCGTCAGGACGATCACGGGCGTTCCGACCTCGGTCGCCGCGTTCGTCGGTCACGCCCCGCGCGGTCCGGTGGACCGGCCGGTCCACCTCACCGGCTGGGCCGACTACGAGGTCAACTTCGGCGGCCTCCAGGCGAACTGCCCGATGAGCTACGCCGTGTACCAGTTCTACCTGAACGGCGGCAGCGAGGCCGAGATCGTCAGGGTGGTGAAGGAGGACGAGGAGCTCGTCCGCCTGCCTCTCGGGACGCCCCCGCCCACGCGGCAGCCCGCCCGGACGCCGTCCCCGCCCGCCGAGAACGACGATGCGGCGGAACCCTCCCCCGCCGCCGGGGACGACGCGGCCTCCGGCGAGCAGAACCGGGGACGGGGCGGGTCGGGCGGCTCCGGCAGACGCGCCTCCGGCCGTCCGAGCGGGGAACCCGCCGCGACGCCGGGCCTCGTCGCCGCCTCGCCGGGACGGTGGGCCCGGAAGCTGCGCGCCCGTGTCGACCACGACACCTCCGAGTTCGAGCCCTCCGCGCTGCGGGACAACCCCGGTCCGCCGCACGAGCTGTTCAACCTGACGGTGCGCGACATGGCGACCGGCACCGAGGAGCGGTACCTCAACGTCAGCGTCAAGCCGGGCAGCCCGCGCGGCCTCGCCCAGCTCCTGGAGTCGTCCCAGCTCGTCCGCGTCGCCCCCGGTGCCTCCCTCGACACGGTGCCACCGGCCAACTCCGCTCCGGAGGACGGATCCGATCCCTTCGCGGCCAAGTCGCCGGACGCACCGGGGGGCCAGGCACCGTACTACTACGCGCCGGCCGGCGCCGACGCGAGCGGCACCGACGAGGAGGCCCTTCCGCCCGTGGACGCCTACCTGGGCAACCCCGCGCGGAAGACCGGCCTGCACCAGCTGTTGAAGACGGACATCTTCAACATCCTCTGCCTGCCGGACGCCCACGGCCTCGACGAACGCCAGGAAGGCGCGGGCAAGGCCCTCCGGACCGAGGCACTGAGCCTGTGCCTGCAACGACGGGCCGTCCTCCTGGTCGACCCGCCCCCGAAGTGGACGAGCGCGGTGCCGAGCGCCGGTTCCAACGCCGGTGTCGTGGATGCCGTGTTCGGCAGTGTCGCGGACGTCGAGGCGGGCGCCGACGGCAGGAACGCCGCGGTCTACTACCCCCGGGTCCTCGCGCCCGACCCGCTGCTCGGCGGCGCCGCCCGGGCCTTCCCGCCCTGCGGGGTGATGGCCGGTGTCCTGGCCCGCACCGACGTCCAGAGGGGGGTGTGGAAGGCCCCGGCCGGCACGGACGCCTCCCTGAACGGTGTCAGCGACCTCGAAGTGCCGCTGACCGACCTGGAGATCGGCCGCCTCAACCCCGTCGGCGTCAACTGCCTGCGACGGCTGCCGGCGGCCGGCCCGGTCGCCTGGGGAGCCCGCACCCTGCGCGGCGCCGACCGGCTCGCCGACGAGTGGAAGTACCTGCCGGTCCGCCGCCTGGCCCTCTTCATCGAGGAGAGCCTGTTCCGGGGCACGCAGTGGGTGGTGTTCGAGCCCAATGACGAACCGCTGTGGGCGTCCGTCCGGCTCAACGTCGGCGCGTTCATGAACTCGCTGTTCCGCGCGGGGGCGTTCCAGGGCCGGACCCCGCAGGAGGCCTACCTGGTCAAGTGCGACAAGGACACCAACCCGCAGAACGACATCGATCGCGGAGTCGTGAACATCCACGTGGGCTTCGCCCCGCTGAAACCCGCGGAGTTCGTGATCGTCCACATCCAGCAACTCGCCGGTCAGATCCAGGTCTAGGAGGACGACCGATGCCGGAAGTCACGCGCCGCGATCCCTTCAAGAACTTCCGCTTCCGGGTGAAGTTCAGCGGGGAGACGGCCTACATCGCCGGAATCAGCAAGGTCAGCGGGCTCAGGCGGACGACCGAGGTCATCCGGCACCGCGACGGCGGAGACCCCGGCACCAGCCGCAAGCTCCCCGGCCGCACCGAGTACGAGGCCATCACCCTGGAACGCGGATGCACCGTCGACACGGCCTTCGAGGAATGGGCCAACAGGGTCTGGAGCCTGAAGAACTCGGCGGGTGGTCTCGAGACGTCCCTCAAGGACTTCCGGCGTGACCTCATCATCGACGTCTTCGACGAGGGCGGACAGCAGGTGCTCTCCTACTCCGTCCACGACTGCTGGGTCTCCGAGTACCACGGCCTGCACGAACTCGACGCCGGGTCCAACGGCGTCGCCTTCGAGCGCATCAAGGTGGAGCACCACGGCTGGGTGCGGGAACACACCGAAGCGCCGCAGGATTCGCAGTTCTCCGACACCGCCGGGTGACAGCGTGCCGCGTCGACCGACCGAAGCGACCGTCCTCGAGGTCTGGGAGGGCGGACTCGACAGCACGCCGGCGGACCGGGCCCTCCTGATCGCCTCCACGGCCACGGCTCCCCACGGTGAACAGGACGTCGCCGACCTGCCGTTGAGCGCCGTCAACGCCCTCCTCCTGGACCTGCGGTGCGGCGTGTTCGGCGACGCCCTGCCCTGCACGACCGACTGCCCGGCGTGCGGGGACAGCCTCGACGTCACCGTGGCGGCGGAGGAACTGCGGCCGGCCGAGGCGATCGGCCGGGCCGGTGCGGCGGTCGCCGTCCCGGCCACGGCCACGTGGACGACGGGCGGCTTCACGCTCACCTACCGGGCCCTCACCGGCCGGGACGTCCGAGCCGTCGACCCCACGGCGCCCGGGGCACGCCGGGCGCTGCTGCGCCGATGCCTGCTGAGCGTCAGCCCGCCCGTCGACGACCTGCCCGACGACGTACTCGACGCGTTGGCCCCGCGCCTCGCCGAGCTCGACCCGGGGGCCGACACCGTGCTGACGCTGGACTGCCCACAGTGCGGGCACCGCTGGGAGGCCGCCCTCGACCTCGCCGACCACGTGTGGACCGACGTGTCCGCTCACGCGCGCGGGATCTTGCACGACGTCCACGCCCTGGCGCGGGCCTACGGCTGGTCGGAGGCCGAGGTGCTGTCGGTCAGCCCTGCGCGGCGGCGGTTCTATCTGGAGGTGACTTCCGGATGACCGACTTCGTGGACCGGCTCCTCGGAGCCCCGGGCCCGCGCCTCCGCCCCCTGGCACCCCACGCCTTCGGCCACCGGGCGCCAAGCCTGCCGGGCGGCGCGGACCGGGCGGACGCGCACCTCGTGGAGGGTGACGAGGAGCGGACGGCGGCCACGGGCGCGGCGACGGCGGTCGACCTGGCGCCTGGTACGGCGGATGCCACGACGGCCACTGATGCGGACCGTGTGGCGGGGGTGGCGGGGGTGGCGGGGGTGGCCGGTACGGATCGTGTGGCTGGTGC
>NZ_BNBS01000010.1:62586-121546 GCF_014656075.1 Streptomyces hydrogenans
GTGCGGCTGGTGCGGCTGGTGCGGCTGGTGCGGCTGGTGCGGCTGGTGCGGCTGGTGCGGCTGGTGCCGACCGTACGGCCGGTGCGGACCGTGCGGCCGGTGTGGCCGGTGCCGACCGTACGGCCGGTGCGGACCGTGCGGCCGGTGTGGCCGGTGTGGCCGGTGTGAACCGTACGGCCGGTGCGGACCGTGCGGCCGGTGTGGCCGGTGTGAACCGTACGGCCGGTCGGGCTGCGGCTCGGACCTCGCCGGATTCGCCGTCCCGGCCTGTGGCTGCCGCCGGTGCCGGAGCCCATGGGGGTGCTGGTGCTGGTGCTGGTGCCGAAGCTGAAGCCGGCGCCGTGGCCCGGGCCGGTGCCGAAGTCGAAGTCCGTGCCGTGGCCCGGGCCGGGGCCGAAGTCGAAGCCCGTGCCGTGACCCAGGCCGGAGCCGGAGTCGGAGCCAGTGGCGGTGCCCAAGCCGGGGCTGGCGCCGCTGGCGAGGCTGGTACCGGTGCCGCTGGCGCTGGCGCTGGCGCTGGCGGGGCTGGTACCGAAGCCGGCACCGGTGGCGGCGTCGACGACGCGGCCGACGGGGTGCCTCCTGGTGAGCGGGGCGTGTCCGTGCTCTCGTACGTCGGCGACCCGCAGCCTTCCCGTACCGGCGCCGTGACCGGTGACCGCACCGCG
This sequence comes from Streptomyces hydrogenans, assembly GCF_014656075.1. Lineage (GTDB taxonomy): Bacteria > Actinomycetota > Actinomycetes > Streptomycetales > Streptomycetaceae > Streptomyces > Streptomyces hydrogenans. The sequence continues at coordinate 63,255 of NZ_BNBS01000010.1, forward strand.
TCGGACGGCTCGTCGCCGACGGGCGAGCACCGCACACGCGCCGCCGACGAGCGACAGGGGCATGGTTCCACGCACCCCGGCCACCCAGACCGTCCCAGCCACTCGGACCGTCCCAATCACCCCGACCGCCACGACCAGCCCGACCGCCGGTACCCCCGTCATCGGCCCACCCCCGGTCCCGGGCAGCGCCCGTTCGCCTTCCCGCCGTCGGGCGAGGGGCCCACGCCCGCCGTCGGCCCACCCGCCCGGACCGACCCGACGGGTCCCACCGCCACGCCGACTTCCGGCGAACCGCAGGCTTCGCCGTCCGCGCCAGGGGTGGTGCCGTCCGGATCGGCCGCTCCCCCACCGCGCCTGCGCTCACCTGCCGGCCGCACGTACCCGGGCGGATCGCCGCAGGAACCGATGCCCCGCCACGAGCCGGCGAGGGAATCGGCACCACAGCCGCGGCCAGGCACGGCTCCCGAAGTGTCGCGCACCCCGGGACAGGACCCCGCCGTGCCACGTCATCCCGCCCCCGCCCCCGCCCCCGCCCCCGCGGCGCATCCTGCCCACGCCGGTGGCCCCGCCGGGCCCCCCTCCGCGCCGACACACCGCACGTCGCCCCCCACCACGCCCCCTTCGACACCAGCGGCACCAGCAGCCACCCGCTCCGAGGCGGTCACGGAGGCCACAAACGTCGCCGAGAGCCTCAAGGCCCCCGAAGCCACAGCGACGTCACCAGGCCGCCCCGCCGCACCCCCCGTCACCGCGCACGCGCCCTCCCCGCAGTCGTTCGCCGCCCACCCCGCCGTCGACGGGTCCCGGACGTCCACACCTCCGCGTCCGCCTTCCGCGCCGCCCGTCCGCACCGCCACGGCCGTCACCCGTCGGTCCGCCCCCGTGACGCGCCGGGCGCCCTCCGACTCCCCGGCGGCGCAGCCTCCGAACACCGTCGTACGCGTCACCATCGACCGTCTGGTCGTGCGCACCGCGCCCGCCGAGCCCGTCGTCGACGCCCCGGCTCCGGGGAGGCGGTCCCGGCTGAGCCTCGACGAGTACCTCGGGAGGCGGCCGTGAGCGACGCGCTCGCCCTCGCCGCGGTGACGGAGACCCTGCGGGCCGTGCTCGGGGAGGCCGTCCGGCGCACGGTCCCCGGCGTGAAGATGACGGCCCGTCACCCCTACGACGCGGGCGGCGCCGACACCGCGGACGACGCCGGACCGGCGCTGAACGTCTTCCTGTACAGGACCGACGTCGACTCGGCCTGGCGGAACACCGATCCCGTCGGCACGCACCCCGGTGAGACCCGCCGCCCGGCGCTCGCGCTCGCGCTGCACTACCTGCTCTCCGCGTCCGTGTCGCCCGGTGACGACTCGGCCCTTCCGGAGCGGCTGATCGGAGCGGCGATGTCGGCGCTGCACGACCGGCCCGAGCTGCGCGCGGACGACCTCAGGGCCGCCGCGGACTTCAGCGATCTGCACCTGCAACAGGAACCGGTGAAGCTCACGCCGTCGGCGCTGACGGCCGACGAGATGTGCCGCCTGTGGACGTCCCTGGGCGGCGGCTACCGGCTGTCGGTGGCGTACGAGGCCCGCGTCGTGCTCATCGACAGCTCCGCTCCCGGCCGCGCGCCCCTGCCGGTGCTGCGTCGCGGGGAGGGCGGGGCCGGTCCCGCGGCCGCGCCGACGGCGGCGGCACCGTGGCCGGTGCTGGAGGCCGTACACCCCTCGGTCGCCGCACCGGGATCGGACGTCGTGCTCAGCGGCAGCGGGCTGGACTCGGGGGCGGTGAGCGTACGCCTGACGCACACGGTGCTCGGCGGGCCGCCGGTCGTGCTGCCGGCCCGTGCCGACACGGCCCGCGCGGTGCGCGCCACCCTGGGCGAGGACCTCGGTGCGGGCCGCTGGTCGGTGGTCGTGGTGCTCGCCGACGCCGACGGCGGCGAACGCACCACCCGGACCCGGACGTTGTGTGTCGCGCCGCGTGTCACGAGCCCCCTGCCGCTGACCGTCGCACGGGACCCGGAGGGAGCCGCGGTGCTGGAGGTGCGTTGCGCGCCCGCCGTTCACCCGGGCCAACGCGTGGAACTGCTCGTGGGCGGTCGGCCGGTGGCGGCCGACCCCTTCACACGGGCCACCGGCACGCTGCGGTTCCGGCTGGCCGCGGGCGGGCCGGGGCGGTATCCGCTGCGCCTTCGCGTGGACGGGGTGGACAGCCCGCTGACCGACGGGGACACCGGGCGGTTCGATGCCGACACGGCGGTGGTGATCACATGACGGCCGGCCGTGTCGACGTGCGCATCCGCCGGCTGGAGCTCGACGCGGCCGCCGCGCCGTCCCGGGCGGCGCTGTGCGCGGCCGTGGAGGCGGAACTCGCGGTGCGGCTCGGCCTCTCCCCCGCCGACCGGGGCGGGGCCGGCCCCGGTGCCGTACCGGCGGACGCCTCGGTCGCCGCGCTCGCCCGGCAGGTCGCCCTGGCCGTCCTGCGGGAGCTGGGCGCCCGCGAACCGGCGCGGCCACGGCCGCGGACAGGAGAGCGCAGGCCATGACCTCACCCGCGCCTCGCAGAGGCGGCATCGTCTTCCTCGATCCCGAGCAGGGCCGCGTGCTGCGCGTCGTGCCCTTCCAGTACAACCCCGACAGCATCGTCCGCACGCTCCGCCCGCGGGGCATCGGCGCGGACGCGGGGGACCGGCTGGAGGCGCTGCGGTTGCAGGGGCCCGCGCGCGAGACCTTCCGCGTCGACGCGGAGCTGGACGCCACCGACCGGCCGGGTGCGGCGGGCGGTCCCGCGCCCGCCGCGGAGTCCGGGCTGTTCGGGATGCTGTCCGCGCTGGAGACGGCCGTCAGTCCCACGGTCGAGCAGCTGACCCGGCAGAACGACCTGGCCGCCAGGGGCATCCTGGAGATCGCCCCCGTGGAGGCCCCGCTGCCGGTGCTGGTGCTCGGCCCGCGACGGGTGCTGCCCGTCCGGATGCTCGACATCGACGTGACGGAGGAGGCGTACGACGGGGACCTGAACCCGATCCGGGCGCGGGTGACGCTCACGGTGCGGATCCTCACCGTCGACGACGTCGGCTTCGGCCACCGGGCGGGCGGTCTGTACCTGCGGTACCAGCAGGGCAGGGAACGCTTCGCGGGACTCGTCGGATACGGCCCCGGAGCAGTCGGCTACGCGGGGAGCTGAGCCGTGCGTCACCAGGCCGGAGGAGGCCGGGCATGATCGAGCCCAACAGCAGGTACCACGCGGTGCCCACCACCACGTACACGCTGCCGGACGGCAGGACCGTCGCCCATCTGCGCCGCCGCTTCCTGCCCCGGCCCGAGGAACTCACGGCGGTGGGCGAGCACGTCGTCGCCGCCGGGGACCGGCTGGACCGGATCGCGGCCCGGAGGTACGGGGACCCCGAGCAGTCGTGGCGGATCGCCGACGCGAACAGGGCGACGCGTCCGGACGGACTGACCGCCGTGCCCGGCCGGCGGCTGCGGATCACCCTGCCCGCCGAGGCCTCCGCGCCGGACGTCGGCGGCGGGACGGCCCGGTGACGGCCCACGCCCTGCACCTTGTGCTGCTCCTCGGGGACGTCGTGCCCGCCCCGGCCCCGGCGGCGCTCGTCGACGCGCTGCACGGCGCGCGGATCACCACCGCCGGCGGCCGGACCGGCGGCTTCCAGCTGACCTTCGCCGTCAGTGCCGGGTCCGAGCCGGTCCGGGCCGTCCTGCCGGGCGGGGCGCTGCACCCGAAGCGGCGCGTCGTGGTCGCCGTGATCCTGGCGGGTCGGTGCCACGTCCTCATGGACGGGGTGATCACCCATCAGGAGCTGCACTCCGCGCGGGAGCCCGGCCGGTCGTTCCTCGTCGTCACCGGCGAGGACCTGTCGGCGCTCATGGACCTGAGACATGTCCGGCGCGCGTATCCCGGGCTGCCGCCGCACCTGCGGGCGGCCGCGGTCTGCGCTCCGTACGCGCAGTACGGCATCACCCCGCGGACCGTGGCTCCGGTGCTCACCGACCAGCCGAACCCGCTGGTCGACATTCCGGTCCAGTCGTCGACCGATCTCGCCTACCTGCGGTCGATGGCCGCGGACGTCGGCCATGTCTTCCACCTCGAACCCGGACCGGCGCCGGGCGTCAGCACCGCCTATTGGGGCCCGCGGAACCGCGACGGCGCCCTGCAACCGGCCCTCACCACCGGCTGCGGCGCCGCCGACAACGTGGAGGAACTGACCTTCGCCCTCGACGCCCTGGCCGACTGCGACCTGCGGAGCCACCGCCTCGAACCGTCGTCCACGACCGCCTCCGAGATCACCGCGCCCGATCCCGGCCTGCTGCGCCGGAGCCTCGCCGAGCACCCCGCGCAGGTCCTGCGCACCGGCCCGCTCGGCGGTCAGACCGGCCGCTCCCCGACCCGGACGCTGCTGGCCGGACTCGGCGGCCGGCTCGCCGCCGACGCCGTCACCGGCCACGGCACGCTCGACGTGCCGCGCTACGGCCACGTCCTGACCGCCCACGCCCTGGTGGGCGTGCGCGGAGCCGGACGGGCGTATGACGGGCGCTACCTCGTGGCGGGCGTCACCCACGACCTCACCCGCGATACCTTCAGGCAGCACTTCACGCTGGTCCGTGACGGACTCGGCGCCGACACCCGGACGGTGACCCCATGACACCCGTGACAGCAGGGACGACGGCCCGGACGGGGCAGTGGCAGGGCATGTACGAGGGTGTCGTCGACTCGGCCGTGGACCCGACCGGGGTCGGCAGACTCCTGGTGCGCGTCCCCGAGGTGCTGGGCACCGAGGCGGCCGTGTGGGCCGCACCGCAGCCCCCGCTGGCCGGCCCGGACTGCGGCGTGTACGTGGTGCCGCCACCGGGATCCGGGGTGTGGGTGCGGTTCCTCGACGGTGACCCGGAGCGGGCGGTGTGCGTCGGATTCCGGTGGAGCGGGCCCGGGGACGTCCCGCCGGCCGCCGGGTCGACGCCGCCGGGCGTCCCGCAGATCGTCCTGGCCACGCCCTCAGGGAACGCCCTGGTGATCAGCGACATGCCCGGCCCGGGCGGGGGCATCAAGCTCCAACTGCACGGCGAGAACGGACCGTTCATCAAGATCAACGAGATGTCGATCGAGATCTCGTGCGGGCCGGGACTGGCCACCCTGCGGCTGGCCGGTCCGCAGGTCACCGTGAACGACGGCGCGTTGTCGGTGCTGTGAGGAAGCCATGCCCGGACTGCTGCTCCACCACGGCGCTCTGATGATGTGCGCCCACCCGCCCGGCCTCGTGACCATCCCCGCGCCGGTCCAGCAGCGCGTCCTGGTGGGCCCCCACCCGGTCGCGACCGTCGCCGACACGTTCCTCGTGGCCGGGTGCGGCTTCCCGGCCGCCACGCTCGGCGCGCCGCCCTGCACGAGCGTCGTCTGGCTGCACACCTCGGCCCGGGTGCTGGTGAACGGCCTGCCGGCGCTGCTCCAGCCGTCCCCGCCCGTCGGCGTCGCCCCGGCCGTCGGCGTGGGCACGCCGCCGCCCAACCCGCCGATGGTCCAGGTCATGCAGCTCAGGGTCCGGGGGATGTGACCCGGATGGACATCGAGTTCCCCTACCGGTTCGACGCCCGCGGCCGCACGGCGACGGCGCGTCACGCCGACCACGTGCGGGACATGGTCGAACTGGTCCTGTTCACGAGTCCGGGAGAGCGCGTCAACCGGCCGGACTTCGGGTGCAACCACCTCGACCTGGTCTTCGCCGGCAACAGCCCCGAGCTGGCCGCGACCCTGGAGGTGGCCGCGCAGGCGGCGCTGCAGCGCTGGCTCGGCGACCTGCTCACGGTGGAGTCCCTCACCGTGACCTCGGAGGAGGCGACGCTGCACGTCCACGTCGCGTACGTCCTCACCGCGACCGGGGAGCAGCGCACCGTCACCGTGAGCGGAGGAGCCCCCTCATGACCGTGCTGGACGGCCCGGACGACGACCTGCGCGCGCGGGGACCGGCCGGTATCGCGGAGGTACGGGCGCACCCGGACCGGCGCGCGCTGACCGTCACCTTCTTCGGCGCCCTTCCCCGGTCCGTGAACCGGGACAGTTTCCTGATCGAGGGCGGACGGCGGGTCGGCGGGGTCCGCGTCGTGCGGGTCGCCCCCGAGGCGGGGCCGGAACCGGTCGGCGCCGGCGTGACCCGGCTGCGGCTGGACCTGGACCGGCCCGGCGACGACTCGACGTACCGGCTGCGGCTGCTCGGCCGCGGCTTCCACGGCGCCCACGACCGGGCGGACTTCACCTTCGACTCCGGTGTGCGCCGCCCGGTGCGGGACGCGCCGCACACCGTGCCCGCGGCCGGGCCGCCCCCCGCCACGGCGCCGGCGATCGACTACCTGGCCAAGGACTACGCCAGTTTCCGCCGCCTGCTCCTGGAGCGGCTGTCGCTCACCCTGCCCCGGTGGACCGAGCGGCACGTGCCCGACCTCTGGGTCACCCTGGTCGAGCTCCTGGCCCACGTCGGCGACGGGCTCAGCTACCAGCAGGACGCCGTGGCCACCGAGGCCTACCTGGACACCGCCCGGCTGCGCACCTCGGTGCGGCGGCACGCCCGCCTCGTGGGCTACTCCATGCACGACGGCTGCGCGGCCCGCACCGTCGTGTGCGTCGAGACGTCCGCCCGGCTGACCGTGCGGACCGAGGACCTGGCGTTCACCGCGCTCCCGGAGGACGCGGGCGCTCCGGCGAGCGGCCCGACGATGTCGCGGGAGGCGCTCATCGCCGGCCCGCACCCGGTGTACCAGCCGCTGGAGCGGCGCGCGGTGGACCTGCTCCCGGAGCACAACGCCGTACCGCTGTGGGCGTGGGGGCGGGACGTGTTCCCGCTGCCCGAGGGCACCACGCGGGCCGCCCTCCTCGACGGGCACGGCGGACGGCGCGCGCTCCGGCTGAGGGCCGGCGACCTCCTCGTCCTGGAGGAGACGCGCGGTCCCGGAGGCGGCGCGCCCGACCCCGGCCACCGGCAGGTCGTCCGCCTCACCCGCGCCACGCGCGACGTCGACGCCGATTCCGGCACCCCGGTCGTGAAGATCGCCTGGGCGGACGAGGACGCCCTCACCTTCCCGCTGTCGGTGCGGAATCCGCCGGGGCCCGACGGACGGCCCGGCGCGTCCGTCGTGGCGTGCGGCAACGCGCTCCTCGTCGAACACGGCCTGGACCACGGCTGGCTGCCGGGCGGGGACGCCGAGGAGACCGTCAAGGTGCCGGAGGCGGCGGACGGCGCCGTGCGGGCACGACCGCTCAGGGCGGTGGTGCGCGGCACGCCCGTCACCTGGTCGCCGCCGTACCCGCGCCCGGCCGACGTCGCCGCCGCGCAGGCCCGCCGGCTGCTCGACCTCCCGGACAGGGCGCGCGACCTGCTGCGCGACCTGCGCCACGAAGCGGCGGAACTCGACGAGGACGACCTCGCCTTCCTGCGGACGTGGTTCGGCACGTCCCCGGTCGGCGACCTCGACGACGCCACCGCCCGCCACGACACCTTCGCCCGGCTGCTGTCCCGCTTCCACGAGCTGCTCGAACCGAAGCTGCGCCGCCTGGACACCCTCGTACGCCGGGCCCGGTCCGGATACGTCCTCGATCCCGCGGACGCGGTCTGGGAACTCGGGCAGACCTGGGGGCGCGCGGCCGCGGAGGCACTGCACCGCGACAACCCCGCCCTGCACGGCCCGGCGCGCACCGCGCTGCGGCCCGACCCCCGTGAGGCGCTGCCCGTGCTGCACGTGACGGAGACCGACGAGGCGGACGACGCCGGAGCCCGGTGGACACCCCGCCGCGACCTCCTGGGGAGCGGTCCCCTCGACCGCCATGTCGTGGGCGAGACCGACGACGAGGGCGTGCTCACCCTCCGCTTCGGGGACGGCCGGTGCGGGCGGGCGCCCCGCCCGGGATCCCGGCTGCGCCTCACCTACCGGGTGGGCAACGGCCGGTCGGGCAACGCGGGCAGCGAGGTCGTCAACCGGATCGCCCACCGCGAGGGCGGGCTGTCGTCCGTGACGCGGGTGCGCAACCCGGTGCCGGTGGCCGGCGGCACCGATCCCGAGCCGGTGGACGAGGTGCGGCTCGCCGCCCCCCGCTCCCCCGCCCGCGCCCTGCTGCGCGCCGTCACCGCCGAGGACTACGCCACGCTCGCCGCGGCCCATCCCGAGGTGCAGCGCGCCGCCGCCACCCTCCGGTGGACCGGGAGTTGGTACGAGGCCGACGTCGCCCTCGACCCGGCCGGCACCGCGGTGCCGTCGCCGTCGCTGCTGGCGGACGTGCGCGCCGCGCTGCACCCGTACCGGCGCATCGGGCACGACATCGTCACCCGCCCCGCCCTGCTGGTCCCGCTCGACGTCGCGCTGTACGTCCTCGTCGACCCGCACTACGTCACCGCCCCCGTGCGCGAGGCGCTGCAGCGCGCCTTCCTCCCGGGTCGCCGGCCCGACGGCACGCCGGGGCTCTTCGACCCGTCGGCGCTGACCTTCGGCACTCCGGTGCGGGCCAGTGCCCTGGTGGCGCTCTGCATGGGCGTGCCGGGGGTCCGGCACGCCGAGGTGACGCTGCTGCGCAGGTTCCGGTTCTCCGGAGCGGAGGCCGGGGGGCAGGACGTACCGGCCTCCGGGGAGCTGCGCATGCGGGCGCTGGAGATCCCGCGGCTCGACGGCGACGTCACCCGCCCGGAGAACGGGCGGCTGACCCTGCGTCTGAGGGGCGGACGATGAACGGCACTCCCCCCGGCGGGCCGGGTACGGGCGGGCAGGATGCCGGCGGGCGCGGCCCGGCCCGGGTGTGGAACCGGCCCGGACTGCCCGCGCTGTCCTACCGGGTGGGCGGACACCGGGAGTTCCTCGACGCGATGCTGGCCAGGCTGTCCCCGGACGGCGACCGGACGCCGTCGGCCGCGCTGACCACCCGGGAACCGGACGACCCCTCGATCGCCCTGCTCGACGCCTGGGCCGTCCTCGCCGACGTGCTGACGTTCTACCAGGAGCGCATCGCGAACGAGGGGTTCCTGCGCACGGCGACCGAGCAGGAGTCCCTGACCCGGCTCGGCCGGCTGGTCGGTCACCGGCCGCGGCCGGCCCTCGCGGCCACCGCCCATCTCGCCTACACCCTGGACCCCGGAACGTCGTGCGTCGTACCGGCCGGTTCGCAGGTCAGGAGCGAGCCCGAACCCGGCGGGCTGCCCACGGTGTTCGAGACCACCGGTGACCTCACCGCCCGAGCGGAGTGGAGCACCCTGCCCGTGCGCACCACGCTCCCGACCAGGCTCACGCCCGACGTCGCCACCGGCATCGCCTCCGTCGACGTGGACGGGGTGCAGCACGCCCTGCGCCCCGGTGACCGGCTGCTGTTCACCTACCCCGACGGGCGCCTGAACCTCACCCGGCTCGTGACGGACGTCGAGCGGGATCCCGTCCTGGGGCGGACCACCGTACGGCTGCGGGTGCCCGACCCGCCGCGGCAGCTGGACAACGCGGTGGAGGCGCTGCGGGAGGACATGGAGGCGGCCGCGGAGCGCGCGCCGTCCAGGGGGCCGTTCGAGGATCTGCTGGAGACCCTGCGGGACGTGCGGGAACGCGCCGAGGAGCTGCGCGATCCGGACACCCTCGCGGCCCGGCTGGACCGCGGGCTGCGCCGGCTGCGGGAGCGTCTCTCCGGCCTCGGCGACGACGTGGACGCGGACACGCTGGCCGAGCGGGCCGCCGTACGGCTCGCGACCGTCGAGGACGCGGTCCGGCGCCTGGCCGAGGAGCCCGCGCCGGCGGCCCCGGCCGGTGAGGAGGCGGTGCTGCGGGACCTCGGCAGCCCCGGCGGGCGGGTCGTGCACGCGGTGGACCCGCTGCTGCACGCGCTCGGGCCGGGCGAACCGCCGCCCCGGCCGGCTCCCGCGGTCGCCGATGCCCTGGGCCCGGGTTCCGACGCGCTGCCCCGGCTGCTGGCGGGCAACCGGCCCGGGCTCACCGAGTCCCTCTACCGGGCGCTGTCCGCCGTCTCCGTTCCGGCCACGGCGCCGCCGGGCGTGCGGCACTTCCGTGTCGCCGCCACCCCGCTGGGCGCCTCGATCCCGGACGACGGACGGGTGAGGCGGCTGCTGCGCGCGGCGGCGCCGTCCCGCTCCGAGGGCAGCCCGCTCGCGAACGACGTCCTGCTCCTCGACGCGGTCCACGAGGCGATCCAGCCGGGCGGTTGGATCGCCGTGCAGGTGGCCGGCCGGCCGCGCGTCCGCGTCATCCGGGTCGTCGAGGTGAGCCGGCTGTCCGTCGCCAACGACCAGGACGCGCTGCGGGTGACGCGGCTGCGGCTGGCCGAGCCGTGGACGGAGGACTGCGAGGACGTTCCGGTCCGACGGGCCACCACCGTGTGGGCGGCCGGTGAGCCGCTGGTGCTCGCTCCCTCGCCCGACACCACCGACCTGGCGGGGGGCACGGTGCCACTGGACGGGGTCTTCGAGGGGCTGGCCCCCGGAAGGCTGCTCGTGGTCTCGGGCGAGCGCACGGACGTCGTACCGGAGGACGGCACGGCCACCGGTCGCCGTGCGGGCGTGCCGGGCTCCGAACTCGCCGTCCTGGCCCGTGTGCAGCACGCCTTCGACGGCACGTCCAGCGACGACCGGGTGCGCAGCACGCTGCTGCTGACGGCGCCGCTCGCGCACCGCTACCGCCGGGACACGGTCGTCGTGCACGGGAACGTCGTCCCGGCGACCGCGGGCGAGACCGTCACCGAAGTGCTCGGCAGCGGTGACGCCACCCGGGCGGGCCAGGTGCTGCCCCTGCGGCGGGACCCGCTCGTCTGGCTGCCGTCGGCGAACGCCGACGGCGGCGAGGAGTCCCTCACGGTGCGCGTCGACGACGTGGCGTGGCGGCGGACAGCCGACCTGAGCGAGGCGGGGCCCGCGGCGCAGGTGTTCAGCGTGCGGGCGGGCCCCGGCGGGCGGACCGCCGTGCAGTTCGGGGACGGCCGGCAGGGCGCCCGCCTGCCCACCGGCACGGAGAACGTCACCGCCCGTTACCGCGTCGGCGGCGGACGGGCCGGCAACGCCCCGGCCGGCCGGATCAACCAGGTCGTGAGCAGGCCCCTCGGCGTCAGCGGTGTCACCAATCCGCTGCCCGCGACCGGTGGGGCCGACGCCGACGGCCCGACGGAGCTGCGCCGGGCCATCCCCCTGCGGCAGGCCGCCCTGGACCGGCTGGTGTCGGTGCAGGACTTCCAGTCCTTCGCCCGCGCCTTCGCGGGCGTCGGCAAGGCCGTGGCGCGCCGCTGCGTGGACGACGGCCGCCCTGTCCTGCACGTCACGGTGGCCGCCGCCGACGACGCCCCGCTGGACGCCTCCTCGCCCCTGCTCACCGCGCTGCGCACGGCGCTGCGCCGGTACGGCGACCCCGCCCTGCCGGTGCGGGTCGAACCGTGCGAGCGGGTACGCCTCGTGATCGTGATGGGCGTGCGCGCGGCCCCCGGTCACCTTCCGGAGAAGGTCGAGCGGCGGGTGCGCGAGGCGCTGGCCGACCGCCTGGGATTCGCGGGGGCGCACCTGGGCCGTCCCGTGTACCTGAGCGCCGTCGTCGCCGCCGCGCACACGGTTCCCGGTGTCGACTTCGTCGACGTCGACGCCTTCGGGGGCGTACCCGAGGGCGCGGACGCGGCCTCCGTCGTGCGGTTCGCGGAACACCCCTCCGTCGTCGCGTGCGTCCCCGCCCTGCCCGCCGGCCCGCGCCTGGTGCGCGCCCCGGCGCCGTCCGGCGGCGAGCGCGATCCGGCCGCCGCCGTCGACACCGCGCAGGCCCCGACGGTCCTGCGGCGTCCCGCGGTCGCCCCGGGCCCGGCCGGCCTCCGGACCGCCGGGGCCGCACCGCTTCAGGTGATGCGCCCCGCCCAGCTGGTCCTGCTCGACCCGGCCGTGCCCGGCACCGTGATCCTGCGGAGGATGCCATGACCCCCGACGAGCTGTACGCGCTGCTGCCCGCGGTGCACCGCCGGCGTGACGCGGAGGAAGGCGGGCCGCTGCGTGCCCTGCTGACGATCGTCGCCGAGCAGGCCGCCGTCCTCCAGGAGGACATCGAGCAGCTGTATGACGACTGGTTCATCGAGACCTGCGACGACTGGGTGGTGCCCTACATCGGGGACCTCGTCGGGTACGACCTCCTGCCCGGGATCGCCGCCGCCCTGTCCGACGACACCTCCCGGGGAACGGGCCTGCCGGCCGCCGCGGTGCCCCGCCGCGACGTCGCCGACACCGTCGTCAACCGCCGCCGCAAGGGCACCCTGGCGCTCCTTGAGGACCTCGCGTCGGCCGTGGCCGGGTGGCCCGCGCGCGTCGTCGAGCACCGCCGTCTGCTCTGCGTCACGCAGCCCGTACGGCGCCGCACCTCCGAGACCGGGTCCGGGCGCCCCGGACCGGCGCGCGGCGGGCTCGTCGACGTGCGCCGCCCCGCCGCCCTGGACCGGCTGGGCGGCCCCTTCGACGACTTCGCCCGCACCGTGGAGGTACCGCGCGCCGGCTCCGCCCGCCGCCCCGGCCGCTACGGCATCCAGTCGGTCGGGCTGCACCTGTGGCGGCTGCGCCCCTACTCCGTGACACGCGCCCCCGCCTTCTGCCTGGACCGCGACCGGGCCTGCTACACCTTCAACGTGCTCGCCATCGACACGCCCCTGTTCACCGCCCCCGTGCCGGAGCCGTCGAGCTGTCACGTCGCGGACGGGACGAACGTCCCGGAGCCCATCGGCCGCAGGGCCCTCGCCGACCGGCTCTACGACTACTACGGGCCCGGCAAGAGCCTGTGCGTGTGGACCGGACCCGACGCCCTGCGCGACGTGGTGTCCCTCGACCGGATCGTCGCCGCCGACCTGTCCGGCTGGCGGTACCGCCCCGCTGCCGGGAAGGTCGCCGTCGATCCCGTCCTCGGCCGCCTGATGCTCCCGCCGGGCACGGCTCCCGCCCGCGGCCTCCGGGTGACCTACCACCACGGGTTCTCGGGCGACCTCGGCGGCGGCGAGTACCCCCGCCCCGCGCCCGCGCCCGCCGACGGCGCCGAGCGCTACCGGGTGGGTCCCGGCGAGCACCACGGCAGCATCGCCGACGCGCTCGACCACTGGCAGGCGGTGAAGCGGGGCCACCCGCACAAGGCGGAGGCGATCGTGGAGATCACCTCCAACGACGTCTGGGCGGAGCCGGGCGACATCCGCCTCGACCCGGGAGACCGGCTCACCCTGCGCGCGGCCGACGGCGTCCGTCCCGTCATCCGGCTGTTCGGCCGGCACGGCGACGACAGTCCGCGCGCGCTGACGATCACCGGTCCCGAGAACGGGCTCCCGTCCGAGGCCACGGCGCGGGTCGTCCTCGACGGGCTGCTGATCGTGGGCGGCTGCGTGCGGGTGCGCGGTGGCGTGGAGCGCCTCGTCGTGCGGCACTGCACCTTCGTACCGGGCTGGGAGCAGGGCGTCCACGGCAGGCCGTCGGCGCCGGGAGCGCCCAGCCTGGACATCGCCGGGGGCCCGGTCCGCACCGAGATCCGGCACAGCGTCCTCGGCGCCGTCGCGGTGGCGGGCCGCGACGGGCGGGAGCCCCACCGGGTCGACGTGTGCGACAGCGTGCTGGACGCGACCCTGCGCGAGGCGACGGCGGTCGGCTCCCCGGACGGCGGCCCCGCCGACGTCGTCCTCACGGCCCGGCGCACCACCGTCATCGGGTCCGTGCGCGCCCGGGCCGTGGACGTGCTGGAGAACTGCCTGCTGGACGGCGAGGTGCGCGTCGACCGGCGCGACCAGGGGTCCGTACGGTTCTGCTGGCTTCCGCCGGGCTCGGTGACACCGCCCCGCTTCCACTGCGAACCCGACCACTCCGGCGATCCGGAGCGGGTGGTGCTGCGCTTCGCCGACACCCGGTACGGCTCACCCGACTACGTGCGGCTCGCCGACACCTGCGCCGCGGAGATCCGGCGCGGCGGCGACAACGGCTCGGAGCCCGGCGCGCTGCACCACCTCTTCCAGCCGCAGCGGGAGGACAACCTGCGCACCAGGCTCGCCGAGTACACGCCCGCCGGATGCGACGCCGGGCTCTACTTCGCCACCTGAGCCCCGCCCGGAACCGCCCCGCCCACCCCGTACCGTCCGCCCCCGGCAGGAAGCACACGCATGCACGGCGACTTCTCCCGCGTCATCTTCGATCCCGCTCGGCGTTTCTCCTCCGTGCTGTCCCAGCAGGGCCGGGTCCAGCTCGACGCCGACTTCAACGAGCAGACGGCGATCCTCCTGCACTACGTGCGCACCCTGGCCTCCGACCTCCTCGGTCCCGCGGCGTACCCGCCCGACCCGGACGGCCTCGGCGGCTTCGGGATCGACGGCTACGACGGGGACACCTTCTCCGTGGCCCCGGGGCGCATGTACGTCGACGGCATCCTGTGCGAGTGCGACGGGACCGACTACTGGGACCAGCCCGACGGGCACCTGGACCCCGAGCTCGACCAACTGCCCGCCGGTCCCTTCCTGGTGTACCTGCGGGTGTGGGAGCGGTTCGTCACCGCCCGGGAGGCGCCGTGGATCCGGGAGACGGCCCTCGGTCCGAACGGTCCGGACACCACGGCGCGCACCCGGGTCGTCTGGCAGGTGTGCGTCCTGCCGTTGGAGCCGGGCGCGGACACGCCCGACATGCGCAGCGCCGCGCGCTTCGTGCGGGACCGCGTCGGCGGCCGGTTCGAGCCGCGCGGCATGCTCGCCGCGCGGACCCGGCGCCCCGAGGAGGCGGCCGCCCCGGCGGACGGCCCGGTCCCCTCGTCCGGCTACCGGGGGCCGGAGAACCAGCTGTACCGGGTGGAGGTGCACCGGGGCGGCAGGGAGGGCACGGCGACCTTCAAGTGGTCGCGGGAGAACGGCTCCGTGGTCCTGCCCGTGCGGGGCGTGTCCGGCCCCGTGGTCGAACTGGAGACGCTGGGCAGGGACGACAAGCTCGGCGTGGACGTCGGTGACGTGGTGGAGATCGTCGACGACGCCGTGGTCTGCCGCGGGGCGTCGGACCGGAGCGACGAGGCCGGCGGCCGGCTCTACACCGTCCAGGGGATCGACTACGACGCGTACCGGGTCACCCTGGACGGCGATGTCACGGAGGACCCGTTCCACCGGTCCGCCGGCCAGGTGCCGACGCGTCATCCGCTCCTGCGCCGCTGGGACCACGGAGCGGGCGGGTGGGACGGCGTCCCCGCGGAGGCCATGGGCGTTCCCCTGCGCGAGGGCGAGTGGCTGCCGCTCGAGGACGGGGTCGAGGTCCGGTTCGAGACCGGCCAGGACAGGCCGCGCGTCTACCGCAGGGGCGACTACTGGCTGATCCCCGCCCGGGTTCTCACCGGGGACGTCGAGTGGCCCCGCGGCCGCCAGGGCCAGCCCCTCAAGCGCCGCCCGCACGGCGTCCGCTACCACTACGCCCCGCTCGCGCTCCTGGAGCCTCGGGACGCCGACGACTTCCGGCTGGTGGACCTCCGGATGCCGTTCGCCCCGCGGCGGTAGCTTCCGCGTCCGGGTCAGCGGCCCGCGAACGCGAAGAGGTAGACGGCCCAGGCCGCGAAGAGCGCGAACGCCAGGACGACCAGGGCCACGGGCGTGGAGCGGGCGGACACCTCCGCGCCCGTCGTCAGGTTGTGCAGCCGCTTGACCCGCAGCGTGCCCCGCTTCACCTTGCCGTGGGCACGCACCCGGTCCCCCTCGTTGACGGCGCCCTCGAAGGAGTGGCCGCGCATCTCCACGGGGACGAGCCGCAGCGGACGGCCCTGCCGGTCGTGCACCTCCACGCGGAAGTTGCACACGACGGTCGAGCTGGTGTTGCCGGAACTCCCCTGCACCTCGGTGCGGAGCTGCACGTTCCGCGCCACTCCCTCGACCAGGCCGCTGCCCGCCAGGGTGCCCACCGGGAGCGGCGGGGCGGGTGGGGGCGGCGGATCGTTCCGGACCGGAGGCCGGACCGGAGGCCAGGGCGGGAGTGGAGGCGGCGGTGGGGGCGGAGGCGGAGGCGGCCGGAAGATCCGCCGTACCGGCCTCGGTTCGGGCGCCTCGCCGTCGTCGTACAACGGGACGTAGGCGTGGCACACGGGGCACCGCTGCGCGCCGTGCGGCACGTCCGTTCCGCACATCTCGCAAGCCCAGCCGCCCTCCACGGTCTAGTCGCCCCGGTAGGTGACGCAGGAGACGGATCCCTCCACGGGGCTCGGCACCTCGTTCACGGACGCGCCGGTGCCGGTGGCCGCGTGGACGCGGTAGGCGTCGAGGAGGGTGGCGGTGGCTGCCATGGCTTCTCCTGTCGTGCTGTCGTGGCGTCGGTGTGTCGTCCTCGGCGCTTCAGGGGACGTGGTGTCCTGCCGCGACCCGCGGCGGCAGCCGCTCGGCGAGCAGGCGCGTGAACCGGAACGAGGGCTCGACACCCAGTTCCTCGTTCGACAAGGTGCGGAACATCGCGTAGTGACAGAGCGCTTCTCCCACGTCGCCCTCCGCGAGATGGACGACACGACGACCCGGTGCGCGCTCTCGCGCAGCGGCTCGGCGCGGATGCCGGCCCGCGCCACCTCCATCGCCAGGGCCGTCCTGCCCTGCCCGATCAGGGTCTCCGCCAGTGAGTCGAGGGCGTGCAGGCGCAGTTGGCGCAGACGCTCGCGCTCCAGCAGCACCCAGTCCTCGTCCCAGCCCGGCAGGAGGTCCTCTCCGGTGAGGAGCCCGAGCGGGGGCCGGTGGCCCGGCTGCGGGACACAGCCCGCCATGACGCCGAGGGCCGTGCGGGTGAGGACGTGGATGTCCACGCGCAGCGACGGAGCGACCGTCAGCACGTCTCCACGGCAGCGGACGAGCGGGAGTTCGCCCCGGGAAAGCTTCCACAGAGTGGTCCGCAGGCTGCCCCCGGCGTGTTCCTCGGCGACCTCGGGCCACAGCGTGCCGGCGAGGACGGTGCGGGGCACGCTCTCGCGCAGGCTCAGGAGGGCCAGGAGACGTCGACCATTGCGACACGGCTCGATGCTCCGCCCTCCGCGTTCCAGTCGGAAGGGGTCGAGCAACCGCAGCTGAGCGGAGGGAGTCACGTTCATGATCGCCTCGCGCGCCGGGATCTCGCGTGAGCGCGCCTCCCGGAAGCCCTGCCATGGCGTCGGCGTCGCTTCCCGGCCCGCTGAGATCCGTCGAATCGGCTCGGGGTCCACAACCTCGGACGAGGCCTGCCCTCCCTCAGTCTCTTCCGCCCCCTCCCCCTCTGCAACTTGGTGCTCGACCGCACCGGAGACGGCCGGCCGCCCGCCACCGGAGCCTCCCCGGGCGCCGCGCGGGCGGCCGTGATGACGGCGGTGTGACGCCGGGCTGACGGCGGGTCCGCAGCTTCGGTCACGGTGGCCGAGTCCATCGCGGGGGACGAACGAGCGACGACATCCCCCTACGACCCGTCCGCGAGCACCTGGGGCGGAACTCCGAGGTCGCCGGCCCCATCAGCGGCTACAAGCCGGCCGGCCTGAACCTGGCCGACGAGGATCCGGAGGGCGGCAGATGGGTCGGCCACGTCCCCCTGCCCGACTCGACCAGGACGATCCTCGGTGACGACTCGCGGGTCCGCCCCGCCGTGACCGGGTGGAACTGACGGGAGCGGGACATCACGGTCGCTCCCGGCCGGCACCCGGCCGGCGGACGCCGGGCAGGTGCACCACGAGGAGCGTGAAGGCCGCCAGGGCGACGTTGCGGGCGGCGGCGTCCAGACCGTTCCAGTCGGACGACTGCCACATGACGAACCACTCGCCGCCGATCGCGATGAAGCCCATCCCGAAGAGCAGCAGCATCATCACCAGCCCCGCCGTGCTCGCCGCGCGGGCACGGTCGTACGCGTCGCGGCGCAGCCCGGTGGCCCAGAGCCAGGTGGCGAGGAGGAGGACCAGCGCGGCCAGCGCCTCCCAGACGATGACGGCGACGTAGGCGGCGTTCTGGAGGGCGCGGGATTCGACCGCGCGCCACATCAGGTCGGGGTCCTTGAACGTGGTGTCCATGCTCAGGACGTGCTGGACGAACTGCTGGTTGGTCCCGAAGTCCGTGATGTTCCCGAAGGCGACCAGGGTCATGTACAGCGCGACGGTCGCCGTCAGCGCCGTCGCCGCGACGGGCGGGGCGCCCAGCCGGAGGAGCCGGTCGCGCCGGGCGGCCGGGACCGTCCCCGGGGTGTGGGCGGCGGAGTCGGTGCCGGTCGGCCGTGGGGCCTGTGCCATGGGTCCTCCCTCGTCGTCCCGCGGGCGCCTGGGCCACGGGTCCGTACCGTCCCCTCCCCCCTCCCACGGGCGTCAATCCGCCCTGGAGACCCCGGAGACCACAGGTCCCTCCCGGGGAGTCAGAGGGTGACGACGGTGGTCTCGGTGGCCTTGACGCTGGTCCAGACGGGTACGCCGTCGGCGAGGCCGAGTTCGGCGGCGGCCTGGGGGGTGATCTCGGCGACGAGGTCGGGGGTCTCGGTGGAGGTGACCAGGACGCGGAGGCGGCTGCCGCTGGTGGTGATCTCCCGTACGGTGCCGGGCCAGACGTTGCGGGGGCTGCCGGCGGGCTTCTCGCGGTGCAGGGAGACCGCCTCGGGGGCGACGATCGCGAGGGCCGGGGTGCCGGACGGCGGCGGCTCGGCGGCGACGAGTGTGCCGCCGCCGTCGAGGGCGAGGCCGTCGGGGGTGGCCGTGCCGGGCCAGGCGTTGCGGCCCAGCATCCGGGCCACCCAGGGCGAGCGCGGGTGGCGGGTGACCTCGGCGGGGGTGGCGTCCTGGAGGGCGCGGCCGTCCTGGAGGACGAGGACGCGGTCGGCGAGCGAGACCGCCTCCACCGGGTCGTGGGTGACGATGAGGCAGACGCCGCCGAAGCCGCTGAGGTGGGTGCGCAGGGTGTGGCGCACGTGCGCGCGGGTGGTCTGGTCGAGCGCGGCGAGCGGTTCGTCGAGGACCAGCAGCCGGGGTCGGGCGGCGAGCGCGCGGGCGAGGGCCACGCGCTGGGCCTGGCCGCCGGAGAGCTGCGCGGGCCTGCGGTGCGCCAGGTGGCCGACGCCGAGCCGGTCGAGCCACGCCCGCGCGTCGCGGCGGGCCTCGGCGCGGGGGACGCCCTGGGCGCGGAGCCCGTACGCGGTGTTGGCGAGGGCCGACAGGTGGGGGAAGAGGGCGCCGTCCTGCGGGACCCAGGCGACCCGGCGGCGGTGCGGGGGCAGCGCGGTGACGTCCTCGTCGCCGAGCCGGAGGCCGGCGTGGGCCCGGGGGGTGAGGCCGAGCAGGGCGCGCAGGAGGGTCGTCTTCCCGGCGCCGTTGGGGCCGACGACGGCGATGGTGGTGCCGGGGTCCGCGTCGAGGGCGAGCGTGGTGAAGCCGGTGACGTCGGCGTGCAGCGCCCAGCGTCCGGTGGACGGGGCGGGCGGCTCGTGGTCGGGCGCCGGCTCGGCGGGGACGGCGTCCGGGTCCGGCGCGGGCCCCTCGTGACGGGGCCGGCCGGCCGGGGTGCCGGTCCAGCGGCCGCGCAGGGCGATGAGCACGCCCATGGCGATGGCGAGGAGGAGGAGCGAGACCGACGTGGCGGCCTCGGGCTCCTCCTGGAGGAGGAGGTAGACCTGGAGCGGCAGGGTCTGGGTCGTGCCGGGCAGGTTCCCGGCGAAGGTGATGGTCGCGCCGAACTCGCCGAGCGCCCGGGCCCAGGTGAGCGCCGCGCCGGCGAGCACGCCGGGCGCCACCATGGGCAGGGTGACGGTGAAGAAGACCCGGACCGGGGAGGCGCCGAGCGAGGCGGCCGTCTCCTCGTAGCGGGGCCGCAGGCCGCCGAGCGCTCCTTCCAGGCTGATGACGAGGAAGGGCATGGCGACGAAGGTGGCCGCAAGGACGGCGCCGGAGGTGTGGAACGGCAGGGTGATGCCGAAGGTGGACTCCAGCCAGGGGCCGAGGAGTCCGCGGCGGCCGAAGGCGAGGAGCAGGGCGACGCCGCCGACGGTGGGCGGCAGCACCATCGGCAGCAGGACGAGCGAGCGGACGAACGCCTTGCCGGGGAACGGCACCCGGGCCAGCAGCCAGGCCAGCGGCACCCCGAGCAGCAGCGAGAGGCCGAGGGCCCAGAAGGAGACGAGGAGCGACAGCTTCAGCGCCTCGACGGTGCCGGGCGAGGTCAGGTGTCCGGCGAGCTCGCTCCACTCGGTGCGGACGAGGATGCCGAGCAGCGGGAGGGCCAGGAAGGCAACCGCCGCGAGTGCGGGCAGGGCCAGGGCGAGGGGCGGGCGCGCACCCGGGGTTCGTACGCCTGCTCGTTTCATCGGAGATCCTGGAGGGGTGAGGACATGAGGCCGAGGGGCTGCCCGTTCCCCCGAAGCGGGCAGTCCCTCGCGGTCTACGCGATCCCGGGGGTCACGGCTTCTGGAAGCCCGCGTCCTGGAGGATCTTCTGGCCCTCGGGCGAGGACAGCCAGGCGACGAACGCGGCGGCGGCCGCGGCGTTCTTCGAGTCCTTGATCGTGGCGGCCGGGTACTGCGCGATCGCGTTCTGGTCGTCGGGGATCTCGACGGCGTCGACCTTGTCCTTCGCGCTCTCGGCGTCCGTCCTGTAGACCAGGCCTGCGTCGGCCTCGCCCATCTCGACCTTGCTGAGCACGGCGCGGACGTTGGGCTCCTGGGAGACCGGCTTCACCGCGACGCCCTGCTTGTCGAGGATCTGCTTGCTGTACTTGCCGGCGGGCACCTCGGGCGCGGCCAGGACGACCTTGAGCTTGCTGTCGGCCAGGTCCTTCAGGTCGTCGACCTTGAACGGGTTGCCCTCGCCGGTGGCGATGACCAGCCGGTTCTTCGCGATGATCGCCGGGGTGCCGGTGTCGGCCCTCACCTTGTCCATGCTCTTGGTGTCGGCGGTGACCAGGACGTCGGCGGGCGAACCCTGCGACACCTGGGCGACGAGCTCCTGCGAGCCGGCGAACGAGAAGGTGAGCTTCGTGCCGGGGTGTGCCTTCTCGTAGGCGGCGCCGGCGGTCTTGAAGACGTCGGTGAGCGAGGCGGCCGCGAGGACGGTCAGGTTCGCCCGCGGCGCGGCGCTCGCGGACCCGGAGGGGGTGGAGCCGGCGGTGTCCTGCTTCGCGTCGTCGCCCGACGAGCAGGCGGCGAGCGGGACGAGCAGGGCGGCGGTGAGCACGGCGGCGGTACGACGTCTGGTGACGGTGAGGGACATGAGGGTGGGAACTCCTTGCGGCGGAACGGAATGAGGACAGGCGGCCGCGCCCACGGCCGGGTGGTGCGTACTGCGTGAGGGGTGTCAGGTGCGGTCGATGTGCACGCTGGTCGACTTCACGCGGGCGGTGGCCTGCATGCCGACTTCCAGTCCCAGTTCCTCCACTGCCTCACGGGTGAGAAGGGAGACCAGACGGTGCGGACCGGCCTGGATGGTGACCTGGGCCGCGATGTCGCCGAGCTTGATCCCGGTGACGATGCCGGGGAAGGCGTTGCGCGCCGAGGTGTACGACGCGTCGTCGTCCTCGCTCTGCGCGAGCTCCGTGGAGAACGCCGCGAGCGACGGGCCGTCGATGACGCGCCGGCCGCTCTCGTCGCGGTGGGTCGCGACCCGCCCCGCGTCCGCCCAGCGCCGCGCCGTGTCGGGGCTGACGCCCAGCAGACGGGCCGCCTGCCCGATGGTGTAGGACTGCATATGCGACACGGTAGGCCGCCTTCTCTCTCAGTTGCAACAATGTCGTGGGACTCTCCATCGCGAATGAGAGATCACTGGTAGAAAGCGACGAGACGCTCCGCCCGGTGGTCTCACGCCTCGGACGACGACGCTCCGATGGGCCGGTGGCGACCGATCCAGACCCCTGTGACGCCACTGACGTAACGCGCTCCGCACCGGTCGGAGGGGACGACCAGGTGGGTTCCCGCCGCGTCCAGGTCCGCGCCGTCCATGCGGGTGGCCAGCAGGACCGGCGCGTCGCCGAAGTCCGCGTCGACCTCCGCCCAGGACAGCACGGCGTGGTGCCCGTCGGTGTCGTTCACCGCGAGCAGGAAGCGGGAGCGTTCCTTGCGGCGGGCGGGGTCGAAGGCCGGGCCCGCCCCGGCGACGACCTCGCGCAGCAGCGGGCCCTCGAAGACGTGGCGCTGCGGGCCGGCGGTGGCGCAGTCGAAGACGACCTCGGCCCGGTGCCGGGTCCAGCCCGCGCGCAGGTCCGCGACCGTCAGCGTGGTGGGCGTGGCGACGTCCCCCCAGACGACGAACGCGCCCGGCCTGACCGTGGTCGTCCCCGATGCGGAGCTGAGCAGACTCATCGTCGTTCCCCTTCGGGCCGGTGGACGCCCGGAGCGGCGGCCGAGCCCACTGATACCCGAACCCCGGGTCCGGAAATCATCGATGCGACCCGGAACCGCTCTTCTCGCTCGCGATTGTGAGGTTGCTCCGCGTACGGTGCTCACTTCCGCCCGTCCTCGGACCCGACCGTCCTGGTGCGTCGGGCCTCCCGGTCCAGCGCGAGCCACACCCGGTCGCGGGTGACGGGCAGTTCGGTGAAACGGATGCCCGTGGCGTCGCGCAGGGCGTTGGCGAAGGCGGGGGCGACCGGGTTGAAGGGGCTCTCGCTCATCGACTTGGCACCGAGCGGGCCGATCGCGTCGGAGGTCTCGGTGAAGTGGACCTCGGTGCGGGGCACGTCGGCGTACTGGGGAAGGCGGTAGCGCCGGAAGGCCGCCGTGGTGACCTCGCCGCGCCCGTCGATCCGGACGGTCTCGAAGAGCGTGGCACCCAGGGCCTGGGCGACGCCGCCCTCGACCTGGCCCCGGCACTGCATGGGGTTCATGACCTTGCCCGCGTCGGCCGAGTGGACGCTGCGCAGGATGCGGATCTCGCCGGAGCCGGGGTCGACGGCGATCCGGAACCACTGAGCGTTGAAGGCCACCGAACGCGGCGAGCCGCCCCAGTGCCCGTCGGCCGCCAGTTCCTCCGCCGCGCCGAGCGCGTGCCCCGCCTCGTACAGCTCCTTGAGGGTGACGAGCCGGCCGGCGCAGTCGACGGACTCGGCGCCGAGGACGCACAGGTGCCGGGCCACGCCCGTGTGGCGGGCGGCCAGGGTCCGCAGCCGCTCGGCGAGGGAGGTGGCGGCGAGGAGGACGGCCTTGCCGGCGACGACGGTGCCGGCGGAACCGAAGGCGCCGGTGTCGTGGCGGACGACGTCGGTGTCGGACTGGCGGACGGCGATCCGGTCCTCGGTGGTGTTCAGGGCGCCGGCGGTGATCTGTTCGTGGACGGTGGTGGTGCCGTTGCCGAACTCGGCGGTGCCGACGGCGATGTCGTACGTCCCGTCCTCCAGGAGCGAGACGCGGGCGTCGGCGTAGTGGCCGCCGGGCGGCCCGGTGGCGATCATCGCCATGCCGGTGCCCTGCCCGACCAGCCACCCCTCGGGGGCGTCCTCGGCGCTGCGGTCCTCGGCCATCGCCTTCCGGACGACGGACAGGCACTGGTCGAGCCCGTAGGAGGCGATGTACAGGTCCTCCTCCTCGCCGATCGGGCTGTGCATCGCGTCCCCGGGCCCGATGATGTTCTTCTCCCGGAGGACCAGCGGGTCCGTGCCGAGACGGCGGGCCAGCTCGTCCATGACGGACTCGACGGCGAAGGTGACCTGGCCGAGGCCGTAGCCGCGGAAGGCGCCGGCCGGGACGACGTTGGTGTAGACGGAGTAGGCGTCGACCTTCTTGTGCGGGGCGCGGTAGACGGCGAAGGACTCGCCGACGCTGTGGAACATCACCGCCGGGCCGTGGTTGCCGTAGGCGCCGGTGTTGGCCACCACCCGCATCTGGACGGCGGTCAGCGTGCCGTCGGCGCGGGCCCCGACCTTGATGCCGATGGTGAAGGGGTGCCGGGTGGTGGCTCCGTAGAACTGTTCGGCGCGGGTGTACTCCAGCTTCACCGGCCGGCGCAGCTTCAGGGCGGCGAGCGTCACGACGTCCTCGGTGAGCATCTCCTGCTTGCCGCCGAAGCCGCCGCCGACCCGGCCCGCGATCACCCGGACCTCGTCCTCCGGCAGGCCGTACAGCGCGCACAGCGCCCGCCGGGTCAGGAACGGCGTCTGGGTGGAGGAGCGGACCGTGAGGCGTTCGCCCGTGCCGTCCTCCTTCGGTTCGAAGTACGCGACGCAGCCGTGGGTCTCCAGGCTGGCGTGCTGCACCCGCTGGGTGCGGAAGGTCTCCTCGTACACGACGTCCGCCTCGGCGAAGCCGTCCTCGACGGAGCCGATCTCGCCGTGGACCTCGCCCGCCACGTTGTTCTCGACCCGGGCGATGCGGACCTCCGGCCCCTTGCCCGCGTGGATCACGGGGGCGCCGGGGCGCATCGCCTCCTCCGGGTCGACGACGTACGGGAGTTCCTCGTACGTCACCTCGATCCTGCGGCAGCCCTCCTCCGCGGCCTGCTCGCTGTCGGCGACGACGGCCGCGACGCGCTGTCCGACGTACCGCACCACGTCGTCGAGGACGCGGGTGTCGTCGGGGTCCTCGGTGGGGTGTTCGTGGCGGGCGGAGGAGTACAGGGTGTCCGGGGCGTCCTCGTGGGTGAGGACGGCGACGACGCCGGGGACGCGCAGCGCGGCCGACGTGTCGATCGCGAGGATCCGGGCGTGCGGATGCGGGGAGCGCAGCAGCTTCATGTGGAGCAGGCCGGGGACCTCGACGTCGAAGGTGTAGCGGGCCGTGCCGGTCACGACCTGGGGGCCGGCGGGGGCGGCGACGTTCCGGCCGACCGCCTTTCCGGCGCCGGGCCGTTCGACGTGCCGGACGCCCCGGACGGCGTCCTCGATCGCCCGGTAGCCGGTGCAGCGGCAGATGTTGCCCTTGAACGCCCGGGGCAGGTCGTCCAGCTTGCCGTCGTCGTGCGGGGTGCCGCGCTCGGCCTCCAGGGCGGCCGTCGTCATCAGGAACCCGGCCGTGCACATGCCGCACTGGTAGCCCTGGGCGTCCAGGAACCTCTGCTGGACGGGGTGGAGTTCGCCGTCCGGGGAGGCGAGTCCCTCCACGGTCGTCACCGCCCGGCCTTCGGCCCGTACCGCCGGGTAGAGGCAGCTGTGCACCGGTTCGCCGTCGACGTGCACGGTGCAGGCGCCGCAGTCGCCCGCGTCGCAGCCCTTCTTCACGCCGAACCAGCCCCGCTCCCGGAGGTAGGTGCGCAGGCACTGGCCGGCGCGCGGTTCGGTGTCGAACGGGCGTCCGTTGACCTGGATGTCGAAGCTCATCGGGCACCTTCCCCGGGGGTGTGGGTCAGTTCGCGGCGGACCTCCTCGGCGAGGCGCAGGCCCATGTGCCTGCGCCACTCGGGCAGTCCGTGGATGTCGTCGAACCATTCGGGCCCGGTCACCGCCGCGTCGATCACCGCGCGAAGCCGCCCGGCGGTCGGCGGCAGCGGGAACCAGAAGCGGAACGGGCGGGTGGTGGCGGCGGTCACCGTCACCGCCATCGACCCGTCCACCGGGTCGAGCGTTCCGATCACCAGGGCGCCGGAGCGGCCCAGCCCGTACAGCGACGCCTGCCGGAAGGCCGTACGGCACTCCAGCGCCCGCCCGGGGAGCGTCACCGACCGCAGCAGCTCGCCCTCCGCCAGGTCCTTCACCCCCGCGCCCCGGATGAAGTCGGCCACCTTCACCTCGCGCGTCGACCCGTCCTGGGCCATGAGGAGACAGCTGCCGTCCAGGGCGGCGGTGAGCGAGATCATCGGCCCGGCGGGGAGGCCGTTGCACAGGTTCCCGCCGACGGTCGCCATGTTCCAGATCTTGAAGGAGGCGAGGAAGGCCCGGCAGCACTGTTCGACGAGCGGGGCCGCCGGGGCGTCCAGGAAGCGCCTGCCGTGGCGGGACAGTTGGGCGATGGTGCAGGTCGCGGCGATCTCCAGCGAACCGTCCGGGTGCCGGGTGAGCGGCTCCCAGTCCATCCGGCTCAGGTCGACCAGCCGCCGCAGGCGCGGCTGGGGCTCGGAGAACAGATACGTCCCGCCGCCCAGCCACGCGTCCCCGGGCCGCCAGGGCTCGCGCGTCCGCGCGTCCCTGACGTCCGTGATCGTGTTCAGATCCATGCCGCCCCTGCCTCCCGGCCGATGTCTTCAGGCCAGTGAAGCCCGGCGCGGCCCCCCTGCACGACTGGACGGGGACCCGGAAAACATCCATCGGTCAGCCCTCCCCGCTGGATGATCAACCAAGAGGCATTTTCGACAAGAGCCCGGGCATTTACGATGCACCGACTCACACCTGCCTCGTGAATGTGAGTGCGGGCATGGCCCGCGACTGCGCAAGGAGCCTCATATGCACGTCGACCACCTCCTCCGCCTCGACCGCCTGGACCTCTCCCTCGTCTGGGGCGACGAGGCGCTGCTCGGCCAAGAGATCGCCGGGGTCACCGCGACCGATCTGGAGGACCCGGCGCGCTTCCTCCAGCCGGGAGAGGTCGTCCTGAGCGGGCTCGTCTGGTGGAGCCGCGACGGCGGCGCCGCCAAGACCGACCGCTTCGTCTCCGCCCTGCGCGAGGCGGGGGCCGTGGCGCTGCTGGCCGGCGAGGAGACCCACGGCCACGTGCCGCGCGAACTCCTCGACGCCTGCCGCAGGCATCGCGTCCCGCTCGTCGCCGTGCCCCCGCACACCAGCTTCCGGGCCATCACCGAAGCCGTCTACCTGCGCCAGTGGGCCGAACTCAACCGCCACCCCGCGAGCCACCACGCCCTGCCGGAGAACGTCCGCCTCGATCTCGACCGCGCCCTGGAGCACCGCGCGACGGCCGGCGAACTCCTCGACCGCGCCTTCGCCCACCTCGGCACGCCGGTCTGCCACCTCCTCACCGCCTCGGGCCGTACCGTCGCCCGCACCGGCGCCGCCACCGGGCTCCCCGCGAGGGAGTCCCTGAAGGCGCTGGCCGGCGCGCGGGGCACGACGCTGCGGATCGAGGCGGAGGGAACCGACTTCGACACCTGGTACCTGCACCTGCCCGAGGAGGGACGGGTGCCGCCGAAGATCCTCCAGGAGATAGCCGAACTCCTGGGCCGCCACCGGCGACGGGAGGACAGGGGACGGGCCGAGCGAGGCCCCGCGGCCGGCCGGCTGCTGGAGGCCATCGGCACGCTCCGCGCCGACCCCGGCCGCCTCCAGCGCGCGCTGGCCTCCTGCGGGCTGGCCGGCCGGCCCTCCTACACGGTCGTCGCCGCCGCTCTGGAACCGGACGGGAACGCCGGGGCCGACGGCGTCGCCGCGCTCACCGAGGCCCTCGGACACCTCCCGTCCACCCCGTTCGCCGTCGCCCTCGGCGACGACGACGCGGCGACGGCCGTCCTCGCGCACGGCGACGACACGACGCACGTGACGACGGAACGTCTGCGCGAGGTCGCGGAGCTGATCCGGTCCTGCCGTCCGGAGAGCGCCTGGCGCGTCGGCCTGAGCGAGCCCGTCGCCGCGACCGCCCTGAACACCGCCCTCGCACAAGCCCGTCACGCCCTCGCCGGGACCCGTACCTCGGCGCCGTCGTCACCGCGGGTCGCACGCCTGCGTGATCTCGACGGGCTGGAGATGCTCCTCGCCGGCGTCCCCGGGCACGTGCGCGAGATCTACCGCGAGACCGTCCTGGGCCCCCTGACGAGAGCCGGACGAGGGTCGGCCGCCATGCTCCTGGAGACCCTGGAGGTGTTCCTGGCGCACGACTGCTCCTGGACGCGGACCGCGGAGGCCCTCCACGTCCACGTCAACACCGTCCACTACCGCGTCGCACGCATCGAGACCCTCACCGGCCGCGACCTGTCCCGCCTCGACGACCGGGTGGACCTGCGCGCCGCGCTGCTGAGCCGCTGACGCCGCGAGCGGCTCAGGGCAGGTCGATGTGGACGCTGGTCGACTTCACCCGGGCCGTCACCGTGACGCCGACCTCCAGCGCCAGCTCCTCGACCGCCTCGCGGGTCACCAGGGACACCAGCCGGTGCGGGCCCGACTGCACCTCCACCTGCGCGGCCACGTCGTCCACGCGGACGCCGGTCACGATCCCGACGAAGGAGTTCCGCACCGACGTCGGCACGTCGTCCTCGGGCACCGCGTGCAGCCCGGCGCCTCGCTCCTGGGCGAAACGGGCCAGGGCCACACCCTCGATCACCCGTCGGCCGGCGCCGTCGCGCACCATGGCCAGCCTGCCGCCGTCCGCCCACCGGCGAACGGTCTCCGAACTCACTCCGAGCAGCCGCGCGGCCTGCCCAATGCTGTACGACGCCACCCTCGCACTCTAGGCCACGGCCCCGCCCCGGGGGTCGCGCGGAGGGCCCGCCGGGTGCGGCCCTCATGATCACGTCCCACCGGCCGGCGCCCCCGGAATTCCCGGTAATGCCTCAGTAACGCGGCCCTCCTAGCGTGTGGCAGCGCTCGGTCCCCGCTGGTGAGAACCACCTGCCGGACCGGCGGTCCCCCCGTTTCGGAGAAGCGAGTTCCCTTTGATGAATGTCTCCCGCACACCCCGGCGCCGGGGCGGCGCGTGGGCGGCGGTCACCCTCGCCGCCGTGCTCGGCGGTTCGGCCGTCGTGCTCCCCCAGTCCGCCGCCGCCTCCGCCCCGCGGCAGGCCCGCGTCGACGCCGCCGTGCTCGACGCCGTCTCGGCCGGCGAGCGGTCACGGTTCTTCGTCGTCCTCAAGGACCAGGCCGACCTCTCCACCGCGAAGCGCGCGAAGGGGCACGGCGCCCGGGCGAAGTCCGCCTTCGAGGCCCTCCGGACGGAGGCGGCGGACAGCCAGAAGCCGCTGCGCGCGTTCCTGGACCGCAAGAAGGTCGGGTACGAGTCGTACTGGATCGCCAACACCCTGCTGGTGACCACCGACGACAAGGCCGTCGTCGAGGAGCTGGCCGGCCGGGCGGACGTGGCGAGCATCGTCAAGGAGCGGACGTACCGCCTCGACGGCGTCGAGGCCGCCTCCCGGGACACCGGTGCCGCCGGCTCCGCGACCGCCGCCGGGGCCGCCGGTGACGCCACCCCGGAGTGGGGCGTCGCGGACATCCGGGCCGACCAGGTCTGGGACCAGTACGGCGACCGCGGCGAGGGCGTCGTCATCGCCAACATCGACTCGGGCGTGCAGTACGACCACCCGGCGCTCGTCGGCAACTACCGCGGCAACCTGGGCGACGGCGCCTTCAGCCACGACTACAACTGGTACGACCCGACCGGCCAGTGCGGCACCGGCGGCACCCCCTGCGACAACAACGGCCACGGCACCCACACCATGGGCACCATGGTCGCCTCCGGCGGGGCCGGCGTCGCGCCCGGCGCCACCTGGATCGCCGCCAAGGGCTGCGAGTCCAAGTCCTGCTCCGACGCGTCGCTGCTCGCCGCCGGGCAGTGGATCCTCGCGCCGACGGACCGCAACGGGCAGAACCCGCGCCCGGACCTGGCGCCGAACATCGTCAACAACTCCTGGGGCGGCGGTGACACCACCTTCTACCAGGACATCGTCGAGGCGTGGAACTCCGCCGGCATCTTCGAGGCCTTCGCCGCCGGCAACGACGGCGACGGCACGACCTGCTCCACCGCCCACGCGCCCGGCTCCCAGGCCCCCTCGTACGGCGTCGGCGCCTACGACTCCACCGGGAAGATCGCCTCCTTCTCCGGCTTCGGCCCCTCCCTGGTCGACGGCTCGGCGAAGCCGAACATCTCCGCGCCGGGCGTCAACATCCGCTCCACGTGGCCGGGTTCGACGTACAACACCATCAACGGCACGTCGATGGCCACGCCGCACGTCGCGGGCGCCGTCGCCCTGCTGTGGTCCGAGGCCCCCTCGTTGGTCGGTGACATCGACGCCACCCGCGCGCTGCTGAACGGCGCCGCCCGCGACGTCGACGACACCCACTGCGGCGGCACCGCCGGGATGAACAACGTCTGGGGAGAGGGCAAGCTCGACATCCTCGGCGCCGTCGACGCCGCCCCGCACACCGCCGCCGTCGTCACCGGCCGCGTCACCGACGGGGCCACCGGCGCCCCGCTCGGCGACATCGCCGTCAAGGCGACCGGCGACGCGGCCACCCGCACCGTCACCACCAGGGCCGACGGCTCGTACCGGCTGACCCTGCCCGCCGGAGACTACGCCCTCACCCTCGGCGGCTACGGCTACGCCGCCGCGGGCCAGACCGGGTTCGAGGTCACCGCCGGCGGCGACACCACCAAGGACTTCGCGCTCGACGCCGTCCCGCACCACGCCCTCACCGGCACCGTCCTGGACGTCACCGGCAAGCCGCTCCCCGGCGCCACCGTGAAGGTCGCGGGGACGCCCGTCGCCGCCGTCACCACCGACGCCTCCGGCCGCTTCACCGTCCCGGACGTCGCCGAAGGCGCCTTCACCCTCACCGCCGCCCCCGCCGCCCCGGTCCGCTGCAACGGCCCCGCCGCCCAGCCGCTCACCGTCGACGGGGACGAGACCGCCACCGTGCGCCTGCCGAACCGCACCGACGCGGGCGGCACGTACAGCTGCGCCCCGGTCGCCTCCTCCTGGATCGCGGGCGGCACCAAGGTCGCCCTCACCGGCGACGAGGACGCGACCACCGTGTCCCTGCCCTTCCCGGTGCGCCACTACGGCACCGCCTACACCCGCGCGTCCGTCACCACCAACGGCCTGGTCAACTTCCTCGCACCGCGCCTGGGCGACTACGCCAACACCGCCCTGCCCAGCACCACCCAGCCGCACGGCGTCGTCGCCGCCTTCTGGGACGACCTGGTCCTGGACAAGAAGTCCAGCGTCCAGACCGCCACCACCGGCACCCCCGGCGCCCGCCGCTTCGCCGTCGTCTGGAACAACGCGGCCTTCGTCGCCGCCCCCTCGGTCCGGATCTCCTTCGAGGCCGTCTTCGACGAGGCGACCGGCGCCGTCACCCTCCAGTACAAGGGCATCGGCTCGAACCCGCTCCAGCGGGGCGCCTCCGCCACCACCGGCATCGAGAACCAGGCCGGCACCGACGGCCTCGGCCACTCCTTCGACTCCGCCGTCCTCAGCGACGCCACCGCAATCCGCTTCACCCCGAAGGGCGCGTGATGAGCAGCATCGACCGACGGGGCCTGCGCCTCGCCTCCGCCCTGGTCGCCGCCGGACTGGCCCTCGGCGCCGTCCCGGCCGTCGCCCAGGCCGACGACTCCGGGCTCCTGACCCTCACCGACACCCAGGCCGCGACACTGGCGGGCCGCTTCCAGCCGGACGTCGACGGCGACGGCACCACCGCGGCCGCCGGGGTCGACGCGCTCGACACCGCCAGGGCCGCGCGGGAGGCCGCCGAGAGCGCCGACACGGCCGACGCCGCGACCACCGGCACGGAGAGCGGCACCGCCGCCTCCGGGACCCTCAAGATGACGAACCGTTCGGCCGTCGAGGGCGTCCAGGGCGCCGCCAGGACGATCGCGGTCGGCGGCGCGGCCGGCGACTACTTCACCGTCCACGCGCTGGGCGTCGTCCAGCGCATGAGCGCCGACGGCAGGCAGCTGTGGAAGCGGGACTCGGGCTCGCTGCACACCGACTGGCAGGTCACCCCGACCCCCCGCGGCGCCAAGGAGCCGTACCCGGCGGCGATCGTCATGGGATTCAACGCGGTCAGCCCGTTCTCCGCGTCCTCCGACGACGGCTACGCGACCGGCGACCTGACCGGCGACGGCGTCGACGACCTCGTCTTCACCGCGAAGGTCGGCGTGCAGCCCTACCGGCCGTTCACCTCGCCGGGCTCGACCCTGCCCAACGGCACCTTCGTCACCGTGCTCGACGGCTCCACCGGCAGGACCCTCTGGTCGAAGCTGTACGCCGGCGCGTACAACGTCGAGCTGGTCGGCAAGACCCTCGTGGTCGCCGACTCGGCGTACTACAACCTCAACTCGCCGGCCGGTTCGAAGACCACGCTCAACGGCATCCGCTTCTCGTACGCCGACGGCCGGCTCACGCCCGCCGACACCTGGACGTACGACGCGGGCACGTACACCGGCGTCTCCTGGGGGTCCCTGGAGCCGATCGGCGACGGCCTCGTCGCCGCCTCCTGGAACCAGGCCCTGCGGTACGCCCCCGACCGCACGCCCAGCGGCCACACCCTCGTCATCGACACCGCGGACGGCAGCCTCCGCTGGGAGACGTCGGGCCGGAACTACGTCCGCCAGCTGCGCCTCGACCCCGCCCGGGACCGGATCGTCGCCCTGGAGCAGTCGGACTACAACGAGGGCATGTCGTACCAGATCGCCTCGTACGACCCCGCCGACGGCACCCGCACCACCCTGACCACCCGCGTCAACGCCCTGGCCACGGCGCTGGAGATCGGCGACATCCAGGGCGACGCGAGGCCGGAGTACACCGTCGCCGAGGCGACCGTCGGCACGGCGGGCCCGTTCGTCGACTCCAGCAGCATCCGGGCCCTCGACGGCGACGACGCCTCCCCGCTCTGGGCGCGCACGGTCAAGCCGTCCGAGAACAGCGGCGCGGACGTCAGCACCCCGTGGCAGCTCAAGGCCGTCGACGGCAGGATCGTCGCCTCGTACCTGGACGACCGGGACTCGACCCTCGCCGCCAACCGCGGCGGGGCCCACTACGCCCGCCTCGCGGTCCTCGCCGGCAAGAACGGCGCCGTGAAGTGGGAGAAGCGCGGGATCGTCGCCTCCCAGATCGGCGCGCAGGCGTACAAGAAGGGCGGCGGCTGGCGGCTGCGGACCGTCGACACCCACCAGAACGTCCACGTCTACCACCTGGCCAACGGCAAGGAGGAGAGCGTCACCCCGATGCAGGGGCCGGTCTCCTCGGGCGTCGCCCTCGACCTCACCGGAGACAGGAAGCAGGACGTCGTCGTCGGCGGCGTCTCCCGCGGTCTGTTCGCCTACGACGGCCCGTCCATGGCCGCGGGCACACCGAAGCGACTGTGGACGGCCGTCCTGCCCGGGCGGGTCGACCAGATCGTCAAGGCCGACACCACCGGCGACGGCCGCGACGAGCTGATCGTCGCCGCCGACACGGCCGCGGCGGTCGTGGACGCCGCCACGGGCAAGGTGCTCACCGTCATCGACGGCGGCGGCGAGTACGTCCGCAACGTCGTCGCCTCCGACCTCGACGGCGACGGCGCCGCCGAGGTGGCCGTGGCCACCGACAAGGTCCGCGCCTACGAGGGCACCGGCGCCCTCAAGTGGGAGTGGGCCGCCCCCGCGGAGATCGGCACCCCGGCCTTCGCCGACCTGTCGGCCTCCGAGGGCAAGGTCTACGCCCAGTACCAGACCCGGGGGCTCAACCCGGGGAACACGGCCGGCGTCCCCGTGGGCGGGGTCGCGCTCGACGGCACGGACGGCTCGGTCACCTGGTCGTTCACCCAGAAGGCACCCGCCACCGGCACCACCGGCGCCGTCCTCGGCATCCCGCTGCGCGCCGGCACCTTCGCCGCCCCCGGCATCCCCTACGCCGACGGCCACGCGGTGGTCTTCACCTACGTGATCCGCGGGGACTCCACCCAGCTCCCGCCCAACCAGCTGGCCAACATGGTCCAGATCCGCAACAGCCGCACCGGCGCGGTGCTGCACGAGTCCCAGGCGGGCGGCTACGCCACCCTCGCCAACTGGTACACGGCCCCCGAGGGCCTGATCGGCAGCAGCCTCGTCGCCCTGCGGACCTACTCGGGCGACCCGGCCGCCTACCAGCAGGTCCTCACCCTCGGCGAGATCCGCAGCAGCGCCCTCGTCACGGGCCCGGACGGCCGACGCCTCGTCGTGGCCGGCGGCGACACCTTCGCGTCGGTCTACGACGCGTCGCTCCTCACCTCGGGCGCCCGCTACCCCGCGGCCGTGGCCTCCTACGACGCCCTGGGCGCCCGCGAGTTCCTCACCGCCGACCTCGAAGGCGACGGCCGGGAGGAAGCCGTCCTGCTGAACCTCGACGTCTACGGCGCGGACCGCAGCGCCGAGCTCGTCGGCAACACGGCGGCCGTCGGCACCTACACCGCGATCCGCTCGATGATCACCCTGACCATCGACAAGGTGTGACCGGGTGGGTCACGGATCCCCGTGACCCACCCCTCCCTCCGCCCCGGAAGGCCCCACGTGGTGCCGGCCGGGGCGGACCCGTACCCGGTCGCGTCGCGCCGGGACGTGTGCTGTGCTGGAAGGAGCCGCAGAAAGGCGCGTCGATGCGTCGGAGCCGGAGCCCCGCCCTCGTACCCGCCCGGCCGGTCGGGCCGACCGGGGACGGAGGGGGGCTGCTGCCGAAGCGGGAGCTGGCGGCGGCCTGGGGCCTGGTCGTGCTGATCGCGGTGCCCGCCTGGGTGCTGACCATCGGTCAGGCGCGGGACATGGGGGTGGAGCCCGGCACGATGGGGATGGCGCTGCCGCTGTTCCTGCTGCTGTGGGTGACGATGATGGCGGCCATGATGCTGCCGTCCATGGCTCCGGTGGCCATCAGCTGGGTGCGCGGGATCGGCCGTCGGTCCTCGGGGTGGACCCGGACCGGACGGACCGTCGCGTTCGTGTGCGGGTACCTGCTCGTGTGGACCGCCTTCGGGCTGCTCGCCTACGCGGCGCTGGCGCTCACCGGCGGGCTGGTCGACGATCACCCCACGGCCGGGCGCTGGATCGGCGCGGTCGCCTTCCTGCTCGCCGGGCTGTACCAGCTCGGCCCCCTGAAGAACGTCTGCCTGCGGCACTGCCGTGACCCGATGGGGCACCTGGTGCGCTACGCCGGGTTCCGGGGACCGGCCCGGGACCTCCGGGTGGGCGTCCACCACGGGGTGTACTGCGTCGGCTGCTGTGCGGGGCTGATGGTCGTGCTCGTACCGCTGGGCGTGATGAACGTGGCGGCGATGGCGGGACTCGCCCTGGTGATCTTCGTGGAGAAGCTGTGGTCCCGCGGCGTCCTGCTCGGCCGGGTCGTGGGCGTCGCCTTCCTCGTCCTGGCGGTCCTCGCGCCGTTCCAGGACTGGATGCTGCCGGGGCTGGAGGGTTCGATGCCGCCGATGGACGACATGTGATCCCGCGTGCGCACGGGGTGAGGCTCCGGGGCCGTGACCGGCGGCCCGCGGGTTTACCGCCGGGAGCATCGGGTGCAAGCTGGAAGGGAGGCCGCACCCCGACACCCGGGTGCGCGCCCGGGACGCGGTCTCGCCACTCCGAGTGAGCTCCTCGGGGCTCGGCTGGAGGCAGCGACATGACTGAGCAGGCCACCGGCGGCACGCGCTGGCACCTGGCCGGCGACTGGTTCGACGTGTGCAAGTGCGCGATCCCGTGCCCGTGCACGTTCGCGCAGCCCCCGACGTACGGCGACTGCGAGGGCGTCCTGGTCTGGCACATCCGCGAGGGCAACTTCGGCGACGTGCGCCTCGACGACCTCAATGTGGTGATGCTCGGGTCGTTCGAGGGCAATCCGTGGGCCGGTACGCACACCGAGCCGTACGCGGCGGTCTTCCTGGACGACCGGGCCGACGACCGGCAGCGGGCCGCGCTCGGCACCGTCTTCGGCGGGGAGGCCGGCGGATGGCCGGCCGAGTTCGGGGCGATGTTCCACCCCGAGATGCGGGGCATGGACGTCGCCCCGATCCACGTCGAGATCGACGAGGACCTCTCCACGTGGCGGGCCGAGATCCCGGGCCGGGTCACGGCGGAAGCCGAGGCGCTCACCGGCCCGACCACCCCGGACGGCGCCCGCGTCCAGGTCCTCAACGCCCCGGGCGCCGAGGTGGGGCCGGGGCAGGTCGCCACCTGGGGGCGGGCCACCGTCGACCGCGCCGACGCCTTCGGCTTCGCCTGGGAGCGCACCGGCAGGTCGAGCAAGTACTTCCCGTTCGACTGGAGCGGGCCCGACTGACGGACCCCGCCGGGCGCGGGCCGTGCGACGGCCGCGTCAGCGCGCCGCCGGGGACTGCTGGAGGTGGAGGAAGACGCTCACCGGGTCGAGGCCGGCCTCGTCGAGGAGGGGGCCGAGACCGCGGCGGGCCTCGTCGCCCTGCGCGGTGGGGCGGGGGGCGGCGGACTGGAAGGTGGCGAGGGGGGTGGCGGGGGCGGTGATGCGGAAGGCGGTCCACTGCCGTCCGCGCTGGCGGATGAGGAGGGGCCTCGACCAGGCCATGAAGCAGGGGACGCCGGTGCCCCGGGCGTGGGCGCGGGCCAGGACGGGGCCCGGCCGGAGGGCGGCGAGGAGGGTGACGGCCTTCGCACAGGCCGCCTGCGGGTTGCTGAACTCGCCGGCGAGTTCCCAGACCCCGTTCTCGTAGGTCGCGCCCACGTGGGCGGCTTCGAGGGCGCGGTGCGCCTCGGCGACGGGGTCGGGTACGTCGCGGGCGCGTTTGGCGAGGGCCTCCACGTCGGCCTCGGTGGCCACGGGGGCGCCCCTGCGGCCCGGCGGCAGGCAGAGGTCGGCCGCGTGCTCCGGCTCGGCGCGGGCCACGGCCGTACGGGCGAGGCTCCAGGCGGCCGCCGCGAGCGGGTCCGCGTCCGGGCCTTCGAGGTCGCCGTGGAGTCCGAGGAGGGACACGCACACGGCGGTCACCGCGTCGAGCCGCTGCCGCTGCTCGTCGGGCACGTCGTCGTCCGCCGCGTCGAGGGCGTGCAGGAGGTCGGCGGTGACGGGCCGCCAGCCGTAGTCGTTCTCGTCCCAGGCACCGGCGGCGAGGAGTTGCAGGTGGAGGGCGGTGACGAGGAGGGTGGTGGGCACGGACCAGGGGCGGGCGCGGGCGGCCGTGTCGTCGCCGGCCTCGGCGGCCAGTCTGCGGGCCAGTCCGGCGATCCACGCGCGGGCCTGCTCGCGGGCGCTGTCGGGGAGCGCGGAGGCGTCCTCCTCCGCCTCGGGGTCCTGGCCCGCTTCGGGCGTCTCGTCCTCCGCGTCGGCGGCGAGGTACTCGGAGATCCGCCAGCCGCGTGCGGCCGGTGCCTGCGGCAGCCGCGGGAGGTCCGACGCGAGGGGGCCGAAGGCGAGCTCGGTGAGCGCGGGCCCCAGGGCCCGGAGGCAGTCGGCCACGGTCGCGTGCGCCGCGCCGCCCGGACCCGCCGCACGCGCCGCCGCGTCCGTGACGACGAGTTCGCGCAGCCGGGTGACGTCCTGCTCGAAGCGCCGCGCGGCCGCCGGGTCGCGGAACAGCTCGTCGGCGGTGTGGTCGCCGGAGAGGCGCGGCACGGTGCCGGCGGCGCCGCGCGGTGCGCAGCCCTCGGGGTCGTAGAGGAAGGCGGCGGCGGATTCGACGTACGTGCCGTCGGCGAGGAGGCATCTCGCCCGTACGGCGGCGCCGGGGGCGCCGGTCCACGGGAAGGTGCCGGTGTCCCGGTCGGCCGGGATCGGTCCGATCGGGTGCCACGAGCCGGGCGCGCCTCCGTCCGTGGAGATCTCGACGGTGACCTCCTGGCCGGCGGGGCGGCGGCCGAGCACGGCCTCCAGAAGGAGGCCGTGCTCGCGCACGCCGAGCAGGACGAGCGCCGGGGGCCGCTCCGTCGCGTCCTGGGGGGTGACGGTGGATCCGGTGAGTTCCCGGACGGGTCGTACGGGGCCCACGTCCGGCAGCAGCGGGGCGGTGTCGTGGGCGATGACGGCGAGTTCGCAGTTGCGGGCCGGTCCTTCCGCCGTCGTCCCGGTGGCGTCGCCCACCGCGCGGGCGAGGGCCGCCCGGGTCAGGTTGGGGCTTCCGGTGAGGGCGTGCCAGGTGTCGCCGACGCGCCACTCGACGAGCTTGCCGTGGCGCGTCCGGGTCTCGGCGAGCTCGCGCACCCGGGCGGCGGGGTGTCCTTCGAAGGCCCTGCGCACGCCGTCGGAGTCGTAGCGGGACCAGCGGCGCTGGATGCCGAGGGTGATGTCCGCGGGGGACATCCGCTCGCGCAGGAGGCGGAGCAGTTCTCCCGAGGGGTCCACGAAGGGGGCGTACAGGCGGAGTTCGTCGACCGGACGCTCGGGGAGCCGGTCGATCAGGGGCGTCCACAGGTTGTGCGCCAGCTCCACCTCGGGTCCCTCGGTGTCGGTGGGCGGGGCCTCGCAGTGCAGGACGGTCAGCAGTTCGGCGAGGTGACGCAGGTGGTCCGCCCACCACGGGGTCATGGCGACGGCGTCCGGCAGAGAGTCCAGCCAGTCCGCGAGGTCGGCGAGCAGGGGGTGGGAGGCCCCGTCGTCGGTGGCGACGACGGTCCACAGTTCGTCGTTGGCGCCCCAGCCCGACGGGGTCGGGTTGCCGGAGCCGATGGCGACGCGGCAGGCGTCGTCACCGAGGAGCAGGGCCAGTTTCGGGTGGAAGGCGCCGTGGCAGGAGGCGACGCCGTGGAGGTAGCCGCGTCCGGCCAGGCGGACGTCGACGGCCTCGTGCAGGGCGTGCCCGGCGTCGCCCAGGATCGCGACGCGGGCCCCGAGCGCGCGGGCCCTCGGCACGGCGACGGCCTCCAGGAAGGGGAGGTCGGTGGTGTAGCCGAGCACGAGGAACTCGCGCAGGGGCCCCTTGCCGTCGTTCTCCCAGTCCCCCAGGAGGGAGACGGGTGAGGCGTATCCGGTGTGCACCGCGGTGGTCATGGCATCACGTCCAGGCTCGTGCGTGCGTGGTCCGTCAGGGTCAGTGCGCCGCCCCGGGCGGTGTCGGCGGTGAGGAGGCCGAGCTGCCGGGCGACCGAGGCGAGCGGGTGGACGCGGAGGCCGATCTCCGCCTTCGACTCCTCGCCGAGCCGGTAGTAGCGGTCGTCGTCGCGCAGGTGCAGGCGGGAGAAGAGCCGGTAGCCGCCGGTCCTGGGGTCGACGCGCAGTTTGCGCAGGGCGACCCGGCGGGACTGGGCCAGCATGTCGTCGACGAGGCGGGAGGCCAGGTCGCGCGCCGGGCGGAGCTCGTACTCGCGCAGCAGGCCCGCCGTCCACCTCGGGTCGAGGAACTCCTTGCGGTCGCCGAGGAAGGCGCGCCGGACGGCGGCGGAGCGCCGGTCGGTGGGGTGTGTGCCGGTCTCGGCTCGCCGGGCGCGCAGGCCGCCGGTGAGGAGGACGAGGACGTCCCGCCAGGGTTCCGCGCGGCCCCGGTCGTCCAGGAGTTGCCGTTCCACCGGGAGGGGGTGTCCGAAGTGGTCCTGGACGGGGCCGAGTTCGTCGAGCGCCCGGGCGACGGTCCCGTCGGGCACGCGGTCGCAGAGCCAGTCGCGGAGGTCGGCCGCCGACCGGTCCCGTCCGCCGTCCGGACCGTCGTCGGCGCCGACCTCGGCCACGAGGTCGGCCCACAGGCGGCGCCAGGCGGATACGGAGTAGTGGCGCAGCAGCAGCCCCCGCCAGGCCGCGGCCTCGGGTATCGCGGAGAGGACGGGGTCCTCGGCGAGGAGCGGGCCGAAGGCCACGGTCTCCCTCAGGGCCATGGCGGGCGAGTCGCCGCCGTGCAGGACGACGGAGCGGGCGAGCACCCGCAGGGTGGCGCGCCGTGTCCGGTCGGTGGCCTCCCAGGCGTCCGCCCGGTGGGTCCCTCCGGCCGTGGCGGTCAGCAGGGCGGCGAGCCATTCCCGTTCGGCCTCGCAGGGCTCGCCGAGCGCGGCCCTTCCGGCCTCGGCGAGTTCGGCGGGCCGGGCCGCGGGCCGCCCGGCCGCGGCGAGGGCGAGGAGGGGCGCGAAGAGTTCGCGCACCTCGGCGGGGCAGGGGTGGCGTCCGGGCCGGAGCCCTTCCCCGCCGGCCTCGACGATGCCGAGGATCTGGGCCGGCGCGGTGTACTGGGACCAGAAGCCCCAGGCGCGGGGCGAGTAGTCCCGCGCCGCCCGGTCCAGGTCGAGGCCGTCGTCCGGCGAGAGTGCCGGGCGGACGCCGTCGTGGCCGTGCGGGAAGAGTCCGGCGGGGATGCCGTCGGGCGAGCGGCTGATCTGGGCGGCCGCGAGCAGTGCCTCCGCGCGGCGCAGCAGCGCGCGGCACTCCACGGCGTCGAGGCTCCGCCGTCCGGCCTCGGCGGCGACGGCGGCGTAGAGGGTGTAGTAGCGCGCGTACTTGGTGACGCTGGAGACGCCGGGCACGAGCCGGTCGACCAGTCTCCACACGGGTCCTTCGACGGCGAGCGGGAACTTGGGGCTCCCGTGGCCGAGTCCTGCCTCGGCCCACGCCGGCCCCGCCGTCCGTACGCCCATGCCGCCGTCCTCCCCGTCGCCGTCCCCTCGGCCGTCGCCGACGATACCGCCGCCTTCCGGCGGGGGGCGGCGCGGGGCGGGGTCACAGGGCGCTGACGATGTCCTCCACGCGGTCCTTGGCATCGCCGAAGAGCATGGTGGTGTTGGGGCGGAAGAAGAGGGGGTTCTGGACGCCCGCGTAGCCGGAGGCCATGGAGCGTTTGAAGACGATGACCTGGCCGGCCTCCCAGACGGTGAGGACGGGCATGCCGGCGAGGGGGCTGCCGGGGTCCTCGGCGCCGGCCGGGTTGACGGTGTCGTTGGCGCCGATGACGAGGACGACGTCGGTGTCGGCGAAGTCGCCGTTGATCTCGTCCATCTCCAGGACGATGTCGTACGGCACCTTGGCCTCGGCCAGCAGGACGTTCATGTGGCCGGGCAGGCGGCCGGCGACGGGGTGGATGCCGAAGCGGACGTCGACGCCCTGGGCGCGGAGCTTGGAGGCGAGTTCCGCGACCGGGTACTGGGCCTGGGCGACGGCCATGCCGTATCCGGGGGTGATGACGACGGAGCGGGCGGCGGCGAGGACCTCGGCGGCGCCCTGGGCGGTGATCTCCTGGTGCTCGCCGTAGTCGACCTCGGAGCCGGCCGGGGCCTCGATGCCGAAGCCGCCGGCGATGACGGCGAGGAAGGAGCGGTTCATCGCCCGGCACATGATGTAGCTGAGGTAGGCGCCGGAGGAGCCGACGAGGGCGCCGGTGACGATCAGCAGGTCGTTGCCGAGGAGGAAGCCGGAGGCGGCGGCGGCCCAGCCGGAGTAGCTGTTGAGCATCGAGACGACGACGGGCATGTCGCCGCCGCCGATGGAGGCGACCAGGTGCCAGCCGAGGGCGAGGGCCAGGGCGGTGGCCGCGATGAGCAGCCAGAGGGCGGGGGCGACGGTGAAGCGGACGGTGAGGACGAGGAAGAGGGCGAGGGCGCCGAGGTTGAGGGCGTTCTTGCCGGGGAGGGTCAGCGGCCGGGAGTCGACGCGGGCGGCGAGTTTGAGGTAGGCGACGACGGAGCCGGTGAAGGTGACGGCGCCGATGAAGACGCCGACGAACACCTCGGCGTGGTGGATGCCGAGGGTGCCGAGCGCGTCGAGGGCGGCGGCCTCGGCGCCGCCGGGGTGGTGCTCCACGTCG
Organism: Streptomyces hydrogenans; assembly: GCF_014656075.1. Lineage (GTDB taxonomy): Bacteria > Actinomycetota > Actinomycetes > Streptomycetales > Streptomycetaceae > Streptomyces > Streptomyces hydrogenans. The sequence continues at coordinate 104,415 of NZ_BNBS01000010.1, forward strand.
AGGTAGCCGTTCCAGCCGACGAGGACGGCGGCGAGTCCGACGAAGGAGTGGAGCAGCGCGATGAGTTCGGGCATGCCGGTCATCTCGACGCCGCGGGCGCGCCACAGGCCGATGAGCGCGCCCGCGAGCATGGCGGCGGCGAGGAGTCCGGCGGCGCCGGCGCCGATGCCCCGGTCGGCGGCGAGGACGACGGTGGCGACGAGGGCGACGGCCATGCCGAGCATGCCGAAGGCGTTGCCGAGGCGGGCCGATTCGTGCTTGGAGAGTCCGGCGAGGGCGAGGATGAAGAGCAGCGCGGCGACGAGGTAGGCCGCCTGGGCGGCGTGGGTGGCGGACATGTCAGCTCCTGTTGAACATTCCGAGCATGCGGCGCGTCACCGCGAAGCCGCCGAAGACGTTGATGCTCGCCAGCAGGATCGCGACGGCCGCGAGCGCGGTGACGAGGGTGGAGCCGTGTCCGATCTGGAGCAGCGCGCCGACGACGATGATCCCGGAGATCGCGTTGGTCACCGACATCAGCGGGGTGTGCAGGGCGTGGTGCACGTGGCCGATGACGTAGTAGCCGATGACGATGGCGAGGACGAAGACGGTGACGTGGGGCAGGAGCGCGGGCGGGGCGAAGCCGACGACGAGGAAGAGCGCGAGGGCGGTGAGGGCGACGCCGGTGAAGCGCCGCCGCGCCGTCATCGGGGTCCTCACCGGTGACACGGGGACCGGGGTCGCGCCGGTGGTGGGGGCCGGGGCGGCGGAGACCTGGACGGGCGGCGGCGGCCAGGACGGTTCGCCGTCGTGGACGACGGTGACGGAGCGCTGCACGGGGTCGTCCATGTCGAGGACGAGGCGGCCGTCCTTGCCGGGGGTCAGGAGCTTCAGGAGGTTGAGGAGGTTGGTGCCGTAGAGCTGGGACGCCTGGGCGGGGAGGCGGCCGGCGAGGTCGGTGTAGCCGAGGATGGTGACACCGTTGGCGGTGACGGTGCGCTCCCCCGGGACGGTGCCCTCGACGTTCCCGCCGTTGGCGGCGGCCATGTCCACGATCACCGAACCGGGCTTCATGGCGGCGACGGTCTCGGCGGTGATCAGCCGGGGCGCGGGGCGGCCGGGGATGAGGGCGGTGGTGATGACGATGTCGGCCTCGCGGCACTGCCGGGCGTAGAGGGCGGCTTCGCGGGCCTTGTAGTCGTCGCCCATCTCCTTGGCGTAGCCGGTCGCCGAGACCTCCGTCTCGGGGGACTCGATCGCCAGGTACTCGCCGCCCAGCGAGCGGACCTGGTCGGCGACTTCGGGGCGCGGGTCGGTGGCCCGGACGATCGCGCCGAGCGAGCCGGCGGTGCCGATGGCCGCGAGTCCGGCGACGCCCGCGCCGACGACGAGGACGCGTGCGGGCGGCACCTTTCCGGCGGCGGTGACCTGGCCGGTGAAGAAGCGGCCGAACTCGTGGGCGGCCTCGACGACGGCGCGGTAGCCGGCGATGTTCGCCATCGAGGAGAGGACGTCCATGGACTGGGCCCGGCTGATGCGGGGCACGGCGTCCAGGGAGAGGACGGTGAGGGGGCGCCGGCCCAGGTCCTCGACCGTCGCGGGATCGGAGGCGGGGGCGAAGAGCGCGATGACCGTGGCGCCCGGGCGCAGCCGGTCGAGGTGGTCCGGTGGCGGGGCGTTCACGCCGAGCACGACGTCCGCGGTCACCGCCTCGCCGGTGCGGGCGCCGGCCGTCTCGTACGCGGCGTCGGGGAAGCCCGCCGCGGCGCCCGCGTCCGGGTCGACGACGACCTCGTGGCCGAGCGCGCGGATCTTCTCGACCGTGGCGGGCGTCGCCGCCACGCGCCGCTCGCCGTCCCGCGCCTCCTTGAGGACTCCGACAATCACCACACCCCTCCGTTCGTCGCTGTCGTCCCCACCTTGGCCCGTGCGGGCCGCCGCGTGAAGAAGGCTCGCGCGCGGGAGATCGAAGATCATTCACGTATATGAATCAGACGAGTGTGCGGGCTAGGGTGGTTCGGGCCGGAGTGGACCGGTCGACATTTCGAACGTGACGACCTGACCAGGTGGTGTTCATGACCCTGTTCGACATGCCCCTCGACCGGCTGCGCGAGTACCGCAGCGCCTCGGTGGAGCCGGAGGACTTCGACGCGTTCTGGGCGAAGACGCTCGGGGCGTCGCGGGAGCACGCGCTGGACGCGCGGTTCGAGCGCGTGGCGACGGGGCTCACGACGGTGGAGACGTACGACGTGACGTTCTCCGGGTTCGACGGGCAGCCGGTCAAGGGGTGGTTCGTCGTCCCGGCCGGGGTGACCGAACCGGTGCCGGTCGTCGTCGAGTTCCTGGGGTACGGCGGCGGGCGCGGGCTCGCGCACGGCCATCTGCTGTGGGCCTCGGCGGGGTTCGCGCACTTCGTGATGGACACCCGCGGCCAGGGCAGCGGTTGGGCGCCGGGCGACACCGCGGACCCGGTGGGCAGCGGACCGGCGTTCCCGGGGTTCATGACGCGGGGCGTCGAGGACCCGGAGACGTACTACTACCGGCGGCTGTACACGGACGCGGTGCGCGCGGTGGAGGCGGCCCGTTCGCATCCGCTGGTGGACGCGGGGCGCACCGCGGTGACCGGGATCAGCCAGGGCGGCGGCATCACGATCGCCGTCTCGGGGCTGGTGCCGGACCTGGTGGCGGTGGCGCCGGACGTTCCGTTCCTGTGCGACTTCCCGCGCGCGACGACGGTGACGGACCGGAAGCCCTACCGGGAGATCGGCGACTACCTGAAGACGCACCGGGGCCGGGTGGCGCGGGTGCGGGAGACGCTGGCGTACTTCGACGGGGTGCACTTCGCGGCCCGGGCGACGGCGCCGGCGCTGTTCTCCACCGCGCTGGAGGACCAGACCTGCCCGCCGTCGACGGTGTTCGCGGCGTTCAACGCGTACGCGCACGAGGACAAGGCGATCGAGGTCTACGACTTCAACGACCACGAGGGCGGCGGCGCCTTCCAGCAGGCGGCGCAGCTGGGCTGGCTGCCGGAGCGGCTCCGCGCCGCCCGATAGCCCCACCCTTGGTCTGGACCTGTCAGCCGCAGGGCGTCAAGCTGGGTGCATGGACTTGGAGTTGCGGCACCTGAAGACGGTCAGGGCCATCGCCGAGGCCGGCAGCCTCACGCGCGCGGCCACCGCCCTCGGACTGGCGCAGCCCGCCCTCAGTGCCCAGCTCAAGCGGATCGAACGGGCCCTGGGCGGAGCCCTGTTCGTGCGCGGCCGGGACGGCGTGCGGGCCACCGCGCTGGGCGACCTGGTCCTGGAACGGGCCCGGGTGGTGCTGCCCGCCGTGTGCGAACTCCAGGAGGAGGCCGTCCGGTTCGCGCGGGACGGGGCCGCGGGACACCGCCTCGGCGGCACCCACGGGCCGCTGCTCGGCGGCCTCGTGGACCGGCTCGCGCGGACGGAGCCGGACGCGCGGGTCACCACGTACACCTCCTGGTCGGAGCGGGAGATCGCCTGCGGGGTGGTGGCCGGGCGGCTGGACTTCGCGCTCGTCGGCGTCTGCGGGGAGAGCTCCCCGCCGGAGGCGGGACGGCTCGCCTGGACGGAGGTCGCCCGCGATCCGGTGTACGCGATGCTGGCGACCGGTCATCCCCTGGCGTCCCGCCCCCGGGTCGCGCTCGCCGAACTCGCCTCCGAGGACTGGACGGACGTGCCCGGCGACGGCTGCTTCGGCGACTGCTTCGCCGCCGCCTGCGTGCGGGCCGGTTTCACCCCGGCCCGGGTGTACGAGACGGACACCGCCTCCTGCGTCCACCTGGTCCAGGTGGGCCGGGCGGTCGGCCTGTGCCGGGCCACCTTCCCCGCCACCCCCGGCCTCGTCACCCGCCCGCTGACCGGCTCCCCCCTGGTCTGGCGCCACCTCCTCGGCTGGCACCCCGAGGGCCGGGCCGCCGCCCGCGCCCCCGCCGTCCTCGCCCACGCCCGCGCCGCCCACGCGGAGGCCCTGGCCCGCAGCGCGGGCCACCCGGCGGACAGCGCCGACTGAACTCTCGTCAGGTGTCGCAGGGCCCCTGTCAGGTGTCGTAGAGACCGTCCCAGGGAGCGGAGAACCCCAGGCCGTCGGGGTAGAGCTCCGCCCAGTCCGGCTCCCCGCCGTCCTCGGCGTGCGCCTCCACGACCAGGCCGAACAGCGCGCCCTCGCACCGCACGGCGAAGGGAGCCACGGCGATCGACCCGTACCGCCGGCCGGGCAGGGCCTCCAGCCGGCCGTCGAGGAGCCGCCGCGCGGCCTCCACCGCCCGCCGCTCCCCCTCGGCCGTCGTACCGGTGGACACGATGCTCGACTCCAGGTGCCCGCCGGCCTCGTCGAACCGGTGGAGAACCGCGTACCAGCGCTTGTGCTCCCGCCAGTCGTCGCCCGCGTCCAGGCCCTCCGGGAAGGCGGCGGTGACCGAGGCGAGGAACTGGCCGCCGTCCCACCGGCCGATGGTCGACGTGCGGTAGTCGGGCTCGTACGCGATCGGGATGACCTCGGGAACGCTCATGGGCGCACCGTAGCCGCCGCCACCGACAGCGGGCCCCGGGGCCATAACGCCGGGGAAGGGGTCAGGTGGAGGCTCCCGCTCCCCCCGGGGGCCTTCCTACGGTTCTCCGCAGATCCCCCACCGAGAACCGAGGAGACTCCCCATGCTCCGACGACACGCCCGCGCGGCGTGTACCGCGCTGGCCGCCGCCGGGATGGTGCTGGCCGGGCTTCAGGCCGGGTCCGCGACCGCCGCGCAGCCCTCCCCCGGGACCGGCCCGGGCGCCCTGAGCGCCGCCCGGGCGCTCGGCGCCACCGAGGCGCGGCCCGAGCTGCTGGCCGCGATGGGCCGTGACCTGGGTCTGACCCGGGCGCAGGCCGAACGCCGGCTCGTCAACGAGGCCGAGGCGGGCGCCGCTGTCGCCCTGCTCCGCGACCGGCTCGGCGTCTCCTTCGCCGGGGCCTGGGTCGCCGGCGCCGAGTCCGGCTCGCTGACCGTGGCCACCACCCGCGCCTCCGACCTCGCCGCGATCCGGGCGGCCGGGGCCGAGGCGGCGCTCGTCCGCCACGGGCTGCCCGCGCTGGAGCGGGCGAAGGCGGCCCTGGACCGGGCGGCGACCGCCGACGCGCCCGTGCGGTACGTGGACGTCCGCGCGAACGCGCTGGTCGTCGAGGAGACCCGGGCCGGTGCCGGGAAGCGTCTGGTGGCGGCCACCGGCGTGCAGGCGGAGCTGGTGCGGGTCGTGCGGTCCGCCGAGGCGCCGCGCCCGCTGTACGACCTCCGGGGCGGCGACGCGTACTACATGGGCGGCGGCGGGCGCTGCTCGGTCGGCTTCCCGGTGACCCGGGGCACCACGCAGGGCTTCGCGACGGCCGGGCACTGCGGCCGCGCCGGGCAGACCACGAGCGGCTACAACCAGGTCGCGCAGGGCAGCTTCCAGGCGTCGATCTTCCCCGGGAACGACATGGCGTGGGTCGCGGCCAACTCCAGCTGGACGGCGACGCCGTACGTGAAGGGCGCGGGCGGGGCGAACGTCCAGGTGACGGGCTCCGTGCTGCAGCCGGTGGGCGCGTCCGTCTGCCGGTCGGGCTCCACCACCGGCTGGCACTGCGGCACCATCCAGCAGCACAACACGAGCGTCACCTACCCGGAGGGCACGATCAGCGGGGTGACCCGCACGACCGTGTGCGCCGAGCCGGGCGACTCCGGCGGCTCGTACATCTCCGGCAGCCAGGCCCAGGGCGTGACCTCGGGCGGCTCCGGCAACTGCTCCAGCGGCGGCACGACGTACTTCCAGCCGCTGAACCCGATCCTGTCGAACTACGGCCTGACCCTGAAGACGACCGGCACCGACCCGGGCCCCGGCCCCGGCCCCGGTGAGCCGGAGCCGGGCGGCACGTGGAAGGCGGGCACGGTGTACGCGGCCGGCGCCACGGTCACGTACGGCGGGTCCACCTACCGCTGCCTCCAGGGCCACCAGGCCCAGGCGGGCTGGGAGCCGCCGAACGTGCCGGCCCTCTGGCAGCGCGTCTGAGGCGCGCCGCCCGTCGCACGAGCGCCACCCGCCCCCGCCGGGCGGGTGGCGCTCCGGCGTCAGCTCGGGCGTCTGCGGGCGTGCAGGGCGTGGGCTCCCAGGGCGAGCGGGGCGCGGCCCACGAGTTCCAGTCCGCAGTCGGCCAGCAGAGCGGCGTACCGCTCCGCCGTGCGCTCCCGGCCCCCGGTGTTGCACAGCATGTGGAGGTCCCACGCGGTGGCGAGCGAGGGGGCGCCGTCGGTGGGCAGGAGCCGCTCGACGACGAGGAGGTCCGCGTCCGGGGTCATGGCGGCGGCGCAGTGCCGCAGGATGCTCCGGCAGCGGTCGTCGTCCCAGTCGTGCAGGACGCGGGAGAGCAGATAGACGCCGGCCCCGGGGGGTACGTCCGCGAAGTCGCCCGCCCGGAGCTCGCAGCGCCCGTCGAGGCCGGCGGCGGCCAGCCGGGGCCGCGCGGCGGCGAGGACGTGGGGGCGTTCGAGGAGGACCCCGCGCAGGGTGGGGTGGGCCGTCAGGACACGGCCGAGGAGCTCGCCGGTGCCGCCCGCGACGTCGACGACGGTACGGGCGCGTCCGGGTTCGGTGGCCGCGGCCGTGAGGACCGGGTGGCCGGGCAGCGCGTCGAAGAGGGGGGCGCTCGACACCATGGACCGGTCGAAGAGGTCGGCGAGTTCGGGGTCGCGGGCGAAGTGGTCGAAGTGGTTCTCGCCGTAGAGGTGGTCGAAGCCGGGCTCCCCGCTCCGGACGGCGTGGGCGAGGTGGGCGAAGGACTGGTAGAACGGGCCGCCGTACATCAGCGCGAGGGGACGCATGGAGTGGGCGGCCCGGGCGTCCAGGAGCGCGCCGGAGTCGGTGAGGCGGAAGCCGTCCGGGCCCTCGGAGACGACGCCCAGCATCGCGAGGTACCGCAGCAGGACCGCCAGGCCCTCCGGGTGGGCGCCGACGGTCCGGGCCAGCTCCGGGGCGGGCGTGCCGGTGTGGCGGTCCAGGGCCTCGGGGAGCCGGAGTTCGGCGCAGGCCGCGAGGGCCTGGGTGGTCCAGGCGCCGGTCAGCAGCCGCAGCAGCGTCTCGGCCGGCTCCGGGGTCCCGTCCAGGTGCTCGGCCAGCACCTCGCGGTGGTCGCCGCGCGCGTACAACTCCACGCGGCCGTAAGGGGTCTTGGTGGTGGAGGGGGCGGTGAAGTAGAAGACCGTGCCGTCCTCGTGCGGGTTGTAGCCGCCCCCGTCGGCCGTCGCGCCGTGCCGGGCGAAGCCGGCCAGCAGCCCGCGCAGCACCAGCGGGTCGGGGCGCTCGACGTCGAAGGCGAGGTGCGCCTCGCGGTCCCGCGCCCGCTCGGCGGCGGCGATCGCGGCCAGCGGGGATCCCGGCGGCACGGCCAGCGCGAACACCTCCACCGCCCGGTGCTCCCCGGCGGGGCCCCGGACCCCGGGGCGGAGAATCCTTACGTCAAGATCGGCGGGGCGGTGGGCGTACCGGGCGGCGAGGCGGTCGCGGACGACGACGCTGGGCTGCGCCCGCGCGTCGGGGGCGAGCCCGCAGGCGGCCAGCTCCGCCCGGAGGGCCGCCTCGTCGGAGGGGAAGACCAGCAGGGCGGCGTGGGCGAAGCGGCACCGGTCGGTGAGGGCCCGCAGCTCGGGACCGTCGAGGCCGGGCAGCACGTGCGCGAGCAGGAGGGAGGTCTCCTGCTCGCGGACGAACCGGGCCGCCGCGTCCAGTCGTTCCGCGTCGCCGGTGACGGTGACCGGCACGGTCGCCGTCGCCTCCCGGCCGGGCAGGAGGGGATGCGGGCGTGCGGGCATGGTGAGGCGTGGTTCGGAGTGCATTCCCTGTCCAGGGTGAAGGTGGGGTGGGGAGAGAATAAGTGAGGGTGCGTCAGATGCCGGTGTAGTTCTCGGCGAACCAGTGGCGCTGGGGCGCGGAGTCGCGCAGCGCGGCCATCCGGGCGGAGCGCAGTCGCTCCTGGAAGTGCGCGGTGCCCTCGGGGTCCGGGAGGCGGTGCAGCAGCCGGATCATCCAGTGGGAGAACTCCTGCGCGCGCCAGATGTGGGCCAGGCAGCGCTCGGAGTAGCGGTCGAGTCCCGAGGAGTCGCCCTGGGCGAGGGCGTCGGTCAGGGCGTCGGCCAGGATCTCGGCCTCCAGCACGGCGAGGTTCGCGCCCTTGGCGGCGGAGGGGCTGATCAGCGCGGCGGCGTCGCCGGCGAGGAACAGCGCGCCGTGACGCAGCGGTTCGATCACGTCGGAGGCGAGGGGGACGACGGAGCGCCGGATCACCCGGCCGCGCCGCAGGGGCCCGTAGTCGGGGGCGCGCATGCGCAGGTCGAGCTCGTCCCAGACGCGGTCCTCGCTCCAGTCGTCGGCCCGGGTTTCGCGCGGGCACTGGAGGTAGTAGCGGGTGATGTCGGCGGAGCGGGCCATGTGTCCGGCGAATCCGCGCGGGTGGGTGGCGTAGCCCACGGCGTCCAGGCTCGGTGGCGCCTCAGCGAGCAGTCCCAGCCAGGTGACGCCGTGGTCGCGGTGGTGGTGGCGCACCGAGCCGGGAGGGAGGGAACGCCGGCCGGCTCCGTGGCGGCCGTCGCAGGCGGCGACGTAGCGGGCCCGCCACCGGCCGGGGCGGCCGTCCCCGTCCCGTACGGTCACCGTGGGCGCGGGTCCGTCGGCGTCGGCGACGGCGACCGCCTCGGTGTCGAAGCGGATCCGCCCGCCGCCGTCGAGGTAGTGGTCGAGCAGGTCGGCGACCAACTCGTGCTGGGGGTAGACGGTATGGGGGTCGCCCGTGCCGAACTGCCGGTAGTCGATGCGGAAGCGGCCGTCCTCGGTGCGGAACTCGCAGACACCGTGCTCCCGGCCTCGGCGCCCCAATCCCTCGGCCAGGCCGTGGCGTTGAAGGATCCGCACGGTGTTCGGGGCGAGGAAGCCCGCGCGGGCCCGATGGGCGACGTCGTCGCGGCCGGCACGTTCCAGCACGACGCAGTCGACGCCCCGCCGGAGGAGGAGGTTGCCGAGCACGAGGCCGGCCGGGCCCGCTCCGATGATGACGACGTCGGCCGTGTCAGGCGCCGCCCGCCCTTGTTCACTCTCTGTCACAGCAGTGGATCTTAAGCACGGAAAAGCATACGGACGGCCCAAGATCACCCGTATGCACCCCTGGGAGAGAAAAGGATTCTCCGGACAGGGTTCCACTCCCTCGAATGCTCCGTTCCGAGCCGCCGGGCGTGCCGGGCCTCGGCCGGCGCGCCCGATCCCGGGAACCTCCCCGAGGGCGCTCCTCGCAGGGTGACCGCCGTGTCAGCGGGCCAGCACCGAGGCGGCGATCGCACCCCCGGTGACGCAGAGCACGCAGAAGGCGAGATGTGAGCGCGGCCAGTCGTAGCGCTCGCGCGTCACGCCCCGGCCGATCTCGTGGCTCCACAGGGTCAGGAGTCTGCGGGTCGGCCAGAGACCGACCGTCAGCCCCACGAGGCTGAGCGCGTAGAGGCGGACGTCCACGGCCGGCGCGACGACGGCCCCGCAGCCGACGATGGCGAACGGGTACACGATCCGGAACCGCCGGACCGGGATCCACGCCGCCATCGCGGAACAGTGGAGCGCGGTGATCACGGCGGCGGCCGACCACCATCCGCCGTCGGCGGTTCCGATCATCGGTGGGCCTCTCTCCTGGTTCCGCCGGGAGCGGCGGCCGGTGCGGCCCCCGCTCCCGGCGTACGGGACACGGTGTCAGGTCAGAACCAGGTGGACAGGGTTCCGACGATGGGCGAGACGAGGTCGTGGGCGAACTGGGTGACCTTCGTTGCCGCCTTGGTGCCGCCCAGCGCCCCGATCCACTTGGACTGTCCGAAGGTGACCAGTCCGAGGAGGGCGCTTCCGGCCGAGGCGGCGAACTCGCTGCTGGTGAAGCCGTACTCCATGCCGGTGAAGACCGCGCTCAGCGCGCCCGCGCCCAGGGACACGTAGCCGAGGACCACGGCTCCCACGGCCAACGGCGGGAACGCCAGGCTCGCGATGCCGAGACCGGCGGCGAGGAATCCGGTGCCGATGCTGACGTAGTTGGCCGTGTCGGCCCACCACTTGGCGTCCTCGTACCACTTCTCACCGCCGGCGTTGCTGCCGTTCGGGTTGACCTGGTCATGGGTGGAGCTGTCGGCCGGGTCGGTGGCGCTGTCCCGGTCGCGCTGGGCCTGGACGGCCGCGACCCGTGCGGCTTCCGCGATCTCGGCCTGCCGCTTCTGCGTCGCGATGCGCCGGGCGTCGGTCGCCGCGGAGGCCGCCGCCTGGGCGCTCTGTCCGGCGGCGAGCGCGGACTGGCGAGCGCTCGCGGCCGAAGCCTGCGCGCTGTAGGACGAGTCGAGTGCCCGACGGGCCGCGTCGACGGCCCGGTTCGCGGAGTAGTTCGCCGACCGTGCCGCGCCGCGGGCGGTCTGCGCGGCCGCACTGGCCGTCGCCGCGGATGCCTTGGCGTCCGCGGCGGACTTGTCGGCCGCGTCGGCGAACTGCTGCGCCTTCGCCGCGTGCGCGGCGGCGGTGTCCGCCGCGATCTGGGCCTTGTCCGCCCAGTCGGACGCTTCCTGGGCCGCGTTCCTGGCCTCTGCCGCCACCTTGGACGCCAGCGCGGCGTTCCGCTGCGCGTGGGCCGCGATCTTCGCGGCGGCCGCGATGGCGCCCCGGATCGCCGAGATGTGGGTCACCGAGTCCTGGTCCAGCTGCGCCGCCTTGTGCCGCTGCAGGTCGACGAAGTTCCTGCGCATCCAGGTCGGGCCCTCAAGGGCCACCTCGGCGTACGCCCTGGTGTACTGGCCGCCCGCGCTGAGCAGCGTCGCGGCGACCACGGCGTCGTCCTCCCGCACCGCCGCCGCGTAGCCGGTCTCGAAGAAGGCCTGGAGGGCCGTGGCGGTCTCCGCGTCGACGGCGGCCTCGGCGGCGGCCCTGACGGCCTGGCCGGGGTTGCTGCCGAGGATCCGGAAGATCTGGACGCGGTTGTCGGGCGCGGCGGCCTCGACCATCCCCGAGGTGAGGAAGGCGCGTGTCGCCTGGGTGTCGGCGCTCGCCAGGGCCTGGTGCGCCGCCGTGCCGATCGCGGGTGACGAGATCTGGGCGACGTAGAGGGCCGTCTCCCGGTCGTCCTGGCCCTGCGCGAGCACCCGGTCGGTGTCGATCCAGGCTCTGACGTCGGCCTCGGTGCCGCAGAGCGCGAACTGTGCGGCCTCCCGCGTCCAGGCTCCTCGTGCGCCGAGGAGGCCGACGGCGGCCTTGCGGCCCAGAGTGACGGCCAGCGTGAGGTCGCCGTCCGCGAGGGCCTGCTCGGCCTGGGTGATCAGGGTCTGGAGCGCCTGCTCGGTCTGCTCGGACTGTGTCCGCTTGCGGGCCAGTTCGGCCTGCTCCTTGGCCTCGATCTCGGCGAGCAGCCGGGCCTCCGCCATGCCCTGCTGCTTCTGTTCGTCGAGCCGGGCCGTCTCCGCGTTCCGCGCCGCCAGCTCGACCGCGATCGCCTGCTCGACCGCCGTGGTGGCCGCGTCGGCGGCCTTGACCGCCGCCGCGGCGTGGGCGGTGGACTTGTTCGCGAAGTCGATCGCCTGGCCGGCGTACTTCGCCGCCTCCTCCGCGGCGGACGCGGCGTTCTCCGCGTGGGTGGCGGCCGAATTGGCCGCGTCGCGCGCGGTCCGCGCGGCGGTGGCCGCGGTGTCGGCCAGCGCCTTGGAGGTGGAGGCGGCGTTGGTGGCCAGATTGGCGGCGCTGCTCGCGATCTGCGCCTGCCGCTTCGCCTCGGCGGCCTCCTTCTGCGCGACGCCGGAGGCCTGGGCCGCCTGGGCGGAGGCGTTCGCGGCGGCGGCCGCGTTGCGGGCGGCGGACGCCGCGGCGGAGCCGGCGCCGGCGGCCTTGGCCGAAGCGGTCGCGGCGTAGTCGGCGGCGGCGGCCGCCGACCGTGCCTGGGAAGCGGCGTTGCGCGCCGCGACGGCGGCGTTCTTCGCGGCCTCCGACTTGGCGGCGTCCTTCGAGGCGGCGATCGCCGAGCCGTAGGCCACCGAGGCGGCGTTCCCCGCCGTCGCGGCCGCCTGGGACGCGGCGGTGGCCGCCCAGGACGCGCGACGCGACGCGGTGACCGCCGCATGGGACGCCCTGATGGCGTTCCGGGCCGCGTCGGCCGCGCCGGAGGCGGCCTTGGCCGCCTTGGTGGCCGCGCCTCGGGCCTTGGCGACGTCCGCTCCCGCCGCCACGGCTTCCGCCGCGGCTTCCTCGGCGGCCGCCTTCGCCTTGTCGGCGGCGGTCACGGCCCGCTCGGAGGCCTCCACGGCCAGGTCGGTCTCGGCCTGCGCCCGCTTGCCCTCGCGCTGGACCACGGCGACGAGTTCCTCGATGGTCGCCGACTCCTGGTCGCGCGCACGCGCGATGTGCTGGCCCGTGTCCAGGAACCAGCGGACGTCCGACTCGCCACCGCTCAGCGCACGGTCGGCGTACTTCCGCACCTCCGGACCGGCGTTGAACATCAGGGTGGAGGCCTGGACGCGCATGTCCTCCAGGTTCGCCGTGAACCGTCCGGCGGAGAGGAACGCCTCCAGGGCGGTCTGCGTCCCGGCCTCCAGCGCCTTGGACGCCTCTCGCCTGACCGCCCGGCCGCCCGTGGACGACACGGTGGCCGTGGCGACGCGCAGGTCCTCCAGGAGCGCGGGCTTGAACCCCTCGGAGAGGAAGGCGTTGATGGCCGCGTCACCGTTGTCGATCGCGGCGGTCGCCTCGCGGCGCAGCCCCTTGCCGGCGTGGGCCAGGTACGTGAACAGCGCGACGTAGTTGTCCTGCTGGGTCGCCTTCGGCAAGGTCTGCAGGAGGAAGGTCTGGATGTCGGCGTCCGTGCCGTAGAGGGCGTCCGCGGCGGCGGCCTTGACCGCCCGGCCCCCGGTCATCCACGCCTTGACGACCTTGGCACGTTCGCTGTCGGGAAGGGTGAGCGGGTCACCGGGCACATCCTCGGCGGTGGCCGCGCGACTGACGGGCGCGAACGCCATGGGTGAGGCCGCGGCGGCGGCCACTGCGGCCGCCGCACCGACGAATCGCCGCCGGCTCAGAAAAGTGTTCTGCATCAAGGCACTACCCCCCAGACTATTTGGCCCGCAGTGCGAGCCGACGACACGGAACGCCGATTGCAACCGATCAGGCGGCATCAACCTACGTTCATCCGACCGCTATTTCAATGAATCTCCTTCCTTCCTCAAAACGAGAAGGGAGCTGTCCAGAACGGAGACCTACTAGGTTTCAGGTAGGGCGATTTACTCTCATAGAGATTGATCTACCGACACGCGATCCCATCCCATGTGGCATACGTCACAGCTTATTTGCGCCACTCGAACGCGAACCTGACGAACTATGCGTAGACAAAATGATCTTCAGTGGATTTCATGGGCGGGTCGTCGCAGGAAGTGGAATTCGAGCACGCCGAAACACATGCGGGAGAACCCGGGGGGGATATTTCGTGCTGCCTTCTGCCACTCAAATCCCTCCGGAATCCACAGGGAATCGAGGAACGAGACAGTCATGAAGTTCATTCGTCGTGCAATGATCGCGACCGCAACCGCGGGGGCAGTTCTCGGCCTGTTCGCAGCCGGTGCCGTGGGCAGCCCCGAAGCCGTCGGGTCGCCCCGCATGACGGCGGCGGCGGACGAGGCCCCGGGGCCCGCGGTCGAGGACTTCGCCTATCCCGACGCCGCCAGGATCCTGGCCGAGCAGGGCATCGTCCTGAAGCGGGGCGACGGGCACATCCTCCTCGCCACGTGCGGCGGCGAAGCCGGGCTCATCGAGGTGTGGGCCCGGGGCCGCGACAAGGTCTGCTTCAAGGTGACCGGTGCCGGCGGCTACCTGAGCCTGGACATCCCGGCCGTCTTCGCCATCAAGGGCAACGACTACACGACCACCGTCGACATGACCGTGGGCACCGAGCAGAAGTCCTTCGCCGTCACCCAGAACGCCTGGACCTCGGTCGGCGAGTCCGCCGACCCCGAGGCACGCGACCACGCCCTCGTGGAGATCACCGCCAAGCGGTAGCACCCCGAACGCCGTCGCGTCCGCCGTCGGCCGCGCGCCCCTCCGGCGCGCTGGACCACCCACCCCACCCGCCGAGGCACCCTCCCTCCCGGAGGCACCTCACCGCAAAGGACCGTTCACCATGACCAAGCGCTCGCGCGCCCTGTGGGCCACCAGCGCGGCGGTGGCCTTCACCGCCGTCCTCACCACCGCTTCCGCCCACGCCCTCGACGGCGCCGCCGCCACGAACGAGCTGGCCTACACCGCCAAGATCCAGGTCGGCGAGAAGACCGCCTGCACCGGTGCGCTCGTCGCTCCGCAGTGGGTCCTGTCGGCCAAGAGCTGCTTCGCCGACGCCACCGGCAACGTGCCCGCCCAGCCGCCGGCCCCCACCACCGTCACCGTCGGCCGCCCCGACCTCACCCAGACCACGACCGGTGGCGTCCGCACCGCGACCGCACTCGTCGCGCACCCCGACCGTGACCTGGTCATGGTCCGGCTGTCCACCCGCGTCAACAACGTCCAGCCCGTGGCCCTGGCCGCCACCCCCGCCGCCGGGAACGAGAGCCTCGACGCGGCCGGCTACGGCCGCACCAGGACCGAGTGGGTGCCCGACCTGCTGCACACCGCGTCGTTCACCGCCGCCGCCCCCGCCGCCACGGGTGACATCGACCTCACGGCCTCAGGTGACGCGGTGATGTGCAAGGGCGACGCCGGCGGTCCCGTCCTGCGCGGTACCGGCACCACCCGCGAGCTGGTGGCCATCGCGAGCCGGTCCTGGCAGGGCGGCTGCCTCGGCATGGACCCCGCCGAGACGCGGACCGGCGCCGTCGCCACGCGCGTGGACGACGTGCGCTCCTGGATCACGTCGACCGCGTTCCGTGCCCAGGGCGACATGACCGGGGACAAGATCTCCGACCTGACCGCCGTGTGGGACGACAGCACCCTGCACTCCTACCCGGGTCTCGGCACCGGTCAGCTGGGCAACCAGATGCCGCTCGTCGGCGGCACCACCTGGTCCACGATCAAGCACCTGACCAAGGGCGACTTCACCGGCGACGGCATCGCCGACCTGATGTCCATCTGGGGCGACGGCACGCTGCACTACTACCGCGGCAAGGGCGACGGCACGATCGACACCCAGCGCGTCGTCACCCTCGGCGGCGACACGTGGCTGCCGATCAGGAACATCGCCGCCGGCGACTTCAACAAGGACGGCGTCGACGACCTCATCACCATCTGGGGCGACGGCACCCTGCACCTCTACACCGGCAAGGGCGACGGCCAGCTCAACAACGGCATCACCGTCTCGCAGGGCGCTGCCACCTGGCTCACCGTCAAGCACACCGCCGCCGGTGACTTCAACAAGGACGGCGTCGCCGACCTCATGGCCATCTGGGGCGACGGCAGCCTGCACCTCTACACCGGCAAGGGCGACGGCCAGCTCAACGCCGGCACGACGATGATCGGCGGCACCACCTGGTCCACGATCAAGCACCTCACCGCCGGCGACTACAACAAGGACGGCGTCGCCGACCTGAAGGCCGTGTGGAACGACGGCACCCTCCGCTACTACAGCGGAAAGGGCGACGGCACCATCAACGGCCAGATCCAGGTCACCGTCGGCGGCACCACCTGGGGCTCGGTGCGACAGCTCGCCTGACCCCCCGACGACAGAAGCGGAGGCCCCGGGCGATGCCCGGGGCCTCCGGCGTGCCGCCCCGTACACCGGGCGAGCGCGCGGCGGCTCAGGAGGAGCGGCCCTCCAGGGCCGCCGCGTAGGCGTCGTCGGGGTCGAGGTGGCGCAGCTCCTCGGCGATCAGCTCCGCGGTCGTGCGGACCTTGAGCGCCATGACGCGGCTCGGCTGGCCGGGGATGGCGAGCCGGGCGACCGGGCCCTCGGGGCGGTCGATCCTGACCTCGCCCTGCGGGGTGCCCATCCGGACGGCGGTGACGACCGGGCCGTCGGAGACGATCCGCTCGACCGGGACGCCCAGCCGGATCTCGAACCAGCGGGCCAGCAGCTCCGCGCTCGGGTTGGCCTCCTCGGCCTCCACCGCCGCCGAGACGACGTCCGTGCCGGCCTGGTCGAGTGCGGCGGCCAGCATCGAGCGCCAGGGGGTGAGCCGGGTCCAGGCCAGGTCGGTGTCCCCGGGGGCGTACGAGGCGGCCCGGGCGGCCAGCGCGCCGAGCGGGTCCTCGACCGCGTAGGTGTCGGTGATCCGCCGCTGGGCCAGGGCGCCGAGCGGGTCCTTGGACGGGACGGCCGGGGCGTCCACAGGCCACCAGACGACCACGGGGGCGTCGGGCAGCAGCAGCGGCAGCACCACGGAGTCGGCGCGGGCGCCGAGTTCGCCGTGCAGGCGGAGCAGCACCGTCTCGCCCGAGCCCGCGTCGGTGCCGAGGCGGACCTCGGCGTCGAGCCGGGTCACGTTCCGCTCGCGCGGCGAGAGCGCCCGGCGGCGGATGACCACGAGGGTGCGCGAAGGGTGTTCCTTCGACGCCTCGTTGGCGGCTCGCACGGAGTCGTAGGCGTTCTCCTCGTCGGTGACGATCACGAGGGTGAGCACCACACCGACGGCGGGGGTGCCGACGGCCCTCCGGCCCTCCAGGATCGCCTTGTTGATCGCGCTGGAGTTGGTGTCCGTGAGATCGATCTTCATTGCCCGGCGCCCGTCCCTTCCTCTGCGGCGAGCCTAACGCCCCGCGCGGGGTTCAGTGGTCGTCCGGTTCGCCGGCGTCCGCCCCGGCGACGGCGCCGGCGTCCGCCCCGGCGTCGGCGGCGGCCGCGGCCCGGCCCTGGGCGCGGCGGCCGACCACGGCTGCGGCGGCGATCGCCGAGCCGAGGAAGGCGGTGGCGACCACCCAGGGGCGGTCGAGGACGTGGCAGGTGGCGTGGTCCAGGGAGTAGCGGCCGGCGCCGGTGATGCCGATGGCGGCGGCGGTGAAGCCCAGGAAGGCCGGGTACTCGTAGCCGCCGGCCTGCGCGAAGAAGCCGGCCGGGGCGTGCACGGACACGGCGCCCGCCATCGCTCCGGCGGCGGCCGCGACGGCGAGGTGGGCGGCCAGGCCGAGGGCGAGCAGGACGGCGACGACGGCCTCGCC
>NZ_BNBS01000011.1 GCF_014656075.1 Streptomyces hydrogenans
AGCGGCCTCCGGCTCGGCGGCCGGGGTCTCGGCGGCCGGCTCCGGGGTGGTCTCGACGACCTCGGTGGCCTCGGCGGTCTCGCCGGCGGCCGTCACCGGCGGGCCGGCGGGCCGGGAAGCGGCGCGGCGCCGACGGCGCGGCGGCAGCTTGTCACCGGGGGCGTTGCTGTCGTTGTTGTCGGCGGTCTCGTTGGTGTTTTCGAGCATGCGGGCGGTTCTCCCGTCACGCTCCCGGGCGCCGCGTCGGATTCCGGTGGCGGCACGGACGCGCGTCGAGCGCGGTGCCGCCGTCCGGGGCGCGGGCGCCGCACGGGAGCTGAATGTCTGGCTCGCCGGTTCCGTACGCCCGATGCGTACGGCCTGGCGAAAGTCTCCTGGTCCATGCGCGGCCCGACCCAGGTGGCTCCCGAGTGCCAGGGCTGCGCTCGACTCCGTCCCCTACGCGGGGCCTGCCTCCGGCGCCGTCGCCGGGGCGGTCGCGGCGGCCGTGGTAGCTGCGGCCGTGACTGCCTCGCGGTCGGGCGCGAGCGGGTCGGTCACCGTGCCGGACTCCTCGTCGAAGAGCCCCTGCGCCAGCCTGGTCACCGCTGCGGGGACCGGCGGCGCCAGGTCGGCCACAGCTCGGAGACCGGACAGGACGTCGTCGGGTCGCACGGCAGGTGTCACGTGCCGAACAACCAGCCGCAGTATCGCACAGGCATCGTCGGCGGGCCTATCACCCTGGGGATCGCCCTGGGGACGGTCCGCGACGAGCTCGGCGACGGCGGAGCGGGTGTCGAAGGTGCGGATGCCGTTCTTGGTCTTGCGCTGTACCTCGACGGTCTCGGCCGCGAGGAAGGCGTCGACGGCCTTGCGCGCGTCGTCGACGGGGACGCCGTCGAGCCGGAGCTCCCACACGGAGGCGGTGAGCCGGTCGGCGAGGCCGGAGGTGCGGGCCTCCACGGCGTCGGTGATGTCGAGTCCGGCCGGGAGGGACTCGTCGAGCAGGACCCGCAGGGTCTCCGGGTCGCGGTGCTCGGTGAGGGCGATCTCCAGGAACTCGGCCTCGGAGCCCGTACCCGTGGGGGCGGCGTTGGCGTACGACACCTTGGGGTGCGGGGTGAAGCCGGCCGAGTACGCCATGGGCACCTCGGCGCGGCGCAGGGCGCGCTCGAAGGCGCGCTGGAAGTCGCGGTGGCTGGTGAACCGGAGGCGGCCGCGCTTGGTGTAGCGCAGACGGATGCGCTGCACCGCCGGTGCGGGCGGCGGGCCTTCGGGCTGTCGCTTGCCCAGTGGTTCTTCTCCTCGGTGCGGGGCGGGCGCGGTGGCGCTCCGCCCGGAAGTCTCGGGACGTCCCGTGGGCTCCCGCCCGGATCACCCCCGTCGGGCGGGGAGATCTCGGGGGCGGGCGCCGCGCCGGGGACGTTCGTTGTACTACCCAGAGTACGCGCCCGGGCCACCTCGGGTTCCCCGGCGGGGTCGGCGACGGCTCAGCGGGGGCCGCCGAAGAGCGCCGTGCGGACCTCGCGGGCGGCGGCGCGGACGGCCCGGGCGACGGTGGCGACCGGCTCCCACACGTACCGGCGCAGCAGGCGGCCGACCGGGGCCAGGATCACCCGGTGGATCCACACGAGGGGTCGGCCGATCGCGTGCCAGAGCACCCATCGCAGCGCGCGGCCGACGGCGCGGGAGATCTCCCCGGCGACGCGCCAGGCCCAGGCGAGGGCGGCGCCGACGACGCGCAGGACGGGGCCGAGGACGTACCGCCAGAGCCAGGTCAGCGGGGTCACGAGCAGCAGGTCGACCACCCACCACACGGCCTTGCCGACCGGGACGAGCACCCACTCCCACAGCCATCGCAGCGGGGTGACGACCAGCAGGTCGACCACCCACCACACGGCCTTGCCGACCGGGACGAGCACCCACTCCCACAGCCATCGCAGGGGGATGACGAGCAGGTGGTGGACGAGCCATCCGAGGGCGCGGCCGACGGGGGCGAGGATCCACCGCCAGAGCTGCCGGCCGCACCAGACGAGCGCGTCCCAGAGCAGTCGGACGGGCAGGACGACCACGAGGGCGACGGCGCGGGCCGCCCCGGTGAGACAGCCCGGGTTTTCCGTGTTCATGTCGGGAATGACGACGACGGCCCGGCGGAGGGTTTCCCCTCCGCCGGGCCGTCACCAAGGCGTTACGCGGCTACTTCACCACGGTCAGCGGCAGGAGCTTCTTGCCGGTGGGGCCGATCTGGATGTGGGTGTCCATCTGCGGGCAGACGCCGCAGTCGAAGCACGGGGTCCAGCGGCAGTCCTCGACCTCGGTCTCGTCGAGGGCGTCCTGCCAGTCCTCCCACAGCCAGTCCTTGTCGAGACCGGAGTCCAGGTGGTCCCAGGGCAGGACCTCCTCGTAGGAGCGCTCGCGGGTGGTGTACCAGGCGACGTCCACGCCCTGCTCGGGGAGGGTCTTCTCGGCGCAGGCCATCCAGCGGTCGTACGAGAAGTGCTCGCGCCAGCCGTCGAAGCGGCCGCCGTCCTCGTAGACCGCGCGGATGACGGAGCCGATGCGGCGGTCACCGCGGGAGAGCAGGCCCTCGACGATGCCGGGCTTGCCGTCGTGGTAGCGGAAGCCGATCGAGCGGCCGTACTTCTTGTCGCCGCGGATCTTGTCGCGCAGCTTGAGCAGGCGCGCGTCCGTCTCCTCGGCCGACAGCTGCGGGGCCCACTGGAAGGGGGTGTGCGGCTTGGGCACGAAGCCGCCGATGGAGACGGTGCAGCGGATGTCGTTCTGCCCGGAGACCTCGCGGCCCTTGGCGATGACGTTGATCGCCATGTCGGCGATCTGGAGGACGTCCTCGTCGGTCTCGGTCGGCAGGCCGCACATGAAGTACAGCTTCACCTGGCGCCAGCCGTTGCCGTAGGCGGTGGCGACGGTCCGGATCAGGTCCTCCTCCGAGACCATCTTGTTGATGACCTTGCGCATGCGCTCGGAGCCGCCCTCGGGGGCGAAGGTGAGGCCCGAGCGACGGCCGTTGCGGGTCAGCTCGTTGGCCAGGTCGACGTTGAAGGCGTCGACGCGGGTCGAGGGGAGGGACAGGCCCACCTTGTCCTCGGTGTAGCGGTCCGCCAGGCCCTTCGCGATCTCGCCGATCTCGGTGTGGTCCGCGGAGGACAGGGAGAGGAGGCCGACCTCCTCGAAGCCCGTCGCCTTGAGGCCCTTCTCCACCATCTCGCCGATGCCGGTGATGCTTCGCTCCCGCACGGGGCGCGTGATCATGCCGGCCTGGCAGAAGCGGCAGCCGCGGGTGCAGCCGCGGAAGATCTCGACGGACATGCGCTCGTGGACGGTCTCCGCGAGCGGCACGAGGGGCTGCTTGGGGTACGGCCACTCGTCGAGGTCCATGACGGTGTGCTTGGACACCCGCCACGGCACGCCCGAGCGGTTGGGGACGACGCGGCCGATGCGGCCGTCCGGCAGGTACTCGACGTCGTAGAACGCCGGGATGTAGACGCTGCCGGTCTTCGCGAGACGGAGGAGGACCTCCTCGCGGCCGCCCGGACGCCCCTCGGCCTTCCACCGGCGGATGATCTCGGTCATGTCCAGGACGGCCTGCTCGCCGTCGCCGATGATCGCCGCGTCGATGAAGTCCGCGATCGGCTCGGGGTTGAAGGCGGCGTGGCCTCCGGCGAGCACGATGGGGTGGTCGATCGTCCGGTCCTTCGACTCCAGCGGGATGCCCGCCAGGTCGAGGGCGGTGAGCATGTTGGTGTAGCCCAGCTCCGTGGAGAAGGACAGGCCGAACACGTCGAAGGCACCGACCGGGCGGTGGCTGTCGACCGTGAACTGCGGCACCTCGTGCTCGCGCATCAGCTCTTCGAGGTCCGGCCACACGCTGTAGGTGCGCTCGGCGAGGACGCCCTCGCGCTCGTTCAGCACCTCGTAGAGGATCATGACGCCCTGGTTGGGCAGGCCGACCTCGTACGCGTCCGGGTACATCAGCGCCCAGCGGACGTCGGCGGACTCCCACGGCTTGACCGTGGAGTTCAGCTCTCCACCGACGTACTGAATCGGCTTCTGCACGTGCGGGAGCAGAGCTTCGAGCTGCGGGAAGACAGACTCGGCAGCAGACATCTCGAACCTTCGTGAGCTGGCAGGGGGGCGACTCTCAAGCGTACCCCGGTGCTCAGCGGCTCAGCGCCGCCCGGATCCCCGGGGCCTCGGCCCGCTCCCACACCCCCGGCAGCTCCCGCTCGCTCGCCGCGGCGGCCGCCTCCTGGCGCTCGTGGAGAACGCCCCAGGTGAAGGAGGGTTCGCCGGCGGTCTCGGCCTCGGTGGCGAGGTCGCGGAGGGCGGCGCGGGCGACGACGGCGTCCTGGTGGTCGCCGAGGAGGCTCTGGACGGCCTTCACCCTCTTGGAGAACCGTTTCGCGGGCTTGCCGAGGGTCGGGGCGGCGGCGTCGGCGGCGTACCGGGCCCGCTTGGCGGCCTTGCGGGCCTCGTGGAGGGCGACGTCCCGCTCGTGGCCCGGGTCGAGGGCGAGGGCGGGGCCGATCCGGTCGGCGAGCCTGCCGTGGTCGCGGCGGATCGCCCGGGGCAGCGCCTTCGTGGCCTTCTTCCGCGCCCCGGGGCGCAGCGGCGGGTCGGCGAGCAGGCGGTCGAGGGCGTCGAGGAGCGCGAGGTGGCGGGGCGAGTCGAGGGCGTCGAGGGTGCGGCGGCGGGCCCCGGCGGAGCGGGCCCGGTCCCAGCGGCGCAGCCGGCCGCGGACCGGGCCGTCGAGCCGCTCGCGGGGCAGCGCGTCGAGCGCGTCGCTCAGCCGGGCGGCCAGGACCTCCTGGTCCCGGGCGTGACCGAGTTCACCGGCGAGCCATTTCAGTTCGGCGCCGACCGGGTCGGTGACGTCCCGGTCGAGGACCTTGCGGTAGGTCTTGAAGGCGCTGCGCAGCCGCCGGCAGGCGACCCGCATCTGGTGCACGGCGTCGGGCAGCTCGCGGCGGACGGCGGGGTCGAGCCGGACGAGCGCGTCGACCTGTTCGCGCGCGTAGGCGAGGACCGCGGCGCCCGCGGAGCCGTCGTCGGGGGCCGCCGTCTCCTTCTCCGCCGGTCCCCCACCGGTCTCGTGGAGGGCGCGGGCCAGTTTGGAGGGGGCGTCGGAGGGGTGGACGCCGGCCTTCCGCAGCCGCTTCTCGACGGCGTCGAGGACGGCGGGGTCGGCGTCGTCGGCGAGTTCGACCTCGATCTCGGTCCAGGCGGCGGTCGCGCCGGACGTCCCCAGGAGGCGGTCGGCGCGGACGGTGTCGACGGACACCTCGGCCAGGACCGTGCCGTCCTCGTCCCGCAGGTGCCTCACGTCGCGCGAGGAGCGGAGGCGGACGACGGGGACGACCTCGTCGTGGCGGACGCGGGAACGCAGGAGCCCCGCCAGGGAGCGCGGGAGCTTCTCCGAGAGCGGGGCCCTGAGCTCGTCGCGGACGCCGACGGCGACCGGGAACTTGAGGTGCCAGCCGGCGTCCGACCCGCCGGTGCGGCGCCGGAGGGTGAGGGAGTCGGCCGCGAGCCGCAGGCCGGGCGTGTCGTAGTAGACCGCGTCCAGTTCGGTGACGCCCTCGCCGGTCACCGAGGCGACGCCGGCCGCGCGGGTGAGGTCCGGCAGCCGGGTGTCCGCGGTGGCTTCGTACTTCCGCTCGATCTCGCGCTTCGTCTCCGCCATGTTCCGAATCTAACCGCCGGGGCGGCCCGGCATGCCTCGAAGCGTCAGGCCGTCATCGGCCGTTGCGCCCGGATCGACTGGAGCAGTCCGATCGCGACCCAGACGGCGAACATCGAGGAGCCGCCGTAGGAGACGAAGGGCAGCGGGAGACCGGCGACCGGCATGATGCCGAGCGTCATGCCGATGTTCTCGAAGGACTGGAAGGCGAACCAGGCGATGATGCCGGCGGCGACGATCGTGCCGTACAGCTCGGTCGTCTCGCGGGCGATCCGGCAGGCGCGCCAGAGGATGACGCCGAGCAGGAAGAGGATGAAGCCGGCGCCGAGGAAGCCGAGCTCCTCGCCCGCGACGGTGAAGACGAAGTCGGTCTGCTGCTCGGGGACGAACTGGCCGGTGGTCTGGGAGCCCTTGAAGAGGCCGGAGCCGAGGAGGCCGCCGGAGCCGATCGCGATGCGGGCCTGGTTGGTGTTGTAGCCGACGCCGGCCGGGTCGAGGTCGGGGTTGGCGAAGGCGGCGAAGCGGTTGATCTGGTACTCGTCGAGCATGCCGAGGGCGGTGACGAGGACCGCGCCGCCGATGCCGGCGCCGATGAGGCCGAGGACCCAGCGGTTGGAGGCGCCGGAGGCGAGCAGGACGCCGAGCACGATCACGATCATCACCATGACCGAGCCCAGGTCGGGCATGAGCATCACGATGCCCATGGGCAGGGCGGCGAGCACCAGGGCCTTGGCGACGGTGCCGTGGTCCGGGTGGAGCTGGTCGCCCGCGTCCACCTTGGAGGCCAGCAGCATCGCCATCACCAGGATGATGGTGATCTTCACGAACTCGCTGGGCTGGAGCGAGAAGCCGCCGCCGACCACGATCCACGCGTGGGCGCCGTTGATGGTGGCGCCGAGCGGGGTGAGGACGGCGAGGATCAGCACGATCGACAGGCCGTAGAGGACCGGCACCGCCCCGCGCAGGGTGCGGTGGCCGAGCCAGATCGTGCCGACCATCAGCGCCACGCCGATGCCGGTGTTGAGCAGGTGCCGGAAGAGGAAGTAGTACGGGTCGCCCTGGTTCAGCTCGGTGCGGCCGCGGGTGGCGGACCACACCAGGAGCGCCCCGATGAAGGAGAGGGCGAGCGCCGAGAGCAGGATCGGCCAGTCGAGCCGGCGGAGCACCGAGTCGCGGGCGGTGAGCTTGGCGAGGGTGCCGCGCTCGGGGGCGTACCGGGAGACGGAGAAGCCGTGCGGTGCGGACATCGGTTCAGTCCCTCCGTCCGTTGGCGGCCGGCGGTCCGGCGAGGGCGGCCGCGCCGTCCTCGGCGGGGTCGACCTTCTGCGCCTCGGGGTCGTACGGCTTGATCTTCGGTGCGTTGATCGAGCCGTCGGCGTCGATCTTCGGGAGGGCCTTCTGCGGCGTGGGCAGCAGGGCCCGCTTGAGGTCCTGGTTGCCGGCGTCGTCGAGGCCGTAGAGGGCGTCGTAGATGTTGCGCACGGCGGGGCCGGAGGCGCCGGAGCCGGTACCGCCCTGGGCGATCGTCATGACGATCGAGTAGTCCTTGGTGTACGTGGCGAACCAGGAGGTCGTCTGCTTGCCGTAGACCTCGGCGGTACCCGTCTTGGCGTGCATCGGGATCTTGTCCTGCGGCCAGCCGCCGAACCGCCAGGCGGCCGTACCGCGGGTGGCGACACCCGCGAGGGCCTCCTCTATCAAGTCCTGCGTCCGGGCGTCCATGGGCAGCTTGCCGTGGGACTTCGGCGCGATCTCGGTGACCTTCTTGCCGTCGGGGCTGACGATCGCCTTGCCGACGGTCGGGTTGTACAGCGTGCCGCCGTTGGCGATGGCGGCGTAGATGGTGGCCATCTGGATGGGGGTGACGAGGGTGTCGCCCTGGCCGATGGAGTAGTTGACCGAGTCACCGGCGCGCATCAGGTTGCCTTCGAGGCAGTTCTCGTAGGAGAGCTGCTCGACGTAGCTGCCGCCGCGCTTGCCGATCTTGCACCAGTAGTCCTTGTTGGCCTCCCAGAAGTTCTGCTTCCACTTCCGGTCGGGGACGCGTCCGGTGACCTCGTTGGGCAGGTCGATGCCGGTGGCGGCGCCGAGGCCGAACTGATGGGCCGTCTTGTAGAACCAGTCCTTGGCGTCGGCCTTCGGCTTCATCCCGCCGTCCTTCTGCCACTGCTGGTGGGCCAGCGCGTAGTAGACGGTGTCGCAGGAGACCTCCAGGGCGCCGCCGAGCGTGATGCTGCCGTGGCCCTGGGACTCGAAGTTCTTGAAGACCTGGTTGCCGATGGAGTACGAGGACGGGCACGGGTAGCGCCCGTTGAAGTCGTATCCGGCGTTGACCGCGGCCGTGGTCGGGATGACCTTGAAGATGGAGCCGGGGGCGGCCTGGCCCTGGATGGCGCGGTTGAGCAGCGGGAAGTTGGAGTTCTTGCCGGTGAGGGCCGCGTAGTCCTTGGCGGAGATGCCGCCGACCCAGGCGTTGGGGTCGTAGTCGGGCTGCGAGGCCATGGCGACGATCCGGCCGGTCTTCGTCTCCATGACGACGACGGCGCCGGCGTCGGCCTTGTAGTTCTCGCTGGTGTTCTTGTCGTACACCTTGCGGGCCTCGACCATCGCGTTGTGCAGCTCCCACTCGGCGACCGCCTGCACGCGGGCGTCGATGGAGGTGACGACGTTGGAGCCGGGGACGGCGGGGTCGGACTTGGCCTGGCCGATGACGCGGCCGAGGTTGTCGACCTCGTAGCGGGTGACGCCGGCCTTGCCGCGCAGCTCCTTGTCGTAGGTGCGCTCCAGTCCGGAGCGGCCCACCTGGTCGGAGCGGAGGAACGGCGAGTCGGTGTCCTTGGCCTTCTCGATCTCCTGGTCGGTGACCGGCGAGAGGTAGCCGAGGACCTGCGAGGTGCGGGACTCGCCGGGGGCCGGGTAGCGGCGGACGGCGGTCGGCTCGGCGGTGATGCCGGGGAAGTCCTCGGCGCGCTCGCGGATCTGGAGGGCCTGCTGGGTGGTGGCCTCGTCGGTGACCGGGATCGGCTGGTAGGGCGAGCCGTTCCAGCAGGGCTTGGGCGTCTTGGAGTCGCAGAGCCGGATCTTGTTGATGACGTCCTCGGGCTTCATGTCGAGGACGCCGGCGAGCCGGGTGAGGACGGCCTTGCCGTCGTCCTTCATCTTCATCAGCTCGGTGCGCGAGGCGGAGACCACGAGGCGGGTCTCGTTGTCGGCGAGCGGGACGCCCCGGGCGTCGAGGATGGAGCCGCGGACGGCGGGCTGGACGACCTGCTGGACGTGGTTGTTCTTGGCCTCGTCCGTGTACTCCTTGCCGTTGCGGATCTGGAGGTACCAGAGCCGGCCCCCCAGGGTGAGCAGCAGCGAGAAGACGAGGATCTGGATGACGACGAGCCGGGTCTGGACCCGGGGGGTCCTTCCGGTCTCGGGGATGTTGCTCATGCTGCCGGTGCCCCCTCGGTCACAGTCGCTTGACTCCCTTGATGCGTCCGGCGCGCGTCGCGCGGGCGCGGGCGGACTTGACGCGCAGTCCGCCGCGCTGGGTGCCGATCCTCAGGCCGGTGCCGGAGGAGAGCCAGCCGGAGGAGACGTCGGTGCCGCCGGAGCCGGTGGCGTCGGCGACCGGGTCGTTCTCGGCGCGGCGGGCCAACGCCATGATGAGCGGCACCGTGAAGGGCGCCAGCAGCAGGTCGTAGATCACGGCGGTGAAGAGCAGCGAGCCGAGGCCGACGTGGCGGGCCGCGGTGTCGCCGACGAGGGCGCCGACGCCCGCGTAGAGCAGGGTGGAGCCGACGGCCGCGCCGACGACGGCGGCCATCGGGCCGACGGCGGAGGTGAAGCGGCCGTTCTCGGGCCGGACGAGGCCGACCAGGTAGCCGACGACGCAGAGCACCAGGGCGTAGCGGCCGGCGGCGTGGTCGGCGGGCGGGGCCAGGTCGGCGAGGAGGCCGGCGGAGAAGCCGACGAGCGAGCCGGTGACCGGCCCGTGGACGAGGGCGAGGGCGACGACGGTGAGGAGGACGAGGTCCGGTACGGCGCCGGGGAGCTGGAGCCGGGCGAGGACGGAGACCTGGACGACGAGCGCGACGACGATCAGGGTCGCGGAGAGGAGGATGCGGTTGAACTTCACGGTGTCGCGTCCCCCTGGTCGTTCGGGTTCTCGTTCTGCGGCTGCTGCTGGTCCTGGGCGGGCTTCTCGGCCTGCCCCGTGAGCGGCTGGTCGGCCTTCTCCCCCTGCGGCTGCTCGCCCTCGGCGGGCGGCTTCGCGGTGACCGTGACGGTGACGGTCGGCGCGGGCTTCGGCTTCTGCGGGAGCACCGTGTCGCGCGGGTCGGAGCGGGGGGCCTGGACGACGACGCCGACGATGTCGAGCTTGGTGAAGCCGACGTACGGGCGGACGTAGACGTTGCGGGTCAGACCGCCGCCCGCGGGGTCGACGCGGACGACCTCGCCGACCGGGACGCCGGGCACGAAGGGCTTGTCGGCGCGCGAGCCGAAGGTGACGAGGCGGTCGCCCGCCTTCACCTTGGCCTTGCCGTTGAGGAGCTGGACCAGCAGCGGCCGGTCGCCCTGGCCGGTGGCGAAGCCGAGTTCGTCGGTCTTCTCCATGCGGGTGCCGACGGTGAAGTCGGGGTCGTTGGCGAGGAGGACCGTGGAGGTCGACGGGCCGACGGTGGTGACCCGGCCGACGAGTCCGGAGCCGTTGAGGACGGTCATGTCGCGCTGGATGCCGTCGCGGGCACCGACGTCGATGGTGACGGTCCAGGAGAAGCCCTGGGCCGCTCCTATGGCGATGACCTGGGCGCCCTTGATGCCGTACTGGCCGGCGCCGGCGGTCTTGAGCATGGAGTCGAGTTCGCGCAGCCGGTTGCGGTTGCGGTCGTCGCTGCCGAGCTCCGCCTTGAGCTCGGCGTTCTCCTTCTCCAGGGCGGCGATCCGGGTGTGCCGTTCGCCGGAGTCGCGGACGGCGCCTATGGCGTTGCCGATGGGGTCGACCGCCGCCGCGACGCCGTTCTCGACCGGGCCGAAGACGGCGGCGGCGGCCTGCCGGGCGCCGTCGACCGGCGACTCCTGGCCGCCGCGGATGTCCACCGTGATCAGCGCGAACGCGACGGCGACCAGCAGCACCAGGAGCAGCCGGCTCTCTCGTGTGTCCCTCACGTGCGGCGGCCGTGCCCTTCCTCGTGGTTCGTTGTGCAGATGTTCGTACCGTACGGGCTCGCGCCCGGCCGACGGGTCAGCGGCGCGGCTGGGCGTCCAGGACCTGCTGGAGCGCCTCGAACTCCTCGACGCACTTGCCGGATCCGAGGGCCACCGAGTCCAGCGGGTCCTCGGCGATGTGGATCGGCATGCCGGTCTCGCGGCGGAGCCGCTCGTCCAGGCCGCGCAGCAGGGCGCCCCCACCCGTGAGAACGATGCCGCGGTCCATCACGTCACCGGAGAGCTCGGGCGGGCACTTGTCCAGGGTGGTCTTCACCGCGTCGACGATCGCGTTGACCGGCTCCTCGATGGCCTTGCGGACCTCGGCGGCCGAGATGACGACGGTCTTGGGGAGGCCGGAGACGAGGTCGCGGCCGCGGATCTCGGTGTGCTCGTCCTGCTCCAGGTCGTAGGCCGAACCGATCGTGATCTTGATCTGTTCGGCGGTGCGCTCGCCGAGGAGGAGGGAGTACTCCTTCTTGATGTGCTGGATGATCGCGTTGTCCAGCTCGTCGCCGGCCACCCGGATGGACTGTGCCGTGACGATTCCTCCGAGGGAGATCACCGCGACCTCGGTGGTGCCGCCGCCGATGTCGACGACCATGTTGCCGGTGGCCTCGTGGACGGGGAGGCCGGAACCGATGGCCGCGGCCATGGGCTCCTCGATGATGTGCACCTGGCGGGCGCCGGCCTGGGTGGACGCCTCGATGACGGCGCGGCGCTCGACGCCGGTGATGCCGGAGGGCACGCAGACCACGACACGGGGGCGGGCGAGGTAGCGCCGCTTGTGGATCTTCAGGATGAAGTAGCGGAGCATCCGCTCGGTGATCTCGAAGTCGGCGATGACGCCGTCCTTGAGCGGACGCACGGCGACGATGTTGCCGGGGGTCCGGCCGATCATCTTCTTCGCCTCGGCACCCACCGCGAGGATCCCGCCGGTGTTGGTGTTGATCGCGACGACGGACGGCTCGTTGAGGACGATGCCTCGACCCCTGACGTACACCAGCGTGTTGGCGGTCCCGAGGTCGACAGCCATGTCACGGCCGATGAACGACATGAAGTTCCCCTTGTTTCCCATGGCTGAGGGTGGTGCGGCGAAGAGTTTTCATCGTAGTGCCGCTCACGCGGATGGCGCGCGCTGGTCCACCTCTGTACTAGGTGACGGTAGGACGCGGCGATCCGTTCCCGGGATTGGCGTTCATATGCCTGGGGGCGGCCGAATTCCTTCGGTCGCCCCACCAGGTGCTTCCGTTCGGCTGACGGTGGGTCAGCCGGAACGTCGTGCGGGACCGGACGTCACGCCAGGCCGGGGAAGAAGATCTTCAGCTCGCGCGCGGCGGACTCCTCGGAGTCCGAGGCGTGGATGAGGTTCTCGCGGACGATGGTGCCGAAGTCGCCGCGGATGGAACCCGGGGCGGCGGCGATCGGGTCGGTCGGGCCCGCCAGCCGGCGGACGCCCTCGATGACCCGCTCGCCCTCGACGACGAGCGCGACGACCGGACCGGAGGACATGAAGCCCATCAGCGGCTCGTAGAAGGGCTTGCCCTTGTGCTCGCCGTAGTGCTGCTCCAGCGTCTCCTGGTCCAGCTCGCGCAGCTCCAGGGCCGCGAGGGTCCAGCCGGCCTTGCGCTCGATGCGGCCGATGATCTCGCCGACCAGGCCGCGGCGGACCGCGTCGGGCTTGAGCAGGACGAGCGTGCGCTGGCTCACGGGGGGAACTCCTTCGGGAGGGGTGTGCGGGCCTATGAATCTACAGGGCCCGCCCCGCCCCCCGTCACGCAGCGTCAGGCCCTGCGGAGCCCTGGCCCGCGGCGTTCGAGACGGCCCAGCGGGCCTTGATCTCGTCCACCTTGCGCCCGTAGTGCACCGAGCACCACCACAGGACGGCGAAGACCGCCCCGAGGAAGTACATGACGGGGACGAAGAAGCCGCTGAGGATCAGCCCGATCTGGAGCGCCCAGCCGAGCTGGACGCCACCGGGGCGGGTGATCATCCCGCAGAGCAGCACGGAGAGGACCATCGCGACGCCGCACACCCACCAGACGGTGGAGGTGCTGAGGCCGTCGTCCTTCATGGCGACGAGGCCGGCGAAGCCGATGACGAAGAACTCGCCGATGAGCGTGGAGGAGCAGAGCGTGCGCATTTCCGGGTCAGCCCCTCTTGAGCAGCAGCCGGGCGTCGCCGACCGTGAAGATCGAACCGGTCACCAGCACGCCGGCGCCGCCGTACTCGGCCTCCTCCTCGGCGAGCGTGATCGCCGCCTCCAGGGCGTCGGGCAGCCGCGGCTCCACGACGACCCGGTCCTCGCCGAAGACCTCGACGGCGACGGCGGCGAGCGCGTCGGCGTCGGTGGCACGGGAGGTGGAGTTCTGGGTGATCACGATCTCGGCGAAGATCGGCTCGAACGCCTCCAGGAGCCCGCGGGCGTCCTTGTCGCCGCTGGTGGAGACGACGCCGATGAGCCGGGAGAAGCCGAAGGCCTCGGAGACGGCCTCGGCGGTCGCGCGGGCCCCGTGGGGGTTGTGCGCGGCGTCCAGGATGACCGTCGGGGAGGAGCGGACGACCTCCAGACGGCCGGGCGACGTGGTGTGGGCGAAGGCGCGCCGGACGGTCTCGACGTCGAGGGTGCGGGCGTGCTCGGCGCCGATGCCGAAGAACGCCTCGACGGCGGCGAGCGCCACGGCCGCGTTGTGCGCCTGGTGGGCGCCGTACATCGGGAGGAAGATCCCGTCGTACTCGCCGCCGAGGCCGCGCAGCGTCAGCAGCTGCCCGCCGACGGCCACCTCGCGGGAGACCACGCCGAACTCCATGCCCTCGCGGGCCACCGTCGCGTCGACGTCGACGGCCTTCTTCAGGAGCACCTGGGCGGCGTCCACCGGCTGCTGGGCCAGGATGACGGTAGCGCCCTGCTTGATGACGCCGGACTTCTCGCCGGCGATCTCACCGGTGGTCTCGCCGAGCCGGTCGGTGTGGTCCAGGTCGATCGGGGTGACGACGGCGACGGAGCCGTCGATCACGTTGGTCGCGTCCCAGGTGCCGCCCATGCCGACCTCGACGACGGCCGCGTCGACCGGGGCGTCCGCGAAGGCCGCGTAGGCCATTCCGGTGAGGACCTCGAAGAACGAGAGCCGGTACTCCTCCCGGGCGTCGACCATCTCGACGTACGGCTTCACGTCCTGGTACGTCTCGATGAACCGCTCGGCGGAGATCGGGGCGCCGTCCAGGCTGATCCGCTCGGTGATGGTCTGCACGTGCGGCGAGGTGTAGCGGCCGGTGCGCAGCTCGAAGGCGCCGAGCAGGGACTCGATCATCCGGGCCGTCGACGTCTTGCCGTTGGTGCCCGTGATGTGGATCGAGGGGTACGCGCGCTGCGGCTCGCCCAGCACGTCCATCAGGGCCGCGATCCGCTTGACCGACGGCTCCAGCTTGGTCTCGCCCCAGCGGGTCGAGAGCTCGGTCTCGACCTCGCGGAGCGCCTTGTCCAGCTCCGGGTCCTCGGGGCGGGTCGGCACGGGGTCGCCCTGCGGGGGTCCGGCCTGGGTGCGCAGGGTGCGGCTGCCGGCCTCGATCACCGCCAGGTCGGGGTCTCGGCTGGTCGCCTCGTCGACGAGGTCGTCGAAGTCGTCGGCGTGCTCGTCGGCGGCGTGGTCGCGCGGGTCGCTCGGGTCACTCACGGAGCCAAGTCTACGGAGACCCACCGACAGGACCATCGGCCCACCCCGTTCGGGACCTTCGGCCCGCCGTCCACGGGGGCCGCCCGGCAAACTTGGCGATCATGGACATAGGCATCGATCTCGGCACGGCCAACACCCTCCTCTACGCGCGCGGGCGCGGCATCGTGCTCAACGAGCCGTCCGTGGTGGCGGTCCAGGAGGGCTCCCGGCACGCGCTCGCGGTCGGCGCGGAGGCGAAGGAGACGATCGGCCGGACACCCGGGTCGATCACCGCGGTCCGGCCCCTGCGGGACGGGGTGATCAGCGACTACGAGGCCGCCGAGGAGATGATCCGGCACTTCGTCCGCAAGGCGGTGCCGGGGCGCAGGCTCCCCCGCACCCGGATGGTCGTGTGCGTCCCCAGCGGGGTCACCCCGGTCGAGCGACGGGCCATCGTGGACGCCTCGGTCTCGGCGGGCGCGCGGGCCGTCCACCTCATCGAGGAGCCGATGGCGGCGGCGATCGGGGCGGGGCTGCCGGTCTCCGACCCGCGCGGCTCGATGGTGGTCGACATCGGCGGCGGGACGACGGAGGTGGCGGTGATCTCGCTGGGAGGGATCGTCACCGCGCAGTCCCTGCGGGTCGGCGGCGACCGCTTCGACGCGGCGATCACCGACCACGTCCGCAAGGAGCACTCGCTGCTGATCGGGGAGCGGACGGCGGAGGACGTGAAGGTGGCGATCGGCTCGGCGTGGCCGGTGCCGGGCGGCGAGGAGTTCGAGCGGAGCGCCTTCACGGTGCGCGGCCGGGAGAAGGTCAGCGGCCTGCCGCGCACGGTGGAGCTGTCCGTGCCGGAGGTCCGCGCGGCCCTGGACGAGCCGGTGGAGGCGGTCGTCGCGGCGGTGCGGGCGACGCTGGAGGAGTGCCCGCCGGAGCTGTCCGGTGACGTGATGGAGCACGGCATCGTCCTCACCGGCGGCGGCGCGCTGCTGCCGGGCCTGGACCTCAGGATGGCCTCGGCCACGGGCATCCCGGTCTTCGTGGCGGACGACCCGCTGGACTGCGTGGCCCTCGGCTCGGGCCGCTGCGTGGAGGACTTCGACGGCCTCCAGCGGGTGCTGGGCAAGGCGGTGCGGGCCCGTTAGGCCATACGGGGATGTGCCCGGCCCGGGCCTTGGCGGCCCGCGCGGTACGGGCCCGTCAGACCGTACGAGGTGGGGCGGGACCGAGGGCCTCGGCCGCCCGCGCGGCACGCCTCCGGCTCAGCGGCGCGGCAGGCCGGACGGCAGCGTCGCCCGGACCACGTACGCCTCGTCCTTCTCCCTCGCCGTGAGGGTGCCGCCCATGCTGGCCACGCGCTCGTCCATCGAGACGAGGCCGGTGCCGGTGGAGACGGGGGCGCGGTCCGGCGGGGTCCGCGGCAGCGGGTTGCGGACCTCGATCCACAGGTCCGCACCGGCGACGCCGATGGCGACCCGCACCGGCAGGCCCGGCGCGTGCTTCGCCGCGTTCGTCAGGCACTCCTGGACCACGCGGTAGACCGCGGCCTGCCGCAGCGGCGAGAGCGCCTTCCCGTCCTCGGTCACGTCCAGCTCCACCGGACTGCCCATCCGCTCGCTCTCGGCGGCCAGGTCCGCGAGGCCCTCCAGACCGGGCGTGGCGCCCTCCCGGTCGGCGCGCCGCACGATCGTCTCGTTCAGCATCAGGTGGGCGCGCCGGGCGGTGTCCGCCAGCTCCTCGAAGTCCTTCTGGTGGGCGTCGCCCCGGGCCCGCACGGCGAGCACCTCGGCCCGCACCGCGAGCACGGTCAGCTCGCGCCCGACCAGGTCGTGGACGTCCCGTCCGACCTGGATGCGCTCCTCCTGGACGGCCTGCCGGGCGGCCGCCTCGCGCCGCTGGACCTCCAGGGCGCGCACCAGGTCCTGGCGGTAGGCGGCGATGCCGACGCCCGCCGCGAGCACCCCGATCGGGACGATCACGCTGAGGAAGTCGCTGAGGGTGTCGCCGTGGTGCGCGGCGGGCCAGCCGGGCGTCTGGAAGTAGGCGTACGCCACCCCGATGTAGAGCAGGGTCGCGACGACCGCGGCCCGTCGGCCCCGGAAGCGCCCGATCGAGTAGAGCGCGAACTGGATCATGGTGACTTCGTGGAGCCAGCCCATCAGCCCGAGCGCCACGACGTACGGCACCCAGGGCGCCCGCCGCCGCAGCACCAGGGTCGCGGCGCCGGCGGCGAGGACCAGGGTGGCGGTGACGCCGGTGAGGGAGTTGTCCTCCCGGGCGAGCCCCGGCACGTCCAGGACCATGAGCCCGAAGGCGCTCAGCGCGGCGACGACGTCCAGGGCGCGGGGCGAGCCGGCCCACCGGTCCACACGGCGGCGCAGCGACGCGGGGACGGCGGGGAGGCGGACCATGTCTCCATCATCCAGGGTCCTTGGTCCCGACGCCGTGGACCCGAAGTCCCGTCTGCTGTGAGATCAGGCACTACGTCCCGTTTCCTGCGGGATCGGGGACGCGGAAGGGCCCGGGACCTCTCGGTCCCGGGCCCTTCCTCCGCACGCGTTACGCCCGGGGCAGCGTGTCCAGCTGGGACTGGATGCGGGCGATGTCCTCGTCCGCCTTGGCGAGCCTGCCCTTGATCTTGTCCACGACGTTGTCGGGGGCCTTCGCCAGGAACGCCTCGTTGCCGAGCTTGGCCTCGGCCTGGGCCTTCTCCTTCTCGGCGGCGGCCAGGTCCTTAGCGAGCCGCTTGCGCTCGGCGGCGACGTCGATCGTGCCCGACAGGTCGAGCGAGACCGTGGCACCGGCGACCGGCAGGGAGGCGGTGGCCTCGAAGGAGTCGCCCTCCGGCTGGAGGCGCAGGATCTGGCGGATGGCCGCCTCGTGCGCGACCAGCGCCGTACCGCCCAGGTCGAGACGGGCGGGCACCTTCTGGGCGTCCTGGAGGCCCTGCTCCTTGCGGAAGCGGCGGACCTCGGTGACGACCCGCTGGACCAGCTCGATCTCCTTCTCGGCGGCCTCGTCGCGGAAGCCGCTGTCCTTGGGCCAGTCGGCGACGACGAGGGACTCGCCGCCGGTGAGCGTGGTCCACAGGGTGTCGGTGACGAAGGGGACGATCGGGTGCAGCAGGCGCAGCATGACGTCCAGGACCTCGCCGAGGACGCGGCCCGAGACCTTGGCGCCCTCGCCGCCGGCGAAGAACGTGGTCTTGGACAGCTCGACGTACCAGGCGAAGACCTCGTCCCACGCGAAGTGGTAGAGCGACTCGCTCAGCTTCGCGAACTGGAAGTCGTCGTAGTACGCGTCGACCCGCGCGACCGTCTCGTTGAGGCGGGACAGGATCCAGCGGTCCGTCGCCGACATCTCGGAGGCGTCCGGCAGCGGGCCCTCGATCGTGGCGCCGTTCATCAGCGCGAAGCGGGTCGCGTTCCAGATCTTGTTGGCGAAGTTCCGGGACGCCTTGACCCAGTCCTCGCCGATCGGGACGTCGGCGCCGGGCGTGGCGCCGTTGGCCAGGGTGAAGCGGACGGCGTCGGAGCCGTACGCGTCCATCCAGGTGATCGGGTCGACCGCGTTCGGGTTCGACTTCGACATCTTCTTGCCGAACTCGTCGCGGACGAGGCCGGTGAGGGCGACCGTCTTGAACGGCACCTCGCCGTCCATCGCGTACAGGCCGAACATCATCATCCGGGCGACCCAGAAGAAGATGATGTCGTGGCCGGTGAGCAGGACGTCGGTCGAGTAGAACTTCGCCAGGTCCGGGGTCTTCTCCGGCCAGCCGAGCGTGGAGAACGGCCACAGGCCGGAGGAGAACCAGGTGTCCAGGACGTCGGGGTCCTGGGTCCAGCCCTCGGCCTCGGTGCCGGGCGGCTCCTCGTCGGGTCCGACGCAGACGACCTGGCCCTCGGGGCCGTACCAGATCGGGATGCGGTGGCCCCACCACAGCTGGCGCGAGATGCACCAGTCGTGCATGTTGTCGACCCAGTCGAAGTAGCGCTTGGAGAGCTCCTTCGGGTGGATGTCGACGGAACCGTCGCGGACGGCGTCGCCGGCGGCCTGGGCCAGCGGGCCGACCTTGACCCACCACTGCATCGACAGGCGCGGCTCGACGGTCGTCTTGCAGCGCGAGCAGTGGCCGACGGAGTGCATGTACGGGCGCTTCTCGGCGACGATCCGGCCCTGCTCCTTCAGCGCGCCGACGATCGCCGAGCGTGCCTCGAAGCGGTCCAGGCCGAGGAAGGGGCCGTGGACGGTGATCACGCCGTGCTCGTCCATGACCGTCAGGGACGGCAGGTCGTGGCGGCGGCCGATCTCGAAGTCGTTCGGGTCGTGCGCCGGGGTCACCTTGACGGCGCCGGTGCCGAACTCAGGGTCGACGTGCTCGTCGGCGACGACCGGGATCGTGCGGTCGGTCAGCGGCAGCTTGATCTGCTTGCCGACCAGGTGCTTGTACCGCTCGTCCTCGGGGTGGACGGCGACGGCGGTGTCGCCGAGCATCGTCTCGGCACGGGTGGTGGCGACGACGAGGCTGTCCTCGCCCTCGCCATACCGGATGGAGACCAGCTCGCCGGCGTCGTCCTGGTACTCGACCTCGATGTCCGAGATGGCCGTCAGACAGCGCGGGCACCAGTTGATGATGCGCTCGGCGCGGTAGATCAGGCCGTCCTCGTAGAGGTCCTTGAAGATCTTCTGGACGGCCTTGGACAGGCCCTCGTCCATGGTGAAGCGCTCGCGCGACCAGTCGAGGCCGGCGCCGAGACGGCGGAGCTGGCCGAGGATCCGGCCACCGTACTCCTCCTTCCACTGCCAGACGCGCTCGACGAACGCGTCACGGCCCAGGTCGTGGCGGGACTTGCCCTCCTCGGCGAGCTGCTGCTCGACCTTGTTCTGGGTCGCGATGCCGGCGTGGTCCATGCCCGGCAGCCAGAGCGTCTCGAAGCCCTGCATGCGCTTGCGGCGGGTCAGGGCGTCCATCAGCGTCACCTGGAAGGCGTGGCCCAGGTGCAGGGCGCCGGTGACGTTCGGTGGCGGGATGACGATGGTGTACGGAGGCTTCTCGCTCTTCGCGTCCGCCTCGAAGTAGCCGCGCTCCACCCAGCGCTCGTACAGCGGCCCCTCTACCTCGGCCGGCGTGTACTGGGTCGGCAATTCGGTGGTGGCTGCTGTCTGCTGCTGAGTGTTCTCGGTCACGGGCCCAGTTTAGGGGTGCGACGGTCGTGTCCCGAAACGCGATTGTTCGGTAACGGTGTGCCCCCCGCCGCCCCACCACGGGACGGCTTCCGCCAGGATGTTCGCTACGCATAAACGTCCTGTGAGGGGAAGCAGTAGATGAGCTACAACCAGCCGGGTCCGTACGGGGGCCAGCAGCCTCAGCAGCCCGGGCCCTACGGTCAGCAGCCCGGCCCTTACGGGCAGCCGCAGGGTCAGCCCGGCTACGGCTACCCCCAGCAGGCCCCGCAGGGCGTGCCGCCGCAGCAGCCGTACGGCTACCCGCAGCAGCAGCCGAACCCCTACGGCCAGCAGCCGCAGTACGGCGCCCCCCAGGGCCCCGGCGGCTACGTGCCCCACCCGCCGGCCCCGGCGAAGTCCAAGACCCCGCTCATCATCGGCGCGGTCGCCGTCGTCGCGGCGATCGCCGTCGGCGCGTACTTCCTGATCGGCGGCGGTGGCGGCGCGTCGGTCGCGAACGACGGCCCGCACAAGCTGGTGACGCCGGAGACGGTGCTGACCGAGTACAAGAAGGCTCCGGACGAGTCCAAGTCCGACGAGGACGACTTCATCAAGGACGCGGAGAAGTTCGGCGTCAAGAACCCTCAGCGAGCCAACGGCAGCTACCAGGTGAAGGACGCCAGCAACCCGCTCGCGGGCAAGATGCTGATGTTTGGCGGCGCCTACGGCGAGATCTCGGACCCCGAGAAGACCGTCGACAACGTCTTCGCCGGCATGAAGGCCGAGATGGAGGCCGAGAAGGACAAGAACGAAGGCGAGCTCGTCGGCGACCCGAAGACGGTCACGCCTGAGGGCCTCGACGGCGCCGTGATGAAGTGCCAGGAGGTCAAGTCCAAGACCGGCGAGGAGTCCGGGGGCCTTGGCCCCAAGGAGGTCACCATGCCTGTCTGCGTCTGGGGCGACCACAGCACGCTCGGCTACGTGATGCATTTCAACCTGGCCGACATGATGGCCGGCAAGGGCGGCACCATCGACGAGGTCGCCGCCATCGCCGCCAAGCTCCGCAAGGAAGTCCGCGTCAAGATCTGACGCACGCGCCATACGTGAAGGGGCGCCCCGCCGGATTCCGGTGGGGCGCCCCTTCGCGTGTGCCGTGCGGTTACGCCGACTTCTCGTGGCGGCCGTCGTTCTTGACGATCCTGGGGACCAGGGTCGGGTTCACGTTGTTGCGGACGACGTCCGCGGTGATGACGACGCGGGCCACGTCCTTGCGGGAGGGGACCTCGTACATCACCGACTGGAGGACCTCCTCCATGATGGCGCGCAGGCCGCGCGCGCCGGTGCCGCGGAGGATGGCCTGGTCGGCGATGGCCTCCAGGGCCGGGCGGTCGAAGTCCAGCTCGACGCCGTCGAGTTCGAAGAGCCGCTGGTACTGCTTCACCAGCGCGTTGCGCGGCTCGACGAGGATCTTCAGGAGCGCCTCGCGGTCCAGGTTGTGGACCGAGGTGATGACGGGGAGACGGCCGATGAACTCGGGGATCATCCCGAACTTCACCAGGTCCTCCGGCATGACCTCCTGGAACTGGTCGCTCGCCTCGATCTCGCGCTTGGAGCGGATGGTCGCCCCGAAGCCGATGCCCTTGGCGCCCGCCCGCGACTCGATGATCTTCTCCAGGCCGGCGAAGGCGCCGCCCACGATGAAGAGCACGTTCGTCGTGTCGATCTGGATGAACTCCTGGTGCGGGTGCTTCCGTCCGCCCTGCGGCGGCACCGAGGCCGTGGTGCCCTCCAGGATCTTCAGGAGGGCCTGCTGCACGCCCTCGCCGGAGACGTCGCGCGTGATCGACGGGTTTTCGCTCTTACGGGCGACCTTGTCGATCTCGTCGATGTAGATGATGCCGGTCTCGGCCTTCTTGACGTCGTAGTCCGCGGCCTGGATCAGCTTGAGCAGGATGTTCTCGACGTCCTCGCCGACGTAGCCGGCCTCCGTCAGCGCCGTCGCGTCGGCGATGGCGAAGGGGACGTTGAGCATCCGGGCCAGCGTCTGGGCCAGGAGCGTCTTGCCGGAGCCCGTGGGGCCCAGCAGCAGAATGTTGGACTTGGCCAGTTCGATGGCGTCGTCACGGCCCTGCGCGCCGCCGTTCTCGCCGGCCTGGACGCGCTTGTAGTGGTTGTACACGGCGACGGAGAGGGCCTTCTTCGCCGGCTCCTGGCCGACGACGTACCCCTCCAGGAACTCGTAGATCTCGCGGGGCTTGGGGAGTTCCTCCCACCGCACCTCGCTCGTCTCCGCGAGTTCCTCTTCGATGATCTCGTTGCAGAGGTCGATGCACTCGTCGCAGATGTACACACCGGGTCCCGCGATGAGCTTCTTCACCTGCTTCTGGCTCTTTCCGCAGAACGAGCACTTGAGCAGATCGCCGCCATCACCGATGCGTGCCACGAGGTGCTTCCCCTTCGCCTGGGAGCGCCTGGTTCAGCGACTCCTGGTGCCTCATATTCGACGGTACCTTGCCGGGCCCCCCGTTCGGGCCCCCCTTGGCACGGTTCACATGGTCGCGATTCGGCCACGCGCTCCGTGCCAGGGGAAGGTCGGGCGTCAGTGCGCCGCGGCGGCCGTGCTCTTGCGGGTCGAGACGATCTGGTCGACCAGGCCGTACGCGAGGGCGTCCTCGGCCGTGAGGATCTTGTCGCGCTCGATGTCCTCGCGGATCTTCTCGATCGGCGTGGTGGAGTGCTTGGCCAGCATGGTCTCCAGCTGGTCACGCATCCGCAGGATCTCCTTGGCCGCGATCTCCAGGTCGGAGAGCTGCTCACGGCCGGTGCCGCCGGAGGGCTGGTGGATCAGCACACGGGCGTTCGGCAGGGCCATCCGCTTGCCGGGGGTGCCGGCGGCGAGCAGCACGGCCGCGGCGGAGGCCGCCTGGCCCATGCAGACCGTCTGGATGTCCGGCTTCACGAACTGCATCGTGTCGTAGATGGCCGTGAGCGCGGTGAAGGAGCCACCGGGGCTGTTGATGTAGATCGAGATGTCGCGGTCCGGGTCCATCGACTCCAGGCACAGCAGCTGCGCCATGACGTCGTTGGCGGAGGCGTCGTCGATCTGCACGCCGAGGAAGATCACGCGCTCCTCGAAGAGCTTCGCGTACGGGTCGTACTCGCGGATGCCCTGCGAGGTGCGCTCGACGAAGCGCGGGACGACGTAGCGGTTGTCCATCGGCGCGCCGGTGTAGAGGCCGCTCGGGGAGAGGTTGTTCTGCATCTGGGTGTTCACCGTCCTGGTGGCGTTCGGCGGGGGGCTGGGGCTCTTCGGGGGCTGCCGGCGCCTCAGGCGCCCGTGCCGCCGCCACCCGGAACGCCCGCGGCGTGCGTGATGATGTCGTCGATGAGGCCGTAGTCCTTGGCCTCTTCCGCGGTGAACCAGCGGTCACGGTCGCCGTCGCGGATGATCGCCTCGACGGTCTGGCCGGAGTGGTGCGCGGTGATCTCGGCCATGCGCTTCTTCGTGCGAAGGAGGTACTCGGCCTGGATCTTGATGTCGGAGGCGGTGCCGCCGATGCCGGCGGAGCCCTGGTGCATCAGGATGTCGGTGTTCGGCAGCGCGAAGCGCTTGCCGGGGGTGCCGCCGGTGAGCAGGAACTGGCCCATCGAGGCCGCCATGCCCATACCGATGGTCACGACGTCGTTGGGGATGTACTGCATGGTGTCGTAGACGGCCATGCCGGCCGTCACGGAGCCACCGGGGCTGTTGATGTAGAGGAAGATGTCCTTCTCCGGGTCGGCGGCCAGGAGGAGCATCTGGGCGGTGATCTTGTTGGCGATCTCGTCGTCGACCTGCTGGCCGAGGAAGATGATGCGCTCGCCGAGCAGCCGGTTGTAGACATGGTCGCCGAGGCCGCCACCGATGGACGGCTCACCCGCGGCGTAAGGCTTCAGATTCGTCACGTATCCACCTGCTCGTCTCCGACGGCCCCGGGCCGTCTCAGCGTCTCGTTCAGAGGGCAGTGCCCCCGTATCCATGGACCCTAACGCGCAGGTGGGACAACGCCATCCCGGTTCCCGAACTGTTCGCTGGGAGCGCAAGGTAGTTGGCGGCGCATAAAAGGTCCGCCTACGTCCACGGGCCCGGCCGCACAGCAGTGCGTCCGGGCCCGTGGCGCGATACGGAGCGCGCGGGGCGCGAGCCCCGGCGTCGGCCTGGTGGGGCCTACTTCTCCTCGGCGACCTCGGCCTCGCCGGTGACGGCCTCGACCGTCTCGGCGGCGGCCTCGACCTCGTCCTCGTCGTCGGAGAGGTCGACGACCTCACCGTTGGTGTCGACGACCTTGGCGGCCTCGACGACGACCGCGAGGGCCTTGCCGCGGGCGACCTCGCCGACCAGCATCGGCACCTGGCCGCCCTGGACGACGGCCTGGGCGAACTGGTCGGGGGACATGCCGGAGGAGGCGGCACGGCGGAACAGGTGCTCGGTGAGCTCCTCCTGCTCGACGTTCAGCTCCTCCTTGGAGACCAGCTCGTCGAGCAGGAACTGGGTCTTGATGCCCTTGACCGCCTGCTCCTTGGTCTCGGTCTCGAACTCCTCGACCGTCTTGCCCTGGAGCTCCAGGTACTTCTCCAGGCTCAGGCCCATCTGGCCGAGCTGGTGGTGCTCCAGGTTGTGCTTGCGGGTGTTGACCTCGTCCTCGAGCAGCTTCTCGGGGACGGGGATCTCCGCCAGCTCCAGGAACTTCTCCAGGACGCGCTCCTGGGCCTGGGTGGCCTGGTCGAACTGCTTCATGTTCTCGAGGCGCTTGCGGCTGTCGGCCTTGAGCTCGTCGAGGGTGTCGAACTCCGACGCCATCTGCGCGAACTCGTCGTCCAGCTCGGGGAGCTCGCGGGCGGCGACGGCGGTGACCTTGACGGTGACCTCGGCCTCCTTGCCCGCGGCCGAGCCGCCCTTCAGCTCGGAGGTGAAGGTGGCCTCGCCACCGGCCTCCAGGCCGGTGACGGCGGCGTCGATGCCGTCGAGCAGCTCGCCGGAGCCGATGGTGTACGAGACGCCGTCGGCGATGCCGTCGGGCAGCACCTCGCCCTCGACCTTGGCGGTCAGGTCGACGGTGACGACGTCACCCTCGACGGCGGCGCGCTCGACCGGGTTGGTCGACGCGAAGCGCTCGCGGAGCTGCTCCACGGACTTCTCGACGTCCTCGTCGGTGACCTCGATGGCGTCGACCTCGACCTCGATGCCGGAGTAGTCCGGGATCTCGATGGTCGGGCGGACGTCGACCTCGGCGGTGAAGGAGAGCAGCTCGCCGTCCTTCAGCTCCGTGATGTCGACCTCGGGCTGGCCCAGCGGGTTGACCTCGGCCTCGTTCACGGCCTCGGTGTAGAACTTCGGGAGCGCGTCGTTGACGGCCTCCTCCAGCACGGCGCCGCGACCGAACCGCTGGTCGATCACACGAGCCGGGATCTTGCCCTTGCGGAAGCCCTTGACCGTGACCTGCTGGTTGATCTTCTTGTACGCCGCGTCGAGGCTGTCCTTGAGCTCCTCGAAGGGCACCTCGACAGTGAGCCGAACCCGGGTCGGGTTCAGGGTCTCCACGGCGCTCTTCACGGTTCGGTCTCCTTGTGGCTGATTCCTGGATTCCGGCGGAGCCGCGCGGGGCGGTTCCGGCCGATGGGCCCGGTCAGAAAGACACACGGGCACGCAGCTTGCATAGTAACCGCACGTGGGATCAGGCCCACAACGTGATCAAGAACCCGCGAGGTCGGAGCGCGGGGGATCATGCTGGTCGGGGTGGCGGGATTTGAACCCACGGCCTTCCGCTCCCAAAGCGGACGCGCTACCAAGCTGCGCCACACCCCGTCGGTGCGACACGTAGGGTACATGTACGGAGACGCTGCGACGCCCCCTCTTTCCGGGGGCGTGCACGGACGGCTCCGGACCGGCTACGATGCTGTCCGTGCCGCGCTGGTTCCGACCTGCGGCGCATCCTGTGCGGGCGTAGCTCAATGGTAGAGCCCTAGTCTTCCAAACTAGCTACGCGGGTTCGATTCCCGTCGCCCGCTCTGTGTACGGCTCCGGGCCCGGGTTCCTCGTCGAGGAACCCGGGCCCGGAGCCGTTTCCGGACCGTCTCCGGCCCGTTCCCGTCAGAATTTGATGGCGCTGATCGTCTGGGATATCGAGTTCAGGAAGCGCTGGATGTCGTCGGCCATGCCCGTGAAGGCGAGGAAGAAGCCGAAGAGGACGGCGACCACCGCGGGGCCGGCCTTGAGGCTGCCGCCCCGGATCAGCACCACGAGGACGATCCCCAACAACAACACCGCGGAAAAAGAAATCGCCACGACTGCTCACACCCTCGGTCGGTCCCACCTGGCCCCGGGGTGCGCATCCGGACACCCCCGCGGTTCTATCGTGCCACCAACCCCGGTGCCCTCGACGGGGGGTGACGAATCGTGGGACGCGTCACGGACCCGCGGGGTTCAGGCCGGGCGGGAGATGAGGAGGAGGGCGCGGTCGTCGTTGACGTCCTTGGCGACCGCCTCGATGAGGTGCCAGGCGACGCCCTCGAAGCCGGCCGGGACGCAGCGGTCGGCCTCTCCGGTGAGGCGGTCGATGCCCTCGGCGAGGTCCCGGTCGGCGGCCTCGACGAGGCCGTCGGTGAAGAGCATCAGGACGTC
This sequence comes from Streptomyces hydrogenans, assembly GCF_014656075.1. Classification (GTDB taxonomy): domain Bacteria; phylum Actinomycetota; class Actinomycetes; order Streptomycetales; family Streptomycetaceae; genus Streptomyces; species Streptomyces hydrogenans. The sequence continues at coordinate 26,354 of NZ_BNBS01000011.1, forward strand.
GCCGGGGTGCAGGGATCCCTTGACCGGGTGGAACTCGGCGCCGTCGTAGACGCCGAGGAGGGGGCCGTCGCCGTCCTTCTCCTCCCAGCGGCCGGTGCCGGAGTGGAGCTGGAGCGCGGGCAGGTGGCCGGCCGAGAAGAGTTCGTAGTCCCCGGAGTCCAGGTCGAGGACGAGGTGGATGGAGGTGGCGAAGCCCTCGTCCCAGTTCTGCCGGAGCAGGTAGCCGTTGGCGGCCGGCAGGAAGCCGTGCGGCGGCAGCGAGCCGAGGAGGCCGCCGAAGGCGCCGGAGAGCAGCAGGGAGCGGGAGGCGGCGTCCATGCCCTTGCCGGAGACGTCGGTGAGGACGACCTCCAGGGTGCGGCCGCCGTGGGTGCGGGCGGCGACGACGAAGTCGCCGGAGAAGGACTGGCCGCCGGCCGGGCGGAGCGCCATCTCGCGGTGCCAGCCGCGCGGCAGCCGGGGCAGGGCGCTCTGCACCCGGAGCCGTTCGCGCAGGTCGAAGAGCATGGTGCCGCCGCGCCGCCAGGGCACCCCGACGCGGGCCCGGAACTGGGCGATGAGCAGGCCGAAGAGGCCGCAGGCGGCGACCACCAGGACGGTGCCGGGGGTGACGCGGGCGGGGCCCTCGCCGTACGGGCCGAGGACGGTGGACTCGACGATCAGGCCGCCGGCGGCCGCCGCGTACAGGCCGAGGAGGCTGGCGGGCCGCAGCAGCAGTCCGCCGGCCACGATCGGCAGCACGAGGGCGGCGGGCGAGCACCAGACGGGGTCGAGGACGGTGCCGCAGACGATGGCGGGGATGGTGAGGAGGAGCCCGGCGAGGGCGAGGCGGTCGGAGGTGCCGCCGCGGAAGTAGTCGACGCCGGTCCGGCGCAGCGCGACGCGGGCCCGGTGGGCGCGCCTGCGCAGCCGGGCCGCGTACGTGTTCACTCCGTGGTGGGCCATTGGCCTGGACCCTATCCACCCGGGCCGTCCCCGTGCAGGGGTACCCCGGTGACAAGGTGCGTGAAATCGGGTCGCCCCGGTCAGGATGCGCTGATATCGATGGCATATGACGACTGAACTGCGGGTGCTTGACCCTTCGGAGTGGGATCGCTGGTTCGAGGCGCTGGAACTCGCCTTCGGCGGGGTGCCGGAGCAGCCGGAGGAGCGTGCGCTGTGGCGTGACCTGACCGAGTGCGAACGGTCCCTGGCGGTCTGGGACGGCGGGCGGGCGGTGGCGACGGCGGGGGCGTTCTCCTTCCGGCTGACCGTGCCGGGCGGGGCCTCGGTGCCGGCCGCCGGCGTCACGATGGTGAGCGTGGCCGGAACGCATCGCCGGCAGGGGATCCTGACGTCGATGATGCGGCGGCAGCTCGACGACGTGCGGGCGCTGGGCGAGCCGCTGGCGGTGCTGACCGCCTCGGAGGCGGTCATCTACGGGCGGTTCGGTTACGGGGCCGCGAGCCGGGCGCAGCGGGCGGTGATCGACACGACCCGGGTGCGGCTCGACGTGCCGGCCGGGACGGACGCGGTGACGCTGCGGATGGTGCCCCTGGCGGAGTCCTCGGCGGTGACGGAGGCGGTGTACGCGCGGATGGTGCCGCGCCGGCCCGGGATGCTGGCCCGGCGGCCGGGCTGGGAGCGGCTGCCGCTGCTCGATCCGCCGGGTGCGCGGGAGGGCGCCTCTGCCCGGCTGTGCGTGCTGGCGGAGCGCGGCGGGGAGGTCGTGGGGTACGCCTTCTACGCGATCAAGCCGGAGTGGAGCTGGGCCGGCGCGGACGGTTCGGTGACCGTGCACGAGCTGTACGGGCTGGACCCCGCGGCGGAGGCGGCGCTGTGGCGGTTCCTGTGCTCGGTGGACCTGACGGGGAAGGTGAAGGTGAACAGCGCGCCGGTGGACGCGGCCTGGCAGCACCTGGTCTCGGACGTGCGGCGGTGCGAACCGACCGAGCGGGAGGCGCTGTTCGCGCGGCTGGTGGAGGTGGGCGCGGCGCTGGAGGCGCGGACGTACCGGGCGCCGGTGGACGTGGTGTTCGAGGTCGAGGACGCGTTCTGTCCGTGGAACGCGGGTCGGTGGCGGCTGTCCGGCGACGCGAAGGGCGCGGTGTGTTCACGGACCTCCGACGCGGCCGATCTCGCGCTCTCGGTGCGGGAGTTGGGGGCCGCCTACCTGGGCGGTACGTCCCTGGCGGCGCTGGCCTCGGCGGGGCGGGTCACCGAACTGCGGGAGGGCGCGCTGGCGGAGGCGTCGCTCGCCTTCGGGTCCGACGCCGCGCCCTGGTTGCCGCACGGGTTCTAGTGATCTGAGCCGGAGGGGTCCTACGGCTGGCAGGTCGGGCACCAGAAGAGGTTGCGGGCCGCCAGGTCCGCCGTGCGGATCTCCGTGCCGCAGAGGTGGCACGGGAGGTTCGCGCGGCGGTAGACGTAGACCTCGCCGCCGTGGTCGTCGACCCGGGGCGGGCGGCCCATGGCCTCGGGGGTGTGCTCGGGGCGGACCGTGTCGATGCGGTTGAGGCGGACGCCTTCGCGCATGAGGGCCTGGAGGTCGGTCCAGATCGCGGTCCACTCCCCCGGCGTGAGGTCCCGGCCCGCGCGGTACGGGTCGATGCCGTGGCGGAAGAGGACCTCGGCGCGGTAGACGTTGCCGACGCCGGAGATGACCTTCTGGTCCATGAGCAGGGCGGCGACGGTCGAGCGGGACCTGGAGATCCGGCGCCAGGCGGCGTCGGGGTCGTCGTCGGCGCGGAGGGGGTCGGGGCCGAGCCGGTCGTGTATCGCCCGCTTCTCGTCGTCGGTGACGAGCGCGCAGGTGGTGGGGCCGCGGAGGTCGACGTACGACTCCGGGTTCGCCAGGCGCAGGCGGACGGTGTCGGTGGGCGGCGGCGCGGGGGCGTCGCCGAAGTTCACCTTGCCGAAGAGGCCGAGGTGGATGTGGATCCACTCGTCGCGCGGGAAGCCCAGGAAGAGGTGCTTGCCGTGGGCCTCGGTGGTCTCCAGGACGGAGCCGTCGAGCAGGGCCGCCGAGTCGGCGAACTTGCCCTGGGGGCTGGAGACGCGCACGGGCCGGCCGCCGAACCGTTCGCGGTGGTCGGCGGCCAGCCGGTGGATGGTGTGCCCTTCGGGCATCAGGCGGTGGGCTCCTGCGGGTGGTGGGCCGGGATCGGGGGGAGCTCGCCGGTGGTCTCGTACGCGCTCAGCATCTCGATGCGGCGGGTGTGGCGCTCGTCGCCGGAGTACGGGGTGGAGAGGAAGATCTCGACGAACTTGGTCGCCTCCTCCTCGGTGTGCATGCGGGCGCCGACGGCGACGACGTTGGCGTTGTTGTGCTCGCGGCCGAGGGCGGCGGTCTGCTCGCTCCAGGCGAGGGCGGCACGGACGCCCTTGACCTTGTTGGCGGCGATCTGCTCGCCGTTGCCGGAGCCGCCGATGACGATGCCGAGGGCGTCCGCGTCGGCGGCCGTCTTCTCGGCGGCGCGCAGGCAGAACGGCGGGTAGTCGTCGAGGGCGTCGTAGATGTGGGGACCGCAGTCGACGGGCTCGTGGCCGTGGGCCTTCAGCCACTCCACGAGGTGGGTCTTGAGTTCGTAGCCGGCGTGGTCGGAACCGATGTAGACGCGCATGGACCGAGTGTGGCACGGCCGGGACGGGGCAGGCGTCAGCGGGGTCGGGACCTTGGTCCCGTCGGGTCACGGACCTCCGACCCGTCTGGTCTGGACCTTATGGCCCGACTATGTCCTGAATCACGATCCGGAATCAAACCTTCCGTACCGGCCGGTCGCCGGGTTTCATGGCTCCGGCTCGCGACCCGAGTCGCCCCCCACATTCGAAGGAAGCGTTCATGAACACGCAGCCGACCCTCGCCCAGGAAGGCAGCGGCACCGGTGACCCCGGTCAGACGCCGCCGTCCGACGGCCTCAAGGCCGGGCTCAAGAACCGCCATCTGTCGATGATCGCGATCGGCGGCGTCATCGGCGCCGGCCTGTTCGTCGGCTCCGGCTCCGGCATCGCCGCCGCCGGCCCCGCGATCCTCCTCTCCTACGCGCTCGTCGGCGCGATGGTCGTGTTCGTGATGCGGATGCTCGGCGAGATGGCCGCCGCGCGCCCCTCCTCGGGCTCCTTCTCCGCCTACGCCGACCAGGCGCTCGGCCGCTGGGCCGGCTTCACCATCGGCTGGCTGTACTGGTTCTTCTGGGTCGTCGTGCTGGCCGTCGAGGCGACCGCGGGCGCGGTCATCCTGGAGGGCTGGGTCCCGGCGGTGCCGCAGTGGGCCTGGGCGCTCATCGTGATGGTGGTGCTCACCGCCACCAACCTGGCCTCGGTGGCCTCGTACGGCGAGTTCGAGTTCTGGTTCGCCGGGATCAAGGTCGTCGCCATCGGCGCCTTCGTGGTGATCGGCCTGCTCGCGGTCTTCGGCGTGCTGCCGGGCTCGGACAACCCGGGCGCGGGCTTCGCGCACCTCACCGACGCCGGCGGATTCATGCCGATGGGCGCGGGCGCGATCCTCACCGGTGTGCTGATGGTGGTCTTCTCCTTCATGGGCAGCGAGATCGTGACCCTCGCGGCCGGCGAGTCGGAGGACCCGCAGCGGGCCGTGACCAAGGCGACGAACAGCGTGATCTGGCGGATCGGCGTCTTCTACCTGGGCTCGATCTTCGTGGTGCTGACGCTGCTGCCGTGGAACGACCCGTCGATCGTGGAGAAGGGCTCGTACGTCGCCGCCCTCGACTCCATCGGCATCCCCGCGGCCGGCCAGATCATGAACGTGATCGTCCTGACCGCCGTGCTGTCCTGCCTGAACTCGGGCCTCTACACGGCCTCCCGGATGGCCTTCTCGCTCGGCCGGCGCGGAGACGCGCCGAAGGGCTTCGCGAAGGTCGACAAGCGCGGTGTGCCCAAGGCCGCGATCCTCTCCTCGGTCGTCTTCGGCTTCGTCGCGGTCTTCTTCAACTACCAGTGGCCGGACACCGTCTTCGCCTTCCTGCTGAACTCCTCCGGCGCGGTGGCGCTCTTCGTCTGGCTGGTCATCTGCGTGACCCAGCTGCGGATGCGCGGGATCATCCTGCGCGAGTCGCCGGAGAAGCTGGTCGTGCGGATGTGGCTCTTCCCGTACCTGACGTGGGCGACGATCGGCATGATCGTCTTCGTCCTCGGCTACATGATCTACGACGGCGGCGGCGCCCGGGAGCAGGTCGTGCTCTCGCTGCTGGTGGCCGCGCTGGTGCTGGCGATCGCGCTGGTCCGCGAGCGGGCCAGGAAGGCCGCCGAGCGCGTCTGACCGGGACACGAGGAAGGGCCCGCCGCTCCGGCACGGAGCGGCGGGCCCTTTCGCGTACGGCCTCGCGGGGTCAGCCCTTGCGGCCGACGAGCTTCCAGGCGGCCGGGAGGGCGCCCATGGCGAGGGCGGCCTTGAGGGCGTCGCCGATGAGGAAGGGGGTCAGGCCGGCGGCGACGGCCTGGCCGAGGCTCATGCCGGTGGCGAGGGCGAGGTAGGGGACGCCGACCGCGTAGATGATCGCGGAGCCGAGGAGCATGGTGCCGGCGGTGCGCAGGACCGAGCGGTCCGCGCCGCGGCGGGCCAGCGCGCCGACGACGGTGGCGGCGAGCAGCATGCCGAGGATGTAGCCGAAGGACGGCATCGCGTAGCCGGAGCTCGCCTCGGCGAACCACGGGACGCCCGCCATGCCGACGACGGCGTAGAGCGCGAGCGAGAGGAAGCCGCGGCGGGCGCCGAGGGCGGTGCCGACGAGCAGGGCGGCGAAGGTCTGGCCGGAGACCGGGACCGGGGAACCCGGGACCGGCACGGTGAGCTGCGCGGCGAGGCCGGTGAGGGCGGCGCCGCCGACGACGAGCGCGACGTCGCGGACGCGGCTCGCGGGGAGGAGGTCGGCCAGGACGGTGCCCGTACGGAGGGTGCGGACGGGGGCGGCGGCGGTGCTCATCGGTACTCCGCGGGGGTGAGGGTGTCGGGACAGGTCGACGCTATGCCAGGAGTGAACGGGCGATCACCGTCAGCCGCCGACAAAGCCTCGGGCCGGGGCTTCATCGGTTTCCGACAAAGGGGGGCGACGGCGCCGGGCGCCACGTGACGCTTGTCACTGGGAGATGGCGATATCTCGCCCCTTTTGCGTCGAGCGCCGGTCAGCGGGGAGACTGTGGGGTCTCGATAAACCCTTCCCCCGTGTGTCACTCCTCTCAGAGCGCGAGCCCCCACCATGCGCGACGCAGCACCGTCGTCCCCCCTCACCGAACCCGAGCCGCTCTCCCACGGCCTGAAGCAGCGTCATCTGACGATGCTCGGGCTCGGCGGGGTGATCGGCGCGGGCCTCTTCGTCGGCTCGGGCGCGGGCATCGCGGTCGCCGGGCCCGGCATCGTGCTCTCGTACCTGATCGCGGGCGCGCTCGCGATGCTGGTGATGCGGATGCTGGGCGAGATGTCGGCGGCGATGCCGGCGTCCGGGGCGTTCTCGGTGCACGCGGAGCGGGCGCTGGGCCGCTGGGCCGGCTTCTCGGTGGGGTGGCTGTACTGGTTCCTGCTGGTCGTCGTCCTCGCCGTGGAGGCGACGGGCGCGGCGCGGATCGCGCACGGCTGGGTGCCGGGGGTGCCGCAGTGGGGCTGGGTGCTCCTCTTCATGGTGGTGTTCACCCTCGCCAACCTGGCGGCGGTGAAGAACTTCGGCGAGTTCGAGTTCTGGTTCGCCGCGCTGAAGGTCGGCGCGATCGTGCTCTTCCTGCTCCTCGGCACGCTGGCGATCGTCGGCCGGCTGCCCGACACGGATCCGGTGGGGCTCGCCAACCTGACGGGGCAGGGCGGCTTCCTGCCGAACGGCTGGTCCGGGGTGGTCTCCGGGGTGCTCGCGGTGGTCTTCGCCTTCGGCGGTCTGGAGGTCGTCACCATCGCCGCCGCCGAGTCGGAGGACCCGGCGCGGAACGTGGCGCGGGCGGTGCGCAGCGCCGTGTGGCGGATCCTGCTCTTCTACGTGGGCTCGATGCTGGTGATCGTGACCCTGCTGCCGTGGACGTCGATGACGCCGGGCGAGTCGCCGTACGTGGCGGTGCTCGACGAGATCGGGGTGCCGGGCGCGGGGCAGATCATGAACGTGGTGGTGTTCGTGGCGCTGCTGTCGGCGCTCAACGCCAATCTGTACGGCTCCTCCCGGATGGTGTTCTCGCTGGCCGAGCGCGGCGAGGCGCCGAAGGGGCTGCTGAAGGTGTCCGGCGGGGGCGTGCCGCGGCGGGCGGTGCTCGCCTCGGTGGCCTTCGGCTTCGTCTCCGTGCTGCTCAATCTGAAGTGGCCGGACTCGGTCTTCCTCTACATGCTCAACGCGGTCGGCGCGGTGCTGCTCTTCGTGTGGGCGCTGATCGCGGTGTCGCAGCTGCGGCTGCGGCCGCGGATCGAGCGGGAGGCGCCGCAGACGCTGACGCTGCGGATGTGGGGCTTCCCGTGGCTGACGTGGACGGCGCTGGCGGCGATGGGCGCGGTGCTGGTCCTGATGCTGACCGACGACGCGGCGCGGCCGCAGGTGATGTGGTCCGCGGGGGCGACGGCGGCGGTGCTGCTCGTGGCGTGGCTGCGGGAAACCCGCATGTCCACGACGAAACGGAACTGAATCTTCACCTTGTGTGAAGCTCGTGACCGTATAGCGGACACCCGTTCCCTCTGAGCGGTGCGGGCACCCAGACTGTGGGCTCCCCTCCCCGTCTCAGCCTATGAACAGGGTTGCCCATGTCCCGGACCACCGCGCCCGCGCAGGCCGACCGCGAGGACGGCAGCGCCGCTCCCTCCGACGGCCTCTCCCACGGCCTCAAGCAGCGCCATCTGTCGATGATCGCGCTCGGCGGCGTCATCGGCGCCGGCCTCTTCGTCGGCTCCGGCGCGGGCATCGCCGCCGCGGGCCCCTCGATCGTCATCGCGTACGCGATCTCCGGCGTGCTCGTCATGCTGGTGATGCGGATGCTCGGCGAGATGTCGGCGGCGAACCCCGCCTCCGGCTCCTTCTCCGTCCACGCCGAGCGCGCCTTCGGCCCGTGGGCCGGCTTCACCGCGGGCTGGGCCTTCTGGTTCCTGCTCTGCGTGGCCGTCGGCCTGGAGGGCATCGGCGCGGCGAACATCATGACCGGCTGGTTCTCGGGCACGCCCGAATGGGCCTGGGTGGCGCTCTTCATGGTGGTCTTCTGCGGCACCAACCTGGCGGCGGTGAAGAACTTCGGCGAGTTCGAGTTCTGGTTCGCCGCGCTGAAGGTCGGCGCGATCGTCCTCTTCCTCGGCATCGGCGTGCTCGCCATCACCGGCGTCCTGCCCGGCACCGACGCGCCCGGCACGGCCAACCTCACCGGAGACGGCGGCTTCTTCCCGCACGGCTCCGAGGGCCTGATCGTCGGCCTGCTCGCCTCCGTCTTCGCCTACGGCGGCCTGGAGACGGTGACCATCGCGGCGGCCGAGTCCGAGCACCCGGTGCAGGGCGTCGCCAAGGCGGTCCGCACCGCGATGTGGCGGATCGCGCTCTTCTACATCGGCTCGATGGCGGTCATCGTCACCCTCGTCCCGTGGGACGACGGGGCGGTCGTCGAGAAGGGCCCGTACGTCGCCACCCTCGACCACCTGGGCATCCCGGCCGCCGGCCAGATCATGAACGTGGTCGTCCTGGTCGCCCTGCTCTCCGCGATGAACGCCAACATCTACGGCGCCTCCCGCATGGCCCGCTCGCTGATCGGCCGCGGTCAGGGCCCGCAGGCGCTCGGCCGCACCTTCGGCGGCGTGCCGCGCCCGGCCGTCCTGCTCTCCTCGGTCGTCGGCTTCGGCGCCGTCCTGCTGAGCTACTGGTCGCCGGACAAGGCGTTCATCTGGCTGCTCAACACCATCGGCGCGATCATCCTCGTCGTCTGGTTCTTCATCGCCGCCTCCCAGCTGGTGCTGCGCCGCCGCACCGAGCGCGAGGAGCCGGAGAAGCTGGTCGTGCGCATGTGGGCCTTCCCGGTGCTGACCTGGGTGGCGCTGGCCGGCATGGCCGCGATCTTCTTCCTGATGGCCCGTGAGGAGGGCACCCGCGTCCAGCTGTACGCGACGGGCGCCCTCACCCTGGTCCTCGCCGTGACCGGTTTCGCCCTCCAGAGGTCCCGCGCGAAGACGGCCCCCGCCGAACGGAGCTGACCCCTCCGCGTCCCGTACGAAGGCCCCGCCGGGTTCCGACCCGGCGGGGCCTTCGCGCGTCCGGGGGCGGTGGGGAGGACGACGGGACTAGGTCGAAGGACTGATCAAGTTCTACCGCAGGTGCTGTTAGCCTGCACTTGCATATAGGTTGCAATAAGCAGCAGTCAGTCGAAGGGCTCGGCACACATGGCGATCTACACACTTCCGGAGCTGCCGTACGACTACGCGGCGCTGGAGCCGGTGATCAACCCGCAGATCATCGAGCTGCACCACGACAAGCACCACGCCGCGTACGTCAAGGGTGCGAACGACACCCTGGAGCAGCTGGAGGAGGCGCGCGACAAGGACCAGTGGGGGGCCATCAACGGCCTGGAGAAGAACCTGGCCTTCCACCTCTCCGGCCACATCCTCCACTCCATCTACTGGAACAACATGGCCAGCCCGAAGGCCGGCGAGGGCGGCGGCGAGCCGCTCGCGGCCGACGGCGTGGGCGAGCTCGCCGACGCGATCACCGAGTCCTTCGGCTCCTTCGCCAAGTTCAAGGCCCAGCTGACCAAGGCCTCGGCGACCACCCAGGGCTCCGGCTGGGGCGTCCTCGCCTACGAGCCGATCAGCGGCCGCCTCATCGTCGAGCAGGTCTACGACCACCAGGGCAACGTCGGCCAGGGCTCCGTCCCGGTCCTCGTCTTCGACGCCTGGGAGCACGCCTTCTACCTGCAGTACAAGAACCAGAAGGTCGACTTCATCGAGGCCATGTGGCAGGTCGTCAACTGGCAGGACGTGAACAAGCGCTACCAGGCCGCCAAGGCCAGCGTGCCGCTGATCTCGTTCTGAGCCGCCCGACGGCCCCAGCTCGTCCTGCTCGTGATCGTCTTCTCAGCCTTCACCTGCGGACGGATGAAAGAAGAACCCCCGTGATGACGTGAATCACGGGGGTTCTTCCATGGCCGCTCGGACGGCCGGGCGCTCACTCGAAGCTCGGCGCCGCCGTCCGGGTGCGCTTGATCTCGTAGAAGCCCGGGGTGGACGCCACCAGCAGCGTGCCGTCCCACAGCCGGGCCGCGGCCTCGCCGCGCGGGGTGGGGGTGACGACCGGGCCGAAGAAGGCGACCTCGTCGCCGTCCGGGCCGGGCACCGCGATGACCGGGGTGCCGACGTCCTGGCCGACCTTCCCTATGCCCTCCGCGTGGGAGGCCCGCAGCTCGGTGTCGTAGGTGTCCTTGTCGGCGTACTCCACCAGGTCCTCGGGGAGGCCGACGTCCCGCAGGGCGGCGGCGATCGCCTCGCGGGTCGGGCCCTCGCCGTCGTTGTGGAAGCGGGTGCCGAGCGCGGTGTAGAGCTTGCCGACGACCTCGTCGCCGTGCAGCTGCTGGGCCGCCACGACGACCCGGACCGGGCCCCACGCCTTGGTCTCCAGCATGTCCCGGTACTCCTCCGGGAGCTCGTCCAGCCGGTTCTCGTTCAGCACCGCGAGGCTCATCACCTTCCAGCGCACGTCCACCGGACGGACCCGCTCCACCTCCAGCATCCACCGGGAGGTCATCCAGGCCCAGGGGCACAGCGGGTCGAAGAAGAACTCAGCGGTGGTCCTGCTCTCGGACATGTCACTCCTCGGAGGCGGTCGGTCGGGCGGGTGCGCCGACTTGGCGCAACACCGACGGGGCGTGTCGGCATTCCCGTGCGCCGGGTGAAAGGTGCGCATGGGAGGATCGGTGCTGTTTCGAACACGCCACGAAGGAGTGACCGTGCCCGGTGAGAACCTGTCCCGCGACGAGGCCCACGAGCGGGCCTCGCTGCTGTCCGTCGACGGCTACGAGGTCGCCCTCGACCTCCGCTCGGCGGTCGGCGAGTCCACGGAGGCGGTACGCACCTTCCGCTCGGTGACGACGATCCGCTTCCGTCGCACGGGCGAGGCCGACGCGACCTTCGTGGACCTGATCGCCCCGTCGGTCACCTCCGTCACCCTCAACGGGCGCGCCCTGGACCCGGCGGCCGTCTTCGACGGGGCCCGGATCGCCCTGGACGGACTGGCCGACGAGAACGTGCTGGTCGTCGACGCCCAGTGCGCGTACAGCCGCACCGGCGAGGGCATGCACCGCTTCGTCGACCCCGAGGACGGCGAGGTGTACCTGTACACCCAGTACGAGCCGGCCGACGCCCGCCGCGTGTACGCCGACTTCGAGCAGCCCGACCTCAAGGCGCCGTACCGCTTCGAGGTGACCGCCCCCGACGGCTGGACGGTCTGGAGCAACGGCGTCGGCGAGCAGGGGGCCGACGGGGTGTGGCGGTTCGCCGAGACGGCGCCGATCTCCACGTACATCACCTGCGTGGTGGCCGGTCCGTACCACTACGTCACCGACACCTACCGGCGCGGCGACGTCGAGATCCCGCTCGGCGCGATGTGCCGCAAGGGGCTCGCGAAGCACTTCGACGCGGACGACGTCTTCCTGGTCACCAAGCAGGGCTTCGACTTCTTCCACGACAACTTCGACTTCCCGTACCCCTTCGGCAAGTACGACCAGGCCTTCGTGCCCGAGTACAACCTCGGCGCCATGGAGAACCCCGGCATGGTCACCTTCACGGAGGAGTACATCTACCGGGGCAAGGTCACGCGGGCGGCGTACGAGCGGCGCGCCAACACGATCCTGCACGAGATGGCCCACATGTGGTTCGGCGACCTGGTCACCATGGTGTGGTGGGACGACCTGTGGCTGAAGGAGTCCTTCGCCGACTTCATGGGCTCCTTCTCGCTCGCCGAGGCCACCCGCTTCACCGACAGCTGGGTCACCTTCGCCAACAACCGCAAGGCGTGGGCCTACCGCGCCGACCAGCTCCCGTCCACCCACCCGGTCACGGCCGACATCCGTGACCTGGAGGACGCCAAGCTGAACTTCGACGGCATCACCTACGCCAAGGGCGCGTCCGTCCTCAAGCAGCTCGTCGCCTACGTGGGCCGGGACGCCTTCCTGGAGGGCGCCCGCCGCTACTTCAAGCGCCACGCCTACGGCAACACCCGCCTCGCCGACCTGCTCGCCGTCCTGGAGGAGACCTCCGGCCGGGACATGAAGGCGTGGTCGAAGTCCTGGCTCCAGACCTCCGGCGTCAACGTCCTCGCCCCCGAGGTCACCTACGACGCCGAGGGCCGGATCACCGAGCTCGCCGTCCTCCAGGAGGGCGACGAGCCGCGCCCGCACCGGATCGCCGTGGGCCTCTACCGGCTCACCGACGGCGAGCTCGTGCGGTACGCGCGCACCGAGACGGACGTGGCCGGGGCCCGCACGGTCGTGGACGCGCTGGCCGGCAGCGAACGGCCGGACCTGATCCTCGTCAACGACGACGACCTCACCTACTGCAAGGTCCGCTTCGACGAGGGCTCCCTCGACACCCTCCGCGGCCACCTCGGCGCGATCACGGACCCGCTGGCCCGCGCGCTGTGCTGGTCGGCGCTGTGGAACCTGACCCGGGACGGGCTGATGCCGGCCCGCGACTTCGTCGCCGCCGTGCTCGCCTTCGCGGGCCGCGAGACCGACATCGGCGTCCTCCAGATGGTGCACGCCTGGGCGCGGACCGCCGTCACCCACTACGCCGCCCCCTCCTGGCGCGAGGAGGGCGGGCGGCGGCTCGCCGAGGGCGGGCTGCGCGAGCTGCGGACCGCCGAGCCGGGCAGCGAGCACCAGCTGACCTGGGCGCGCTTCTTCGCCGCGACCGCCTCCACGGACGCCGACCTCCAGCTCCTGGAGGGGCTGCTGGCCGGCACCGCACGGATCGACGGCCTCGACGTCGACCAGGAGCTGCGCTGGGCGCTGCTCTCCCCGCTCGCCGAGGCCGGCCGGGCCGACGAGGCGCGGATCGGCGAGGAGCTGGCGCGGGACGACACCGCCAGCGGCAAGCGGCACCAGGTGCGGCTGCTCGCCGCCCGGCCGTCGGCGGCGGTGAAGGCGCAGGCGTGGGCGCAGGTCGTCGAGTCGGACACGCTGTCGAACGCGCTGGTCGGCGCGACCATCGCCGGTTTCGCCCAGCCCTCGCAGCGCGAGCTGATCGCGCCCTACGCGGAGAGGTACTTCGCGGTGATCGAGCGGATCTGGGCCGAGCGGTCGATCCAGATCGGCATGGACGTGGTGCGGGGGCTCTTCCCCGCCCACCAGGACCGTCCGGAGACCCTGGCGGCGACCGACGCCTGGCTGGCGGCGCACGCGGACGCGGCGCCGGCGCTGCGGCGCCTGGTCCTGGAGTCCCGTGACGACCTGGCCCGCGCGCTGCGGGCGCAGGAGTGCGACGCGCTGGAGGACTGACCCGGGACCGGGAGGGGCCGCCGCCGGGCGGCCCCTCCCGGGGAACCCTCCCGGGGCCCCGCCCCGCGGTCGCGCGGGGCCGCGCCCCGGCCGGCTCCTCTCGGCAGTCGAACGCGCGTACTTTAGTGCGGGCTTGTCCGGGTTCGGCCACCGCCTTGTAACAGGCCGTTAGGACCGGGACCGGGTGCGGAACACCCCCGGCATGAACCACAACACCCCCGGCACCCCCCGCACCCGCCCCGCCTCCTGCCCCGCGGGCCTCACGCAACGACTCGCGTCCACCGGCCAGTTGAGGGCCATGGGCGTGCCCGCCGCGGAGGTCGCCGGGCGGTCCGCGGCGGGCGGCGACTGGCAGCAGCTGCTGCCGGGCGTCTTCCTGCTCCGCCCCGGCGCCCCGACCGGCGACGACCGGCTGCGGGCCGCGCTGCTCTACGCCCGCCGGGACGGCGAGGCGCCGCTGGACGGCCCGGGCGCGATGCTCACCGGGCTGGCCGCGCTCTCCCTGCACGGCTTCTCCTCCGCTCCCCCGGCGCCCGCCCTGGACCGGATCGACGTCCTCGTCGGGCGGACCCGGCGGCTGCGGTCGACCGGATTCGTGCGGGTGGTGCGGGCGCCGGAGTCGCCGGAGCCGGTGGAGCTGGACGGGCTGCCGGTCGCGCCGGTCGCCCGCGCGCTCACCGACGCCGTCTCGGGACTGCACGACGCCGAGACCGTCCGCGGGCTGCTGACCGAGGCGGTGCGCGGCGGCCACTGCGAGCCCCCGGTTCTGGTGCGGGAGTTGAGCCGGGCCCGGCTGCTGACCCGGCCGCACGTGGTGGACGCGGTGGACTCGCTCCTGGTGGAGGGGCGGGGGCTGTCGGAGGAGCGGCTGTACGAGATGGTGCGGGACTTCGGGCTGCCGGACCCGGTGTGGAACGTGGACCTGAGGCTGCCCGGCGGCCCGCACCTGGGCGGGGTGGACGCCTACTGGCCGGACCAGGCGGTGGCGGTGGAGCTGGACACGCGGGCGCCGCGGCAGGACGAGGACGCGATGTGGTCCGAGTACACCCGCAAGCGGGAGCACCTGGAGCGGCTGGGCATCACGGTGGTCCACCTGACCCCGCGCAAGCTGCGCGAGGCGATGGACCAGCAGGCCACCGTGGTCCGTACGGCCCTGATGGCCGCGTCGGAGCGGCAGCCCGCCGCGTACGTCGTCGTCCTGCCCCGGTGAGCTACGGCTTCGGGAGGGTGCCGCAGAACTCGGCGTCGATGACCGCCTGGGTGTCGCCGGTCCAGTCGGCGTTGATGTTGGCGGCGAGGGTGTGCCGGCCGTCGCGGGTGGTGTACGCCTCCGAGGTCGAGCCGTGGATGCCGCCGCCGTGGCCCCAGATCTCGGTGCCGCAGCCCAGCTTCTGCCAGGAGATGCCGAGGCCGTAGCGGAAGTCGGGGTACTGGGGGGAGACGGGGACGGTGGTGGTGAGTTCGCGCATCTCGGCCTTCGGGAGGAGCCGGCCCTTGATCAGGGCGCGGTAGAAGGTCTGGAGGTCGGCCGAGTCGGAGATCATCTCGCCGGCCGCGTGGGCGAGGGAGGGGTTGAGCTCGGTGACGTCGTGGACGGGGGCGGAGGCGTCGGCGGTGAGGGTGGAGTAGGCGCGGCTGCTCGGCTTCGGGACGTTCACCCGGGTGCCGGGGACGCTGGTGGCGCGGAGCTTGAGGGGCTTGATGATCCGGTTCTCGACGGCCTTGCCGTAGGGGCGGCCGGTGACCTCCTCGATGACCAGTCCGGCCAGGACGAAGTTGGTGTTGGAGTAGCCCCAGGAGGTGCCGGGGGCGAAGGCGGGGGCGTGGCTCGTGGCGACGGCGACCAGGTCGCGCGGCTTCCAGGTGTCGTAGCGGTGCTCCAGGAAGCCGGGGCCGAAGACCTTCTGCTGGAAGCCGGGGTCCTCGGTGTAGCTGTAGACGCCGCTGGTGTGGTTGAGGAGCTGGCGGACGGTGATCTTCCGTCCGTCGTGGCCGTTGCCGCGGACCAGGCCCGGGAGCCACTTCTCGACCGGGTCGTCGAGGTCGATCCGGCCCTCGGCCTGGAGCTGGAGGAGGACGGTGGCGGTGAAGGTCTTGGTGATGGAGCCGACGCGGAAGCGGTCGTCGCCGCCGCGCTCGCCGGCGGTGCCGGTCCAGGCGCGGCCGTCGACGCGGGCCTCGGCGACGGAGCCGGGGACGCCGAGGTCGACGGCGGTCCGGAGGGCCGCCTGCGTGGCGGCGTGGTCCTTCTTCGCCGGGGCCGCGGGGCCCGCCGCGTGGGTGGCGGCGGCGAGCGCGGTGACGGTGAGGCCGGCGGCGAGGGCCGCGGCGACGACGGTGCGGGCGGTACGGGCGGAGCTCATGCGGGGTTCCCCTGTTTCCCTGGTCCGGTACTGCGGTCGGCGGGGAGGACCGGGGGCGGGGCGGCGGGGTTGAGCGGGCGCGTGCCGGTTGAGCCGTTTTCAGCCGTTCGTCGGATCGGCGAGGCGGGAGCGGCCCACGGGGGGACGTTCCCGCCACAGGTCGAGCCCGATGTCGACCAGCTCGACCCGGGGCAGGGCGGGGACGGAGTCCAGCGGGTGCCAGGCCGCGAGGTCGGTGGAGCCGCCGGTCTCGGGGCGGAGCGCGCCACCGGTGATCCGGGCCTCGTAGACGATGCGGAGCCCCTGGAAGGAGCCCGGCGTGCCGAGCCGGGCGATCCAGCCGCGCAGGATCGAGTCGACGCCGAGGAGGGCGGTCGGCTCGACGGCGTACCCGGTCTCCTCCTCGACCTCGCGGACGACGGTCCGGACGGGTTCCTCCCCGTGGTCCATGCCGCCGCCGGGCAGCGTCCACCGCTTGGTGCCGTCCTTGGCCACCCAGCGGGCGAGCAGTATCGCGTCGTCCCGGACGACTACGGCGTAGGCCGCCACCCGCAGCTCCTGCTTCATGCCCAGCAGGCTAGGCGGAGGGCTAGATCCAGTACACGGGGTAGGTGCGGCGGGTCGCGCGGGCGGCGAGCAGGCCGACCGCGACGAGCAGGAGGCAGGAGGCGAGCAGGAGGCCGGTGAAGGTCCAGAACGGCGGGCTGCCGAGGGCGACGATCACCGCCGTGGCGGCGGCCGGGGAGTGCGGGGCGCGGGCGAGCGTCATCGCGCCCAGCGCGAGCCCGCCGGCGACGGCGGCGCTCCACAGGCCGGGTCCCGCGACGGCGAGGACGGCGAAGCCGGTCAGGGCGGACAGGAGCTGGCCGCCGACCACCGAGCGGGGCTGGGAGAGCGGCAGGTCCGGGGAGGCGGCGACCAGCGCCATGCTCGCGGCGAGCGGCGGGATGAGCAGCGGGTGGTGCAGGACGGTGCCGAGGGCGACCAGCAGGAGCAGGGCGGCGGTGCTGGTGCCGGTGGCGACGAGGACGGCCAGGGGACGCGGACGCGGCGGCGGACCGGGCCGGCGTACGGGGGCGGGCTCGGTGGTCGTGGACGGGGCGGACGGGCCGGGCACGGTGGCGTCGGGAGCCTGGGTGGCAGTGGTCACGGGTTCCTCGGGATCGTGGATCGGGAGTCCGCGTGCGGGCGGCAGGTGCGCGATCAGGGGGTGGTCGGGTTGGCCGGGGAGTACGCCGGCGCGGACCAGCGCAGGGGGCTGGCGGCGGGGGTCTCGACGACGCTGTCGACCCGGAAGCGGACGAACCGCTCCTCCAAATGGTATACCGTTTTCGCCCGGCCGCTGAGCTGAAGGGTCGTCCCCGACTCCCAGTCCAGGAAGAGGAGGCCCGCCCTGCCGTCCGTCTCCAGGTTTCCGAGCGTGAGGAACATCGCATTGCCGGGGTAGTCCCGCCAGAGGAGTTCCCGGGGGCCTTCGGCGTGGACGAAGCCGGGGTTGCCGCCGCGGTGGCTGGCGTCGGCGCCGTCGGGTCCGGTGGTCGCGACGAAGAAGGTGTCCGCGGCGCGGACGGCGGCCAGCTGGGCCTCGGTCAGGGCGTCGCCCGTGCGGGGGGCGGCGGTGCCCGGGCCCGCGGGGTCGGAGCCGTACAGCTCGCGCTTCTGGAGGTACTTCGGGCAGTTGGCGAAGACCTGCTCGGCCTCGATCAGGAGGCCCCGGGCGCTGGGGCGGGCGGTGCCGTTGAGGCGCATGCGGCGACGGGTGCGGGGGTCGAGGGCGATCGTGCCGACGGTGGTCCCGGCGGCCGACGCCTCGGCCAGGGGGTCGTGGGGGGCGAGCCCGCCCGCGACCGAGACCGTGTGGGGTCCGGTGGCGCGGGCGAAGCCGGGTTCGCCGGTCAGCAGGCTCGCCCAGACGCGGCCGTCGGGGGCCGCCGCCCCCAGGACCAGCATGGGCTGGGCCTCCAGGAAGGCGGCGGCGACCGGGCGGATGCCGGGGTTGATGCTGGGGGCGATGTGGGCGGCGGCCTGCTGGACGCCGAGGCGTGCTTGTACGGCCAGGGAGCCGTGGTGGTACGCGGTCGTCATGGCGGGCCTCCGGTGGGTGCGGGCGGGCGCGCGGGGCGCCCCGGACGAGGTGGGGCCCGGTCTAGAAGAAGCCGCAGGTCGGGGCCGTGGCGTTCGGGGCCGGGGACTCCTCGGCGCCCTGGGGGACGGAGATCTCCAGGCGGGTGCCGTCGGGGTCGTGGAAGAAGATGCCGCCGGAGGCCGCGCCCTCGCGGTGGGCGACGACGCCGTCGTAGGCGAAGGTGACGCCCCGCGCCTTGAGGACCGCCTCGGCCTCGCGGACCTTCTCGATGGACTCGGCCTCGAAGGCCAGGTGGTGCAGGCCGGCGCGGTGCGCGTCGTAGCCGCCCTCGGCCTGCTGCCAGAGGGTGACGGCGAGCTTGCCGTCCTGGCCGAGGAAGGCGTAGCGGCGGCCGTCGGCGTCGCCGGAGCCGATCACGTCGAAGCCGAGCACGTCGCCGTAGAAGCCGAGCGAGCGGTCCAGGTCGGTGACGTTGATGCCGATGTGCGCCGTGTTCAGCGTGCCGATCGCGGACATGACGGTCCCCTCGTCTTCGGTCGCCCCTTCCGGGCTAACCTGTTAACTCGACTTTAGGGGTTAGACGCGAGCGGACGCAACCGTTCACGTACGCTTGAGGGGTTAGACAGTCCAGGGGATCGAGGAGGATGTCCTTCATGACCGTCATCGATCCGCGGCCGCTGACCGGCGAACCCCTCTCCCTGGACCTCCTCAACACCCGCTGGATGAGCGAGGGCGAGCGCCAGGACCTGCTCGTCGACACCGAGGGACTCGCGATCTGGCTCGCCGCGAACGGGCTCGACGGGGAATTCGCCGCCGACGAGGCCACCCTCCGCCACACCCGCACCGCCCGCGAGGCGCTGAAGGCCCTGGTCGACCGGCCCGGCGACGCGGAGGCGACCGCCCGGGTCGACGCCGTCCTGGAACACGGCCGGATCCGCGCCGTGCTCACGACCGCGGGGCCCGGGGAGCGGGCCGAGTTCACCGATCCGGCGTGGGGGCCGGCCTGGACCGCCGCCCGCGACCACCTGGACCTGCTGCGCACCGCCCCGGACCGGATCAGGACCTGCGCGCACGAGGCGTGCATCCTGCACTTCCTCGACACCTCACGGAACGGCACCCGGCGCTGGCACTCGATGGCGACCTGCGGCAACCGCGCGAAGGCGTCCCGGCATTACGCCCGGACCAAGGAGACCTGAGCCGCAAGCCCCGTTCGGATCGCCCCCGTTGGGGGCGGTTCGTCCGCTGTGGCGCATGGGGCGCGGTGGCGGATGTACGCCACGGACACAACCCGCCCTCCGCGAACTCTCCACAAAGCCCTGTCATTTGCGAAAGGCTGAGCGGTCATCCGGTACCGGATTCCGGACCCTCTTCTTTCACAAACAGGGATGTAAATGACCACCCCCGAAACGCAGAGCTCCATACCCGGGCGCTCGACCGCCGGGACCAGACGAGCGGCCCGGATCGCCGCCGCCGCCGGCCTGGTGACCGCGCTCGTCGCGGCCGGTGCCGCACCGGTCCTCGCCGCCGACGACCCGGCGGCCACTCCCCCGGTGAAGGCCGCGGAGCCCGCCGACAAGCTCGGCGCCACCGACGCGCAGCGCCTCTCCGAGGCCGAGGCCGCCGGCGAGTCGCACGTCACCATCCTGGTCGCCACCGCGCCCGGCGCGACCGAGCAGGTCGCCGACCAGCTCGACGCCGTCCCCGGCGCCTCGGTTGGCAACCGCAACGACGAGCTCGGCTACGTCCGCGCCACCCTGCCGACCGGCAGGGCCGACGCCGCGATCAAGGCCGCCACGAAGCTCTCCTCCGTCCAGTCGGTGGACCTCCGGGCCGAGATCGAGCTGGACGACCCCCGCCCCGACGCGGGCCTCGGCGGCGCCGTCGAGGGCACCACGGTCGCCCGGACCTACCCGGCGCCGTCGAAGTACACCCCGGCGAAGAACCCGTACAACCCGTCCCACGAGACGGGCGCCGTCGAGTTCGTCGAGGACCACCCGCGCGCCGACGGCCGCGGCGTGACCATCGGCATCCTCGACTCGGGCGTCGACCTGGCCCACCCGGCCCTCCAGAAGACCACCACCGGCGAGCGCAAGATCGTCGACTGGGTGACCGCCACCGACCCGCTGGTCGACGGCGACGCCACCTGGCGCGCGCAGATCACCCCGGTCGCGGGCCCGGTCTTCACCGCCGCCGCGCAGTCCTGGAAGGCGCCCGCGGGCTCCTACCAGTGGAGCCGCTTCAGCGAGTCGGTGACCGCGGGCGGCGACCCGGCCGGTGACATCAACCGCGACGGCGACACCACCGACGTCTTCGGCATGCTGTACGACCCGGTCGCCGGCACCGTCCGCGTCGACACCGACCAGGACAACGACTTCACGGACAACGAGCCGATGAAGCCGTTCAAGGACGGCTACGGGGTCAACTACTTCGGCACCGACAACCCGGCCACCGACGTCGTCGAGCGCACCCCCTTCGTCGTGCAGATCCGCAAGGACGTCCCGATGGACCCGCTGGGCGGCTCCTGGGTCGGTCAGAAGCGCGACTTCGTCAACATCGGCGTCGTCGAGTCCTCGCACGGCACCCACGTCGCCGGCATCACCGCCGCCAAGGGCCTCTTCGGCGGCAGGATGAACGGCGCCGCCCCCGGCGCGAAGATCGTCTCCTCGCGCGCCTGCACCTGGGACGGCGGCTGCACCAACGTCGCCCTCACCGAGGGCATGGTCGACCTCGTCGTCAACCGCGGCGTCGACATCGTCAACATGTCGATCGGCGGCCTGCCCGCGCTGAACGACGGCGACAACGTCCGCGCCCGCCTCTACACCCGTCTCATCGACGAGTACGGCGTGCAGCTGGTGATCTCGGCCGGCAACTCCGGCCCGGGCACCAACACGATCGGCGACCCCGGCCTGGCCGACAAGGTCCTCTCGGTCGGCGCCGCGGTCTCCCAGTCGACCTGGGCCGCCAACTACGGCTCGGCCGTCGACAAGAAGTACGCCATGTTCCCGTTCTCCTCGCGCGGTCCGCGTGAGGACGGCGGCGCCACCCCGCTGGTCACCGGCCCGGGTTCGGCCGTGAACACCATCCCGACCTGGCAGGCCGGCGCCGGCGTCCCCGAGTCCGGCTACGCGCTCCCCGCCGGCTACGGCATGCTCAACGGCACCTCGATGTCGTCCCCGCAGGTCGCGGGCGCCAGCGCGCTGCTGCTCTCCGCCGCCAAGCAGCGGAAGATCGAGCTCTCCCCGCTGACCCTGCGCACCGCGCTCACCTCGACCGCGAAGCGGATCCCGGGTGTCGCGGCCCACGAGCAGGGCGCCGGTCTCGTCGACATCAACGAGGCCTGGGAGTCGATCGAGGACGGGGCCACCGCCCACTCCTACAAGGTCGAGGCCCCGGTCGACACCGTGATCTTCCCGGCCCCGCACACCGGCACCGGTGTGTACGACCGCGAGGGCGGCCTCAAGGTCGGCCAGAAGAAGGTCTACGACGTCACCGTCACCCGCACCAGCGGCCCGGACCGCGCCCTCTGGCACGAGCTGGACCTCAAGTACAACGACGGCACCTTCCGGATCCTCGGCGACGACGAGGTCCGCCTCCCGCTGAACACCCCGGTCACCGTCAAGCTGGAGGCCCGCCCGAAGACCGCCGGCGTGCACAGCGTGATCCTGGAGGCCGACGACGAGCGCACCGAGGGCGTCGACAAGCAGATCCTCGCCACCTCGGTCGTCGCGAGCGACCTGGTCGCCCCCGGCTACGGCTTCTCCGCCTCGGGCTCGGTCCAGCGCAACAGCCACAAGTCGTACTTCGTGACCGTGCCGAAGGGCGCGACCTCCCTGGAGGTGGCGATCGGCGGCCTGAAGGAGAAGAGCCAGACCCGGTTCATCTCCATCCACCCGTACGGCGTCCCGGTCGACCCGACCGCGACCACCATGTGCTACCCGCACTACAACCCGGCGAACACCTGCCGCCCGGACCAGCGCTCCTACGCCAACCCGCAGGCCGGCGTCTGGGAGATCGAGGTCGAGGCGCGCCGCACCTCGCCGGACCTGGACAACCCGTACAAGCTCGACGTCACCGTGCTCGGCGCCTCCTTCGACCCGGCCGTCCAGACGGTCGCCGAGGCGAAGGTCGGCGTGCCGTCCGCCGTCGAGTGGACCGTCACCAACAAGTTCGCCGGCATCGACGGCAAGCTCAAGGGCGGTTCGCTGGGCTCGGCCAAGGTCGAGACCCCGACCATCCAGCACCACGAGTCGCAGACGAAGACCGTCACCATCGGTGAGGGCGTCGAGCGCCTCGACATCGGGATCGGCAACACCTCCGACAAGGCCGCCGACCTCGACCTGACCGTGCTCCTGAACGGCGTCAAGGTCGCCTCGTCGGCCGACGGCGACTCGGAGGAGGCCGTCTCCCTCGTCAAGCCGAAGGCCGGCACGTACACCGTCGTCATCGACGGCTACGCGGTCCACGCCGAGGGCGGCACGACCTACGACTACAAGGACGTCTACTTCTCCTCGGCGCTCGGCACCGTGAAGGTCGACGAGTCGAAGACCTACCCGCTGGCCAACGGCGCGAGCACCAAGGTCCCGGCCGAGGTCGTCGTCGGCGGTGCGGCCCCCGAGGGACGCCAGTTCTTCGGCGAGGTCCAGCTGCTCAACGCGCGCGGCACCGTCGCGGGCACCGGCAGCGTCCTGATCGGCAGCGTCACCCCGTAACACCCCGGGCGGTACGAGGGGCGGGCACCCGTGAGGGTGTCCGCCCCTTCGCGTGCGGCCCCTTCCCGCTCAGCCGCGGCCGGGGCAGGGCCCGCCGGCCTCCGGCAGCGCCCTCGCCAGCCACTTCCGGCCGTACTCCAGCTCGTCGCGGACCGGGCCGACGTCCTCGCCCAGCTCGCCGGGCGGCTCCATGTCCTGGCGGAAGGTGAGCACCCCCTCGTCGGCGGAGCGCGGGACGACCGCCAGCATCCGCGTGCCGGGCCGGTAGTACGACGCCTCCGCCGCCCAGCCCCGGAAGGCCAGCTCGCCGGAGTCCGGCCCCGCCGGCTTGTACCGGCGCTCCACCCGCAGCACCACCCGGAACCCTCCGTCCGCGAGCGGCTCGGCCCGCACCACCGCGCCCTCGGCGACGTCCGCGGCGCAGGCCACGATCCCGCCCGGCGTCAGCTTGGCCTCGGCGGCGGCGATCCCGCCGTCGCCTCCCGGCCGGGCCGCGAGCCAGGCGCCGCCGGTGCCGAGCACGCCCAGCGCCAGGCACGCGACGAGCGCCCATCCCACGATCCGGGCGCGCCGCCGGGGACGCACGGCGGCGGGCCCGCGCACGGGCTCGACGGGTGCGGGCTCGGCCGGTACGGGATCGGCCGGTGCAGGACCGGCCTGTACGGGATCGGCGGGCACGGCACCGGCCGGGGCGGGCCCCGTCGTGAGCGCCGCGGCGAGGACGCCCAGCTGCTCGCGGAGCAGGGCCACGTCCGCGCGGGCGCGGGCGACCTCGGGGGCGTCCCCGGCGTCCGGCGGTCCGTCCTCCGGGAACAGGGCCGCCGCCAGCGGGTCCCTCTGCTGCGCGTCCACCTCACACCACCTCGTCCGTACGGAGCCGCTGCCGCATCGCGCGGACGGCGGCGTGCAGCCTGCTCTTGACGGTCCCCTCGGGGACTCCCAGCTCCTCGGCGATCCGGGCCACCGGCAGGTCCGCGTAGAAGCGCAGCACCAGGACCTGGCGCTGCTTCTCCGGCAGCGCCTCCAGGCCGTCCGCCACGGCGAGCGCGAGGACCCGGGCCTCCTCCCCGCCGCCGCCGGGCGGGTCCGGCAGCGCGGTCAGCCGCTCGCCGAGCCGCTCCTCCCGGCGCCGGGCCCGGTGCCAGTCCGCGGCCACCCGGGTGGCGACCACCGCGCACCAGGCGGCCGGGGAGCGCGGCGGGTCCCCCTTCGCGCGGGCCTCCAGCAGGCGGAGCCCCACCTGCTGCACCCCGTCCTGGAGCTCCGCGTACGGCACCCCGCCCAGCGCCAGGACCGCCCGCACCCGGTCCACCAGCGCCGCGTCCATCTGCTCCACCCCGCCCCCTTCCCTCGTCAGGTCCCCCCTTCGACGCACCGGCGTCCCGGAACGTTCGCCCGGGTTCCGCATCCCGCCCCTCGGACAATGGATTGGACAAGAAGCGGCAGGCGGCACGCATCATGGGGAGCGGCAGCACCCTGCACACACGTACGGAGGAGTCCCCGTGAAGGTCGGAATCGTCGGAGCCACCGGTCAGGTCGGCACAGTCATGCGCACCATCCTGGCCGAGCGCGAGTTCCCGCTCGACGAGCTGCGGCTCTTCGCCTCCGCCCGGTCCGCCGGCACGGTCGTGGACGGCGTCACCGTCGAGGACGCCTCGACCGCCGACTACACCGGCCTGGACATCGTGCTCTTCTCCGCCGGCGGCGCCACCTCCAAGGCCCTCGCCGAGAAGGTCGCCTCCCAGGGCGCCGTCGTGATCGACAACTCCTCCGCCTGGCGCCGCGACCCCGAGGTCCCCCTCGTCGTGTCCGAGGTCAACCCGCACGCGATCAAGGACCGCCCCAAGGGCATCATCGCCAACCCGAACTGCACCACGATGGCCGCCATGCCGGTCCTCAAGCCGCTCCACCAGGAGGCCGGCCTCACCGCGCTGATCGCCACCACCTACCAGGCCGTCTCCGGCTCGGGCGTGGCCGGCGTCGCCGAGCTGCGCACCCAGGCGTGCGCCGTGGCCGAGCGGGCCGACCAGCTGGCCTTCGACGGCGACGCCGTCGAGTTCCCCGAGCCCGCCGTCTACAAGCGCCCGATCGCCTTCAACGTGGTCCCGCTGGCCGGCTCGATCGTCGACGACGGCTCCTTCGAGACCGACGAGGAGCAGAAGCTCCGCCACGAGTCCCGCAAGATCCTGGAGATCCCGGAGCTCAAGGTCTCCGGCACCTGTGTCCGCGTCCCGGTCTTCTCCGGCCACTCGCTCCAGGTGAACGTCCGCTTCGAGCGCCCGATCGGCGTCGAGCGCGCCTACGAGCTGCTGAAGGACGCCGAGGGCGTCGAGCTCTCCGAGATCCCGACCCCGCTCCAGGCGGCCGGCAAGGACGCCTCGTACGTCGGCCGCATCCGCGTCGACGAGACCGTGGAGAACGGCCTGGCGCTCTTCCTCTCCAACGACAACCTCCGCAAGGGCGCCGCGCTGAACGCGGTGCAGATCGCGGAGCTGGTGGCGGCCGAGCTGAAGGGCTGACACCGGACCGTACGCGCCGAGGGGCGGCCACCCGGGTGGGTGGCCGCCCTTCGCGTGTTCGCCCTGGGAAATGCGCGATGCGCCCACGACTCACCCCGTGGAAGGATGGCCCAAACGTCACGAAACCGAGGAGTTGACCGGGTGCCTGGTACGAACCTGACCCGTGAAGAGGCCCAGCAGCGGGCGGCGCTGCTGACCGTGGACGCGTACGAGGTCGAACTGGACCTCACCGGTGCGCAGGAGGGCGGCACCTACCGGTCCGTCACCACCGTCCGCTTCGATTCCGCCGAGGCCAACGCCGAGAGCTTCATCGACCTCGTCGCCCCCGCCGTCCACGAGGCCGTGCTCAACGGGCACGCGCTGGACGTGGCCGCCGTCTTCCGCGACTCGCGGATCGCCCTGCCGCACCTGAAGCAGGGCCGCAACGAGCTGCGCGTGGTCGCGGACTGCGCGTACACCAACACCGGTGAGGGCCTGCACCGCTTCGTCGACCCGGTCGACGGCCAGGCCTACCTGTACACGCAGTTCGAGGTGCCGGACGCGCGCCGGGTCTTCGCCTCCTTCGAGCAGCCGGACCTCAAGGCGACCTTCCAGTTCACGGTGAAGGCGCCGGAGGGCTGGAGCGTCATCTCCAACTCGCCGACCCCGGAGCCGAAGGACGGGGTGTGGGCCTTCGAGCCGACCCCGCGGATCTCCTCGTACATCACGGCCCTGATCGTCGGCCCGTACCACGCGGTGCACTCGACGTACGAGGGCCCGGACGGGCAGGTCGTGCCGCTGGGCATCTACTGCCGTCCGTCGCTGGCGGAGTTCCTGGACGCGGACCACATCTTCGACGTGACCCGGCAGGGCTTCGGCTGGTTCCAGGAGAAGTTCGCCTACGCCTACCCGTTCGCCAAGTACGACCAGCTGTTCGTGCCGGAGTTCAACGCGGGCGCGATGGAGAACGCGGGCGCGGTCACCATCCGCGACCAGTACGTCTTCCGCTCGAAGGTGACGGACGCGGCCTACGAGCGCCGCGCCGAGACCATCCTCCACGAGCTGGCCCACATGTGGTTCGGCGACCTGGTGACCATGGAGTGGTGGAACGACCTCTGGCTGAACGAGTCGTTCGCCACCTACACCTCGGTCGCCTGCCAGGCGTCCGTGGCGGGCACCCGCTGGCCGAACGCCTGGACCACCTTCGCCAACGCGGAGAAGACCTGGGCCTACCGCCAGGACCAGCTGCCGTCGACGCACCCGATCATGGCCGAGATCAACGACCTGGAGGACGTGCTCGTCAACTTCGACGGCATCACGTACGCCAAGGGCGCCTCGGTCCTCAAGCAGCTCGTCGCCTACGTCGGCCAGGACGAGTTCTTCAAGGGCGTGCAGGCGTACTTCCAGCGCCACGCCTTCGGCAACACCCGCCTGAGCGACCTGCTCGGCGCGCTGGAGGAGACCTCCGGACGCGACCTGAAGACCTGGTCGAAGGCGTGGCTGGAGACGGCCGGCATCAACATCCTCCGCCCGGAGATCGAGACCGACGAGAACGGCTCGATCACCGCCTTCGCGGTGAAGCAGGAGGCCCCGGCGCTCCCCGCCGGCGCCAAGGGCGAGGCCGTGCTCCGCCCGCACCGCATCGCGATCGGCTTCTACGACCTCGACGCGGCCGGCAAGCTGGTCCGCACCGAGCGCCTGGAGCTGGACATCGCGGCGGCCGAGCTGACCGAGGTGCCGGCGCTGGTGGGCAAGTCCCGCCCGGCGGTCGTGCTGCTGAACGACGACGACCTGTCGTACGCCAAGGTCCGCCTCGACGAGGTGTCGCTGCAGAACGTGACCGCGCACCTCGGCGACTTCGCCGAGTCGCTGCCGCGCGCGCTGTGCTGGGCCTCGGCCTGGGACATGACCCGCGACGCCGAGCTGGCCACCCGCGACTACCTGGAGCTGGTGCTGTCCGGCATCGCCAAGGAGTCGGACATCGGCGTGGTGCAGTCCCTCCAGGGCCAGGTGAAGGCCGCCCTGGAGCTGTACGCGACGCCGGAGTGGCGCGACGCGGGCCTGACCCGCTGGACCGAGGCGACGCTGACCCACCTCAAGGCTGCCGAACCGGCGAGCGACCACCAGCTGGCGTGGGCGCGGGCCTTCGCCGCCACCGCCCGGACGCCGCAGCAGCTCGACCTGCTCGCCGCGCTCCTGGAGGGCCGCGAGACGATCGAGGGCCTCGCCGTCGACACCGAGCTGCGCTGGGCGTTCGTGCAGCGCCTCGCCGCGACGGGCGTCTTCGACGAGCCGGAGATCGCCTCCGAGCTGGAGCGGGACCGTACGGCCGCCGGTGAGCGGCACGCCGCCACGGCCCGCGCGGCCCGCCCGACCGAGGCCGCGAAGGCCGAGGCGTGGGCGGCGGTCGTCGAGGACGACAAGCTGGCCAACGCGGTGCAGGAGGCGGTGATCGGCGGCTTCGTCCAGACCGACCAGCGCGAGCTGCTCGCCCCGTACACGGAGAAGTACTTCGCGTCGATCAAGCGCGTGTCGGAGACCCGCAGCCACGAGATGATCCAGCAGATCGTGGTCGGCCTCTACCCGACGCTCCAGGTCTCGCAGGAGACGCTGGACGCCACGGACGCGTGGATCGGGGCCAACGACCCGGTCCCGGCGCTGCGTCGTATGGTCACGGAGTCGCGGGCGGGCGTCGAGCGCGCCCTGAGGGCCCGTGCGGCGGACGCGGCGGCCGCGCTGCGGTAAGCGGCCGACCGAGTGGACGACGAAGGGGCGCCCTCCCCCACGGAGGCGCCCCTTCGTCGTGTCCTAGCGGCTCGCGCGGTCGAAGCGGGCGCGCAGGTCGGCGGCGCCCTCCTCGGTCAGGGAGCCGTGCAGGCGCATGCGGGCGACGCCGCCGTCGGGGAAGGCGTCGAGGCGCACGTGGGTGACGACCGCCTGGGCGGGGAGCTTGAAGCGGTGCAGGGTGTCGGGCTGGAGGCGGGTGCGCGGGACGATCTCGAACCACTCGCCGGACTCGCCGTTGCGGCCCTGGAGGGCGATCCAGCCGGCCGAGTTGCCCTTGAGGTAGGCGGTGTCGATCTCGACGGCGCGGACGGCGCCCTGGGCGGGGAGGCGGAAGCGGACCCAGTCGTTGGTGCCGCGCACGCGGCGGCGGCGGTTCTCCCAGCCGTCGTCCATCTTGCGGGAGGTGCCGGGCAGGATGATCTGCGTCGGCGAGGAGTAGAACTTGTCGGAGGCGTCCTCGTACGACCCGCCGTTGAGCACGGAGAGCAGGTCGATCGTGCCGAGGAGGGCGAGCCACTCGGGGTCGGGCAGCACCTCGCCGTGGACGCGGAGGCGGGCGACGCCGCCGTCCGGGTGCTGGCAGAGGCGGACGTGGGTCCAGCGACGGTCGCTGCCGATCGTGAAGCCGTTGGCGGCGTGGCCGCGGACGGGGGTGGGCGGGACCAGCTCCTCCCACTTGGCGTCGAGCAGCTCCTCGGGGCCGGGGCTTCCCTCGACGGCGGTGGCCTGGACGCTGACCTTCTGCGGGTAGTTGCCGCGGAAGTGGGCGGTGTCGACGATCAGGCCCCGGATGACGCCGGGGGCGCCGAGGCGGACGATCGCCCAGTCGTGGTCCTCGGGCGCGGGGAAGACGTTCTCGGCGTCGGCGCCGCGGCGGCGGCGGGTCTCCCAGCCGTCCATGATCTTGCCCTTGTGGCCGAAGTGCTCCGGGTCGAAGACGGCCCGCTCGCGGACGAGCAGGTTCTCGCGCTCGGCGAAGAACTCGTCGTTGGCCGCGACGACGCCGGCGCCGAGGCGGCGGTCGGCGAGGTCGACCAGCTCGGTGAAGGGGAAGTCACCGGTGCGGTAGTCGGCGTACGGGTCGCCTCCGGCGTACGGGGCGGCGTCGTTGGCGTGCGGGTCCTGGGTGTCCTCGATGGCGGTCATGGTCCGACTGTCCCGCGCCGGAAGACTCCGGTCCATCGAATGTTTTCGACAGGTCTTTTCAGCTCTGCTGAACGTTCTCGCGCTCCACGGCGACCTGCCGCAGCGCCGCGAGGACCCGGGCCAGCGCCGGGGCCTCCTCGGCGCCGCGCCGGACGGCGGCGACGACATGGCGCCGGGGCTGGTCGGCGGAGAGGACCCGCATGACGACGCCGGTGCCGCTCCGGCGGTCGGCGGCGGCCATCCGGGGGACGAGGGCGATGCCGAGCCCCGCCTCGACCATGGCGAGGATCGCGGTCCAGCCGGAGGCGCTGTGGGCCTGCTCGGGCACGAAGCCGGCGGCCTCGCAGGCGGCGGTGGTGATCTCGGACCAGGGCCCGGAGCCGCCGAAGATCCAGGGCTCCGCGGCGAGGTCGGCGAGGCGCAGGCCGGGCGCCGCGGCGAGCGGGTGGCCGGCGGGCAGGGCGACGTCGAGGGGGTCGACGAGCAGCGGGACCCGGCTGAACTGCGGGTCGCGCGCGGTGGGCGCGTGGGCGGCGAGCGAGAGGGCGAGGTCGGCCTCGCCGGCGGTGAGCAGTTCGTACGCCTCCCCCGCCTCGGCCTCCCGGACGCGGACGTCGAGCCCGGGGTGGGCGGTGCGCAGCCGCCGTACGGCGGGGACGAGCAGCGCGGGCACGGAGGTCGAGAAGGCCGCGACGCGGACCTGGCCGGCCTCGCCGCGCAGATAGCCGTCGAGTTCGGCGTCGGCGCGCTCCAGCTGGGCGAAGACGGCCTCGGCGTGGCGCAGGACGAGGTGGGCGGCGTCGGTGAGCCGGACGCGCCGCCCGTGCGCCTCCAGGAGCGGCACGCCGAGCTGCCTGGCGAGGTTGGTGAGCTGCTGGGAGACGGCCGAGGGGGTCATGAGCAGGGTCTCCGCGGTGGCGGTGACGGTGCCCCGGTCGCGCAGGGTGCGCAGGATGTGCAGCTTCTTGATGTCCCACTCGGTCATGGGGCGCAACCTATCCGGCCCGGGGTCAGCGGGCGGAGCTCAGGGCCACTCCGCCGAGGATGAGGGCCATGCAGGCGCCGCCGGCCAGGCCGAGTTCCTCGCCGAGGAGGGCGTAGGAGAGCAGGGCGACGCAGACCGGCTGGAGGTAGTAGACGACTCCGGCGCGGGCGGCGCCGATCAGGGAGATCGCCTTGTTCCAGCAGAAGAAGGCGACGGCGGAGGAGAGCACCCCGACGTAGAGCAGCGGGCCGACGGTGCCGGGGGTGGCGGGGAAGCCGCCCTGGACGGCGAGGGAGACGGCGTGGACGGGGGCGAGCATGAGCGCGCCGAGCACGAAGGTGGTGAAGAGGAAGGCGAGTCCGTCGATCCCTTCGGGCCTGCGCTTGAGGAGGGCGCTGTAGGAGGCGAAGGAGAGGGCGGCGGCGAACATCCACAGGTCGCCGGCGGCGAGGTCGATCGTGAGGGAGCCCCTGCCGACGAGGAGGAGGACGCCGAGGACGGCGACGGCCATGCCGAGGAGGCGGCGGGCGCCGAGCCGTTCGCCGCCGAGCCGGGCGTAGACCGCCATGATCACCGGGGAGGCGGCCATGATCATGCCCATGTTGGTGGCGGAGGTGGTCAGACCGGCCTGGTGGACCAGGGTGTTGTAGAGGGCGACGCCGAACAGCGAGGCCAGGGCGGTGAATCCGAGGTGCCGGCGGAGGAGCGCGCGCTGCCGCCAGAACGGGCGGGCGGCGAAGGGGGCGACGGCGAGGAGGGCGATGATCCAGCGCCAGAAGACCGCCTGGACGGGCGGGACGGAGTCGGCCAGGTCGCGGGTGGCGACGAAGCTGCCGGACCAGACGACGGTGGCGAGGAGGGCGAGGAGCAGGCCGAGACCGGCGCCCCTGGCGGGCGCCGGTCTCCGGGTGGCCGCTGCGGACGCGGTCGGGTGGCGTGCGGTCGTGAGGGTCATGCGGCCTACCGTCGCATTCCCGAAACCTCCAGGTCCATCGAAACTTCCTGACCGTTCTTTTCAGTGGAACTGAACGGTACGGCTCCGGCCCCGGCAGCCCTGGGCTTCGCGGGGGCCAGCTGGCCGGCCAGGGTGGCGCCGAAGGCGATCACCATGCCGAGCACCTGCACGGGACCGAGGGCCTGGCCGAGGGCGACCCAGCCGATGACGGCGGCGGTGATCGGGGAGAGCGGGCCGAGCAGGGTGACCGAGGAGGCGCTCAGCCGCTCGATGCCGCGGAACCAGAGGAAGTAGGAGATCGCGGTGTTGCCGAGGGCGAGGTAGGCGTAGCCCGCGAGGTGGGTGCCGGTGAGGGCGGGCGGGGCGCCCTCGACCAGGAAGGCGATCGGGAGGATGACCAGGCCGCCGGCGGTGAGCTGCCAGCCGGTGAGGGCGAGGGCGCCGACGCCCTCGGGCCGGCCCCAGCGCTTGGTGAAGACGACGCCCGCGGACATCGAGAGGGAGGAGAGCAGTCCGGCGAGGACGCCGACCAGATCGAAGGCGGCCCCCGCCTTGAGCACCACGAGGCTGACGCCGAAGGCGGCGGCGACGGCGGTGAGCAGGGTCCTGGTGGTGGGCTTCTCGGCGAGGAAGAGGGCGGCGAGGCCGACGACGAAGAGCGGGCCGACGGAGCCGACGACGGCGGCGACTCCGCCGGGCAGCCGGTAGGCGGCGAGGAAGAGCAGCGGGAAGAAGGCCCCGATGTTGAGCGCGCCGAGGACCGCCGACTTCCACCACCAGGCGCCGCTCGGGAGCTTGCGGGTCAGCGCGAGGAGCAGCAGGCCGGCGGGGAGGGCCCGCATCAGGCCGGTGAAGAGGGGCCGGTCGGGCGGCAGGAACTCGGTGGTGACGAAGTAGGTCGAGCCCCAGGAGATCGGGGCGAGGGCGGTGAGCGCGACGACGGCGGCCTTGCGGGACATGGCAGGACTCCCCCTGAAGCGGTGCGGCCCCGGCGGTCCGGAGCGCGACTGGCTTGGCGGTAATTAACTTAGCACTAAGCTACTTACTTGCAAGTGGCTTTCTTGCCATCGACCGGGAAGGGGCGGAACACTGAGGTCATGAAGACGCAGCCCCCGGCGCACGACGCCGTCGACGCCATCACCGACCAGTGGGCGGCCGTCCGCCCCGACCTGGACACGCTCCCCATGGCGGTCTTCGGGCGCATCTACCGGCTGGCCGCCGCCATGCGCGGCAAGGTGGACAAGGCGTACGCGCCGTACGGCATGGCGCTCGGGGAGTTCGACGTGCTCGCGACGCTGCGCAGGTCCGGGGAGCCGTACACGCTCTCGCCGCGCGAGCTGACCGCCACCCTGATGATCACCACCGGCGGGATGACCGGCCGGCTGGACAAGCTGGAGAAGGCCGGACTGCTCACCCGCAGCCCCGACCCGAACGACCGGCGCGGACTGCGCGTCACGCTCACCGAGCGCGGCCGGGAGCTGGTGGACCAGGCGGTCGGCGCGGGCCTGGAACGGCAGCGCGAGGCGCTGGAGCCGGCGCTGACCGAGGAGGAGGCCGAGCAGCTCGCCGGACTCCTGCGGAAGCTGCTCGCGACGACGGCCGCGTGACGGTCGGCGCGTCCGGGCGGCCGTCGCCCGGACGCGGCACGGTCACCGCCCGGACGGACGCCGCCCGGACGGTCACGGCTCCGGCCGACGGCGCGGGCATGCGGTCCGCGTGTCCGCGTGCGGACGCGCGAGGGCGCCGCACGGCCTCTCCGGCCGGGCGGCGCCCTCGTCCCGCTACAGGTGGAGGCCCTGGGGCCTCCCGGGGGTCACGCCTTCTTGGACTTGTCGAGGACCATCACCAGACCGGTGATGACCAGGAACAGCACCAGCGGGGCGGCAACGAACAGGCCGAGGGTCTCGATGACCTCCAGCTTGGGGGCCGGGTCGTCACCGTCGTCGCGGGTCAGCGCGAGCGCGGGGGACGACATGAGCAGCATCATCAGCGTCGTACCGGCCGCGACGGCGCCGGCGCGCAGGGCGTTCTTCTTGTCCACGGTGCAAAAGTAGCGAACACCTAAACGGCCCGCGCGCCCGGGGGTGCCGTACGGGCTCCGACCCCCTCGGCGGCGGTCCGCAGCAGCGCGTGCGCGCGGGGCGAGGCGGCGATCCGCTCCAGGGTGAGCGGCTGTCCGTCGGGGCCCGCGACCGGCAGCCGCCAGTTGGGGTACTCGTCCCAGGTGCCCGGCAGGTTCTGCGGCCTGCGGTCCCCCACCAGGTCCGGCAGCCAGACCCCCACCATCCGGGCCGGGGTGCGGGCCAGGAAGCGGTGCAGGGCCCGGATCTCGGCCTCCTCGTCGCCCGGCCCCTCCGGGAGCAGCCCGAGCCGCTGGAGGATCCCGCGCCACTCGGCCGTCTCCGCCGCGTCGGCGGCCCGCTCACGCGCCAGGTCGCCGGTGAGCAGGCCCAGCCGGTGCCGCAGCACCACGTGGTCGCCGGAGAGCCGGGCGGCGGTGGGGGGCAGGTCGTGGGTGGTGGCGGTGGCCACGCAGTCGGCCCGCCACGCCTCGGGCGGCAGCGGGGCGCCGCCGCCGTCCCAGTCCCGCTCGAACCAGAGCACCGAGGTGCCGAACACCCCGCGCGCGGCGAGGGCTTCGCGGACGCCCGGCTCGACGGTGCCCAGGTCCTCGCCGACGACCAGGGCGCCGGCCCGGTGCGCCTCCAGGACGAGGACGGCCAGCATCGCCTCGGCGTCGTACCGGACGTAGGTGCCCTCGGTGGGCTCCCGGCCCTCCGGCACCCACCAGAGCCGGAACAGGCCCATCACGTGGTCGAGGCGCAGCGCGCCCGCGTGCCGCAGGAGTTCGCGCAGCAGCCCGCGGTACGGGGCGTACCCGGCGGCGGCGAGGGCGTCGGGCCGCCACGGCGGCAGCCCCCAGTCCTGGCCGCGGGAGTTGAAGGCGTCCGGCGGGGCGCCGACCGACATCCCGGCGGCGAAGTCGCCCTGCCGGGCCCAGACGTCGGAGCCCTCGGGGTGCACGCCGACGGCCAGGTCGTGGACGAGCCCGACCGCCATCCCGGCCTCCCGCGCCGCCTCGGCCGCCTCGCCGAGCTGTCGGTCCGTCAGCCAGGCGAGCCGGCAGTGGAAGTCGACCCGGGCGGCCAGCGCCGCGTCGGCGCGGACCGCCGCCGCGGCGCCGTCGGGGGTGCGCAGCGGTGCGGGCCAGGAGCGCCAGCGCGGGCCGTGGAGTTCGGCCAGCGCCTGGTAGGTGGCGTGGTCCTCCAGGGCGCGGCCGCGTTCGGCGAGGAAGTCGTGGTACTCGGCGCCGCGGCCGGGGCCGGGCTCGACCGCGGCGAGGAGTTCCAGGGCCCGGAGCTTGAGCGCCCAGACGGCGTCCCGGTCGATCGTGGTGCCCTTGGCGAGGACGCTCTCGCGGAGTTCGGCGGCGGAGGCGAGGATCCCGTCCAGCTCCTCGCGCCGGCCGGGGTCCAGGTGGGCGTACTCGGGGATCCGCTCGATCCGCAGGTGGACGGGGTCGGGGAAGCGCCGGGAGGAGGGGCGGTACGGCGAGGGGTCGCAGGGAGCCCCGGGCACGCCCGCGTGCAGCGGGTTGACCTGGACGAAGCCGGCGCCGTGCGCGCGCCCCGCCCAGGAGACGAGTTCGCGCAGGTCGCCGAGGTCGCCCATGCCCCAGGAGTGCTCGGAGAGCAGCGAGTAGAGCTGCACGAGCAGGCCGTACGCGCGCGTCGCCGGGGCGGGCACGCGCGCGGGGGCGACGATCAGGGTGGCGCGGGCGGTGCGCCCGTCGGGCGCCTCGGCGTCCACGGTGTGCACGCCGAGCGGCAGCCGCTCCCAGTCGTCGCCGGCGCGGACCTCGCCGGTCTCGGTGGTGACCCGGAGCAGGGTCCCGTCGGGCAGCCCGTCCGGCGGGCGCACCGGCTCGCCGCCGGTGTGCCGGACCAGGGTGGGCGGGAGCAGGCGCTCCCGGTCGGCCCGCTCCGCCGCGCCGAGGGAGGCGGCGACCGCCTCCGGGGTGGTCGCGTCGACCCCGAGGGCGCCGAGCACCGCGATCACGGTGGCCTCGGGCACGGGCGCGGTGACGCCCTCGGACGGGCTGAACGCGGTGGCGACGCCGTGACGGGCGGCGAGGCGGGCCAGGGTCACTTCACACTCCGGGGGACTCCGTGCCGCACCGGCCTCCGGGGGCGGTGGGCTCGCTGGTGAGGGGGGCGGCGCCGGTGAGCGGCGGCTCGCTGGTGAGGGGCGCCGCGCCGGCGAGCGGGGGCTCGCTGGTCAGCGGCGCGAGGTCGGCGCACGGGGGCTCGCTGGTCAGCGGCGCGTCGGCGGCCGGCGCGGGCTCGCCGGCCGACGGGGCGCCGCCGGGTGCGGCCTGACGTGGGATCCGTATCCGTCCGGAGAGGTGGCGGGCGGTCGTGGTCACGGGGGTCTCCCGGGTCTCGTCTCGACGTGGTGGCCGGCCGGCGGCGGGTGGCCGCCGGCCGTGGGTGCGACGAGTGATAGCCCTACCCACCACACCTCCCTTTGCCCCTTTTACCGGGGGAAGTCGGCGAAAGGGCGACAGCTCGCCGGTGGTTCGCCGGGCAAAGCCGACACTTCGCCCCGGCGGATTGACACCCGCGTGCGACGGGTGGTGGGCTCGTGATCCGCTCGTTACCAACCGGCCGGGCGGGGCCCGCCCCTGACGACCCGGCGGGTTCCGGCCCCGGCGAAGGGAGACCGCCGTGACCCCCGTGCGTCCGGGACGCGGACCGCGTACGGCGACCGCGGTCGCCGCCGCCGTCATCGGCGGACTCCTGGGCGGTGCCGTGCCCGGTGCGGCGGGCGCCGTCCCGCTCCCCGTGACCGTGCCCGACCTGGCCGCCTCTCCCGCGCCCGCGAAGGCCCCCACCGGGCCCGCCGCGAGCCCGGCCGTGCCCGCGCCCCGGACCGGCTCCCCGCGCGTGGCGCCCGCGGTGCCCGCCGTGTGGCCCCGGCCGCAGTCGCTGACGGCCGCCGGGCCGGCCGTGCGCCTCGGGGAGCGGGTCACGCTCGTCGCGGACGAGGACGCCGATCCGTACGCCCTCGCGGCGCTGCGGGCGCTGCTCGGCGAGGCCGGGGTGCGGAGCGTCCACGAGGGGCTGCCGGGCGCCGGGCCGGTCGTCCGGGTCTCGGGCCCGTCCGGGGAGGCGGCGCAGGAGGCGCTGGCCTCCTTCGGGGTGGCCGAGCGGGCCGATCTGCCGGCCGGCGGCTACCGGCTGGCCACCGGCCGCTTCGGCGGGCGGGACACGGTGGTGCTGGACGGGGTCGGCGAGGACGGGCTCTTCCACGCGGTGCAGACGCTCCGCCGGCTCCTCGGCGAGGGGACGGACGGCCTCGGCGGCGAGGTGCCGGGCGTCGTCGTCCGGGACTGGCCGGGGACCGCCGAGCGGGGGATCGCGGAGGGCTTCTACGGCACCCCGTGGACGACGGAGCAGCGCCTGGCGGCGGTCGACTTCCTGGGCCGCACCAAGCAGAACCGCTATCTGTACGCGCCGGGCGACGACCCCTACCGGGCGGCGCAGTGGCGCGAGCCCTACCCGGAGGCGCAGCGGGCCGGGTTCCTGGCGCTGGCCGAGCGGGCCCGGGCGAACCACGTGACGCTCGGCTGGGCGGTGGCGCCCGCGCAGTCGATGTGCCTGTCCTCGGACGAGGACGTGGCGGCGCTGACGCGGAAGCTGGACGCGATGGCGGAGCTCGGCTTCCGCTCCTTCCAGCTCCAGTTCCCCGACGCCGGGTACGGCGAGTGGACCTGCGACGAGGACGCCGACGCCTTCGGGCGGGACGCGGCGGGCGCGGCCCGGGCGCACGCGCGCGTGGCGAACACCGTGGCCCGGCACCTGGCCGGGCGCCGGCCGGACGCCGAGCCGCTGACGGTGCTGCCGACGGAGTACTACCAGGAGGGCACCAGCGAGTACCGCTCGGCGCTCGCGGAGGCCCTGGACCCGCGCGTGCGGGTGGCGTGGACGGGCGTGGGGGTGGTGCCGCGCACCGTCACCGGCACCGAACTGGCCGGGACGCGGGCGGCCCTGGGGCAGCGCCCGCTGGTCACCCTGGACAACTACCCGGTCAACGACTACGCGCAGGACCGGCTCTTCCTGGGGCCGGTCCGGGGCCGGGAGCCCGCGGTGGCGGCCGGTTCCGCCGCCTATCTGGCGCACGCGATGGAGCAGCCGGCCGCCTCCAGGATCCCGCTGTTCACCACCGCCGACTTCGCCTGGAACCCGCGCGGCTACCGGCCCGGGGAGTCCTGGCGGGCGGCCGTCGCCGACCTGGCGGGCCCCGATCCGGCCGCGCGGGCCGCGCTCGGCGCCCTGGCCGGGAACGCGGCCTCGTCGATCCTCGCCCCGGACGCCGAGTCGGCCGGTCTCAAGCCGCTGATGAGCGCCTTCTGGTCGGCCCGGGCCGCGGGTCCGGCGGCGGCCCGGGAGAAGGCGGGCGCCGAGCTGCGGGCCGCCTTCGACGTGGTGCGGGAGGCGGCGGAGCGGCTGGCCGGCACGGCGGACGGCGCCCTGCGCGCCGCGGCCGGGCCCTGGCTGGAGCAGTTGGCGCGGTACGGGGCGGCGGGCGAGGCGGCCGTCGACATGCTCCTCGCGCAGGCGCGCGGGGACGGGCCCGCCGCCTGGCAGGCGCAGTTGCGCCTGGAGCCGCTGCGGCCGCGGATCGCGGCGAGCGGGGTGACGGTCGGCGACGGGGTCCTGGACCCCTTCCTGGAGCGGGCGGCGAAGGAGGCGGCGGCCTGGACGGGCGCCGACCGGGACCCGGAGCGCGCGGTGGACCGGGCCTCCGGCTCGTACACGGTGAAGCTGGACCGGTCGCGGCCGGTGGAGTCGGTGACGGTGCTCACCGGGAAGCCCTCGGACAGGCCGGCCGGCGGCGGGGAGCCGGGCGACGGGAAGGCCGCGCACGCGCGCGTGGAGGCGTATGTGACGGGCGAGGGCTGGCGGCCGCTGGGGCCGCTGGACTCCTCGGGCTGGACGCAGACCGAGCTGAAGGGGCTGCGCGCGGAGGCGCTGCGGATCGTCTGGGACGGCGAGGGCCCGGCGCCCGACGTGCGGTCGCTGGTGCCGTGGTTCGCGGACGGGCCCAAGGCCGGCCTGGAGCTGTCCCGGAGCACGGCGGACCTGGAGGCCGGCGGCCCGGCGGGCCGGGTGGACCTGGAGCTGACGGGGCGGCGGGCGGCCGAGGTGCGGGACGCCCCGACGGCGCGGGCGCCGAAGGGGATCTCGGTGCGGCTGCCGAAGGAGGCCGCGGTGGAGCGCGGCGGCACGACGACGGTGCCGATGGAGGTGTCGGTGGCGCCCGGCACGCCGTCCGGGGAGTACCGGGTGCCGGTGTCGTTCGCGGGCGAGGAGCGGGTGCTGACGGTGCGGGCCTTCCCGCGCACCGGCGGCCCGGACCTGGCCCGGACGGCGACGGCCTCCTCCTCCGGCGACGAGACGGCGGACTTCCCGGCCGCGCTGGCGGTGGACGGCGATCCGGCGACCCGCTGGTCCTCGCCGGCGGAGGACGGGGCGTGGTTCCAGCTGGAGCTGGCCGAACCGGCCCGGATAGGGCAGGTGGTGCTGCACTGGCAGGACGCGCACGCCTCCCGCTACCGGGTGCAGGTATCGGCCGACGGCCGGAACTGGCGGACCGCGGCGACCGTGCCGGAGGGCCGGGGCGGCCGGGAGTCGGTGCGGATGGACGCGGCGGACACCCGCTTCCTGCGGGTGCAGGGCGAGAAGCGGGCGACGCCGTACGGCTACTCGCTCTGGTCGGTGGAGACGTACGCGGTGACGCCGCCGGAGGAGGGCTCCCCGGAGGCGAAGGCACCGGAGACGAAGGCGCCGGAGGCGAAGGCGCCCGGTACGGAGACGCCGGGTACGGAGACGGACGCGCCGGAGGAGGGCGTCGCCCCCTGAGCGGCGGCGCCCTCGGCTCCGTACCCCTGGCCGGACCGGCCGGGAAACACGAGAGGCCCGGATCTCAGCCGGTCGTCAACGCCCCCGCGGGGGTGTCGGCGACGGAGTCGATCCGGGCCATCGCGTCCTCGGCGCCGTACGGCGTGAGGTAGGGCAGCCATCGTGGGTCCCGGTGGCCGGTCCCGATGATCCGCCAGGCCAGGCCGGTCGGCGGCGCGGGCTGGTGGCGCAGCCGCCAGCCGATCTCCCGCAGGTGCTTGTCGGCCTTGAGGTGGTTGCAGCGGCGGCAGGCCGCCACCACGTTCTCCCAGGCGTGCGTCCCTCCCCGGCTGCGCGGGATGACGTGGTCGACGCTGGTCGCCACTCCCCCGCAGTACATGCAGCGCCCGCCGTCGCGTGCGAAGAGGGCCCTGCGGGTCAAGGGAACGGGCCCCCGGTAGGGGACCCGCACGAAGCGCTTCAGCCGTACCACGCTGGGCGCGGGGACGATCTGATGCTCGCTGTGCAGGAAGGCGCCGGACTCCTCGATGCAGAGGGCCTTGTTCTCCAGTACGAGGACGAGTGCGCGGCGGAGCGGTACGACGCCCAGGGGCTCGTACGACGCGTTGAGGACCAGGACATGCGGCACGGATGCCTCCTATGACGCCGGCGGCGCGTGGCTCGCGCCGGGACGAACTGCTCTCAGTCTCTCCTCATGCCTGGTCGGAGCGCCACCACGTTCCCGCGATCGCGGGGGACGCGGCGGACGTGTTCTCGACCACACCGGCATGTCTTCCGGGTATGTGCCCGGGTGAGGTCGGTCTCTCCCTCGAACAGGGCAACGGGTGCACGTCCGATGCCCCGTTAGGGTGGATGGCCTGCGTACGCGATGCCTGGAGGTTGTCCCGTGTCCTGGTCCGTCCTGGCGGCCGCCACCGAACCCGAGCCCATCCCGGTGTCTCTGGACGAGGCGGCGGAGAAGGCCACCAACGCGGCGAGCTGGGTGGAGGAGAACTGGTCCACCTGGCTCAACACCGGTCTGCGCATCCTGCTGATCGTGATCGTCGCCCTGATGCTGCGGTGGGCCGTCCGGCGCGCCCTGACGAAGCTGATCGAGCGGATGAACCGCTCCGCCCAGGCGGTGCAGGGGACGGCGCTCGGCGGACTGCTCGTCAACGCGGAGCGCAGGAGGCAGCGGTCCGAGGCGATCGGCTCGGTGCTGCGGTCGGTGGCGTCGTTCCTGATCCTGGGCACCGCCGGACTGATGGTGCTCGGCGCCTTCGACATCGACCTGGCGCCGCTGCTCGCCTCGGCCGGTGTGGCCGGTGTGGCGATCGGCTTCGGCGCGCGGAACCTGGTGACGGACTTCCTCTCCGGCGTCTTCATGATCCTGGAGGACCAGTACGGCGTCGGTGACTCGGTCGACGCGGGCGTGGCCTCCGGCGAGGTCGTCGAGGTCGGGCTGCGGGTGACGAAGCTGCGCGGGATCGACGGCGAGATCTGGTACGTGCGCAACGGCGAGATCAAGCGGATAGGGAACCTCAGCCAGGGCTGGGCGACGGCGGCGGTGGACGTGACGGTCCGGCCGACGGAGGACCTGGACGAGGTGCGGTCGGTGATCGCGGCGGCGGGCGAGGCGATGGCCAAGGACGAGCCGTGGAACGAGCGGCTGTGGGGTCCGGTGGAGGTGCTGGGCCTGACCGAGGTGCTGCTGGACTCGATGACGGTCCGGGTCTCCGCGAAGACGATGCCCGGCAAGAAGCTGGGCGTCGAGCGCGAGCTGCGGTGGCGGATCAAGCGCGGTCTGGACGAGGCCGGCATCCGGATCGTCGGCGGGCTGCCCCCGCAGGCGGAGGAGGCGGCGGCCGACCCGACGGCGGGCATGGCGGCCCCCTCGGTCTTCTCGAACGCGGCCTCGCCGCAGTCGGCGGCGGCCACCCCGCTGCCGAGGACGGACCTCTCCAAGCCCTGACGGCCCGTCCCCCGGGCCCTCGGCGCACGCCCCGACCGCCCGTCCCCACGGGCCTCGACGCCCCCGTCGGCAACGCTTCGGTTGCCGACGGGGGCGTCTCGCGTTCACGGGTATTGACGGCCAGGTGGCGGCCGTCCTACCGTCCTCCCACCGGATAGGAAACTTTCCTAACAGTGTGGTGGGAAGCAGGGCCGCCGCGAGGCGCCAGAATGGGCCTCCCAGCATCGAAGGGCAGGTACGAACGTCATGGCAGGTACCCAGGGAACCCCTGGCACCCCGCGCGTGCTGCGGGCCATGAACGACCGCGCCGCGCTCGACCTCCTGCTGGAGCACGGCACCCTCTCGCGGACCCGGATCGGCAAGCTCACCGGCCTCTCCAAGCCGACCGCCTCCCAGCTCCTCGCCCGCCTCGAAGCCGCCGGCCTGGTCCGCGCCACCGGCACCACCGAGGGCCGGCCCGGCCCCAGCGCCCAGCTGTACGCGCTGAACCCGGACGCCGGCCACGCCGCCGGACTCGACGTCAACCAGCACCGCATCCGCGCCGCCGTCGCCGACATCACCGGCACCGTCACCGGCGAGTACGAGCTCCGCACCGGAGGACGTACCGGCGACGGAGTCGTCCGGCAGGTCACCGACGCCCTCGACGGGGCCGTCGCGGCCGCCGGGCTCACCCGGGCCGACGTCCGACGGCTGGTCATCGGCACCCCCGGCGCCTTCGACCCGGCCACCGGGCGGCTCCGCTACGCCTCCCACCTCCCCGGCTGGCACTCCCCCACCCTCCTGGAGGAGCTGGCCGCGGTCCTGCCCATGCCCTTCGAGTACGAGAACGACGTCAACCTGGTGGCCATCGCCGAGCGGGCCGTCGGCGCCGCCCGCGGCCACGAGGACTTCGTCCTGCTGTGGAACGAGGAGGGCCTCGGCGCCGCCCTCGTCCTCGGCGGCCGGCTGCACCGGGGCTTCACCGGCGGTGCCGGCGAGGTCGGCTTCCTCCCGGTCCCCGGCACCCCGCTGGTCCGCCAGGTCACCAAGGCCAACTCCGGCGGCTTCCAGGAGCTCGCCGGCGTCCAGTCCGTGCCCCGGCTCGCCCGCGCGGCCGGCATCGACACCCCCGACCACCCCTATGTGCCGGTGGCCTCCGGGCTGCTCGCCCGGGCCGCCGAGACCCCCGACGAGGGCCCGCACGCGGAGCTGCTCGACCGGTACGCCGAACGGCTCGCCACCGGTCTCGCCTCCCTCACCGCCGTCCTCGACCCCGAACTGATCGTGCTGTCCGGAGACGTCCTCGTCGCCGGCGGCGAACCGCTGCGGGCCCGCGTCCAGGCCGAGCTCGCCGACCTCGCGGCCTCCCGGCCGCGGCTGGTCCTGACCGCCGTCCCCCGTGAACCCGTGCTGCGCGGGGCGCTGGAGAGCGCCCTCGCCACCACCCGCGACGAGGTCTTCGACACCTCGCGCTGACCCCGCACCAGGCCCCGTACCAGGCTCCTTCCCCCCTTCCCCCTCCGCCCCGCCCAGGGAGACATCGCCATGTCCGCACGCCCGCGCAGAGCCGTCGCCGCGCTCGCCGCCACCGCCTCCATCGCCCTCTTCGCCGGCGCCTGTACCGGCTCCGCCGGCACCAAGGCGAGCGACGACCCCAAGGCCGAGACCACGATCACCTTCTGGCACGGCTGGTCGGCCCCGGCCGAGGTCAAGGCGATCGAGGACAACGTCGCCCGCTTCACGAAGGCCCACCCGAACATCAAGGTGAAGGTCGTCGGCAACATCAACGACGACAAGCTCGGCCAGGCGCTGCGCGCGGGCGGATCCAACGGCCCGGACGTGGTCGCGTCCTTCACCACCGCCAACGTCGGCAAGTTCTGCCACACGGGCGCGCTCGCCGACCTCAAGCCCTTCGTCGAGAAGGACAAGCTGGACCTGGACAAGATCTTCCCGAAGGTCCTCCAGGACTACACCCAGTTCGAGGGCAAGCGCT
Organism: Streptomyces hydrogenans; assembly: GCF_014656075.1. GTDB lineage: Bacteria > Actinomycetota > Actinomycetes > Streptomycetales > Streptomycetaceae > Streptomyces > Streptomyces hydrogenans. The sequence goes on from NZ_BNBS01000011.1 coordinate 69,153, forward strand.
GCACGCTGCCGCTGCTCTCCGACGCGTACGGCCTCTACTACAACAAGGACGCCTTCCGCGAGGCCGGCCTCGACCCCGAGGCCCCGCCGAAGACCTGGTCCGAGTTCACGAAGGCCGCCAAGGCGCTGACGAAGGCCAAGGGCGACTCCTTCGAGCGGCTCGGCTTCATGCCGAACTACCTCGGCTACGAGACGGTCGTCTCGCACTACATGTCGCAGTGGGGCCACGGCGGCTACTTCGACAAGGACGGCAGGTCGACGGCGGCCTCCGACCCGGCGTTCGCCGAGATGATGACGTACCAGAAGTCGCTGGTGGACGCGCTCGGCGGCTTCCAGAAGCTGGACAAGTACCGCACCACCTTCGGTGACGAGTGGGGCGCGAAGCACCCCTTCCAGACCGGCCAGGTCGCCATGCAGCTGGACGGCGAGTGGCGGCTGAACTTCATCAAGGACGCCAAGGTGCCCTTCGAGGTCGGCGTCGCCCCGCTGCCCGTCGCCGACGACGAGGTGGCCGAGTACGGCAAGGGCTACCTCTCCGGCACGATCATGGGCATCGCCCCGCAGTCGGAGAAGCAGAACGCCGCCTGGGAGCTGGTCAAGTACATGACCACGGACACCGAGGCGGTGGTGAACTTCGCCAACGCCATCGGCAACGTCCCCTCCACCCTCGACGCCCTCAAGTCCCCGGACCTGAAGTTCGACGCCCGCTTCAAGACCTTCCTCGACATCGCCCGGCACCCGAAGTCCACCACCTCGGACGGCGCGGTGAACGGCTCCGCGTACCAGGACACCCTCCAGAAGTTCGCCCAGCAGTACGAGAAGGGCCAGGTCTCCGACCTGAAGAAGGGGCTCGCCGACACCGCCGCCCAGATCGACCGCGACATCGCCGCGGCGAAGTGACGGCCGGACCCCGCCCATGAGCACGGACACCCTGCCCGCGACGGAGGCGGCCCCGGCCGCCTCCGGCTCCACCGCCGCCCGGCGCAACACCCTGCGGTCCCGGCGCCGGAGCAACGCCCTGCGGACGCTGGCCTTCATGTCGCCCTGGCTGATCGGCTTCGGCTTCTTCTTCGTCTACCCGCTGGTCTCGACCGTCTACTTCTCGCTGATGAAGTACGACGGGCTCAACGCGCCGGAGTGGCGCGGCCTGGACAACTGGGAGTACGTCTTCACGTCCTTCCCGCAGTTCTGGCCCGCCCTGCGGAACACCCTCTGGCTCTGCGTCGTCATGGTGAGCTGCCGGGTCGTCTTCGGACTCGGCATCGGCATGCTCATCACCAAGATCAAGACGGGTGCCGGGATCTTCCGGACCCTCTTCTACCTGCCCTTCCTGGCCCCGCCGGTGGCCGCGACGCTCGCCTTCGTCTTCCTGCTCAACCCCGGCACCGGACCGGTCAACACCCTCCTGGAGGCCATCGGCCTGCCCGCCCCCGCCTGGTTCACCGACCCGGCCTGGGCCAAGCCGGCCCTGACCCTCCTCGCCGTGTGGGGCATCGGCGACCTCATGGTCATCTTCATGGCCGCCCTGCTCGACGTGCCCAAGGAGCAGTACGAGGCCGCCGAACTGGACGGCGCGAACGGGCGGCAGCGGTTCCGGCACATCACGCTGCCGAACATCTCGCCGATCATCCTGTTCGCGGTGGTCACCGGGATCATCGGCGCGATGCAGTACTACACCCAGCCGATCGTGGCCTCGAAGGTCGCCTCCGGCGTGATGGGCGGCTCCGGCGTCACCTTCGTCCCCGGCTACCCGGACGACTCCACGCTGACCCTGCCGCAGCTCGTCTACAGCCTCGGCTTCAGCCAGTTCAACTACGGCGCGGCCTGTGTGGTGGCGCTCGTGCTCTTCGCCTTCTCCATGGCCTTCACCGCGCTGCTCATGCGCCGGCGCGGCGGCCTGATCGGCTCGGGTGACTGAACCATGACCCTCACCGCCCCCGTGACCGGCACCGCCGCGAGGCGGGCCCGCCGGACGGCCCTGCTGCACTGGATCGCCGTCCACTCGCTCGGGATCGCCGCGGCGCTCTTCTTCGTGCTGCCGTTCGTCTTCGTGGTCCTCACCTCGCTGATGAGCGACCAGCAGGCGCTGACCCGCGACCTCACCCCGGACTCCTGGCACTTCGGGAACTACCTCAAGGTCTTCGAGACCGAGGGCTTCCTCACCTGGTGGAAGAACTCCCTGCTGTACGCCGGGCTCGGCACCGTCCTCGTCGTGGTGTCGTCGCTGCCCGTGGCGTACGCGCTCGCCAAGTTCCGCTTCCGCGGCCGGCACCTGTCGCTGCTGCTGGTGATCTCGATGATGATGCTGCCGCCGCAGGTCGTGATCATCCCCATGTACCTGTTCTGGGCCCAGCAGATGGACCTCTCCGGCTCGCTGTGGCCGCTGATCATCCCGATGGCCTTCGGCGACGCCTTCGCGATCTTCCTGCTGCGGCAGTTCCTCCTCACCATCCCCGACGAGTACGTCGAGGCGGCCCGGATCGACGGCTGCGGCGAACTGCGCATCCTGCTGCGGGTCGTGCTGCCGATGGCGAAGCCGGCCGTCGCCGCCGTCGCCCTCTTCCAGTTCTTCTACTGCTGGAACGACTACTTCGGGCCGCAGATCTACGCCTCCGAGAACCCGGCCGCCTGGACGCTCAGTTACGGCCTGGAGTCCTTCAAGGGCGCGCACCACACCGACTGGAACCTGACCATGGCCGCGACCGTACTGGTCATGGCCCCCGTGATCCTCGTGTTCTTCTTCGCGCAGAAGGCGTTCGTCGAGGGAGTCACACTGACCGGAGTGAAGGGCTGATACGAGAATGAAGCTCGCTGTCGTGGGGGGCGGATCGACCTACACCCCCGAACTGATCGACGGATTCGCGCGGCTGCGCGACACCCTGCCCCTCACCGAACTCGTCCTCGTCGACCCGGCCGCCGACCGCCTCGACCTCGTCGGCGGGCTCGCCCGCCGGATCTTCGCCAAGCAGGCGCACGACGGACGGATCACCACCACGACCGACCTCGACGCCGCCGTCGAGGGCGCCGACGCCGTCCTCCTCCAGCTCCGCGTCGGCGGCCAGGCCGCCCGGAACCAGGACGAGACCTGGCCGCTGGAGTGCGGCTGCGTCGGCCAGGAGACCACCGGCGCCGGCGGCCTCGCCAAGGCGCTGCGCACGGTCCCCGTCGTCCTCGACATCGCCGAGCGGGTCCGCCGCGCCAACCCCGACGCCTGGATCATCGACTTCACCAACCCCGTCGGGATCGTCACCCGCGCCCTGCTGGGCGCCGGGCACAAGGCCGTCGGCCTGTGCAACGTGGCCATCGGCTTCCAGCGGAAGTTCGCGAAGCTCCTCGACGTGGCCCCCTCCGAGGTCCACCTCGACCACGTCGGCCTCAACCACCTCACCTGGGAGACCGGCGTGCGGCTCGGCGGCCCGGACGGCGAGGACGTGCTGCCGCGCCTGCTCGCCGAGCACGGCGACGCCATCGCGGGCGACCTGCGCCTGCCGCGCCCCGTGGTGGACCGGCTCGGCGTCGTCCCCTCCTACTACCTGCGCTACTTCTACGCGCACGACGAGGTGGTGGAGGAGCTGCGCACCAAGCCCTCGCGGGCCGCCGAGGTCGCCGCGATGGAGAAGGAACTCCTGGAGATGTACGGCGACCCGGCGCTCGACGAGAAGCCGGCGCTGCTCGGCAAGCGCGGCGGCGCCTTCTACTCGGAGGCGGCCGTGGACCTGGCGGCCTCGCTGCTGGCGGGCGGGGGTTCGCCGTACCAGGTGGTCAACACCCTCAACAACGGCACGCTGCCGTTCCTGCCGGACGACGCCGTCATCGAGACGCAGGCGGCGGTGGGCACGAACGGGGCGGTGCCGCTGCCCGTGGCGCCGGTCGACCCGCTGTACGCCGGGCTGATCGCGCACACGACGGCCTACGAGGACCTGGCGCTCGACGCCGCCCTGCGGGGCGGCCGGGAGCGGGTCTTCAAGGCGCTCCTCGCGCACCCGCTGGTCGGGCAGTACGCGGCCGCCGAGCGGCTCACCGACCTGCTGGTCGCGCACAACCGGGAGCACCTCGCGTGGGCGTGAACCTGAACGGGGTGCTCCTCGCGGTCGACGCAGGGAACAGCAAGACCGACGTGGCGGTGCTCGCGCCGGACGGCACGGTGCTGGGGACGGCGCGCGGCGGCGGGTTCCAGCCCCCGCTGGTGGGGGTGGCGGAGGCGGTCGACACGCTGGCGGAGATCGTCGGGCGGGCCTGGCGGGCAGCGGGCGGCCCGGCGGACCCCCGCTTCGCCCATGTCACCGCCTGTCTCGCCAACGCCGACCTGCCGGTCGAGGAACTGGAGCTGGAGCGGGAGCTGCTGGGGCGGGGGTGGAGCCGTTCGGTACGGGTCCACAACGACACCTTCGCCATACTGCGGGCCGGGCTCGACGAACCGCGCGGGGTGGCCGTGGTCTGCGGCGCGGGCGTCAACTGCGTGGGCATGACCCCGGACGGGCGGACCGCCCGCTTCCCGGCGATCGGCAAGATATCCGGGGACTGGGGCGGGGGCGGCGGCCTCTCGGACGAGGCCATGTGGTTCGCGGCCCGCGCGGAGGACGGCCGGGGCGCGCCGACCGAGCTGGCCCGCGCGCTCCCCGCGCACTTCGGCCTGGACACGATGTACGCGCTGATCGAGGCCGTGCACCTGGGCCGGATCCCGCACGACCGGCGGCACGAGCTGGCGCCGGTGCTGTTCCGGGTGGCGGCGGAGGGCGACCCGGTGGCGCTGGCCCTGGTGCACCGGATGGCCGAGGAGGTCGTGGCGCTGTCGACGGTGGCGCTGCGGCGGCTGGAACTCCTGGACGAGGAGGCGCCGGTGGTGCTCGGCGGCAGCGTGCTGGCCGCCCGGCACCCGCAGTTGGAGTCCCGGATCCGCGAACTGCTCACCGAGCGGGCGCCGAAGGCGGTCGTCCGGTTCGTCACGGCGCCGCCGGTGCTGGGCGCGGGGCTGCTCGCCCTGGACGAGGCGGGCGCGGACGCGGAGGCGGCGGAGCGGCTGCGGGAGCACTACGCGGCCTGACGCCACGGCGAGGGGCGTCCTCCGGCACGGAGGCGCCCCACCGGCATGTTCACCTGTTCGAGCGATCCCCCGGACGGAACCGATCCGGGGGATCCGACGTATTCAGAGTGAGGGGTGTTCGAAGAGGGTTCGAGGAGAGTGCGGGGAGAGTCCGGGGAGACGTCGAGGGGGGTTCGCCTGCGGAAGTCCCGTGGGGGTGGGGCACGATAGGCACAAGATCGTGTCATTCCCGGTGTGCGGGCGGGCCGCCTGCGGCCATACTGCTCGCCGGGGTCGATCGACGTCGAGACCGAGGGGGAGGTCACGTGACACAGCCGCCGAGCGCGCCCGCCGGGGCGCCGGACACCGCAACCGCGCCCGCGCGGCCGACGGTGCCGGGGCAGGTCTCGCGCGCCGCGGCCGTCGGGGCCGCGCCTCCGGCGGGCTCCGCGGCCGGACCGGCCCCGGCCCGCGCGGACCCGTCGGCGCCGTCGGGCTCTCGGGACGAGGCCGGCGCGCCACCCGCCGCGGGTCGCTCCTCCCGTAAGGGTTCCCCGTCCCGTACGGGCTTCCCCCGGCCCGTCGGCTCCTCCGGCCCCGGCCCCGGCGCCGTCCCGTCCCGGCCCTCGTCCTGCCCCTCGCCCCGGCCCTCCGGTCCCGGGCCGTCCGTCCCCTCTCGCTCTCCCCGCTCCGGCTCTTGCTCCCCCTGGGCCTCCGGTCCGGCTCCTTCGCGTCTGCTTCTGCGGGCCAGTTTCTCGGCGTGTTCCCAGAGGGCGATCAGGGGCGTCGGGTCCTGTCCGACCACGTCCGCGAGCTGCTGGATCGCGGCGCGGCTCGGCCACTGCTTCCCGTTGAGGAAGCGTTCCCAGGACGAGCGGCTGTAGTGCGTCTTCTCGGCGAGCCGGCCGTAGCTCAGACCGAACTCCTCCTTGATCCGGCGCATCCCCGCCAGGACCCGTTCGCGGACGGCCCTGAGCTCGGCGTCCCGCCGACGCCGCTCGTCCCGGGCCCGCTCCTCGACAGCAGTCATCCGAAGTCTCTCCCCCGTGTTGAACCCCCCTTGCAGGCAAGGGAGTTCATGAACAACGTGCCGCTACCTGCGGCAGGACTTTGTCACACCGGGACACCCGCGTCCCAGCGGACTCACAGACCTCCGAGGCATGCTCAAGTGATCTGCGCCACAAACAGCGGAGTGAAGCGGGTCGTCCCGCCCCGTCCCGTCCCGCAGGCCCCCGGCGTCCCGCCCGTCCCGGTCCCGTCCCGTATCGCTCGCGAGAACCTCCGAAGCGACAGCCATGGCAGCAGCATGACTTCGGCCGCTCCCCGATCCACCGCGAAGACAAGGACCCCCGAGTGACACCCACCCGAACGCCGGACCTCCGGCGCCGCCTGCCGCTCGCCCAGGCGGCGCTCGTGCTGGCCGCCGCCCTGCTCGCCGTGCTGGCGCCCTCCGTCCCCGCGCACGCCCTGGACTCCACCACCTGGATACAGCGCAACCTCGCGGGCATCGGCTACCTGCCGGCCGGCGGGATCGACGGCGTCTACGGCGCGCAGACCACCGCCGCGGTCCGCTCCTTCCAGCAGGACAACGGGCTCGCCGAGGACGGCGACTACGGAAGCCGCACCGAACTCGCCCTGCACAACAAGGTGAAGGAGGTGCAGCGCAAGGCCGGCGCCACGGCCGACGGCGCGTACGGCGACGGCACCAAGTCCAAGGTGACGTCCTGGCAGCAGGCGAACGGCCTGTCCGCCGACGGTGTCGCCGGCCCCGCGACGATGAACGCGATGCGGGTGGCCCGCACCGTGAAGATCACCGCACAGTGGAAGATCACCGAGCACGGCTGGTCCGTGAGCGGCCAGTTCGGCTGCCTCGACAACCTCTGGATCCGCGAGAGCACGTGGAAGGTGTACGCGACGAACCCCTCGTCCGGCGCCTACGGCATCCCGCAGTCCCTGCCCGGCGACAAGATGGGCGCGGCGGGCCCCGACTGGCAGACCAACCCGGCCACCCAGATCGAGTGGGGACTCGACTACATCAAGTCCCGCTACGGCACTCCGTGCGGGGCGTGGTCCTTCTGGCAGTCCCACAACTGGTACTAGGCGAAGAGGAGTTCACCATGACATCGGCATCCGACCTGTCCCGCCGTTCACTGCTGCGCCTCGGCGCCGGCGCGGCCGCGGCCACCGGTCTGGCCGTCGGCGGCGGTCTGGTCCTGGCTTCCCCGGCCGCCGCGTACGGCTGGCCCCCGCAACTCGCCCAGGGCGCGAGCGGCGCGGCCGTCACGGAGCTCCAGATCCGGATCGCGGGCTGGGCGGCGGGCTCGGCCCAGCAGACGTACGTCACCGTCGACGGCCAGTTCGGCCCCGGGACCGGCGCGGCGCTGCGCCGCTTCCAGGCGGCGTACGGGCTCTCCGCCGACGGGGTGGCCGGGCCCCAGACCTTCGGCAAGCTCAACGCGCTGGAGAGCTCCGACGGGTCGACCGCGCACTTCGACTTCTCCGAGTTCCAGAGCAAGGACGGCTCGGGCTTCTCGGGCGGCAAGGTGGGCGCGGCGACCGTGAAGGAGAACGTGCGCCGCAACATGTACAAGCTGGAGGCGCTGCGCAAGAAGTGCGGCGACCGGGCCGTCACGGTCAACTCCGGCTTCCGCAGCATCTCCCACAACTCCTCGGTGGGCGGTGCCTCGAACTCCATGCACCTGTACGGCATCGCCGCGGACGTCGCCATCTCCGGGCTGTCCACGAAGAGCATCTACCAGAACGCCGAGACCTGCGGCTACTCGGGACTGGAGACGTACACGGTGTCCTGGCAGCACGTGGACTCCCGGGTCGAGCACGCGTACGGCTCGCAGTCGTGGTGGTGGGAGGACGGCGTGGCCTGACCTCGGACGCGTGCCTTCCCATGGCGGCCACATGAGGTGCGACGTGGATCACAGCCAGAGACGGCGCGGAAGGGAACCGGACATGCGCGCTTCCCCTCTCCCTGTCCGGTAACACCGTGCGGGCCCCTCCCCCCGGGCCCGCACGGTGCCTCCGCCCCCCTGTTCGTCACGTCCCGCTCCCAGGGCGACGAGCACGTCCGCTTCGGCGACAAGCCGGGCACCGCCTCGGCCACTCCCCGACGCCGGCATCCGATCAGCGGCCGGCGGCCGGCCGGCGCCGGTGACGGCAGTCGAAGGGCGCCCCGTCACGGGGCGGAAGAACCGGTCGTCCTGGCCTGCCAGCTTCCGTCGTCCACCTGGTACACCGTCAGTCGGCGGTCGACCGCGTCGCCGCCGTCGAAGGCGACGGGGCCTGTGACGCCGTCGAAGGCCAGATGCTCGACGGCCCGCGGCAGTTTCGCGCGGGTGTCGCCGGGAAGGGTGCCGCCGTTCGACTTCGCGAGGTCCTTCACCGCCTCGATGAGCGCCCAGGTCGCGTCGTAGGCGTAGGGGCCGTACCAGCCGGGCGGCTGCGCGTAGCCCGCCTTCTCGTACCGGGCGAGGAAGTCGCGTCCTGCCGCCGACTCCTCGGCCGGTGCGCCGATCTGGGTCGCGAGGTCGCCGTCGGCCCGGGGGTTCCCGGTGAGGTACGCCTGGTCGAAGATGCCGTCGCCGCCCATGAGGGGGACGGTCACGCCCGCTTGCTTGAGCTGTTGGGACAGCGGTGCCGCGGTGTCGTAGTAGCCGCCGAAGTAGACGGCTTCGGCTTCCGAGGACCGCACCCTGAGGGCGAGGCCCGCGAAGTCGCGTTCCGCGGGATCGACTCGCTCGGTGCCGACGACGGTCCCCCCGAGTCTCTTCCACGCGGCGGTGAGGCCGGAGGCGACGGCGGTTCCGTGGGGGCTCGCGTCGTCGACCACGTAGATCTTGGTCTTGCCGGCGCCGTGCAGGTACCGGGCGGCGAACGGCCCTTGGTCGGCATCCGTGCCGACCGTCCGGAAGTAGGTGGAGTACGGACGGGCGCGGGTGCCGGTGGCCCAGTCGGGGCCCAGGGTCAGGGCGGGGTCGGTGTTGCCCGGTGACACGTTGACCACGCCCGCGCGGGAGAGCACGGGCACCAGGGTGCGGGCGACGCCGGAGTTGAGCGGGCCGACGACGCCGACCAGTTTGTCGTCGGACACGAACCGGGTGGCGTTGACCGCGCCCTTGGAGGGGTCGGCTCCGTCGTCCAGGGCAGTGAGTTCGAAGGTGACACCGGGGACGTGTCCGGTCTCGTTGGCGGTCCGGACCGCGAGTTCGGCGGAGTTCCTGATGCCGGTGCCCATCGAGGCGAGTCCGCCGCTGAGGGGCGCGTCCACCCCGATCCGCACCGTGACGGAGGAGGCCGCCGACCCGCTGCCGCCCGCCCCGCCGCCCCGCGGGTCGTCGTCGCGGGTGAGGGACCAGGTCAGGAGCGAGCCCGTGGCGAGCACGGCGAGCACCGTCCCCAGGACCGCGGAGCGCCGGGTGAGGCCCCGCGGCCCCCTGGACGTCCGGCCGTCCGGCTCTGACGGGGCCGTCGCGTCGAGTGTGGGCGGCTGCTCGTCCGGGGCCGCGACGACCGGCGGCGCGGTCGGCCGGTCGGGCACGCGGTGACGCGCGGCGCCCACGACGCCCCCGGAGGGGTCGGGGACGGTGGGGGTCGGTACGGACGGCGTCGACGAGGGGGCCCGTTCGGGCGTCGTCGGGGCAGAGGACGGTTCCACCGGCGCGTCCGGCCTCGGAGCCGCCTTCGTACCGGGAGCGGGCACCGGTCCCGGAGCACCGCCCGGTTCGGCCTCCCGCCCGGGGCCGGTGGGGGAGGGGGCGGCGCTCAGCACGGCCCTGAGCGTCTCGGCCGCCTCCGCGGCGCCCACGCGCTCGGCCGGGTCCTTGGTGAGCAGCGCGTCCAGCAGCGGGGCGAGTGGACCCGCGTGGACCGACGGCCGGTGCGGACGGGTGAACACGGCCACGGCGAGGGCGTGGAGACCCTCAGCCTCGAACGGGGGACGCCCCTCGACGGCGTGGTACAGGGTGGCGCCGAGAGCCCAGAGGTCGTTGGCAGGAGTCGGGCGTTTGCCGTCGAGCTGCTCCGGCGGCATGTACTGCGGGGTGCCGATGACGATCCCGCTGTGGCTCAGCTTGGTCGTGGCGTCGGCGAGGTGGGCGATGCCGAAGTCGGTCAGGACGACGCGGTCCCTGGCCAGGAGCACGTTGTCCGGCTTGATGTCGCGGTGGACGATCCGCGCCGCGTGCGCCTCGGTCAGCGCGTCGAGCACGGCGGCTCCGATCTCCGCCACCCGCCGTACCGGCAGCCGGCCGTGGTCGCGGATCTCGGCGGCCAGGGACCGGCCGCGGATCAGCTCCATGACGATGACGGGGGCGCCGCGGTGCTCCACGACGTCATGGACGGTGATGACCCCCGGGTGGCTGAGAGTGACCGCTGCGCGTGCCTCGCCGGTGAACCGCCTGAGCAGGGCCTCGCGGTCGGCCTCGTTCATGCCCGGAGGGAAGAGGATCTCCTTGATGGCGACTTCGCGCCCGAAGAGCTGCTGGTCAAGGCCGCGCCAGACCCGGCCCATGCCGCCTTGGCCGATACGTTCGACCAGGCGGTAGCGGCCGGCGATGAGTGGGTGGTTCTCCTCGGTCACGCGCACACTCTAGATTCTGAAGGCCGATCGGGTGACGGAAAGACGGCTTGATCGGGTGGGCCCCGCGAGAGCGGGCGGCCGCCACCCGACGCCGCGGTGCTCCGAAACGCGCCCGCGCCGGGCATTGGAGTGGCGCGGGGGACGGCGGGCGGCGTGGTTCCCGTGTCTTCCGCCGTCCCTTCCTACGGTCGGCGCAGGTACGGCAGCGGGCCGGGCCGCTCAGACCCGATGGGGAGTCATGGTGCGTACGACGGCCGGGCCCGGAGCAGTGACGTCCATGCCTGCGAAGGGGCGCGCCCCCCGCCGGCGGGCCCGTCGACTCGCTGCCGCGGTGGGACTCCTGGCGCTGTGCGCGCTGCCCACCTCGACGGCGGGCGCGGCCCCGCCGCAGGACGGCCGGACCTCCGCGCACGCGTCCCTGTACGTGTCCGACTACGGCCACAACAGGGTGGTCGCCCTGCCCACGGGAGACGGTGACCAGAGACCCGTGCCCTTCGAGGGGCTCGTACGGCCGACGGGCATGGTCTGGGACGCGTCGGGCCGCCTCTACGTGTCGGACACCGGCAACAACCGCGTGGTCGTGCGGGCGGCGCACGGGGGCGGCCAGACCACCGTCCCCACCGACGGCTTGTCGCGCCCCCTCGGGCTCGCCGTCGACCGGGCCGGGAACCTCTACGTCGCCGACAGCTTCAACGACCGGGTCGTGAAGGTGTCCGTGGCGAGCGGGACCCAGACGACCGTACCGACCACGGGGCTGCTGCACCCCTGGGGGCTGGCGCTGGACGCCGCCGGGAACCTGTACGTCTCCGACTTCGTCAACGACCGCGTCGTCAAGGTGGCCGGCGACGGGAGCGGCCAGTCCACGGTCCCCGCCGTCGGCCTCTCCCAGCCGACCGGCCTGGCACTCGGCGACACGGGGGACCTCTACATCGCCGACAGCGGCCACGACCGCGTGGTCAGGATCGCGGAGGACGGCGGCCAGACCACCGTCCCCATCACCGGTCTCGGCGATCCGCTCGGCCTCGCGCTCGACGGCTGCGGCGGCCTGTACATCGCCGACGGCTTCAACGACCGGGTGGTCCGCGTCCAGGAGACGGGCGGTGGCCAGACCACCCTCCCGGCCACCGGCCTGAACACGCCGACGGGCCTCGCCTTCCCGCCGATGGGCGCCCGCCCCGAAACACCATGATCCGGCGCCTTCGGTCCCGGCCGCTCCGGGGCCGGTCGTCCGAAGGCGCGGAAGGCACGGCTCACCCGCCGCGGGCCGGGGCCCCGCGGTCTTCGGGGCCCTTGCGGACGCCTCACTCGCGCGGAAGGGCGTGCCCGGCTTCCACGGGACGGGCGAGCGAGGCGAGCGCGGCACGCCAGCCGCCGTACGCGGTGATCTCACGGGCGCCGTCGAGGGCCCCGGGCTCGCAGAGGAAGCCGGGTACGCAGGCGCCGTCCGCGAGTTCCACGCTGCCGAGGGTCATCGGGCGGGGGAGGGCGGCCACCAGCGCGCCCAGCCCCTCGGCGGGGAGCCGCCACACCTCGGCCTCGATCGCCGCGCCGCCCTCGCGGACCCGGACCAGACCGGGTTTCGGCGGGGTCGTGTCCAGCGCGTACAGCCGGTATGCGGACGCCGTGGTGGTGGTGCGGACGAAGCGGCCTCCCAGGGCGAGCAGTTGTCCGTCGAGCGGCTGTCCGGTGAGGTGCGCGCCGACCACCGCCAGGTGCAGGGGCGGAGCCGTGAGCGCCCCGGCGATCCGGGCGAGCCGTTCGTCGGTGTGGGCCGGGCCGATCAGCATCACGCCGAACGGCCGCCCGGCCACCTCGCCCGCCGGGACGGCGACCGCCGCGAGGCCGAACAGGTTCGTGGAGTTGGTGAACCGGCCGAGCCGCGCGTTCGCGCCCAGCGGGTCGGCGGCGACCTCCGCGAGCGTCGGGTGCCCCGGTGCCGTCGGCAGGAGCAGGGCGTCCGCGTCGCCGAGGGAGGCCAGGGCCCGGGCGCGGAGGGAGGTCAGCCTCTCCCGGTCCGCGCAGAGGCGGTGGGCCGGGACGTCCCGGGCCCCCGCGATGATCCCGGCCACCGTCGGGTCGAGGTCCGGCGATCCGGCGTGCGCGTCGACGAAGGCGCCGACGGCCGCGTAGCGCTCGGCGACGAACGCCCCCTCGTACAGCATCGCCGCCGCCTCGGTGAACGGTTCCAGGTCCACCGGCAGCAGCTCGGCGCCCGCGTCGGCGAGCCGGGCGGCCGCCGCTTCGAACGCCTCCGCCCAGCCCTCGTCCAGCTCGCCGAGCTGCGGGGCGTCGGGGACCGCGATCCGCCACGGCCCCGGACGGCGCGCCGGCACTGCGGCGGGCTCCGCCGGCGCCGCCATGAAGGACAGCGCCTGCCCGGCCTCCGGGAGCGTGCGGGCGAAGACCGTCACGCAGTCGAGCGACGCGCAGGCGGGGACGACGCCCTCGGTGGGGACCAGGCCGGGGGTCGGCTTGAGGCCGACCACGCCGTTGAAGGCCGCCGGCACCCGGCCGGAGCCCGCGGTGTCCGTGCCGAGGGCGAGGTCCACGAGGCCGAGGGCGACCGCGACCGCCGAGCCGGACGAGGAGCCTCCGGAGACGTACGCCGGGTCGACGGCGTCGCGGACCGCACCGTAGGGGCTGCGGGTGCCGACCAGGCCGGTGGCGAACTGGTCGAGGTTGGTGGTGCCGAGGACCACGGCCCCCGCCGCCCGCAGTCGTGCCACCGCCGGCGCGTCGGCCTCGGGAAGGTACGCGTACGAGGGGCAGCCGGCGGTGGTCGGGAACCCGGCCACGTCGATGTTGCCCTTGACCGCGAGCACCGTCCCGGCCAGCGGCAGCCGCTCCCCGGCGGCGGTCCGCGCGTCGACCGCGGCGGCCTCCGCCTCCGCGTCCTCCTGGGGGCGGAGATCGATCCACACCTCCGGGCGGTCCACCCGCGCGACGCGCGCGTACGCGGCCCGGACCCGTTCCAGCGCGGTGCTCATGCCGCCACCTCCGCGGTCTCGACGGGGGCCAGGACGACGAGGGCGGTGCCCGCCTCGACCTGGCTTCCCGGTCTGATCAGGATCTCCGTGACGACGCCCCCGGCGGGCGCCGTCACGGGAGACTCCATCTTCATCGCCTCCAGCGCGACGAGCTGCTGACCCGCCGACACCCGGTCGCCGACCTCGACGTTGACCTGCCAGACGCAGGCGGTGAAGTCGGCCTCCACCAGCCTGCCGCCCTCGGGCACCTCGACGTCGGTGGTCGGGGGGAGGACCTCGGCCGCCGCGTCGGCGCGGGCGAACTCGCCGGCCGCCTCCCAGGCGTCGCGCTCGGCCCCGAAGGCCGCGCTCTGCCGGTCCCGGAAGGCGGCGATCGAGACGGCGTTCGCGTCGAGGAAGCGCCGGTACGCGGCGAGCGAGAAGGTGCCTTCCTCGGTCCTCGGGACGAACCGGCCGGAGACGATGTCGGCGCGCAGCTCCAGGAGCTCGTCGGCGTCGACCGGGTACCACTTGATGCGGTCGAAGAAGCGCATCAGCCAGGGCCTGCCCGGTTCGAAGGCGCCGCGCTGCCGCCAGGGCGACCAGACCTGGGTGGTGCGGCCGACGAACTGGTAGCCGCCGGGGCCCTCCATCCCGTAGACGCAGAGGTAGGCGCCGCCGATGCCGACCGAGTTCTCCGCCGTCCAGGTGCGGGCCGGGTTGTACTTGGTCGTCACCAGACGGTGCCGGGGGTCCAGCGGGGTGGCGACGGGCGCGCCGAGGTAGACGTCGCCCAGGCCGAGGACCAGGTACTCGGCGTCGAAGACGGTCCGGTACACGTCGTGGACCGTGTCCAGGCCGTTGACGCGGCGGATGAACTCGATGTTCGACGGGCACCAGGGGGCGTCGTCGCGCACGCCCGCGACGTACCGCTCGATGGCCTCGCGGGTCGCCGGGTCGTCCCAGGAGAGCGGCAGGTGCACGACCCTGCTGGGCACCACCAGGTCGTCGGTGGCGGGCAGTTCCTCCTCCACCCGCAGCACGACGTCGAGCAGGTCGTGCTGCGGCAGGACGTCCGGGTCGGTCCGGATCTGGAGCGAGCGGATGCCCGGGGTGAGGTCGAGGACGCCGGGGAGCCCGCGCGCGGCCAGCGCCTCCGCGAGCGCGTGGACGCGCATCCGCAGCGCCAGGTCGAGCTGCATCGGCCCGTACTCGACCAGGAGGTTGTCGTCGCCGCTGCGCCGGTAGGTGACCGAGGGGCGCGCCGTCGTCTCCGCCAGGCGGGCGAGAACGCCTCCGTCCCCGAGCGGCGGCCGGTCGGCGCGGGGCGCCGCCGCCGGGGTGCGGCGCAGGGCGGCGGCCGTCTCGGGGGTCACCGGGACGAAGCGGACGGTGTCGCCGGGCCGGAGCTGGCCGAGCTTCCAGCGCTGCCCCGTGACCACCGTCGCCGGGCAGACGAAGCCGCCGAGGGAGGGGCCGTCGGGGCCGAGGAGGACCGGCATGTCGCCGGTGTAGTCGACGGCGCCGACGGAGTACGGCGTGTCGTGGATGTTGGAGGGGTGCAGTCCCGCCTCGCCGCCGTCCGTCCGCGCCCAGCGCGGCTTGGGGCCGACGAGGCGGACGCCGGTGCGGGCCGAGTTGAAGTGGACCTTCCAGCCGGCGGCGTAGAAGTCGCGGACGTCGTCCTCGGTGAAGAACTCGGGCGCCGCGTGCGGGCCTTCGACCGCGCCGATGTGCCAGGTGGCGTCGAAAGCCGGCCGGGCGTCGAGGGGGACGACGGAGGTGTTCGTACGGGTGTGTCCGCCGTGCAGGACGTCGCCCGGGCGCAGGGCGCGGCCGCCGTGTCCGCCGAACCGGCCGAGGGTGAAGGTGGCGGCGCTGCCGAGGAACTCCGGTACGTCGAGGCCGCCCGCGAACAGGACGTAGGTGCGCAGGCCGTGTGCGGTGGGCGCGTCGACGGCGAGGGTCTGCCCGGCCTCGACGGTGACCGGTTCCCACTGCGGCACGGCGGTGCCGTCGACCGTCACCCGGGCCGGGGCGCCGGTGACGCAGACGGTGGTGGGGTGGGTGAACCGCAGGGAGGGGCCCTGGAGGGTGCATTCGAGGCCGGGGGCGCCCTCGTCGTTGCCGAGGGCGGTGTTGCCGAGCCGGAAGGACAGGTCGTCCATCGGGCCGCCCGGCGGGACTCCGACCTGCCAGTGGCCGGTGCGGCCGGGCCAGTCCTGGACGGTGGTCAGGGTGCCGGCCGCGACGACCTCGACGCGCGGCGTGGGGTCGACCACGCCGGCCAGCGTGCCCGTGGAGTGCGTGGCGGTGCGGACGTCGGGATCACGCAGGGCGGCCCGTACGAGACCGAGGTTGGTCTCGATGCCGTCGACGCGGGTCGCGGCGAGGGCCGCGTCGAGCCGGTCGAGCGCCTCGGCGCGGTCGGCGCCGTGTGCGATCACCTTGGCGAGCATGGGGTCGTAGGCGGTGGTGACCTCGGTGCCGGTCTCCACCCAGGCGTCCACGCGGACGCCGTCGGGGAAGGCGACGCGGGTCAGCAGTCCGGCGCTGGGGCGGTGGTCGCGGGACGGGTCCTCCGCGTAGAGCCGGGCTTCGACGGCGTGACCCCGGGGAGCCGGGGGCGCGGTGACGACGTCGGTGTCGCCCCGGGCGAGACGGAGCATCCAGGCGACGAGGTCGACGCCGTAGACCGCTTCGGTGACGGGGTGCTCGACCTGGAGGCGGGTGTTGACCTCCAGGAAGTACGCCTCCTCGCGGGCGGCGTCGTACACGAACTCGACCGTGCCGGCGGATCGGTAGTCCACCGACGCGCACAGGTCGCGGGCGGCGGTCGTGAGCCGGTGCCGGACGTGGTCCGGGAGGCCGGGGGCCGGAGCCTCCTCCAGGACCTTCTGGTTGCGGCGCTGGAGCGAGCAGTCGCGGTCGCCGAAGGCGACGACCTTTCCGAGCCCGTCGCCGAAGACCTGCACCTCGACGTGGCGGGCCCGCTCCACGAGCCGCTCCAGGAAGACTCCGGCGGAGGAGAAGGAGGCGGCGGCGACCCGCTGCACCCGGTCCCAGGCGACGGCGAGTTCGGCCGGGTCGTGGCAGGCCTGCATGCCGATGCCGCCTCCGCCGCCGGTCGCCTTGAGCATCACCGGGTAGCCGATCCCGTCGGCGGCGGCGAGGGCGGCCGCCACGTCGGGCAGCAGGCCGGTGCCGGGGGCGAGCGGGACGCCCGCCGCCTCGGCGGCGGCGCGCGCGGTGTGCTTGGCGCCGAAGAGCTCCAGCTGTTCGGGGGTGGGGCCGACGAAGACGATTCCGGCGTCGGCGCAGCGGCGCGCGAAGTCGGCGTCCTCGGAGAGGAACCCGTAGCCGGGGTGGATCGCGTCGGCGCCGGTGTCCTTGGCCGCCTTCAGCACCAGGTCGGCGTCGAGGTACGACTCCTTGGCCGGGGCGGGGCCGAGCCGGACGGCTTCGTCGGCCAGGCGGACGTGCTCGGTGCCCCGGTCGGGGTCGGAGTACACCGCGACGGTCCGCAGCCCGAGCGTCCGGGCGGTGCGGATGATCCGGGCGGCGATCTCGCCGCGGTTGGCGACCAGCAGGGTGTCGAAGGTCATCGGATGCCGTCCTCGTCGCTCGCGCCGGGCTCGGTGATCGTCATGCGCACGGCCGTCGGGTCGAAGCCGTTGCAGGGGTTGTTGATCTGCGGGCAGTTGGAGAGCAGCGCCAGGACGTCGGTCTCGGCGCGGAGCACGACCTTCAGGCCGGGGGCCGAGATGCCGTCGACGATGCCGAGGGTGCCGTCCTTCTCGACCGGCACGTTCATGAACCAGTTGATGTTGGGGACCAGGTCGCGCTTGCCGAGCCCGTGCCGGGCGCCTTCGGCGAGGAAGTTCTCCACGCAGGCGTGCTGCGCCCAGGTGTGGTGGCCGTAGCGGAGGGTGTTGGACTCCTTGGAGCAGGCTCCGCCGAGGGTGTCGTGCCGGCCGCAGGTGTCCTCGACGACGGTCATCAGCGGCGTGTGCTCGTTGGAGAGCAGGACCGAGCCGGTGGTCAGGAAGACGTTGCCCCGGGCCTGGATCGTGTCGGGGGCGCTGTAGCGCACGGAGGTGTCGTGCGCGTCGTAGAGCAGGAAGTCGGCGGCCTGGTTGCCGTACAGGTCGGTGACGGTCAGCAGCTGTCCCTCGCGGACGACGGCGGACCAGGCGGCCCGGGCGGGGACGGTGTCGTCGGAGACGACGCGGCCGGGCAGGGAGGTGGCGGTCATGCGAGCCCCCGGGCGGTGAGGTGGTCGACGGTGTTCAGGAAGGCCCGGCGGCCTTCGGGGGTGGCGTCCCACAGGGCGTCGCCCGGGACGGTGGGGCGGGACCGGTACGCGAGGACCCGGAGGTGTCCGCAGAGGTACTCCGGGCGCGGGTCCAGCGGGTGCGGGACGTTGGCGAGGAGGACGGTGACGTCCTGCTCGGCGCGGAGCGTGACGGTCGCGCCGGGGCCCGCCGAGCCGGTGAACCGGGTGGTGCCGTCCTCGGCGATCCGTACGCCCTGGAAGAAGGAGACGGACGGCGGGAGGTCGCGCGGGGCCAGGCCGTTCTTGAGGGCTGCGAGCTTCAGCAGTTCGCGCCCCGCCGGCGAGGCGGACTGCGGGGCGCCGTCGCCGTACCGGGCGGTGTTGCGGGCGAGGGTCGAGGTGCCGGTGAGGGCGTCGTGCCGGCCGGAGGTGTCCTCGACGAGGGAGGCGAGCACCCGGCCCTGGTCGGAGAGGAGCAGGTGCCCCTCGCCGAGGTAGGCGTTCCAGAGCACCTTGACCGTGTCGGCCGTGTTGAGCCGCTCCCAGGGGCGGTCGGCGCTGTGGAGGAGGAGGTGGGCGCAGGCGTCGCCGGTGAGGTCGGTCAGCCGCAGTTCCGTGCCCCGGGCGAGGACCTTGTGGGCGTAGTCGCCGCCCGCCACGGTCTCGGCCCAGACGACGTCGCCCGCTCCGACGCCCTCGGGAGGCTCCGGCCAGTCGCCCGCGGGGACGACCGGCATGGCATCGGCCGTCGCGCCCTCCTGGGCACGGGCATGCTCGCGCGCGCCGTACGTCGATGCGGTCATGGGCGATGGCGCTGAGGGTGTCCCCATGGCTCGTCCTCCGGTCCGGAATCAATTTCTGTCGCTCGACAGAAATTAGGCAGCGGGAGCTTCGCGGTCATTGCCCTCGCGTTTCCGGTCGGTTACCTGGAACTCACCCCCCACGGCTCGGTCCGGATGAGGCGCCGCCCCTGTGCGAGGATCACGGAGTGAGTACGCCGAAGACGCCCGCCGGCAGGAGAGTCGGCCGCCCGCGGGCCCAGGAGCGCCCGGCAGGCGGCCCGGAGCCGCGCGACGAAGTCCTCCTGGTGGCCGGTGAGTTGTTCACCACCCACGGCTACACCGCGACCTCCACCCGGTCCATCGCCGAGCGCGCCGGGCTGCGGCAGGCATCGCTGTACCACTACTTCGACGGCAAGGAGGCGATCCTCGCCGAGCTCCTGGAGGGGACCGTGCGCCCCTCGCTGGAGGTGGCGGCCGCGCTCGTGTCCCGTACGGAGGCGTCCCCGGAGGCGCGCCTGTGGGCGCTGTGCCACTCCGACGCGGCGCTGCTGTGCGGAGGCCCGCACAACCTCGGCGCCCTCTACCTGCTGCCCGAGGTCGGGACGGAGCGCTTCGCCGACTTCCACCGGCTCAGGAGCGAACTCAAGTCCTCCTACGCGGGACTGCTCGCCGCCACCGCGCCCGGTGCGGACCTCGCCGTCGAGGAGCTGGCGCTCCGTGCGGACCTCCTCTTCGGTCTCACCGAGAGCGTGATCCTCATCCGGCGGGCCGACCCCGACCGTGACCCCGGGGCCCTCGCCGGGGCGACGGCCGACGCCGCGCTGCGGGTGGCCGGCGTGTCGCCGCGCTCCCTGGCACGGCTGCGCCGCGAGGGGCGGGAACTCCTCGCGACGCGGCTCTGATCCGCGGATCCCGGGCGCGGCCCGGGCTCAGACGCGTACGGGGGCGGCTTCCGGTCGCACGGGAACCCCGTGCTCCGGAGCCTCCCGGCGCCGCCGGTACCAGCGGTACGCCGCCCCCGCCGCGACCGTCGCCGCGAGGACCAGGAGGGTGAACCACCGGAAGTACCAGTGGCCGCCCTCGGGGTCGTACACCTCGGCGCGCGGCCAGGCGAGGTTGACCGTCATGAAGAGGCCGTAGGCGAGCGCGAGCGCGTTGACGGGAAGCCCCCAGCGGCCGAGGGAGAACAGGGGACGGTCCAGCTCGTCCCGCTCGCCGTCGGCCGGAGGCGGCCACGCGCCCCGCAGGCGCCGGACCAGCATCGGTCCGGTGACCATGGCGTACGCCAGGTACACCATGGCGATGCACGTGGTGCCGATGGCGAGGAACGCCTGCGGGGAGGCGAGGTTGAGCAGGAGCAGCAGTGCCGCACCGACGCCGACCACCACGGCGGCCGTGCCGGGCATCCCGGTCCGTCGCGGCACCCGCGCCAGCGCCGCCGACCGGGGGAGGACGCCGTCGCGGGCCATCGAGAAGAGCATGCGGGTCGCCGAGGTCTGGATCGCGAGGGTCGCCGCGCAGATGGCGAGCGCCACGTCGGCGAGCAGGATCCGGCCGAGACCGTCGCCGAGGGTGCTGGTGAGCACGTAACCGAGGCCCTCCGTCGCCAGGCGTCCGTCGGTGAGGCTGGGCGCGGCGAGCAGGCCGCCGAGGAGCAGCAGTCCGCCGCAGACGCCGGAGGTGGTGAGGGCGGTGAGCGTCGTGCGGGGCGCGGTGCGGCGGGGGTTGACGGTCTCCTCGCTCATCTCGCTCGCGCTCTCGAAACCGATCAGGACGTACGCGGCGGTGAACGAGCCCACGAGGAGCGCCGTGATCAGCCCGCCCTGCCCGCCGGTGTGCAGGGTGATGCCGGGATCCCGCTCGGCGTGGGTGGCCAGGAGGACGACGATCAGCACGACTCCGCCGATCTCGGCCGTGACCCCGATCGTGTTGACGGCCGACAGCGCGCGGTTGTCCAGGACGTTGAGCAGGGTGGTGAGCGCCAACAGGACGAGTCCGAGGAGGGCGGCGTTCGCGGCGCCGCTGGTCGTCGTGGGCGACGGGTCGCCGCCGACGATCTGGAAGCCGGGCCAGACGGCGGGCAGGACGACCTGGAGGGCGAGCGCGGCGGCCGCGACCACCACGATCCGCCCGACCACCATGATCCAGCCCGCGTACCAGCCGAAGGCGGGGCTGCCGAGCCGGCTCGCCCACTGGTAGATCGCCCCGGCGATGGGCATGCGGGCGGCGAGTTCGGCGAAGCAGGCGGCGACCAGGAGCTGCCCGGCCAGGACGGCGGGCCAGGTCCAGAAGAAGAGCGGCCCGCCGAAGGAATAGCCGAGCGAGAAGAACTGGAAGACCGTGGTCAGCACGGAGATGAAGGAGAACCCGGCGGCGAAGGAGGCGTACCGCCCCATCCGCCGCCGCAGCTCCTGGGGATAGCCGAACGAGGCGAGCGCGTCGCCGTCCCCGGGCGGGGGAGACGCCGGTGGTGTGGGATCGGTGGTCACGGTCATGGCGGGCCCCTGTCGCGGAGGTGAGGGTCGTCCGTGGGAATTCCTGTCGGTTGACAGAAATTAGGGACGACCCGTTTCCGCCGCGTGTCGCGACCGTGTCCCACCCGTTAGTGACTGCTCTCCTGACGGCCCGCCGGGAGCCCGGCTCGGCCGGCGGTCCCGCGCACCGCCTCTCCGACGAGGCCGGCGACGGCCTGGGGCCGGGAGGCGGGGAAGGGCTACATCGTCGTCGTCACGGGCAGGACCAGGGCGGTGGAGGCCTTCGCCGAGCCGTCCTGACGTTAGGATCGTGCGCTGGTGAGCCGGGAAGTCTGGTCGGCACTGTGTTCCGCCTGCCCCGAAAGAGTCCGGCCGTGCCCCTCGCCCTGTTCCTGATCGCCCTGTTCGCCCTCGCCTTCCTGGTCTTCGACGTCGTCCTGTGCTTCCGGGCGTGGCGGATGACCGGGCTGCCCCGGTGGCGACGGATCCTTCCCGCGCTGCCGCTGCCGCTGCCGCTGCCGCTGCGCGCGGCGCTCCCGGCGAGTGCGGGCCGCGCCTGGGGCGTCACGCGCGTGGCCGAGGCCGTCGCGTCTCCGTCGAACGCGGCCACCGCGCTGCTCGGGAGGTACGAGACGGACCGGCGGCGCCGGCGACGCGAGCGTCCGGAGGCGGCCGTATGAGCACGTCGCAGAGCCGGGGACTCGCCGTCGGTGGAGCGGTGTTCCTCCTCGCTCCGAGTGTCGCCGTGACGGTCGGCCGACGGCCGTGCCTCCCGCGCGATGCACGGGCTCCGGTGCCGCTGCCGAGCGCTGTCGGTCCGTGTGCGCACGCGGCCGTGCCGGTCGACGAGATCCCCCGTCCGACCGGTGCTTCTCCTGACGCGCGGGGCACGTGCTCCTGCGTCGGACGGGGGCTGATGGGCGCGGCCGTCGGTCTGTTCGGCCTCCACGAAACGCCCGCCGGCTCGGACCGGCGGGGCCGGAAGCGACGGTGGGGCGGGAAATGAGAGACGACTACACACCCGAGTACGTGTCACTGCTGGCGGACGTGGCGGTCACCGGCCGACGCCTCACCAGGGACGAGGTCGAACGGCGCCGTGAGGCCGGCGAAGAGGCGGCCGCTGAGGGGCACGCCTTGCGGGAGCTGGTCGGCGGCCACCTGAGCGCGGTCCGGTCGGCCTGGCCCGAGCAACCCTTGAGCCGGAGGACGGTCATGGACCTGCTCGCCGCGGTCGAGCAGTCCGTCGACGCCTTCTCCACCGGATTCGAACGGGCCCAGCGGCTCGCCGTCCGCCAGGAGGAGGCCGAACGCCGGGAGTTCATCGACGACCTGCTCTACGGGCGCAGCGACCTGGGCCGCACGGCCGAACGGGCCGAACGCTTCGGACTGCGCCTGTCCCAGGCGCACGCGGTCGCCGTCGCCCGCGGCTCCCGGGCGTACACCGAGGCGGACCCGGTCCCGCAGCAGGTGGAGCGGGCCCTGATCGGAAGGTTCGGCGACCGGCACATCCTGCTCACCACGAAGGGCGGCCGGATGGTCTGCGTCGCCCCCGGCGACCAGCCCGAGGTCCTCGCCCACTTCGCCAAGCAGGCGTTCGCCGCCACCGGCGGGGGACAGGCGGCGATCGGCCGGCCCCAGCCGGGACCCCGGGGCGTGGTGCACTCCTACGAGGAGGCCCTCGGTGCCCTGGACCTCGCCGACCGTCTCGGCCTCGACGCACCCGTCCTGCACGCCGTCGACCTCCTCGTCTACCCGGTCCTCACCCGGGACCGGCAGGCCATGGAGGACCTCGTCCGCAGCACCCTCGGGCCGCTGCGGTCCTCCCGCGGCGGCGCGGAACCGCTTCTCGACACCCTGACCGCCTACTTCGACAGCGGATGCGTGACGACCAGGACGGCTCAGGATCTCAACCTGTCGGTCAGGGCGGTCAGTTACCGCCTGGAGCGCATCCACCGGCTGACCGGCACCGACCCCGCCGACCCCGCGAGCCGCTACACCCTCCAGACCGCCGTGATCGGAGCCCGCCTGCTCGGCTGGCCAGGAAAGGACTTCTGAACGCGGACCCGCCGGCATCGGACCGCCGGGCATCGCCTTGCCACGACCGGGTGCGCGCGTCCCGACAGCCTGCGCCCATGCCGGAGGTCTGGATCCGCCTCGACCTTCAGCCGCAGGTCGCTCCCGCGGACGGAAGCCGTTCGGGTGGGGAAGCGCGGTCGTGCTGCCCGAAGCGGCACGTGGGGGGACATGCGTGTGGTCCGCCTCCGTGGACGGGAGTCGCCCGTGCCGGGTGCTTTCACCAGCCGCCGGTACGACGGCGAGTGCGATCGGAAGCCCGTGCTCATCGAGGACTCCATGAGGCGCGCGGTGGAGCGGTGACGGGGTCGACCGCCTCGCGGGAGGTGTACGCGCCTCGGCATCAAGAACTCGTCAAGATTGCCGTACTCCGGCAATGCGACTCAGAGGCTCAGCCCGTCAGAATGGATTCGGCGAAGGCGATGCCCCGCTACTGATGCCGGGTTCCGGAAGGCTACCGTGGGGGAGGCGGGATGGGAGAGTTCGCTGGAGCGGCCTTCGGCTTTCCCGGTCTGCTGCTGACCGCCGCCTTCGCCGCCGTGATCGGGTTCTGGGCGCTGGTGCTCTGCCGGGTCGTCGCCCCGGACGCGTTCGACGGTGACGTGGACTCCGAGACGCTGGGGATCGCCGGCGCGCCGGTCGCCGCGGCCGCGTCCGTCGCCGTCGGCGCCGGATGGGCGCTCCACCTGACCGGCACGGTGCTCCTCGGCCGGGCAGGACTGCCCGGCGCCTGGTTCCTGCTGCTCTCCATGGCCTTGCTTCCGTGTGCTCTGGCGCTGTCCTGGCTGCTCACGAGGCGGCTCTTCGGCAGGCGACGACGGGTCTCGCCCTCCGATGCCCACCGGTGCGCGTCCGGCAGCGCCCTGCCCGCGCCGGATTCCGCGCGTACCGCCGTCTGAGCCGGTACGTCCTCCTCTTCTTCGATCGACACGGGGTTCTCTCATGGATGCCATCACCTCGGGCCTCGGCGTGCTCGTCGCCGTTGTCCTGCTCGCCGTCGTCGCGGCGTTGTTCATGGTCGGCCGGCTGTTCCGCAAGGTGGAGCAGGGCAAGGCGCTGATCGTCTCCAAGATGCGGAAGGTGGACGTCACCTTCACCGGGCAGGTGGTCCTGCCCGTGCTCCACAAGGCCGAGGTCATGGACATCTCGGTGAAGACCATCGAGATCTCCCGGACCGGCCGGGACGGCCTGATCTGCCAGGACAACATCCGGGCCGACATCCGGATCTCCTTCTTCGTCCGGGTGAACAAGACCGTCGACGACGTCATCAAGGTCGCCCAGGCCATCGGCACCGCCCGCGCCAGCGACCAGGCGACCCTCCAGGAGCTGTTCAACGCGAAGTTCTCCGAGGCGCTGAAGTCGGTCGGCAAGCAGATGGACTTCACCGACCTCTACACCAAGCGCGAGGAACTGCGCTTCCGGATCATTGAGTTGATCGGCATCGACCTCAACGGCTACAGCCTGGAGGACGCCGCCATCGATCACCTGGAGCAGACCCCGCTCACCCAGCTCGACGCCGGCAACATCCTCGACGCCCAGGGCATCCGCAAGATCACCGAGCTGACCGCCGCCGAGAACGTCCGCACGAACGAACTCCGACAGCACGAGCAGAAGGAGATCACCCGGCAGAACGTGGACGCCCGCGAGGCGATCCTGGAGCTGGAGCGCCGCCAGGCGGACGCGGAGATCAAGCAGAAGCGCGAGATCGAGACCGTCCGGGCCCGCGAGGAGGCGGAGACCGCGAAGGTCGTGGAGGAGGAGCGGCTCCGCGCCCAGGGCGCCTTCCTGCGCACCGAGGAGCAGCTCGGTGTCCAGCGCGAGAACCAGGCTCGCGAGGTGGCCGTCGCGCAGAAGAACCGCGAGCGGGTCATCGCGATCGAGAACGAGCGGATCGAGAAGGACCGCCTCCTGGAGGTCATCGCCCGCGAGCGCGAGACCGAGCTGAACCGCATCGCGGCCGAGAAGGAGGTCGAGGCGGAGCGCCGGGACATCGCCGAGGTCATCCGGGAGCGGGTCGCCGTCGACCGCACGGTCGCCGAGCAGGAGGAGTCCATCAAGCGGCTGAGGACCGTGGAGGAGGCCGAGCGGGAGCGGCAGGCCCTGGTCATCGCCGCCGAGGCCGAGGCCCAGGAGAAGCTGGTCAAGGACATCAA
Source organism: Streptomyces hydrogenans (assembly GCF_014656075.1). Classification (GTDB taxonomy): domain Bacteria; phylum Actinomycetota; class Actinomycetes; order Streptomycetales; family Streptomycetaceae; genus Streptomyces; species Streptomyces hydrogenans. The sequence goes on from NZ_BNBS01000011.1 coordinate 94,489, forward strand.
GGCCGCCGAGGCCGCCGAGCAGGCGGCCGTCCACCGGGCCGCCGAGGAACTGACCCTGGCCGAGGCCCGGCACAAGGCCGCCGACATGGACGCCCGCGCCAAGATCCGGCTCGCCGAGGGCGTCCAGGCCGAGGCCGCCGCCGAAGGGCTCGCCGCCGTCCAGGTCCGCGAGAAGGAGGCGGACGCCATCGAGAAGGCGGGCCGTGCCGAGGCGGAGGCCACCGAGGCGCGTCTCCGGGCCGAGGCCGAGGGCCTGCGGGCCAGGGCGCTCGCCGAGGCCACCGCGATCGGCGAGAAGCTGAAGGCGGAGGCCGAGGGGCTCAACCAGAAGGCGATCGCCGTCGCCGCGTTCGACGAGGCGTCCCGTACCCACGAGGAGTACCGGCTGCGCCTGGAGGCGGAGAAGGACATCCGGCTCGCCGGTCTCGACGTCCAGCGGCAGGTCGCCGAGGCGCAGGCCACCGTGCTGGCCACCGGTCTGGAGAACGCCGACATCAGCATCGTCGGCGGCGAGTCCGTCTTCCTCGACCGGCTCGTGCAGTCCATCGCGCTCGGCAGGTCCGTCGACGGCTTCGTCGGCCACTCCACCACGGCCCAGGCTCTGGCGGGTCCGTGGCTGAACGGGGAGGGGTCCTTCACCGAGGACCTGACGAAGGTGCTCGGCTCGCTCTCCAGCGCCGACGTGCAGAACCTCAGCGTCTCCGCGCTCCTCGCGAAGGTCATGAAGTCCGGCCTGCCGGAAGCACCCGCGCCCGCACCGGCCACCGCGCCGGTGGAGACCGCCGCGCTGAACGGCGCGGCCACGAACTGACCGCCCACGGGGGTGCGGTCAGAACGGGTCCGGTGCCGGCGAACGGGGGAGTCACCGGCACCGGACCCGTCCATCACCACGGTACAAGGAGCGGCAGAGGATGAGCAGCGGAATCGACCAGGACACGTACGCGGTGCTGCGAGACCGCCTCATCGCCCGGGCGGGCGAACTCGCCCGGCGCGCCGAAGCGCTCAACGAGGCCCGGATCACGGAGTTCGGGTCGGGCGAGATGACCCTGGCGGCCACCCGCCGCATCCGCACCGAGCGCGCCTGCCTGCCCCGGGACGTCGTCAGCGCGGGTGGCGGCCGGCTGCTCCTCGGCCGGCACACGCCGAGCGCGGGTGACACCGAGCCGTCGGTGGCCGACGTCTTCGCCCTGTACGACCGGGACCTGAACCCGCTGCCCGAGGACGCCGTGCCCGGTCTCCTCGACGATCCGGACTTCCGCCGCGAGTTCACGGCCCTGCACCGCTACTTCCGAGGCGCCCACCTGCTGCGACTGCGGCGGGTGGAGGGCCGCCTCCTCGCCGTGTTCCGGACCGGGGAGAAGGCCGACGACCTCCGCGTGCTGCGCTGGGCGACCGACTCCTCCGGCGCGACGCGGTTCCTGGACGCCCAGGGGGAGCGGGACCACGTCCTGCCTCCGTCCCAGGAGGTCGAGTGGGTGGAGACGACGCGTGAGGACCACGTCCCGGGCCGTTTCCCCCACATCGCGATCGGCGGCCGCCTCTTCGTCTCCACCGTCGGCGGAAGCCTGACCCTCAAGACGGAGAACGACACCGAGACCCCCGAGGGCGTCCACACCGAACCGGTGGACGAACCCCTCCAGTCCCTGGCCGATGCCGAGGTCGCCCACGCGACCGTCGGCCCCCTGACCGTCGTCCGCGTACGCCCCTACAAGGAGGAGACCCACCGGCATCTGGTCTTCAACGCCATGACCGGTACCGTGGTCCGCCTCGACGGACTGGGACAGGCGTGCCTGAGGCTCCCCGACGACGCCGGCCTCGTGTTCCCGGACGGATACTGTCTGGCCTCCGGCCCGTTCAGGACGTTCGACACGGACACCTCAGGGCTCGCGTTCGACCACGCGGTCCTCTCGCCCAACGGGGAGGACCTGCTCTTCGTCTTCCACGCCCAGGCCGAGGGCCGCACCCTCCTGCTCCCCTACAACCTCATCCGCAAGGAGATCGCCGCTCCGGTCTCCTGCCACGGGCACGCGCTCCTCGACGACGGCACGATGGTGGCCCTGCGCACCGGCGACGGCGAACCCGGACGCGTCCACCCGGTGCAGCTCTGGCGGACGCCGTACGTCGCCGACACCCACGTCACGTCGACCGAGGGCGGCCCCCTGGCACGCATCGGCAACGCCGACCTCGTGCGCGGAATCTCCGACTGCCTGTCCATCGCCCGGCAGGCCACCGAGCTCACCCCCGCCGGCGAGGTGTACGCGGCGCTGCTCACCGCCTGCACCCGCGCGGCCGACGTCCACCACTGGCTGGGGGAGCCGGAGGCAGGTGACCTGCGGGCCCCGCTGGCCGAGCTCCACGACACGCTCACCCAGGTGCTCGACGAGTTCGCCACCGTGGCGACCCTCCGACGTCAGGCCGCGGAGGCGCTCACGGAGTCCGCCGAGGGGATCGCCCGACTGGTGCGGCGCGTCCGGGGCGAGGCCCCCGCCACGGCCGAGGAGTGGATCTCCCGCATCACCGAACTGCGCCGCGCGCAGGGACACCTGGTGACCCTCAAGGAGATGCGCTACGTCGATGCGGACGCCGTCGACGCCCTGGCCGCCGACGTGGAGTCCGACATCCTCTCCGCGGCCCGCAGGGCCGTCGCCTTCCTCGGCCGCGACAGCGCCTTCGCCCCCCACCACGCCGAGGCCGAGAGCCTGGCCGCCCGGGCCCGGGAGCTGGCCACCGCGGCGGAGGCGGGCCCCGTCGGCGACCGGATCGACGAACAGGCCCTCGCGCTGCGGACCCTCAGCGAGATCATCACCGGCCTCGACATCGCGGACGCCACCGTCCGCACCTCGATCCTCTCCCGGATCGCCGACGTCCTCGGCGCCCTGAACCGCGCCCGAGCCGTCCTCACCGCCCGGCGCGCCGAACTCCTCGACCGGGAGGGCGCTGCGGAGTTCGCGGCGGAACTCGCCCTCCTCGGTCAGGCCGTGACCGGCGCCCTCGCCGCGGCCGACACCCCGGAGGCGTGCGACGACCAGCTCGGCCGCCTGACGGTCCAACTGGAGAACCTGGAAGCCCGCTTCACCGGGTCGGAGCGGTTCCTGGACGGCCTCGCGGACAAGCGCACGGAGATCCACGACGCCTTCACCGCGCGCAGGCAGTCCCTCCAGGACGCCCGCGCCCGGCGGGCGGAACGACTCACCGAGTCCGCGGGCCGCGTCCTGGAAGCGATCGGCCGCCGCTCCTCGGCCCTGGCGGGCATCGACGAGGTCCACACGTACTTCGCGTCGGATCCCATGGTCGTCAAAGTCAGGCGCACGGCGGCGGAACTGCGCGAACTCGGCGACCGGACACGGGCGGAGGAGCTGGAGAGCCGTCTCGCCACCGCCCGTCAGGAAGCCGGCCGCACCCTGCGGGACCGCGCCGAGCTCTACTCCGACGCGGGTGACACCATCCGGCTCGGCCGGCACCGCTTCGCCGTCAACCGCCAGACCCCCGAGCTGACGCTCGTCCCGGCGGGAGACAGCCTCGTCCTCGCGCTGACCGGTACCGACTACCGCGCGCCCGTCACCGACCCGGCCCTCGCGGAGACCCGCCGCTTCTGGGACCGGCCCCTGCCCTCGGAGTCACCGGGCGTCTACCGGGCCGAACACCTGGCCGCCCGCCTCCTCGCCGACCACGGCGCCGACCGACTCGCCGGGGAGGACCTCCACGCGCTCGCGCGACGGAGGGCCGAGAGCGCGTACGACGAAGGGTACGAGCCCGGGGTCCACGACCACGACGCGGCGGTCATCCTGGGGCACCTGCTCAAGCTGTACGCGACCGCAGGCGTGCTCGGCCACTCCGGCCGTGCCCGGGCGGCGGCTCAGCTTCACTGGTCCCTCACCGCCACCGCCGCCGACCGCGCACAGTGGACCGAGCGGGCGATCTCCCTGACCCACGCCCGCGACCTCTTCGACACGCCCTCCGCGCTCGACGGACTGCGCCGCGCCCTCACCCAGGAGATCGGGGATCCGGCCGCCGCCACGTACCTCGTCGACGAACTGGGCGCCGAGCCCGCGGGCTTCGCCCTGTCCGCACCGGCTCGCGCCCTCCTGGAGAAGTTCCACCGGGCAGTGGCCACCTCCCCGTACGAGGCGTCCCTCGCCGCCCTCGCGGCCCCGGACACCCGTCGACAGCACGTCGAGGCATGGCTCGGCGCCTACCTGTCGGCGTCGGGCGAGTCCGTCGACGAGGACGTGCTCGCCGAGGCGGTCGCCGTCGAACTCTGCCCCGGCCTCGAACGGTACGATGCCGACGGCCCGACCACGGCGCACGCCACCGGCCTGCTCGGGAGCCACCCCCGGATGCGGGACCACGCCCTGGAACTCCGGCTCGACGAGTTCCTGGCCCGGACCGAGGACTTCGCACGCGACGACGTACCCGCTCACCGCGCCTACCAGCAGCGGCGTACGGCCCTCATCGAGCAGGAGCGCGCCCGGCTGCGCGTGGACGAACACCGCCCCCGGGTCATGGCGTCCTTCGTCCGCAACCGGCTCGTCGACGAGGTCTACCTGCCCCTCATCGGCGACAACCTGGCCAAGCAGCTGGGTGCGGCGGGCGACGCCAAGCGGAGCGACTCCCACGGCCTGCTCCTGCTCCTGTCACCGCCCGGGTACGGAAAGACCACGCTGATCGAGTACGTCGCCGACCGACTCGGCCTGCTCCTCGTCAGGATCGACGGCCCCGCCCTCGGGCGGCGGACGGTCTCCCTCGACCCCGCCGAGGCTCCCGACGCGACAGCCCGAAGGGAACTGGGGAAGATCGCCTTCGCCCTCGCGGCGGGCAACAACGTCCTGCTGTACGTCGACGACATCCAGCACTGCTCACCGGAGTTCCTGCAGAAGTTCATCCCCCTCTGCGACGCCACCCGGACCCTGAACGGCCACGACCTGCGCGGCAAGCGCTTCGCCGTCTGCATGGCCGGCAACCCCTTCACCGAGTCCGGTCACGCCTTCCGTGTCCCCGACATGCTCGCCAATCGCGCCGACGTGTGGAACCTCGGCGACGTCCTCACCGGCAAGGAGGACGCCTTCGCCCTCAGCTTCGTCGAGAACGCCCTCACCTCCCACCCCCTCCTCGCCCCGCTCGCCGCCCGCGACCGCGCCGACGTGGAACTCCTCGTCCGCCTCGCGGCCGGGGACCCGACCGCCCGCCGCGACCGGCTCACCCACCCCTACGCCCCGGCCGAGACCGACCGGATCCTGGCGGTCCTGCGCCACCTGCTGACCGCCCGCGAGACCGTCCTGGCCGTCAACGCGGAGTACATCGCCTCCGCCGCCCGCTCCGACGAGGCCCGTACCGAACCGGCCTTCCGGCTCCAGGGCTCGTACCGCACCATGAACAGGATCGCGGCCCGCCTCTCGCCCGCCATGAACGACGCCGAACTCGCCGCGGTCATCCACGACCACTACACCGCCGAGGCCCAGACCCTCACCACCGACGCCGAGGCCAACCTCCTCAAGCTCGCCGCACTCCGCGGCGCCCTCACCCCGGACCAGGCCGCCCGCTGGACGGAGATCACCGCCGCCCACGCCCGCACCCGGGCACTCGGGGGCGCACCCGACGAACCCCTGTCCCGGGCGGTCGCCGCCCTCGGCCTGCTCGCCGACCGCATCACCGCGGTCGAGGCGGCGATCGACCGGGCGACGGGCTCCTGCCACCTGCCCGCGCGCCGCACCGGCCGTCACGCCGCACCGCCTGAGGGCGCATCCGCCCCCGGGCACGACCAGAACTGAAGCGAAGGCCGACCGGACGCGCTGTCCCGAGTCGCCCGTCATTCGGTGACGCGGACCGCGAGGGCCGGGCGGATGGCGGCCGCGCGGCGGGCGGGCCCGATCGTGGCCAGGAGCGACGCGACGAAGGTGGCTGCCGCCAGGCCGCCGACGCCGGCCCACTCGACGGGGAACCCTCCTTCGAGACCCTCGAACGCGGCGCTGTTCCGGTACATCAGCCAGGTCGTCAGCACGCCCAGCAGGGATCCGAGCGCGATGCCCTCCACCGCGACGAAGGCGCTTTCCCACAGGAAGGACCGCTGGACGGTCCGCGCCCGGAAGCCGAGGGCCCGGAGGACGCCGATGGTGCGGCGGCGTTCGCGTACGGCCCGGACCATGACGACGCCGAGGCCGGTGATGCCCACGCCGAGGCCCAGGACGAGGAAGCCCTGCATGAGGCGGAAGAAGGCGGTGCTGGAATCGAACTGGCGTCGGAGGTCCGATTCGATGGGTGTGGCGACCAGGCTGGACGAGAGCTGCTCGCCCTGCAGTCGGGTCGCCAGGGCGTCGGGGGAGGTGCCGGGGCTGGTTCTCACCAGTGCGGAGGCGTTCTGCGCCTGGGTGCCGAACAGCTCGCGCGTGGCCCGCTCGCTCATCACCACGGGGTAGGTGGTCGAACTGGCGCCGGTGCCCGGGTAGAAGACCAGCCCGTTGCTGAGCACGCCGGCGATGACCTTCTGTTCGCTGCGGCCCGTCCGGGGATCCGTCAGGGTGAGGGTGTCCCCGGGGTCGTAGTAGTCGCCGGCCGGGCCGCCGGTGCTGCCGAAGAAGCCGTCGAGCACGACGTAGCGGGGGTCGGAGGCGAGAGCCCGCCATACCGCGGGGTCGTCGGCCAGGCCGGGCAGCCGCTCGCGGAACGTGATGCCGGTGATGGCCCCGTCGGGTACGCCGACGACGGCACTGTCCAGCGGTCGGGGGCCGCGGCCACCCGGATCGGTGGCCCGCCCGGTGGCGTTGAGCAGCGGTGTCACGGCGGAGACACCGGCGGCCGACGGGCCGCCACGCAGATCGGAGAAGAGGCGGTCGCCCGCGACCTCGGGGTTGTAGTCGAGGCGCAGGGAGTATCCGGCGGTGGCGTCGGCGACGACTCCGTCGACGCCGGCGCGGAGGATGCCCGAGATCTCCGTCAGGAGCACGAGCACGAACACGATCAGGGTGTACATCACCAGCGTCGCGCCGGTCCTGAATCGCTTGGCCAAGGGGTACGCGACGGCGAGCCGTGCCGCCAGGCCGCCTTCCGTCGGGCGCTGGAGGAGCCGTCGTACGGGACGGAGCAGGGTCTTCTGGTTGTCGCTGACGAGCACCACGGCGGAGAAGGCGGCCAGGGCTCCTTGGACGACGTACACGGACATGGAGGGCGTGTCGAAGATCCGGGGGCGGATGACGGGAGCGAGGAGCGTCCAGGCGAGTACGGCTCCCGCGACCAGGGTGGTGACCGTGTGCCGGGGGAGGACACGCAGGAGCGCCGGGGCTGCGAAGGCGAGGGCGAGCGCCGGCATGAGGTACGTGGCGTCCGGTTGGCTGCGCGCCACGGCCGGGACGGCCACGAACGCGCACAGGACGGCCAAGGCGGTGGAGACCGCGAGCAGACGGCGGCGCGGCTCTCGTCCGGGCGTGGCGGGAAGGTCGCGGATCGCGGCGATGATGTTGAACCTGCTGATGCGCACGCTGGTCGCGAGGATCGCGGCGAAGGCGATGAGCAGGCCCATGGCCAGTCCGTTGAGGACGCTGGTGGGAGTGATCGCGAACGCGATGCGGATGCTGCTGCCACCGACCGACCAGCCCTGGAAGATCTGCGCGGCCACCACGGCGACGCCCCAGCCGACGGCCACCCCGATGGCCACGCCCGGCACCGCGGACAGCAACGCGTAGGTCGCCCCTTCGAGGGTGAAGGACCCGACCAGCCGCGAGCGCTTCATCCCGACGGCCCGCACCATGCCCATCTGGGATTTCCGCTCCTCGCCGAGCATCACGAAGATGTTCACCAGCAGGAGCGCGCCCGCGATGATGCTGAAGCTGCCGATCATGAGGAACAGGGCTCCGAGGGAGTCCCCGGCCTGTTCGGCGTCCCGCAGGACCGTGTGCTTCGGAGCGTCGATCGTCGCCCGGTCGGCGAGCGGGCCCAGAGCCTGGCGGATGTCGGTGGTCACACGGTCGGTCAGGGCTTCGCCGCGCTCGACGCCGCCCCGGTTGGACACGAAGGTGACCGAGCGCGGCTCCGTGCCCGCGGCCCGGGCGGCGGAGTCCAGGGCCCGCGGTGGCAGGAAGACGTCGCGGTTCAGCCTGCCGCCGAGGCCCACACCGGCGAGGCCCCGCTCCGGCACCACACGCTCGACCCGGTACGTCTGGGGTGCGCCGAACAGGTACACCGTGATCGGGTCGCCGGCTCCCACGCTCAGGGACCGGGCCAGCGGCTCGTTGACCACGACATGACCGGGCTTCGGGTTCGGTCCGCCGAGACCGGAGTCGCCACCTGGCGCGCCGAACCGCGACGCCTCGCCGAAGTCCATCTGCCAGGCCAGGACGCGCGGCTCGGCGACCGTCCGGCCACCGGTACGGCTGACGGCCGATGCCTGCGCGGCCCCGGCGTGCAGAACACCGTCGACATCGGGATCGCCGACCAGGCCGGCCAGTCGTTCCGTGACGACGCGCCCGGTCGGTCCAGGGGGTGCGACGACGCGCTCGTCCACCGGCCCCAGAGTGCGGTACGCCTCCTGGCGCACGGAGAAGTTCAGGGTGTCACCGACGACGAGGGCGCCGATGACGATGGCCGTGCCGAGCATCGACCCGCCGATCACCAGCGCCGCCTCGGTGCGCCGGCGGGCGACCTGCCGGAACGCCAGCCGTCGTGACACCGGCTGCCGGACGGCCACCAGCACCAGGGCCGCGAGGGCGAGCGCGAGGGCGCCGAGCAACGGGACGAGGAGGTTCGGGTACATGGTCAGCCCCGGGGGAGGTCACGGATCGCGGCCGGAGCGGTGACGGCCCGGCGGACGTCGTCGACCAGCTGCCCGTCGCGCATCCGGATCAGCCGGGGGGCACGCGCGCCGATGGCGCTGTCGTGCGTGACCAGGACGATGGTCTGGCCCTCGTCCTGGTTGAGTTCGCACAGCAGGTCCATGATCTGGTCCGCCATCGCGCTGTCCAGGTTGCCCGTCGGTTCGTCCGCCCAGACGATGGCCGGGCTTCCGGAGAGGGCGCGGGCGATGGTCACCCGCTGCTGTTCACCGCCGGACATCTCGCTCGGCCGGTGCTCGACCCGGTGACCGAGACCCACCCGGTCGAGCATGTCCAGGGCTCTGCGGCGCGCCTCGCGCGGCCGGGTGCCCACGAGCAGCAGGGGCAGTTCGACGTTCTCCACGGCGGAGAAGACGGGGATGAGGTTGAACGCCTGGAAGACGAATCCCATGGTGTGGGCCCGGTGCTCCGTGCGCGCGGCGTCCGACATGGCGAAGAGGTCGTGGCCGTCGATCTCCACCCGACCGCCGTCGATGTCGTCGAGTCCCGACAGACAGTTCAGCAGCGTGGTCTTTCCGGAGCCGGACGGACCCATGACCGCGACCATCTCGCCGCGGCGTACGAGGAGGTCCAGGTCGAGCAGGGCGGTGACCGCGACGGAGCCCGTCCGGTAGATCTTGCGCACCCCGGTGGCGACGAGGAGTGCCCGGTCGGTGTTCATGGTGTCCATTCCAACCTCCGGAGGAAGCGCCGCACTACGGCCGCCCGGGCCCGACAAGGGGCCGAAGGGCCCCATCGCCGGGACCCTGGGAGGCCCGCTTCGAGCGGTCTGCCGAGGCTGTCGACCGGCGCGGTCCGCCGGCGCGGGCGGACATCCGCCGTCAGACGTCCGCTGCGGCTCGGGCGCGTCTTCCGTACCCGCTCGGCCCTCAGGGGGGACCGACCGGCCCTGTGCGGGGAGCGTCGGCCGGCGCACCGTGGGGAACGGAAGCCGGCACGGTCGCGGATGTGCTCTGCCAGGACCGTGTCGGCCGTCGGGAGAGTGAGTGGCCATGATGTTCTGGTACGGCGACGGCATGAACGGATGGGGCTGGTTCGCCATGTCCGCAGGAATGATCCTCTTCTGGGGCCTTCTGATCACAGCCGTCGTGTTGATCTTCCGCACGCTGGACCGGGCCGCGGAACGGCCGGCGCGTCAGGACCGCCCCGCGGGACCGGAGCGGATCCTCGGTGAGCGGCTGGCCCGCGGTGAGATCGACGAGGAGGAGTACCGAAGGCGGCTGAGCGCCCTGCGAAGCGGCGAGCCGTAGACCGCGCCGTGAGAGGCCACCGGGACGCGGGAGCGACGCGCCCGGTGACCCGGGAGCACGGCCCGTCGGACGCACGCGGAGCCGCAGGGTCGGCACGAGGCGCTGGAGCGGGCGGGCGCGGCCGACCCCGGGCAACCCGGTGGACGGGCGTCCCGGGGCGCGGTGGCGGGGGGACCGCCGGGGACGAGGGGCGCGACGGCGAGATCGTGGCACCGCACCACGAGGACGGGAGCCCGCCCTCCGACGCCCGTCGGTCGGACACCGGCAAGGTCACCCTCGCCTTCCCCGGTCCCGACGCACGCGTCCAGCACTTCTCCCGCTCCGGCCGGGCGGCTGCGTCACGGCGGTGGAAGGGGCACGGGCGCCGTCGTGCGGGTGTCCCGGCACCGAGGGGCGGTCCGGAGGGGCCCGATCGGCCCTGTCCTCCCCTCCGCGACAGTGCGAGCGTGACAGCAGACCCTCACGTGACCGAAAGGCGGTGGGCAGGATGGAATCCCCCCTGGTAGTCGGCGTCGACGGTTCCGGTCCCGGTCTCACGGCCCTGGACTGGGCCGTCGACGAGGCCGTGCGGCAGGGGCGCCCCCTGCGGATCGTGTACGCCTCGCTGTGGGAACGGTACGAGGGGGCCGTGCCTCCCTGGAGCACCGACCGGCCGTGGGGCCAGGTCCTCGCCGACACCATCGTCGGCCAGGCCGCGGATCGCGCCCGGCGACGGGCGCCGGGTCTCCCGCTCACCACCCGCGTCGCCGCCGAGGACGCCGCCGGAGCTCTGCTCCAGGAGGGGCGGCAAGCATGGGGCGTCGTCGTCGGAGCGCGAGGGCGCACCGAACTCGGAGACCTCCTGCTCGGATCGGTCGGCCTCGTCGTCGCCGCCCGGGCGTGGTGTCCCGTCGTCGTCGTGCGGGGAGACCGGCAGGCCCTGGAAGCGCGCCACGGACGGATCCTCCTCGGCGTCGGCGACCAGGACGTCGACGCCCCGTCCGTCGCGTTCGCCTTCCGCGAGGCGGCGGTCCGCGACGCGGAGCTGGACGCGGTGCGCACCTGGCGCCGGCCCCTCCACGACCCGCTGCTGCGCGGGGAGGCCGGGGTGTACCTCGCCGAGGAGGCGTCGGAGACCCTGGACAAGGCCCTCGCCGCACGCGTGCGGGAACACCCGGAGGTACGGGTGCGCCGGAGCAGCGTCGAAGGGGCCGCGCACCGCGTGCTGACCGAGCGCTCCGCCGCCGCCGACCTCCTCGTGCTCGGTGCGCGCCGACGGGACGGACTGGTCGGCCTCCAGCTCGGCAGGGCGGCCCACCGGGCCCTGCACCACGCCCTGTGCCCGGTCGCCGTCGTACCGCAGCCGCCCCTCACCACCACCGCGGCGGTCACGGAAGGGGACGAGTGATGAACACCATCGGCGACCGGCGGTACCGGAGCGACCTCGGCCGCCGCGTCATGACGCGGCGACGGCAGCTCGGTCTGTCCCGCGAGGAGCTGGCGGAGCGCACCGGATCCACCCCCGGATACATCGTCCACGTGGAGGAGCAGCTGCCCACGCCGGGCATCGAGTTCCTGGTCCGCCTCGCCCACGCCCTGGAGACGACCATCCAGGACCTGACCGGTCTCACGGCGAACCGCGCCCCCGGTGGGGCGTCGCCGGGGAACCGGCCGGAACTGGTGGAGCTCGACGAGCCCGAGTGCTGGTCCCTGCTCGACGACCGCGGTGTCGGCCGGATCGGTGTCGAGGGGACCGACGGCCTCGCCGTGTTCCCGGTCAACTACCAGGTGCTCGACGGAAGCCTGGTCTTCTCGACCGCGGCGGACTCCGCCCTCGGTCGGGCAGCGGCCTCCGGCGTCGAGGCCGCCTTCGAGGCGGACCGTCCGGACGAGGCGTTCCGGCGAGGCTGGAGCGTGCTGCTCGTCGGCCCGGTGCACATCCTCTCCGACCCGGCCGAGGCCATGGACATGAGCCGGGCGGTGACGGTGCGCCCTTGGTCCGGAGGCGAGCGGGACACCGTCGTGAGGCTCGTCCCACGCCGTGTCACGGGACGACGGATCCATGTCCCCGGCGCGCCCGGCGAGCCTGCCGAGCCGGGCGCGTGAGCCGGGAAGGAAAGGACCTGGGGTGCGGGCGGACCGACGGGTCCGCCCGCACACCCACGCTCATCACAGAGGGACGACCGCCACCGGCGCCGGGCTGTGATGGATGACCGCCTGCGTCACGTGACCGACGTGCGGGCCGACCGGCAGTCGACGGGCGCGGCGCCCCACGACGACGAGTTCCGCTTCCCGGGAGGCCTCGGCCATCTGAGGGGCGGCCGAGCCCACGACCGCCTTGGCCGTGACCGAGGTACCCGGATACCGCGTGCGCCACGGCGACAGCAGCCCTTCGAGGCCGACACGCACGCCGGCACCCAGCTCCTCACCGATTCCCGGGTCCACGACGGCCGCGTAGCCGTAGGAGGCGGGCGCCGTCCAGGTGCTGAGGAACCGCAGCGGAGCGTGCCGCCTGGCCGCTTCCTCGAAGGCGAAGGCCAGCAGGGGCTCGCACGGATGACGAAGGTCGACCCCGACCACGATCCCGCGGACGGAGGACACCGGATCCGGGCGCTCCGCACGCACGAGGACGACCGGCCGCCGGGCCGCGCCCACGACCGCGAGGGAGACCGAGCCCACGACGAAGCCGAGGACGCCGCCGAGACCGCGCGAGCCCAGCACCAGCAGGTCCGCCTCGTCCGCCGCCGCGACCAGCTCGTCCGCCGCCCGCCCGCGCGCCCGCTCCGTGGCGACCTCCAGCTCGGGATGCTCCTTCCGGGCCCGCTCCGCCCCTTCGCGCAGGAGGGTCTCGGCCCTCTCGTACAGCGCCCGGGCGTGGGCGACCGGGATCTCCGGAGTGTTCGGCCACTCCTCCACGTGGACGAGGCGGAGCGGAACCTCGCGGAGGTCCGCTTCCCCCGCCGCCCAGCGTGCCGCGGCGAGGCTCTCGTCCGAACCGTCCAGCCCCACGGTGACCTGTGCTGTCATCACTGCCTCCTCAACCGGCACCGTCGATGACACCAGGCTGGTCCGGCGCACGGCCGGGCGGTGAGGGCCGGGCAGGTCTCGATCGGGACCGAACGGCCCATCGCGGCGGGCGCCCCGTGATGCCAGCGTGAGGAGTGTCGTCCTTCCCGACGCCGTACGAGCCCCGGGCACACACCCGAGGAGGAGCCATGAGCAGCGACACCCCCGGTCGGCCCGAGCCGACCGACGTCGTCGTGGGGATCGACGGATCCCCCTCGGCCCGGACGGCCGCCCCGGGGGCCGCCGCGGAGGCGGACCGCCGGTCCCGCCCGCCGCACCTCGTCCACCACGCCCACTGTCCCGTGGAGACCGTCCCCGTCGGCTTCGGGACGCGGGGCGGCGACGCGCCGTGAGCGACCTCCTGTACGGAGTCGATCCCGCGGAGCTCTCCGTACCCGCCCTGGTGTGGGCCGCCGACGAGGCGGCCCGCAGACGGCTGCGGCTGCGCCTCGTCGTCGCCGTACCCCCCGTCCACGACCGGCTGAGGTACGACGCCCTGGCCCATCGGTCCGCCCTGCGGATCCGGGCGGAGACCGCCCTCTCCGATGTCCGGGAACTCGTCCGAAGACTCCACGCCGAGCTGAGGACGGCCGCGGAACTCGTGGACGGGGCGCCCGCCACGGTACTGCTCGCGCGAGCCGATGAAGCGGATCTGGTGGTGCTCGGGTCGCGCCGGCTCGGCAGGGCCGCCGAACTGCTCGGCGAGAGCTCGGTGGTCGTCCCGCTCACCGCGCGCGCCCCCTGTCCCGTCGTCGTGGTCCGGGCACCGGAACACACCGAGGTCCATCCGCCGACGCTCGTCGTCGGCGTGGACGGCAGCGAACGGAGCCGGTCCGCCGTCGCGTTCGCCGTACGGGAGGCGAGCCTGCGCGAGGCACGGCTGAGGGCGGTCTGGGTCTGGCCCCGCCCGCTCCTCGCACACGAGGACACCGAGGCCGGTCTGTCCGAGCGCCGCCGCCTCCTCGCGGAGTCCGTGGCCGGCTGGACGGACCACCACCCCGACGTGGAGATCCTCCGGGACGTCGTCCGCGGACATCCGGTCGAGCAACTCGCTCTGGCCGCACGTGAATCCCTCGCTCTGGTCGTGGGGAGGACCGGGCGCGGCGGCTACACGGGCATGCGCCTCGGATCGACGGTCCACGGCCTCCTGCACCACGCCGACTGCCCGGTGATCACCGTCCCCTCCGGCACGCCGCAGGAACGCGGCGACCACGACCACGACCGGGAGCGGGCCGGACGGCCCCCTCCGACGGAGACCGACCGGCCTCCGTCGCCCTGACCCGCTCGGCACCGGTAACCGCGCACGCCGCCCCGGAAGGCGGTGGAAGAGGACGCACCCGCGGTCGTCCCGGGACCGGAAGAGGCGAGCGCCACGCAGCGCATCCGCATGAGCGCCAAGCCGCGGCGGCCCCGAGAGCGGTCCCCGCTCGCCCGGTGACCCGTCCACGAGCAGGAGGGCGTTTCGAGGGCCGGTCGGGCCCCTCGGGAACGGGACCGTTCGGCCCTCCTCGACACCCCCGTTCGACACTCCGCCGCGCCCCGTGCGGACGGAAGGCTGGAACCGTGGAGCCGGACGGACTCCGCTACCGGACATTCCGCGCCGGAACGACACCCCGGCACCGTGGAAGAGGAGCAGAACGATGACCGGAGCCAAGCCGGAACGCAGGCACAGCTTCTTCCCCGACCTCGACACCTGGTTCGGCCGGGAGTTCCCGGGGCTTCCCGGATGGCGCCCCGCCACGGCCGCCCACGCCATCCCGGTCGAGGTCTCCACCGGCGACGACGGCGTCTACACGCTGAGGGCCGAACTCCCCGGGATGGACCCGGACGACATCACCCTCACGGTCGACGACAACCTCGTCACCGTGAGCGCCGAGCAGCGGGAGAGCACCGAGGACAAGGACCACTCGGAATTCCGCTACGGCGCGTTCCGCAGGACCGTGCGCCTCCCCGACACCATCCCCGCGGACGACGTCGACGCCTCCTACGCGGACGGCATCCTCACCGTCCGGATCCCGATGCCCACCCAGGACACCCGCACGGCACGGACCATCCGCGTCAAGCGGCGGGCAGCCGACGACAAGGAGGACCGGTCATGACCACGAAGCGCGTCCTCGTCGCCTACGGCAGCAAGCACGGCTCCACCGCCGGCATCGCCGACGAGATAGGCCGGGCCCTCAGGGACGACGGATTCGACACCGACGTCCGTCCCGCCGACACCGTCACCGACGTCAGGGACTACGACGGCGTCGTCCTCGGCGGAGCGCTCTACGCCGGACACTGGAACGGCGAGGCCCGCCGGTGCGCCCGGCGCAACGCCGAACAGCTCCGCCACCGCCCCGTCTGGCTCTTCAGCAGCGGCCCCGTCGACAGCTCCGCCGAACAGCGCGACATCCCGCCCGTTCGTGGAGTCGCCCGCCGGATGAAGCAGCTCGGTGCGAGGGAGCACGTCACCTTCGGGGGCGCCCTCACCGCCGACAACCCGGATCTGGTCGCCCGGGCCATGGTCCGCCACGGCAAGGGCGGCGACTTCCGTGACCCGGCCCGCATCCGGGCCTGGGCCCACCGCATCGGAGACGCGCTGGGAGAAACCGGCTGAGTGCCGGCCTTTCGGCCCGAGGGGACGGAGCCCACTCCGACTCCGACGGAGCCCACTCCGACTCCGACGGAGCCCACGCCCGCACCGACGGATCCGACCCCGACTCCGACGGATCCGACCCCGACTCCGACGGAGCCGACGCCCACGCCGACCTCTTCGGAGCCGACGCCCGGGCCCACGCATCCGACCTATCCGCCGAACCCGCCCGGTGGTTACGGAGACGAACTGGCGGAGGCCGGTAGTGCCCGCACGACGTCGCTCGGAATCGTCGCCCTGTTCCTCGTCACCAGCGGGTCCTCGTTCGTGGCCTGGAAGCTGCGACGGCGCGGCAGGTCCGCCTTCTAGGGGTATCCGACCCGCAGCGTCGCTCGCACGGGTGGGAGACGGGCGCGGGACGGTCGATGGATCCGGAGGAGGCGGCCTGGGCGGCCGGGAGCGCGCCTTGTCCGTCTCCCGGTGGTCCGGCCCGCGTTCGGACCACCGGGAGACCGCTGGTCCGAAAGGGGCTTCGAGCCGGTTCGGTCCTTCGTCGGTCCCGCGCTTCTACGGGACCAGGGCGGGCAGGCCCGCGGAGGCGAGAACGCCGGCCCGGTCGATGGCGACGCGTCCTTCTTTGAGCACGGCGTGCACCTGGGCGGGGTCGGCGAGGGAGTCGATGTCGTCCAGGGGGTCGGTGCCGCAGATGACGAGGTCGGCGGCCTTGCCGGCGACCAGGCTGCCGGTGGCGTCGCCCACCGCGCACAGATCGGCGGCCTCGGAGGTGGCTGCCCGGATGGCCTGGAGCGGCGTCATGCCGCCGATGCGGACGAGGAGTCCCAGCTCCTTGAGGTTCTGCCCGTGGGGGGCGATCAGGCCCGCGTCGGTCCCCATCGCGACACGGATCCCGGCCTCCACGGAGCGGGCCACGGACTCCTGGGCGACCCGGTGCCAGTGGACGGCCTTGGCGTGGACGGCCGCCGGCACGGAGGACGGGTCGGGATCGGTCATGGTCTCCAGGAGGGTGGGCACGAGGAACTGGCCGCGTTCGGCCATCTCCGCGCGCAGCTCGTCGGTGAGGGCGTAGCCGTGCTCGATGCTGCGGACCCCGGAGCGGACGGCCGCGGCGATGCCGGCTTCCCCGATCGCGTGGACCGCGACGGGAAGGCCGCCGTAGGCTTCGGCCTCCTCCACGGCCGCGCGGATCATCTCGGGCCGCAGTCCGAGCCATTCGGGCTGGTCGTGCGGGGAGGTGACCCCTCCGCTGGCGGCGAGCTTGACGCAGTCGGCGCCGGCGGCGACGAGTTCGCGCACGCGGGTGCGGATGTCGTCGACGGTGTCCACGAGGCCGGCGGGGCTGCCGGGGAAGGTGACGGCGGTGGCGAGGGCGTCGACGCCGCTCGGGAGGCGGAAGTCGGCGTGGCCGGCGGTCTGGCTCAGCATGCTCACCGCGACCAGGAGCCGCGGCCCTGCGACGCGGCGTTCGGCCACGGCCCGCCGGAAGCCCGCGTCGAGTCCCATGAGGTCGCGTGCCGTGGTCACCCCGTTGTGCAAGGTGACCCGGAGCCGTTCGATCACCTTCAGCGTCCGGTAGCTGACGGGTTCGGCCGCACCCGCCAGCGGGCTCTCCACCGGACCCGGCAGGGCGAAGTGCACGTGCGCGTCGATGAATCCGGGGCAGACGGTCCGCCCTCCCAGGTCCACTCGGGTCGCGCTGCGCAGGCCCGGATCGTCGGGTGCCTCGTCGGCGGGCCCGCACCAGCGGATGAGGGCGCCCTCGATCACCAGTACGCCGTCGGCGACCGGCGGGGCGCCCGTGCCGTCGACGATCCGGGCGTTGTGCAGCACGACGGGGAGGGAGGACACGGCAATCCTTCGGGTTCGGGACAGCGGTGACGCGATCGTGCCACGGCACGCAGGCCGGATCGTGGAGCCGCTCGGCAGCGAGGAACGGGCTCACTGGACTTCGCCGTGCACGACGCCGACGGCACCCGGCTCGCCCACGCCCGCGCGGTCACCGACCGTGCCACCTCCGCCTGGCTCCGCGACGTCCCTGTGGAACCCGCCCACCGCGGCGGAGGGCTCGGTACACGGCCGGCGGAAGCTGTCCGCGCCCCCTCGCTCCCTGTCTGGCCCAAGCGCGTCATCTCGGTGCCGCGTCCTGGCGGGCGCGGGGCACCGGCCGTGGGGGTGTCTTCTTCGACCGCCTCCGGAGTCGGGCGGCCACCGCTGTGCTTGCGGCGGCGCCGAAGGCGGCCCAGGTGGCGGGGTGGGTCCAGACGCCGGTGTCGAGTTGCTGGGCGAGGACGAAGACGCCCATCACCACGACGAACCAGCCGAAGGCCCGGCGCAGCACGTCCTGTGGGATGCGTCCGGCGAGGCGGGCGCCGATCAGGCTGCCCGCGACCGCCGCCACGGTCACGGTCAGGGCGATGCCCCAGTCGATGGACGCCCCGGAGAGGTGTCCGGCGAGTCCGGCGAAGGACTTCATCGCGATGACGAGGAGCGAGGTGCCGACCGCGATACCCATGGGCAGCCCGCCGAGGATGGCGAGGGCGGGGACGACGAGGAATCCGCCGCCGGAGCCGACCAGGCCGGTCACGGCGCCGACGGCGAGGCCTTCGACGGCGATGTGCTTGAGCGGCAGGTCGCGGTGGGCGGGCCGGGCCGCCTTCTTCGCGCCGTCGCGCGGTTTGCGGAGCATCGCGAAGGCGGTGGCCAGCATCATCAGCGCGAACGCGACCAGCAGGATCGTGCCGGGAACGTACTCGGCGAGACGGCCGCCGCCGTACGCGCCCGCCATGCTGAACGCGCCGAAGAGCAGGCCGGTCCGCCACCGCACCCGGTGGGCGCGGGCGTGCGGGACGAGCGCGGCGAGGCTGGTCACGCCGACGACGAACAGCGAGGTGGCGATGGCCTCCTTGGTGTCCTGTCCGGCGAGGTAGACCAGGATCGGGACGGTGAGGATGGACCCGCCGCCGCCGAGGACGCCGAGGCTGACGCCGATGAGGAGGGAGGCGGCGACGATGAGGGCGGTCACGACGCGCTCCGCAGCTCCGAGACGACGGTGCGGATGTCGGTGCGCGGCCCACGGTTGTACGGGAGCTTGGACAGCAGCACGCCCATGGCGCAGGAGTTGCTGAGCGCGGCATGGGTCAGGCCGGCGCCGACGGCGGTGCCGATGAGGTGGACGCCGGGGACCAGGAGGCCGAACAGGCCGGTGGTCAGCACGATCGAGCCCGCCACCAGGCGGACCTGACGCTCCATGTCCCAGCGCTCAGGCCCCCGCGCGACGGGGGCGCCGACCGCCTCCCAGGCGTTCATGCCGCCCTCCAGGACACGGAGGTTCGGCAGGCCGGCCTGGGTGAGGGCCTGCTCCGCCTCCCGGGCGCGCCGGCCGGAGCGGCAGACGAGCACGACCTCCTCGTCCAGGTGGGACAGGAGCTCCGCGCGGTGCTCGCGCAGCGTGCTCGAGGGGACGTTGTAGGAGCCCGGGACGTGGACGGTGCGGAACTCGCCGGGCGTGCGCACGTCGAGCAGCCGGGGGGCGCGGCCCTCCTGGACGAGGCGGTGCAGGACGGCGGGGGTGATCGACTGAACGGTGCGCTCGGTGCTCATGCAGGACTCCGGAAGGTGGGCGCGGGGTGGCGGGCCATGGCAGGGACCCGGGCGGCGGAGAAGAAGGAGGCCGTCGCGGGCGGGGCAGTGCGGCTCCGCCCGCGACGGGGGAGGGGCGGGGACAGTGCGGCCCCCGGTTCCTCCACGGCCGGCGGTGCACGACGGGCAGGGCCCGGATCCGTGCCCGACCGGCGGTCGGGTGGTCAGCCGGCGGGCTCGGCCGCGAGGGCCCAGGCCGCGTAGCCGCCGAGGATGTCGGAGACGTCCTCGAAGCCTCGGTGGCGCAGCAGGCTGGCGGCGACGGAGGACCGGTGGCCGCCCGCGCAGTGCAGGACGAGGGGCCGGTCGGTGGGGAGTTCGCCGGTACGGGCGGGCAGCTCGCTGAGCGGGATGTGCAGGGCCTCGGGGAGGAAACCGTTCGCCTCCCGCTCGCCGCAGGTGCGCACGTCCACGACGACCGGCGGGTGGTCGCCCGCGAGGGCGGTCCGCAGGTGGGCGGCGGTGACGCGGCTGGCGGGGGCGACCTCGTCCGCCAGGACCCGCAGCGCGTCCTCGGGATTGCGGACGTAACCCACGACGTGGTCGAAGCCGATGCGGGCGAGCCGGGTGACGACCTCCTCCTCGCGGTTCTGCGGAGCCATCACGAGCAGTTCGTCGGACGGGACCAGGACCGTGCCGGCCTGCTCGGCGAAGCGTCCGTCGGCGGGCACGTTCACCGCGCCGCGCAGGTGCCCGGCCGCGAACTCCTGCGGGTCGCGGGCGTCGACGACGACCGCTCCGCCGGCGCGCAGGCCCTCGAACTCGTCCAGGGCGAGCGGCCGGGCCGCGGCGGTCGCGTCGTACAGCGTGCGGTCCTTGCGGTTGAGGCCGGCGTCGTAGGCGAAGTAGCCGGGCGCCGCCGTCTGGCCGGCGGTGACCAGCGCCACGAACTCCTCGCGGCCCATCGGCGCGCAGGCGTAGTTGGTGGCGCGCTGCTCTCCGATCGTGGAGGACTTCTCCGTGGACAGGTTCTTGCCGCAGGCGGAGCCCGCGCCGTGGGCGGGGAAGACCCGGACCTCGTCGGGCAGGCCCATCAGCTTGTTCT
>NZ_BNBS01000012.1 GCF_014656075.1 Streptomyces hydrogenans
GGGTTCGTCGAGGGCCTGGGCGACGGCGGGGACGACGGGCACGGGGAGCACGGTGCCGAGGGCGGCGAGGACGTCGAGGGCGCGGGCGCGGGGGTCGCCGTAGCGGTCGGCGCGGGCGGCGCCGGTGGGCGGGAAGCGGGCGACGGCGCAGGGCCAGGAGGCGGGGACGAGTCCGCCGCCGGCCAGGTCGGCGAGGACGGTGACGTCGTCGGGGCACATCTCGGCGGGGCTGAGGAGGACGGTGTCCCGGGGGTGGTGGAGGGTGTCGCGCCAGGTCTCGTCGCTGATGACGTGGAGGCCTTCGGCGACGGCGGCCTCGCAGCTCTCGCGGACGAGTTCGGGCGGGGCGACGGTGGCGGTGGGGTCGTCGGCGACGGACAGCAGCAGGACGCGGGGATCGCCGCCCTCGGCGCGGATCCGGCGGACGGTCTCCAGGAGGGCGTACGGGTCGGGGACGCCGCCCGCCTCGGGGGTGGTGGGCACGTGGTAGGCGGGCCGGCCGAGGAGCCGGATCTGCGGGGTCCACCAGGCGGGGCAGGGGCGGGGCAGCAGCACGTCGCCGCCGTGGGCGGCGAGGAGGGCGAGGAGCAGGGCGGGGGCGCCGGGGGCGACGAGGGCGTCCTCGGCGTGGCCGCGCAGGCCGCGCCGCCACCAGTAGCCGGCGGCGGCCTCGCGCAGGACGGGTCCGCCGCCGGGCGGTTCGGGGTCGGTCCGGCCGGCGGCGGCCGCGGGGAGCGCGGCGAGCGCCGGGGTGCGGGTGCGGCCGCTCTCGGGCGCCGGGGGGCCGTAGCGCACCGGGCCGCGGCCTTCCGGAGCCGTCTCCCGCATGTCCCGTACCTCCTGAGCGCGCGGGGGCGCCGGGCACGGCGTCCCCGTGCCCTTTATAGGCGCTTGTGCCCGCTGTCGCGCTTTTAAGTGACGATGACCGGGTGACGGACCACGGCGTCGAAGAGGTAGCCCTGGGTGTTGTGGACGGCCCGGTCCGGCTGGGTGTTCCCGGCCGCGTCGGTGGTGCGCGTGAGCAGGGTGGCGGGTCCGGGGCGTTCGGGCCGCCAGGGCAGCGACCAGCGGACCCAGGCGCCGCGCCGGGGGCCGTCGTGGAGGCGGGCGGGACGCCAGCTCGCGCCGCCGTCGGTGGAGACGTCGACGGCGCGGACGGGGGCGTACGCGGACCAGGCCCGGCCGGTGAGCCGGTGGACGCGGCCGGACTCCAGGGTGGCGCCGAAGGGGAGCTGGAGGCCGGACTTGAGGGTCTGCCGGGTGATCGGGGCGCTGCCGCCGGGCGGGTGCGCCTCGCCGAGGAGCCGGTACCAGTCGGTGGACCAGGGGCTGGTGAGCGGCCGGGTGGAGACCTCGATGTCGCCGAGCCACTTGATCGAGGCGATGCCGACCCATTTCGGGACGATGAGCCGGACGGGGTGCCCGTGGTCGTACGGGAGCGGCTCGCCGTTCATCTCGTACGCGAGGATCACGTCGTCCAGCGCCTTGGCGACCGGCAGCGGGCGGCGGACCCGGCCGTAGTCGGTGCCGCCGGAGACGTACGGGTCGTCCAGGCCGCGCGGGAGCAGGTCGACGGCGTCGCGGGCGAGTCCGGCGCGGCGCAGCACCTCGGCGAGGCGGACGCCGCGCCAGCGGGCGGCGCCGACGGCACCGAGGGTCCAGGCGGTGCCGGAGACGGCCTGGCCCTGCTGGGTGGTGTAGAGGCTGCGGGCGTTTCCGGCGCATTCGACGAGGGCCGTCCGGGTGACGGAGGGCAGGTCGCGGAGCTGTCCGTAGGTGAAGTGGACGGGGTCGCGGCCGTGCAGTCCGTCGCCCCAGAGGGTGAGCCGCCAGTCCCGCGCGTCGAGGACGGGGGTGGAGGTGTGGTTGCGGACGAAGAAGCGGTCGGCGGGGGTGAGGAAGCCGGTGTCGGCGAAGGCGTCGAAGCGGGCCTCGGCGTTGGTGCCGCGCACGGTGAAGTGCTCGGCGGGCAGCGGCTTGACGATGCCGGGGGCGGTCGGGGCCGCGGGGGTGGCGGAGCCGGCCCGGGCCTCCGCGGCGGCGGCCGGGGCGGCGGCGGCGGGGATCGCGGCGGCGGCCGGGGTGGCGGCGAGGGCCTTCAGGAGCGTTCGGCGGGCGGGCACGGCGGGATGCGGCACGGGACTCCTCGACACGGTCACGGGGTCGGTCCGCCGGACGGCGGCGGGCCGATCGTAGGGGCGCGCGGGGCGTCCGGCCCGGGATCGGGGGCGCCTGTTCACGAGGCTGTCACAGGAGGCGGGGCGTGGGGGCGAGGGGGTGCACGGCGCCGGTCCGACGGGGGCGGGCCCGGTGGCCGGGAGAAGGCGCGGCGGCCCGGTTCCCCCACGGTCCGGGCCGCCCCGCGGTACGCGCCCCCCGTCGCGCGTCCCCCCGCAGGAAAGATATAGAAGTCCTTTCTAGAAACCAACTTCAATCCGCAACCTTTCCGGAACGGCCCGTCGCCACCCTTCCGAACTCCCCTCCGGACACCACCCGTTCAGATGCCGCACCCCACCGCGCGAGTCCATATGACGAGACGCCAGTCTCACTATCCGGCGGAAGCCCCTACGGTGGAGACACGCACCCACACCGAGGGAGTCGGTTCCATGACGCACGCCTCCGAGCGGTCCCAGGCCCACGAGACCGCCGTCTACACCCACGGCCACCACGAGTCGGTCCTCCGCTCGCACACCTGGCGCACCGCCGCCAACTCCGCGGCCTACCTGCTGGACGCGCTGCGCCCCGGACTCGACGTCCTGGACGTCGGCTGCGGTCCCGGCACCATCACCGCCGACCTGGCCGCCCTGGTCGCCCCGGGCCGGGTCGTCGGCGTCGACGCCGCCGAGGACGTGCTGGACAAGGCGCGCGCGACGGCCGCCGAACGGGGCCTGGACGGCGTGGAGTTCCTGGTGGCGGACGTACACGCCCTGGACTTCCCCGACGACTCCTTCGACGTCGTCCACGCCCACCAGGTGCTCCAGCACGTGGGCGACCCGGTCCAGGCGCTGCGCGAGATGCGCCGCGTCTGCCGGCCGGGCGGCGTCGTCGCCGCCCGCGACAGCGACTACGGCGCCTTCACCTGGTACCCCGCGAGCCCCGTGCTGGACGACTGGCTGGACCTGTACCGCCGGGTGGCGCGGGCCAACGGCGGCGAACCGGACGCCGGGCGGCGGCTGTTCGCCTGGGCCCGGCAGGCCGGCTTCACCGACGTCACCGCCACCGCGACCGCCTGGTGCTTCGCCACCCCCGACGAACGGGCCTGGTGGAGCGGCCTGTGGGCGGACCGCACCACGGCCTCGTCCTACGCGGGCCTGGCCGTCGAGGGCGGCCACGCGACCCGCGCCGGACTGGAGGAGATCAGCGCGGCCTGGCGCGCGTGGGGCACCGCGGAGGACGCCTGGTTCATGGTCCCGCACGGCGAGATCCTGTGCCGGGTGTGACCCCGGCGCCCCCTCAGGGCCTCATCCGGAACTCGTAGGCGGCCGGCAGGGGTTCGTCGGTGAGCCGCGCCCACAGCTCGCCGAGGACCTCCGCGCCCTCGCGCAGGTCCGGCACCTCGAAGCCCGCGTCGAAGACGGCGCGGGCCTCGGCCGGGCGCCCCTCGGCGAGCAGGATCCGGGCGTCGAGGAGGCGGAAGGCGCCCCCGGCGCGCACCTCCTCCGGCAGCGCCCGCCACAGGGCGCGGGCCCGGTCGGTGCGGCCGGCCGCGAGCTGGGCCTCGACGGCCTCGCGGGTCAGCGCGGCGGCCGTCGTCACCGCGGCCGGGCCGTCGACGGCCCCGTCCAGTTCCGCGCACGCCTCGGCGAAGCGGTGGGCGGCCCGCTCCGGGTGCCCGTCCTCGCGGTCGGCGACGGCCAGGCAGTAGAGCAGCGGCCAGCGCACCGCCGCCCCGGCCAGGCCCCGCTCCCAGCTCCGTACGGCCTGCGCCCGGTCGCCGGCGTGCCACTGGGCGAGCCCGAGGTGGTACTCGGTGGCCGGGTCGGCCGGGGCCGTCTCCAGCATGTCCCGCCAGGCCGGCGCGGTCTGCGGCGGGAACGGCACGTCGCCCTTGGCGGGCGGCGGCAGGACGCCGGTGCGCAGCAGGTCCCGCCAGGGCCGCTGGTCGGCTCCGAGGGTGGCCTCCGGGAAGGGGGTGCCGGGCAGGGCGAGGCCGGCCCGCAGGACCTCCAGGGCGCCCCAGCCGGAGCCCGCCGCGAGGACCGCGTCCGGCTCCGGGTCGGTGTCGGCGGCCCACTCCCGCCAGTCGGCGAGCGCGGCGTCGACGGCGGTGCGGGGCAGGGCGAGGTCGAGGCTCCGCTCGGCCTCGGCGAGCGCGGCGGCCCCGTCGGTGCCGAGCGCGGCGCCCGGGTCGGCGGCCAGCGGCCCGTACGCCTCCAGCCAGCTCAGCTCCGACTCCGGGACGAGTTCCAGGTGTTCGAGCTGGGTGCGGGCGAGTCCGGCCTGGATCTCGGCGTAGCCGTCGGTGCCCGGCGCGGTGAGCCACTCCTGCCAGCGGCGGCCGCCGGGGCCGGTGCCCCAGACGAAGAGCTTGCGGCCGCGCAGCGCGTCGGTCGAGGTCTGGACGAGACCGGTGCCGTCCTCGTCGAGGGCGGCGATCCAGCGGCGCCGGCCGTCCGGGACGTCGTAGAACCAGTCGGCCGCGTGGGTGCTGCGGCCGGGGCGGGAGCGGTCCGCGCCGTCCTCCCCCGCGGGCACCGGGACCTTGCGCAGGCCGCGCTCGTAGCCGTGGTGCCAGGCGGTGTCGGCGGGGGCGAGGACCCGGCGGCGCTCGGGCACGGCGGTGTTGGACCACCAGTAGACGGGTGCGGGCCGCTCGTGCGGATTGCGGATCCGGACGCCGACGAGGAGGAAGTCGGAGTCCTCGGGCAGCCAGAGGTCGACCTGGAAGGGCAGGTCGCGCAGCCGCTCCCACTCCCAGAGCCGGATCATCGGCGTGCCGTCGGGGGCGGGGACGGTCGCCGCGTGCAGCGGGGCGCAGGAGAGGGTGGTGTGGCCGGTGGCGCCGGTGTTCCACTCGATGCCGCCGGAGAACCAGGCGCCGTTGAGGGCGAAGGCGGCGGGCTGGAACACCGGGTTGCGGTAGACGAGTTCACGGCCGGTGGGCTTGTGGCGCAGCGAGTGGATCCGGCCGCCGAGGCCGGGCAGGACGGTGACCCGCAGCCGGTCGTTCTCCAGGACGAGCGCGTCGAGGGCGGTCTCCGGGCGCTCCCGGCCGTAGCCGTCGCGGACCGGTGCGGGCAGCAGGCTGCGCAGCGGCGCCCGGCCGATGCCGCGGGCCATCTCGCGCGGCAGCGCGGCCAGCTCCTCGGGGCCGAGGGCGTGCGCCGGTCCGGGGGTGCGCAGGGCGGGCAGCGGGTTGTCCGGGCCGAGCGGGGCCGCCGGGAGGGTGAGCACGGCACGTCGTACGGTCGTCATCCGCCCATGGAACACGCCGGGGCCCGCCCTGAACAGACCGCGTGACCTGGGCTTTGTGCGGCGTTTTATTGGCGCGCGCGGCGGCCGGTACCCGGCCTAGGGTGG
This sequence comes from Streptomyces hydrogenans, assembly GCF_014656075.1. Lineage (GTDB taxonomy): Bacteria > Actinomycetota > Actinomycetes > Streptomycetales > Streptomycetaceae > Streptomyces > Streptomyces hydrogenans. The sequence continues at coordinate 5,521 of NZ_BNBS01000012.1, forward strand.
AGGGTCGTCCGCCGTCGGGGCGGGCACCGGGAGCATCACGGGAGTACGAGAGATGGGCACGCCACACACCTACCGGGTCATCGTGCGGGGCACCTTCGACGGGTTGTCGCCCGAGAGCCGGGAGCGGCTGCTCGCCGAGGTGGAGGAGCACGGCCTGGCGGCCATGCGCTTCACCGAGGAGGGTTCGCTCACCTACGACCGGGCGCTGAAGCACTTCTCGTACCGGCTGGTCGTCACCTCGGACGCCGAGGACGGCGACGAGATGGCCGGGGCGCTCGCCGAGGAGCGGGTGGAGGCGGCGCTGGCCGCCCTCGGACACCGTCACACGCCGCTGAAGTCCACGGTGACCGACCTCGACACGATGAAGATCAACCGCAAGGGTCGGTGATCGCCCAGCGCTCGTGGTCCCGCCACGCCCCGTCGATGAGGAGCATCGCGGGCGAGAAGCCCTCCAGCCGGAAGCCGGCCCGGCGGACCAGGGCGCGCGAAGGGGCGTTGCCGGGCTGGATGTTGGCCTCCAGGCGGTGCAGTCCCATCGGGCCGAAGGCGTGCGCCAGGAGCAGGCCGAGCGCCTCCCCCATCAGGCCGCGCCCGGCGGCGTGCGCGAAGGCGCCGTAGCCGAGGGCCCCGCTGCGGAAGGCGCCGTGCACGATGTTGTTGACGGTGAGGAACCCGGCGAGGGCGCCCGCCCGCTCCCGCTCGCACACGAGGAAGCCGGCCCGGGCCGGCTCCTCGATCAGCGCGCCCGCGTAGGCGGCGTAGTGCTCGGCCGTCCGGGGCGGGAACAGCCACGGCCGGTGCAGCGCGACGCTCTCCTCGGCCCGGGCGGTGAACTCCTCGGCGTCGTCGAGGGTGAAGGGCCGCAGGCCCACGCGGGGCCCGGCCGTGAGGCAGCGGTCGAGAGCGTCGGGCATGGGCCCAGGCTAACGCCGGGCGGGCGGCGGCGGGCGGCGTGCCGGGTACGGCTCCGGTGGCGTCCGGCGCCGCCCCGCCCGCGCTCAGCGGCGGGCGCTCGTCACCCGGACCGGGCAGGGCTCGCCCTTGCGCAGGACGCCGATCACCACCGTGGTGCGGCGGTCGAGGCCGGTGCCCGCGGACGGGTACTGGGTGCAGACCCGCCAGCGCGGGGGCCACAGGACCCGCCGGTCCCGGCCGCTCGCGTCGTGGACGTCCAGCCGGGTGCGGTGGTCCAGACGGGTGAAGACCCGCCACAGCCCGCCGCCCCGGAAGTCCGGCATCGGGGGCCACGCGCCGGCCTCCGCCCGCCGGGCCCGGCGGGTGTCGGGGTCACCGGACGCGCCGGCCGCCGCGGCGGTAAGGGCCAGCGCCGCGCCCGCCCCGATCAGGGTCCCGCGCTTCACCGGCTCCTCCTCGGGCCCCTCCGGGCCGCGTACCAGCCGCAGAGCCCGCCCAGCAGGGCGGTGGCGAGGAGGGCCAGGTAGAGCGGCATCGTCACCTCGGGGATCAGCAGCCGGATCTTGACCTCGCGGGTGTTCTCGAAGATGAAGACGAGCAGGAGGACCGCGACGACCGCCATCCCGATCCGTCCGGGGGTGATGGCGCCGAACCTGTCACCCCGTTTCGTACCCACCGTGTCCTTGGGACTCATGCCCGCCCTTTCCTCCGTCGTCCGTCACGGGCGTACCCGTGGGACCAGAATGGGGGGACCGGCACGTCGACGGGGCGGTGGACGGCTCCGTCCGGGTGACTTGTCAGACAACCCGGGGCGGCTACGGTGGTGGCCGGACGAGCGGTCGGGACGGGAAGAGGAGGGGCCTTGACGGTCAGCGGGCACCGGCGGCGACCGGTCGTGGCGCTCTACGAGCGGATCGCGGACGCCGTCCACGACGGCACCTACCCGCCCGGCTCCACGCTCCCCTCCGAGCCGAAGCTCGCCGCCGAGCTGGGCGTGAGCCGGCCCGCCCTGCGCGAGGCGCTGCTGCTCCTCCAGGAGGACGGGCTGCTGACCGTGCGGCGCGGGGTGGGGCGGACCGTGAACGCGCGCCCGCCGCGCCGCGGCTTCGAGCACGTGCAGCCGCTGGAGGAGCTGATCGGCGGCGGCACCGGCCCCCGCGTGCGGGCCCTGCTGCGCACCCTGGAGGAGCCCACCGACTTCACCACCCAGCACCTGCTGGCGCCCGCCCGCGCCGAGCTGCGGTTCTGGGAGTCGGTGCTGGTCGGCGAGGCCGGACCGGCCGCGCTCTGCCACGAGTGGGCGGCACCGGACGAGGTCCTGGACCGCGTCCACCCGGCCTTCGCCGCCGCGCTGCGGGCGGGCGCGTCCGCACCTTCGGACGGCCCCGCCGCCTCGATGCTCTCGGTCCTGCTCGACGCCTCCCGCGAGCTCGCCCTGCACGCCCACAGCGGGATCACCGCCACCCTCCTCGGACGGCGCCGCGGCGAGCAGCTGGGCCGCCCCGCGGACACCCCGGCGGTCCTGGTCACCCAGGTCGTCCGGGTCGGGGACAGCCCCGTCCTGGCCGCCAAGCACATGCTCCCGACCGGCGCGCCCGCCCTGCCGGTCCTCCAGTCCCACTGAGCCCGCTCCCCCGGCGCCCCGCACCCCCGGCCGGCGGGCGGCGCGGGGGCCGGGCCCGGCCCCCGGAGTCGTACGGAATCGTTCTTCCGGCTTCCGTGCGTCCGCCGGGCGGCCGATGACGTACACTTCCCGGCCATGCACTTGTCTGACAACCCCGCAGCGCCCTCCCCGTCTCCCCGGGCCGCCGTCTCCGACTGGATCCGCCGCGCCCCGAAGGCCGTCCTCCACGACCACCTCGACGGCGGGCTGCGCCCGGCCACCATCGTCGAGCTGGCCCGGGAGTGCGGCTACACCGCGCTGCCGACCGAGGACCCGGCCGAGCTCGCGGTCTGGTTCCGGGACGCCGCCGACTCCGGCTCCCTGGAGCGCTACCTGGAGACCTTCGCCCACACCTGCGCGGTCATGCAGACCCGCGAGGCGCTGGTCCGGATCGCGGCCGAGTGCGCCGAGGACCTGGCGGCGGACGGGGTCGTCTACGCCGAGGTGCGGTACGCCCCCGAGCAGCACCTGGAGGCCGGACTGAGCCTCGACGAGGTCGTCGAGGCCGTCAACGACGGCTTCCGCGAGGGCGAGCGCCGGGCCGGCGGCCGGATCACCGTCCGCGCGCTGCTCACCGGCATGCGGCACACCGACCGCTCGCTGGAGATCGCGGAGCTGACCGTCGCGCACCGCGACAACGGCGTCGCGGGCTTCGACATCGCCGGCGGCGAGATCGGCAACCCGCCCGCCCGCCACCTGCCCGCCTTCCAGCACCTCAAGCGGGAGAACTGCCACTTCACCATCCACGCGGGCGAGGCCGTCGGCGCCGAGTCCATCCACGAGGCGGTGCAGGTCTGCGGCACCGAGCGGATCGGACACGGCGTGCGGATCACCGACGACATCGCCGAGGACGGCACGCTGGGCCGGCTCGCCGCGTACGTCCGCGACAACCGGATCGCCCTGGAGGTCTGCCCCACCTCCAACCTCCAGACCGGCGCGGCCAAGGACTACGGCTCGCACCCGATCGACGAGCTGCGCCGCCTCGGCTTCCGCGTCACCCTCAACACCGACAACCGCCTGGTCTCCGGCACCACCATGAGCGAGGAGTTCCAGCACATGGCGGACGCCTTCGGGTACGGCCCCGAGGTCTTCGAGGAGTTCACGGTCGCCGCCCTGGAGGCCGCCTTCCTGCCGCTGCCGGAGCGTCTGCGGCTCGTCGAGGACGTCGTGCGCCCCGGGTACGCGGCGCTCTGACCTGCCGGGGAGGGAGGGCGACGGGCGTCGCCCTCCCGATGGAAGAATGGCCGCCATGACAGCTGCTGAGGAGTTCAAGCCCGAGTCGGAGCGGATCACGCGCACCCTGCGCGACCAGATCATCGACGGGACCCGGGCCCCCGGCAGCCGGCTGGTGGAGCGGGAGATCGCGGCCGAACTCGACGTGAGCCGGCTGCCGGTCCGCGACGCGCTGCGGGACCTGGTCAACGAGGGGCTCGTGACGCCCCGGCCGCGCACCTGGGCGGTGGTCAGGGAGTTCACCGCCTCGGACATCGCCGACCTCATCGAGGTCCGGTCCGCCCTGGAGATCCTGGCCTTCCGCCTCGCGGCCCAGCGCCGCACCCGCGCGGGCCTCACCAAGCTGCGCGGCGACCTCGACGCCGAACAGGCGGCGGCGCGGCGCGGCGACGGGGCCGAGGCGCGCCGGGCGGCGGCCGACTTCCACGAGACGGTCACCGAACTCGCCGACAACGCCCTGCTGACCGAGCTGGAGGGCACGCTGCGGAGCCGGATGCGCTGGCTGCTCGGCCAGCACGACGACTTCACGGTGGTGGCCGAGGAGCACGAGGAGCTGTTCCGGCGGATCGAGGCGCGGGACGTGGAGGGCGTCGAGGAGCTGGCGCTGCGTCACCTGGAGACGAGCCAGAGCAAGGCGACCGAGCACCAGCGGAGGCTGGCGGCGGAGTAGCCTCCGGGCCCCGGTCCGGGGTCGGAGGTGGCGGGGTCCGCCGGGCCTGGCGTGCCCGCCGGGCCGGGGGTGGCGGTGTCCGCCGGGCCTCGTGCGTCGATGGCCGCCGGGCCTGGTGCGGTGGTGTCCGCCGGGCCGGGGGTGGTGGTGTCCGCCGGGCCCGCCTTCACGTGCCCGGCGGTGGCCGCGACCACCGGCCGGTATACCGAATGATCGAGGAGTCCCGGTCCGACGACCGGGACTCCTCGCGCGTTCCCCCGCGCGGGGTCACTCCCCGACGTAGACGACGCCGCCGGGGACGTCGGCGCGGATCTCCGTGCCGACCCGGCGCTCCATCAGGTCGTCCAGGCGCTCCAGCGGGCCGATGAGGGTGCGGCCGCCGGCCCGGGCGACCCGGATCGCGGCGTCGACCTTGGGCTTCATCGAGCCCTCGGCGAAGGCGAGTTCGGCCAGGCCCTCGGGCGAGGCGGTGAGGATGTCCCGCTGCTCGGGCGTGCCCCAGTCCTGGCTGACGAAGTCGCCGTCGGTCAGCATGATCAGCATGTCGGCGTTCAGGTCGGCGGCGAGGGCGGCGCTGGCCGCGTCCTTGTCGACGACCGCCTGCATGCCGATCTGGCGGCCCTTGGAGTCGGTGCGGACCGGCACGCCGCCGCCGCCGACGCAGACGACGAGGGTGCCGTTGTCGAGCAGGGTGGAGACCAGCGGGGCCTGCATGATGCGCAGCGGCTCGGGGGACGGCACCACGCGGCGGAAGGCGCCGCCGTCGCGGGCGATGGTCCACCGGTACTCGGCGGCGGCCTCGGCGGCGTCCTGCGCCGAGTAGGTCGGGCCGATCAGCTTGGTCGGGCGCTCGAAGGCCGGGTCCGCCTCGTCGACCTCGGTGGTGGTGAGGACCGCGGCGACCTCGCGCTCGCCGGCCAGCGCGTTGGACAGCTCCTGCTGGATGACGTAGCCGATCATGCCCTGGGTCTCGGCGCCGAGGATGTCCAGCGGGTAGGCCGCGACGTCCTGGTAGGCCAGGTTCTGCAGGGCGAGGAGGCCTACCTGCGGGCCGTTGCCGTGGGTGATGACGACCTCGTGCTCGCGGGCCAGCCCGGCCAGGGCCTGGCAGGCGCCCCGGACGTTGGCGCGCAGCCGGTCGGCGGTCATCGGCTCCCCGCGGCGGGCGAGGGCGTTTCCTCCGAGTGCGACGACGATGCGCATGCGTTTTCCCCTGTGACTCAAGTGTTCGCTTATGGGACTCGGAATGGTATACCAATACGGGTGGCACGAAAGGGCGCCACCGCCGCAGGCCGCCGGGACACCGGCCCCAGGACGAGGAGGACGGGATGGAGGACCACGGCGACACCGTGACCGTCCCGGTCCTCTCCGGCGACGCCCGTCTGCTCGACCTGCTGGAACCCTTGCGCGGCAAGGGATCCGTCCATTCGGTCTTCGCCCGCGTGGTGAACCTGCTGACCCCCGACGGCACCCTGATCGCCCTCGCCGCCCGCGGTTCCGGCGACGCGCCGCGCACCCTGACCGCCGACGTCAGCGACTGGTCGGCATACCACCTGAGCGCCGGCCTGGGTGTGACGTTCGCGACCGGGAACGTCTCCGTCGACGGCCGGCGCCTCCGTCTGGCCACCGTCGGCGCCCGCGCCTGGCGTCCGGCCGCCCCCTCCCTCGCCGCGCCCCCGCCGGGCGTCGTCGCCGCCGCGGCCGACGCGCTGGACCGGATCTGCCGCGCGCACGGCCCGCTCGGCGGCATGCTCGGCGCCGCGCCCGGCGCGGGCCCCATGGAGCGGGCCGTCGTCGACGCCCTGCACGCGGGCCGGACCACGCTCCTCGACGCCGTACGGGACGGGGGCGCCGCACCGGTCCGGCTCGGCGTCCTCGCCCTGCTCGGCCTCGGCCCCGGCCTCACCCCGGCCGGCGACGACTTCCTCACCGGTCTCGCCCTCGTCGCGGCCCTGCCCGGCAGCCGGCTCGCCGCGCTCCGGCCGCCGCTGCGCGAGGTCCTCGCCGCCCACGGCCGGCGGACCACCGCGCTCTCCCTCGCCACCCTCCACGAGGCCGCCGAGGGCCGGGTCCGCTCCGAACTCCTCGCCCTGGTCGCCCTGCTGGCGACCGGGGACCCCGGTGCGGCCCTCCACGCTTCCGTCCGCAAGGTGCTGGCCATCGGCCACAGCTCGGGCGGCGACACATTGTCCGGCCTGGTGGCCGGGCTCCATCTGGAAGAAGAACTGCGAGGTTCGCTGTGAGTACCACCACAGCCGTCGTACGGAAGAACACGTACTACGACTCCGTGTCCCTGATGTCCGTCTCGACCAAGGCCAACGCCCTGGACGGGGTGGAGCAGGCGTTCACCGCCATGGGCACCGAGATGAACAAGGGGGTCCTGGAGAACCTGGGGCTGCTCACGGAGGAACTGCGGGCCGCCGAGAGCGGCGACCTCATGATCGTGCTGGTCGCCGAGGACGGCGCCGACACCGGGGCGCTGCTCTCCGGGGTCGAGGACCTCCTCACCCGCAAGGCCCCCGCCTCCGCCGCCGGCGGCGAGGTCACCTACCGGACCATCGCCTCGGCCGCCGCCGGCATCGAGGGCGCCAACCTCGCCGTGATCGCCGTCAACGGCGCCTACGCCGCCCGCGAGGCACGCAAGGCCCTCGAAAGCGGCCTGCACGTGATGATGTTCAGCGACAACGTCACCGTCGAGGACGAGATCGCGCTCAAGAACCTCGCCCACTCCAAGGGCCTGTTCATGATGGGCCCGGACTGCGGCACCGCGATCGTCAACAACGTCGCGCTCTGCTTCGGCAACAAGGTCCGCCCCGGCTCCATCGGCGTCGTCGCCGCCTCCGGCACCGGCTCGCAGGAGGTCTCCGTCCGCGTCCACGCGCTCGGCGGCGGCATCTCCCAGCTCATCGGCACCGGCGGCCGCGACCTCTCCGAGCGGGTCGGCGGCATCATGATGGTCGACGGCATCCGCGCGCTGGCCGCCGACCCCGCCACCGACGTCATCGTCCTGGTCTCCAAGCCGCCGGCCCCGTCCGTGGAGAAGAAGGTCCTCGCCGAGGTCGCCGCCGCCGGCAAGCCCGTCGTCGTCTGGTTCATCGACGGCTCCGAGGAGGCGGTCACCGCCGCCGGCGGCCACTTCGCGTCCGGCAGCCTCCAGGCCGCGCGCACCGCCGTCGGCCTCGCCGGCCTCGCGCCCGCAGCCGCCGGGGAGTTCGACGCCGAGGCCGCCGCGGCCCAGGTCGCCGCCCGTCTCGCCGACGGCCAGAAGTACGTCCGCGGCCTGTTCTGCGGCGGCACCCTCTGCGACGAGACCATGTACGCCGTCCGCGACGCCGGGCTCGACGTCTGGTCCAACATCCAGAAGGACCCGGCCTTCCGCCTCCCGGCCGGCTCCGCCTCCCGCGGCCACACCTTCCTCGACTTCGGCGACGACGACTTCACCAACGGCCGCCCCCACCCGATGATCGACCCGGCGCTGCGCATCGAGCGGATCGTCGAGGAGGCCAAGGACCCCGAGGTCGCCGCGCTCGTCCTGGACTTCGTCCTCGGCTTCGGCTCCCACGAGGACCCCGTCGGCACCACCCTCCCCGCGATCGAGGAGGCGCTGCGCCTCGCGCGCGACGCCGGCCGCCACCTGGAGATCGTCGCGTACGTCCTCGGCACCGACCTGGACACCCCGTCGGTCGCCGCCCAGTCCGACGCCCTGCGCGCCGCCGGCGTCACCGTCACCCTCAGCTCCACCGAGACGGGCCAGTTCGCCCGCGCGATCGCGAAGAAGGCACAGGCATGACCACCGAGCACACCGAACCGACTCCCGCCGCCGCCCTGTTCGGCGGCGAGCTGAGCGTCGTCAACGTCGGACTCGCGATGTTCGACGCGGACCTGCGCGCCCAGGACGCCCGGGTCTCCACCCTCGACTGGACCCCGCCCGGCGGCGGCAACGCCGACGCCGCCCGCGCCCTCGACGCCCTGGAGCGCGCCGACATCGCCGCGCGGATCGACGCCGCCAACGCCGAGGCCGTCGAGCGGATCCTGGCCGCCCGCCCCCTGCTGGTCGGCTTCGGCCGCGCCCTGGACGTCGTCCCCGGCATGACCCCGACCACCATCCTGCACGCGGGCCCGCCCATCGCCTGGGCGGACATGAACGGCCCGATGAAGGGCGCCGTCACCGGCGCGCTCGTCTTCGAGGGCCTGGCGAAGGACCTGGACGAGGCCGCCGAGGTCGCCGCCTCCGGCCGGATCACCTTCAAGCCCTGCCACGAGGCGGACTCCGTCGGCTCGATGGCCGGCGTCACCTCCGCCTCCATGTACGTGCACATCGTCCGCAACGAGACGCACGGCAACACCGCCTTCACCAACCTGTCCGAGCAGATGGCGAAGATCCTGCGGATGGGCGCCAACGACCGGAGCGTCATCGACCGCCTGGTCTGGATGCGGGACGTCTTCGGCCCGATGCTCAAGGAGGCCGTCGAGTTCACCGGCCCCATCGACCTGCGCCTGCTGCTCTCCCAGGCCCTCCACATGGGCGACGAGTGCCACAACCGCAACGGCGCCGGCACCCTGCTGCTCTTCCAGGCCCTCGCCCCCGGCCTGCTCCGGTCGTCCTTCACGATCGAGCAGAAGAAGGAGGTCTTCGACTTCGTCGCGTCCTCCGACTACTTCTCCGGCCCGACCTGGATGGCGATGGCCAAGGCCGCGCTCGACGCCGCCGACGGCGTGGAGAACTCCACGATCGTCACCACCATGGCCCGCAACGGCGTCGAGTTCGGCATCCGCGTCGCCGGTCTGCCCGGCCGGTGGTTCACCGGCCCGGCCCAGCAGGTCATCGGCCCGATGTTCGCCGGCTACAGGCCCGAGGACTCCGGCCTCGACATCGGCGACAGCGCCATCACCGAGACCTACGGCTTCGGCGGCTTCGCCATGTCGGCGGCGCCCGCCATCGTCGCCCTGGTCGGCGGCACCGTGGCCGAGGCCATGGGCTACACCCGGGACATGGGCGAGATCACCACCGCCCAGAACTCCAACGTGACCATCCCCGCCCTCGACTTCCAGGGCATCCCGACCGGCATCGACGTCCGCAAGGTCGTCGACACCGGCATCCTGCCGGTCATCAACACGGCGATCGCCCACAAGGAAGCGGGCATCGGGATGATCGGCGCCGGCATCACCCACCCGCCCGCCGAGGCGTTCACCAAGGCAGCCGCCGCCCTCGCCGACGCCCTCGCCTGATCCGCGAGGGCCCTCCCGGAAACCCGTAGACACGATGAACACTCAGCGCTCCTCCGCGGCACACCCGGCGGAGGCCCCCGGCGAGCAGGGCTCCCCGGCGGGCCGCGAACTCGACCCCGAGTACGAGCACGGCCCGGTACCGGCGGACAGCCGCAAGTCGCTCCTGACCGTCTCGGCGGTCTGGTTCGGATTCCCCATGATCCTGACCAACGCCGTCCCCGGCGGCGTGGTCGTCGCCCTCCTGGGCTTCTGGCGCGGGCTGGCCGCCATCGCCGTCGCCAACCTCGTCATGTTCCTGTACGTCGGCGTCCTCAGCCACCGTGCGGGCACCAGCGGCGAGAGCTTCTCGCTCCAGGCGACGCGCACCTTCGGGCGCACCGGCTACATCGTCGCCTCGGCGTTCCTGGCGACCATCGTGGTCGGCTGGTTCGCGTTCAACACCGGGGCCACCGGCGCCACCCTGCACCAGGCGTTCGGCTGGCACGAACAGCTGGTGGCGGTCCTCGCCGGGCTCGGCTTCATCGCCCTGACCTATCTGGGCATCAGGGCGCTGTCCTGGCTCGGCGCGGTCGCCGCCCCGCTCTTCGTCGTCGCGGGCGTCGCCGCCCTGGTCATCGCGGCCCGGGACCACGACCTGGGCGCCGTGTTCTCGTACCAGGGCGTCGGCGGGAACGCCACGCTCACCTTCGGCGCCGCCGTCTCCATGATCATGGCGACCTTCGCCGACTCGGGCACGATGACGGCCGACTTCACCCGCTGGTCGAAGAACGGCCGGCAGGCGGTGCTGGCCACCGTCAGCGCCTTCCCGGTGGCCAGCGTCATCGCGCAGATCACCGGCGGCCTGGTGGTCGCGGCCGGCGCGGTCGCCACGCCCGCCACGGCCGGCGGCGACTTCCTGCCGATCCTCACCGGCGAGGGCGCGCCGCTGCTGAACGTCCTCGCGGCCGTCTTCGTCTTCGTCAACCTCGGTTCCGTGTGCAGCCACTGCCTGTACAACGGCGCCCTGGGCTGGTCGCACCTGACCGGTCGGACGATGCGGCTGATGACGGTGGTCCTGGGCGTGATCGGCACGCTGGCGGCGCTCGCCGGGGTCTGGAACCACTTCCTGGACTGGCTGGTCGTCCTGAGCGTCTTCGTGCCTCCGCTGGGCGGCGTGCTGATCGCCGACCAGTTCTTCGCCCGGGGCGGCCGGGGCGCCATGGACCGGCGGCCCACCGCGCGGGTGCGGCCCACGGCGTTCCTCGCCTGGGCGGTCGGCGCGGCGGGCGCGGGCGTCGCGCACTGGTTCGCGCCGCAGCTCTCGGACGCGGTCACGGGTCTGATCGTGGCGATCGTCGCGTACGCCGTCCTGGAGCGGGTCCTGCCGGAGGCCGCCGCCTGACGCGGCCGCCCCGTTTCGACCGGAGCGCCTCCGCCCCTTCCGGGGGTGGGGGCGCTCCGGCGTTCCCGCGCGGTCGCGGGGCGGTTCAGAGCAGGGCGGGTACGTCGACGGTGAGCGTGCCGGCGTCGGCGTCGAGCACCGCGGGCAGGCCGAGCGGCACGGTCAGGGCGGTGGGGCCGTGACCGAAGCCCAGCTCCTCCACGACCGGCACGCCGAGTCCGCCGAGCCGGTCGGCGAGGACCGCCCGCACCTCCTCGTAGGGCCCGCACTCCGCCCAGGAGCCGAGGGCGACGCCGGCGACGCCGTCGAGCCAGCCGGAGCGGAGCAGCTGGGTGAGGATCCGGTCGAGGCGGTACGGCTCCTCCCCCACGTCCTCCAGGAGGAGCAGCCCGCCGCGGGCGGAGGGCCGGGCGTGCGGGGTGGCGAGGTCGGCGGCGAGGAGGCTGACGCAGCCGCCGAGGGTGACCCCGGCGGCGCGGCCGGGCACCAGCGGCCGGGCCGTGCCGAGCCCGAGGACGCGGACGGTCTCGGGCTCGAAGAGGGTGGCCCGCAGCGACTCCCGGGTGGCGGGGTCGTCGGCGAAAACGGAGACGGCGGGCATCGGGCCGTGGAGGGCGGCGAAGCCGGCACGGACGGCGAGGGCCTCGTGGAGGGCGGTGACGTCGCTGTAGCCGACGAAGACCTTGGGTCCGGCGGCGCGGATCGCGGTCCAGTCGAGGAGGTCGACCATGCGCTGGGCGCCGTAGCCGCCGCGCGCGCAGAGCACCCCGGCGACGGTCGGGTCGCACCACGCCTCGGTGAGGTCCCGGGCGCGGTCCCGGTCGGTGCCGGCGAGGTGGCCGATGTCCGGGTGGGTGTCGAGGACGTGCGGGGCGACGACGGGGTCCAGTCCCCAGCCGCGGAGCACGTCGAGTCCGGCGGCGAGCGCGGGCCCGGGCACCGGGCCGCTGGGGGCGACGACGGCGACCCGGTCGCCGGGCCGCAGCCGGGCGGGCCGGGCGAGTGCCGGTACGGGGGCGGTCACCCGCGCAGCTCCAGCTCCGGCACGTCGGGCCGGTCGAAGCCGAAGACCCGCGCGTAGAGGGCGAGTTCGGCCTCCAGGGCGCGGATCATGGTGTCGGCGTGCCGGAAGCCGTGGCCTTCGCCGGGGAAGGCGAGGTAGGCGTGGGGGACGCCCCGGCCGGCGACCCGGGTGAGCAGCCGTTCGGCCTGGGCGGGCGGGCAGATGACGTCGTCGAGGCCCTGGAGGAGCAGGAAGGGCGCGGTGATCCGCTCGACGTGCGTGATCGGCGAGCGCTCGGCGTACAGCTCGGGGACCTCGTCGAGCGGGCCGACGAGTCCGTCGAGGTAGCGGGACTCGAAGTCGTGGGTCTCGTCGACGAAGCCGGTGAGGTCGAGGACGGGGTAGATGATCGTGCCGCAGGCGTAGACGTCGGTGCGGACGAGGGAGGCCGCGCTGGTCCAGCCGCCGGCGCTGCCGCCGCGGATCGCGAGGCGGGCGGGGTCGGCGGTGCCCTCGGCGGCGAGGGCGGTGGCGACGGCGGCGCAGTCCTCGACGTCGACGACGCCCCACTGGCCGCGGAGCCGCTCGCGGTAGGCGCGGCCGTAGCCGGTGGACCCTCCGTAGTTGACCTCGGCGACGCCGATGCCGCGCGAGGTGAAGTAGGCGATCTCCAGGTCGAGGACGAGCGCGGAGTGGCCGGTGGGGCCGCCGTGGGCGCGGATGACGTAGGGCGGGAGCGCGCCCGCGGGTCCGGTGAAGCCGGGGTTGCGGGGCGGGTGGACGTGGGCGTGGATCTCCCGGCCGCCGGGTCCGGTGAAGGTGCGGGTGACGGGCTCGGGGTAGTGGGCGGGGTCGACGCGGTCGGTGTGCGGGGAGCCGACGACACGGGTGCGTCCGGTGCGGGTGTCGAGTTCGACGATCTCGTGGTGACGGCGGGGTCCGGCGGCGACGCCGAGGACCCGCGTGCCGTGGACGGCGAGGGTGGAACCCCAGGCGGTCCAGGGGCCGGGGGCGTCGACGAGGGTGCCGGTGTCGGGGTCGAGGATGCCGAGGACGGCGTCGCCGCGGCCGTGCAGGACGGCGATCGGTCCGGTCTCCAGGGCCTTGAACCAGGTGAGTCCGGTCTGCCAGAGGGGGCCGGCGAACTCCTCCTCGCGGGGGCAGAGCGCCCGGACCGGGCCGAGGGCGCCGTCGGCGGTGAGCTCGGCCCGGTAGAGGTTCCACCAGCCGGTGCGGTCGCTCGCGAGGAGGAGGCGGCCGGCCGCGTCCCAGTCGGCCTGCGGCACCGACTCCCCGGGGCCGCCGGCGACCGTCCGGGCGTCCTTGAGGGTGCCGTCGGCGGCGATGTCGGCGAGCACGGCCTCGGTGCCGTCCCAGGGCATCCGGGGATGGTCCCAGCCGAGCCAGACGGCCCGCCGTCCGTCCGGCGAGATCCGGGGCCCGGTGACGAAGCGGTGGCGCCCGTCGGAGAGTTCGCGCACGGCGGCCCGGTCCTCGGCGGCGGAGCCGTCGAGCGGGACGGCGGCGAGGACCCGGCGGACGTCGGTGGGGGCGGGCCCGGTGAACTCCTCCAGGACGCACCAGACCTCGCCCCGGTCGGGCAGGAGCACCGGGTCGGCCCAGCGCAGCCCGCCGCCCACCCCGGAGACGGGGGTGAGCGGCCGGGGCGCCGTGCCGGGCGCGGCGTCGGGCTCGTGGACGTAGAGCCGCTGGTCGGGGAAGTGGCAGAAGACCAGCAGGGGGCCACCGGCGGGCCGTTCGACGGCGGCCCAGGGGTGGCCACCGTATTCGATGACCCGGTTCCGGACGTTCCACGGCGGGGGCAGCACGGTCTCCTCCGTGCCGTCGGCGCGGCGCCGGACCAGGGTCCGGCGGCCGCCCTCGGCGGGGCGCGGCGCGGTCCACCACACCTCGTCGCCGACGGTGCCCAGACAGGCGGGCCGCCCGTCGTTGGCCGCCGCGAGCGCGGCTCCGACGGGTGACGGCCAGCTGCCGTGCGCTGCCTCGTTCTGCATCGTCGCTCCCCCGGGTTCCGGTTTCGGTCCTACGCGGTCTTCAGATAGTGGTCGAGCACCCGCACGCCGAAGTGCAGGGCGTCGACCGGGACGCGTTCGTCGACGCCGTGGAACATCGCCCCGTAGTCCATGCCCGGGGGCAGCTTCACCGGCGAGAAGCCGTAGCCGGTGATGCCGAGCCGGGAGAACTGCTTGGCGTCGGTGCCGCCGGACATGGTGAACGGCAGGGCGTGCGCGCCGGGGTCGAAGCGCTCGACGGCGGCGCGCAGCTTGGCGAAGGTCGGGACGTCGACGGGCGCTTCGAGCGGCACCTCGCGGTGGTGGAACTCCCAGTCGACGTCCGGTCCGGTGAGCAGGTCCATGGTGGCGGCGAACTCGTCCTCGGTGCCGGGCAGCATCCGTCCGTCGACGTAGGCGACGGCCTGGCCGGGGATGACGTTGCACTTGTACCCGGCCTGGAGCATCGTCGGGTTGGCGCTGTTGCGGACGGTGGCCTCGACCAGGGCGGCGGCCGGCCCGAGCTTGTCGAGCAGGAGCGGCACGTCGAGGTCGGGGGCGTGGGTGTCGACGTCGATGCCGTGCAGCGCGGCCAGTTCGGTGAGGGCGGCGCGGACGGTGGCGGTGAGCCGGACGGGCCAGGCGTGGGCGCCGACGCGGGCGACGGCGGCGGCGAGTCGGGTGACCGCGTTGGCCTCGTTGACCTTGGAGCCGTGGCCGGCACGGCCGCGGGCGGTGAGCTTGAGCCAGGCGGTGCCCCGCTCGCCCGCCCCGATCGGGTACAGCGTCATGCCGGGGTGGGGGTGGAAGCTGAACGCGCCGGACTCGCTGATGCCCTCGGTGCAGCCCTCGAAGAGGCCCGCGTGCCGCTCGGCGAGGAAGCCGGAGCCGTCGGCGGCGCTGTCCTCCTCGTCGGCGGTGTAGGCGAGGACGATGTCGCGGCTCGGCCGGACGCCCTGGCGGGCCCAGGAGCGGACGACGGCGAGGACCATCGCGTCCATGTTCTTCATGTCGACGGCGCCGCGGCCCCAGACGACCCCGTCGCGGACCTCGCCGGAGAAGGGGTGGACGGTCCACTCGGCCGGGTCGGCGGGGACGACGTCGAGGTGGCCGTGGACGAGGAGCGCCGGGGCGGTGGGGTCGGTGCCGGGGATGCGGGCGACCACGTTGGTCCGGCCGGGGGTGCGCTCCAGCAGGGTCGGTTCGATCCCCGCGTCGGCGAGCCGTTCGGCGACGTACTCGGCGGCGGGGCGCTCGCGGCAGTCGCCGCCGCCGCGGTTGCTCGTGTCGGTGCGGATCAGGTCGGAGGTGAAGGCGACGACCTCGTCGAGCGCCTTCGCGTCCGGCCCCGCGGGGGACGGGTCCGCGGGGGACGTGCTGCTAGCCATACTGCTCCTCCACTGCGGCCGACACGATCGTCGTGACCGCTTTGAACGTACGGATCGCCTCGTACATCGTCGCGCTGGTGTAGGCGACGCGCCGCTCGCCGCTGCGCGCCACGCCGGGAACCACCGTGGCGGCGGCGCCCAGGTGCTCGGCGTCGAACTCGACCTGCACGGTGTGGGGCCCCGCGTGCACCGGCTCGTGACGCACGGCGAGGGCGACGGCCTCGCGGGCGGCGGCCCGGATGTCGGCGGCGGTGCGGGCCGGGGTCCGGCACACGGCCGCGTACCGCGAGACGTGGTCCTTGACGGCGACCTTGAGCGCCTCGGGGGCGTAGTCGAGGGCGTCCTCGCAGGTCAGGTCGTCGCCGGTGACGAGGATGACCGGGACGCCGTACTCGGCGACCACGTGCGCGTTGAGCACCCCCTCGCTCGCCCGGAGGCCGTTCAGCCAGACGCCGGTGATCGAGTTGGCGAGGTAGGTGTGGGCGAGGACGCCCTCGGCGCCGGCGCCGGTGTGGTAGCCGACGAAGGCGATGCCGTCGACGTCCCCGTGCTGGACGCCCTCCACCATCGACAGCGACTTGTGCCGGCCCGTGAGCATCTGGACCCGGTCGTCGAGCCGCTCCAGGAGCAGGTTCCGCATCGTCCAGTGCGCTTCGTTCACCAGCACCTCGTCGGCGCCGCCGTCGAGGAAGCCGAGCGCCGCCGCGTTCACGTCCGAGGTGAACATCGGGCGGCAGCGCTCCCACTGGGGCGTGCCGGGCAGCACGTCGGCGGGCCAGGTGACGCCGGTGGCGCCCTCCATGTCGGCGCTGATGAGGATCTTCATGAATGGCACCGTACGCTCCGCCCGGCGGCCGTACCACCCCTGTGGATAACCGTCGTTGGAGTGGACCAATGACACCGCCGGGACGGAGGTACGGGCACGTCAGGGCCGTTGTGCGAAGCTCCGGGGGTCTTCCTCGGCCATGCGGCGCAACGCCCGCGCGGCCCGCTCCCGGGGCGGGACCCCGTCGTCAGGCAGCCGCCACGTGTACGAGCGCGGCGCGGCGGTGCCGGCCCCCTCAGGGGGCGGTCCGGCGAAGGTGACGACGGTGGTGTCGGGGTCATGGAGGTACGTGCTGATCCAGCCCGGCCGGAGTCCCCAGCGGGTGAGGAGATCGGGCCGGTCGCGGAGTCCGGCGGTGATCAGGCGGCCGGTGCGGCGGGCGGGCCAGGTCCAGTCGTGGTCCCGCTCCGCGCGGGCGACCTCGGCGTCGTAGGCGTCGGCGTCGAAGCGGTACGCGGGAAGGCCGAGCGGCCGTCCGGAGCGCCGCCAGCCGCTCCACACCACATGGGGGCCCTCGCGGCTGACGGTCGTGTACAGCGCACCGCAACAGCCCTCGGTGCAGTGCGCCTCGGCGAGCCGCACCTCGCGGGGCTCGGGACCGGCCCGCAGGGAGCCGGTGTCGACGAGCTGCTCGGGGGCGTCGCCGGGACCCTGCGCGAAGATCTCGGGCAGGATCGGGCGCCCGTCGACGAGGAGCCTGGTCTCGACCGCGCCCCGGTCCCCGGGGTCGGGTACGGCGACCTCTATCCGCAGCCGGGGCGTATCGGCGGCGGGGTCGGGCAGCGCGGCGCGCAGGTGCCGGGCGGTGCGCCGGATCCAGTCGGCGCGGTGTCCTCCGTCCGGGTCGGCGGGTTCGCCCACGGCGTCGAGGAGCCGGCCGAGGACGGTCTCGCGCAGGCCGGACGGCCAGTCGAGAAGGCGGGAGGCGCCGCTGTGGAGTTCCTGGGCGAGGGTGAGGAGCCGGGCCTGGTGCCCGGGTTCCCGCGGGAGCAGGTGGGCCCGCTCGGCCACCGTCCCGTAGAGGGCGAGGGCGTCGGCGTACCGGGCGATCTCGATCTCGTGGTCCTCCCGCGTGGTCGTCCGCACGAGGAGGCGCACGGCCTGGGCCAGGAGCGCGGTGTCCTCGGGGGACCGGGCGAGGAGGTCGACGAGGGCGGTGGCCTCGGTCGTGCGCCGGGCGGCGTCGGGTCCCATGCGCCGGTGGTCCGCCGCCAGCCCGAGCAGTCGTTCCCGTACGGCGGTGTGGTCCCCCGCGGTGACGTCCTCGACCAGCCGGCGCGCGACATCGGCCACGGGGCGGTGGGTCAGCCACATCAGGGCGGCGGCCACCCGGTCCAGCGGGTCGAGGACTCCGACGGCGTACCGTGCCAGTCCGTGCAGCGTTCCGAGCGCCCGCACGTATGGGACGTCCTCGGGCTCGCCCAGCCGTTCGAGGAGGCCGAGCCCCGCGACCACGCCGTGGACGGTCGTCCCGCCGCGCACCAGGCGCCGGGCCAGGGCGCGGGCGGCGGCCGGATCGCCGGGTTCGAGCGCGGCGGCGACGGGGAAGACGACGTGCTCGCGGACGCCGGTGGCGATGAGCGCGCGTTCGGTCTCGGCGGCTGCGCGGGCCGTGTCGGGTGCGGTCAGCCGGGACCGCAGGAGCCGGGTGACGGTCTCGCGGGCCTGTCCGTACGGCACGCGGGGGCCCGAGCCGTCCGAGGCCCGGGCCGTGTCGGGCAGGGGGTGGCCGCCCCGGGGTGGCAGGGTGCCGGGGGCGGTAGCGCCGAGGCTCCGTGCGTACGCGAGGAGGGAGGGCGCGGTCGGCGCGCTCACCGGGCGGGGTGGTGCTCGATTCCGTGGATCATGGAGGCATGATGCCCGCCGGTCTCCCCCGGACGCCATCGTTTTCCCGGTCGATCCGACTCCCCAATCGGGCCAAACATCGCCAAGGGGTATGTATAGGCTGTCGGCCGCAGTTGTCCCGCCCGACCGACCGGAGTGTTCTCGGTGACCATCGCCCTCGATCCGTCCGACACCACCCCCGACACCGTCCCCGCCCCCGAACCGGAGGAGGGCTTCTGGGTCCCCGAGGCCGCGGAGCCCGGTAAGACCCCCGCGCCCACGCCCGTCGACGACGCCGGCGAGGCCGACGGGAGCGGGGAGGCCGAGGAGGCCGATCCCGCCGACCACGACCCGGTCGTCGTCCGGGACGCCCGGGACTTCGGGGTCTACGCCCGGACCGGCGGCTGGGCCTTCGCGCTGAAGGTGGCCCGGAGCGTGCGGCCCGGCGGGCAGGCGGCCGAGGGCGCGGCGGCGCGGAAGGTGTCGGCGCGGGCGTTCGCGGCGCTCGCGGGCTGCTCGGCGGAGCGCGTGATGCGCCACTACAAGGCGTGGGACATGGCGGCCGACGACGGCCTGGTGCCGCAGTTCGAGGTCCTGGAGCCGGGCGCCGACATCGAGCTGCCGGACGCGGACGTCTGGCTGTCGTACTACACCTCCCGCAACAGCGCGTCCTCGGTGCGCGGCCAGGCGATCAGCGCGGCGGCGGAGGCGGAGGGCATCCGGCCGACGAAGGCGCTGGAGGTGGCGGAGAACCCGACGGCGCTGCGGGCCGCGATCCTCGCCGACCCGGGGACGGCCGAGGCGGCGCGCGGGGCGCTGCTCGACCGGATGAAGGAGGACCCGGCCCTCCAGACCGAGATGGCGCGGGCCTTCGCCCGGACCGACGACCTGAAGAAGGCGGTGGCGAGCGAGGCGAAGGTCGCCGACCGGATCGGCTACGTCCGCCAGATCGTGGAGAACGGCCAGATCAAGACGCCCGCCGGGCAGACCGTCGAGGCCCCGGCCGAGGTGCGCGCGGAGGCCGAGCGACACCTGTCGCTGATCGACGAGCTGGACGACTCGGAGGAGGCCGGCGAGTGGGCCGGTGAGGCGTACGAGTCGGTGAAGGGCCTGGTCGCCAAGGCCGTCGAGGAGGACCCGGCGCTGCGGGTCCAGGAGCGCAGGACCCGCTTCTACAGCTCCCTCCAGAAGGCCACGAAGGTCTTCGAGGAGCTGACCCTCGACGAGGTGATGGAGGAGGAGATCTACGAGGAGGACATG
The DNA here is from genome assembly GCF_014656075.1 of Streptomyces hydrogenans. Lineage (GTDB taxonomy): Bacteria > Actinomycetota > Actinomycetes > Streptomycetales > Streptomycetaceae > Streptomyces > Streptomyces hydrogenans. The sequence continues at coordinate 24,925 of NZ_BNBS01000012.1, forward strand.
CTCCAGCGCCTCGAAGCCCTCCAGGAGGCGATCGGCAGCTGCATCACCGCCCTGCGCAGGGCGGCGCCGACCGCCTCCTGACCGGAGGCGGCCGTCAGTCCTTGTGGCCGAGCTGGAGGTCGCGTTCGGTGCGGCCGCCGCCGGCCACCTGGAGGACGGTGGCGACGGGCGGGTACCCGGCGGCGATGACCGTGTACTCGCCGGAGGAGAGGTCGACGAAGCGGAAGGTGCCGTCGGGGCCCGTGGTGAGGGTGTCGACGACGTTGCCCGCCGCGTCGAGCAGGGTGACGCGGGCGTCCTCCACCGGGCGGCCCCCGCCGGCCCTGACCGTGCCCCGCAGCACCGCGCCGCCCGCCAGCTCGATGTCCTGGCGGGTCTCGCGGGAGGACTGGACGCTGACCGGGACGGCGGCGGGCCGGAAGGCGGGGGCGCTGGCGGCGAGGGTGTACTCGCCCGCGACCAGCTCGCTGATCACGTACCCGCCCTCGCGTCCGCTGCGGGTGGAGGCGACGACCTCGCCGCGCACGTCGGTGAGGGTGACGGCGGCGTCCCGGACGGGGCTGCCGTCGGCGGTGAGGACGCTGCCCGCGAGGCGGCCCGCGCCGCCGAGGACGACGTCGAGCTCGACGGGCCGGTCGCCGACGGTGACGGAGACGGCCTGCGGCTGGTGACCGCCGGCGGCGGCGATGAGCACGTACGCGCCGCTGCCGGGCACGCTGAGCGCGTACCGGCCGTCCTCGCCGCTGGCGCCGCGGCCGATCTGGCGCCCGCCGACGTCGATGAGGGTGAGGGCGGCGCGCGGCACGCGGCTGCCGTCGTGGTGCTGGACGGTGCCGCAGACGGGCAGACCGGCGTGGTGCGCGGCGGCCGGCGCGGGGGCGGGGGCCGCGTGGCGGGCGTGCGGCACGGCCTGGTTGCCGGTGTCGTGGGCGGGGTCGTACGGGATGTCGGTGGCCTCGGGGGCGGGGGTGTGGTGGGACACCAGCGGTTGCTCCTTGAGGAAGAAGGCGAGGACGAGGCCGAGCACGAGCACCGGCACGAGGTAGAGGAAGATGCGCGGCATGGCGTCCGCGTACGCCTGGACGTAGAGGTCGCGCAGGGCGGGCGGCAGGGCGTGCACCGTCTGCGGGGTGATCGCCTCGGCGGGTGGCGGGGCCGCTCCCTGGGCGCCCGCGGCGGTGAGCGCGGGGAGCCGGTCGGCGAGGGCGTCGTCGAGGCGGGCGGCGAAGACGGTGCCGAAGATCGCGGCGCCGACGCTGCCGCCGATCTGGCGGAAGTAGTTGTGGGCGCTGGTGGCGGTGCCGAGGTCGGCCGGCCGGACCGAGTTCTGCACGGCGAGGATGAGGACCGGCATGATCAGGCCGATGCCGGTGCCCAGGACGGCCTGCCAGAGGCTGTGGGTGAGGCGGGGCGTGCCGATGTCCATCCGGGAGAGCAGGGCCATGCCGAGCACGGCGAGGGCCGCGCCGATCACCGGGTAGACCTTGTAGCGGCCGGTGCGGCTGATGAGCTGGCCGGAGACGACGGAGGCGATGACGATGCCGCCCATGAGCGGGAGCATCAGGAGCCCGGACTCGGTGGCGGTGGCGCCCTCGACCATCTGGAGGAAGCTCGGCAGGTAGCTGGCGGCGCCGAAGAGGGCGATGCCGACGACGGCGCCGACGAGCGCGGTGACGGTGAAGACGGAGTCGCGGAACAGCCGCAGCGGGATGAGGGGTTCGGGCGCGTGGTGCTCGACGACCAGGAAGAGCAGGGCCGTTCCGGCGGCGCCGCAGCCGAGGCCGATGATGACCCGGTCGTCCCAGTCGTACTCGGTCCCGCCCCAACTGGTCAGCAGGACCAGGCAGGTGGAGGCGGCGGCGAGGAGCAGGGTGCCCAGGACGTCGAAGCGGGCGCGGACCTTCGGTTTGGGCAGCTTGAGGACGGCGGCGACGACGGCGAGGGTGACGAGGCCGAAGGGGACGTTGAAGTAGAAGCACCAGCGCCAGGAGACGTGGTCGGTGAAGAAGCCGCCGAGGAGCGGTCCGGCGACGGAGGCGAGGCCGAAGGCGGCGCCGATCAGGCCCATGTAGCGGCCGCGTTCGCGGGGCGGGACGATGTCGGCGATGATCGCCTGGACGCCGATCATGAGGCCGCCCGCGCCGACGCCCTGGAGGGCGCGGAAGGCGATGAGCTGGTCCATCGTCCGTGACCAGCCGGCGAGTCCGGAGCCGATGACGAAGACGACGATGGCGAAGAGGAAGACGCTCTTGCGGCCGAGGAGGTCGCCGAGCTTGCCGTAGACGGGCAGGCCGATGGTGGACGTCAGCAGGTAGGCGGTGATCGCCCAGGACATCCGGTCCAGGCCCTGGAGTTCGCCGACGATCTTCGGCAGGGCGGTGGCGACGATCATCTGCTCCAGCGCGGCGAGGAGCAGCGCGAGCATCAGGCCGAGGAAGACGAGCCGGACCCGGCGGGGGTCGAGCGGGGTCTCGGCCGAGGGCGGCGGAGGTCCCGCGGGCGGGCCCTCCCCGGGGAGCGCGGCGGCTCCCCCGGCCTCTTTCACCAGCGTGCTCGCACCCACGTACGGCTCCCCTCGTCATGGCGTCGCCCCGGCGCGGAAGCGGCCTCGGGGACGGGTCATTCTTCGCATCGGGCGCGAAGCGGGAGCAAGTCGGGCGGGGTGGGCGGGAGGTGGCCCGGCGGCCGGCGGGCGGGGGTGAACGGCGGCGCGCTAGAGGGTACTTGCGGCGCTCATCAGCGCGTTTACGGAACTCCCCGCGCCCCCCGGGCACTTCGGGCGCCGGTACGGGGGCGACGGGGAATCCACTCGAATCGGTGAACGCCCCGGGCGTTACTTCTCGGTCTCGGCCGCGAGCCGTTCGAGCACGGCGTCGTAGATCCGGGCGAGGCCCTTGGGGGCGAAGGTCCGCTCGAAGAAGCCGCCGATGCCGCCGGCGCCGTTCCAGACGGAGGTGACGACGGCGCGGGACCTGCCCTCGCCGGCCGGGGTCACGGTCCAGGTGGTGACCATGGAGGAGTTGCGGTCCTTCTCGACGAGCTGCCCGTCGGTGGGCTCGGTGACCTCCAGCAGACAGTCGCGGACGCGCTTGCTGGTGGCCTGGAGCTTCCAGTGGACGAGGGTGCCCTCGCCGTCGCCGCCCTCGCGCACCTCGTACTCGCTGAAGTGCTCGGGCAGCAGCTTCGCGCGCGCGCCGCTGTAGTCGGCCAGCGTGTCGAACACGGTCTCCGCGTCCGCCGCGATGATCCGTTCCGTCGTGGCCTCGACCTGCGCCATCGCATTTCCTCCAGCTCGTGGTTCTTCGGGGTTCTCGGGGCTGCGGACCAAGCGAACCACGAGCCTCGCGGGGCGCGAAATCCGGGTTGCGACGATCAAGAGAACAGTTGTTCTATTCTGAACTCCACAGGAGTCGAACGTACGAACGAAGCCGATCGAGGAGGCGTCCATGCGCTGGGACCACCTGGGCGAAGACCCGTCCACCCCCGCCGACACCGCCCTGTTCGGCATGGACGCGGTCACCACCCGCACCTTCGACACACCCGAGTTCCGCGGCATCACCTTCCACGAGGTCCGCGCCCGGTCGATCCTCAACCGGGTCCCCGGCGCCTCCCGGATGCCCTTCGAGTGGACGGTCAACCCGTACCGCGGCTGCGCGCACGCCTGCCTGTACTTCCCGCTAGGCCCCGCAAATGTCTAGCCGCTGACCTGCGCGAACACGACAGAGCCCCCGCCCGGATCACCGGGTGGGGGCTCTTTGCTGTGTCCGCGGACTACTCGGCCGCGCCCGCCGGTCGGGGAATGCCGGAGCGCTCAATCGGCCGGGTCATCTCGTCAACCGCGCTCCGCACCACGTCGGCCGGATCGCCGAGCGGGCTCAGATCGAACCATTCCCCCCTGACCCGCTGATCGGCGAACCGCCGGTGCAACGCGCGCTCGTAGTCGCCCTCCAGATCCAGGAGCGGCAGGAGCTTGAAAGGCTGACCGGTCTGGAGCTGCGCAATCCGGTCACCCAGCGTGCTGGTGGTCATGCCGATCTTTGTAAGCGGGGACCCTTCGATGCCGACGAGGTACGTCCGCACGGGCCGGGCCGGCGGGACCGGGCGAGGGAGGGTGGCGATGGGGACACGAACGGGGGCCTGCGAAGGCTCGGGCGGGGACTGCGCCACCGTCGCCAGGGCCACGCACTCTCGCGCGCTGATGATGCTGGTGCACTCCCAGGAGCACGGAGTGGTTCCGCAAGCCCCGTTGCCGAACTGGGTAGTGGGGTTGATCACGTCATTTCCTCTCACCAGGTTCTGACACCGGCCCCGTTCGCGTCGCATGCGTGACGGGGCCTCCCACTGCCTCAGCCCCGGTACCGCGTGTCGCGGTCCGGGGCTTTCTGCGTTGGCGCGCTCGCGGACGGGCGGTCAGTCGTTGCCCCGGTCCCCGTCCAGGGACCGCGTCCGGGAGGGAACGAAGCGGGTGCCGGTCCAGGTGTACTGGCCGACCCACTCGGGCCCGGAGTGCCGGTCCTCCCTTGAGGGCCGCTCAGGAGCCTCGCCCTCGGTGACCGCGTCCGCCCACCGCTTGAAGAGGTCGTCAATCCAGCGGCCGGACGGCTCCTCGACATCCTCCCGCCGGTACACCGTGCCCGGCGGGTCGCATTGGGGGCACTCACACCGGTTGCGCGCTCCGAAGCATTCGCTGACCGGGGCAACGGGCTGCGCCGGAACGAGGGGGCGCCGGACCCTCGCGGGGACGGACACGGGCTCTCCGGCATGGATTGCCTCCACGACCCTTCGGACAGCGTCCACGGGGTCCCCGAGCTGCGTCAGGTCGAACCACTCGCCATGCTTCCGGTAAGCGGTGAACGCCGCATGGAGCTGCGATTCCAGCGGCTGTCCGCCAGGGGTGACCCAAAGGACCTCAATGCGGGCCGGCACTCCGGTCTGAAGGGCCTTGACTCGCCCGGCCAGGTTCCGAGACGTACCAATCTTCACCGGGTCCATACCGGCAAGCCGGAGCACATAGACGACGTCCCCGGAAATGGTGGCAGGATTGATCACGTCAGTCCTCTCATCAGGTTCTGGCGCCAGCCCCGTTCGCGTCGCACACGCGACGGGGCCTTTCACTGCCATAGCCCCGGTACCGCGTGATGCGGTCCGGGGCTCTCTGCTGTGTCCACTCAAGACCGTCAGACACCAGGGGCTCACTCCCCGTCGGGGTGCAGAGGGGTGACCCACCGAATGACCGTCGACGAGGACGCGACGCGGACTGCAACCTCCACGACGCGATCGTCCACGAGGGTGACAGTGCGCATGGTCTGGAGCACGTAGACCGGATCACCGCTCAGCCCCAACGCAGTCTTTTCTTCCTGCGTGGCGGGGCGAGCCGAAACCTCCTGGATCACCTCCTTCTGCTCCGAGCCGAGCCGCTCGGCGGCAAGCTCGCGCGACCCGCCCGTGGACACGGGGTCGCTCAGCTCCGGAGTCACGGCGGAGACGTACGCCGGGTAGTAGGACGTGGACAGGTGCACCGGTACACCGTGCCGGGACACGACGCGGTGGCGCATGAGCACGGGCGTTCCCGGCTCGACTCCCATGCGGCTCGCGACGGACTCACTGGCACCCACGGTGTCGATACGCAGGATGCGCGAGGACTCGTTACGGGCCATCGCGCTGCCCGTGGCCGCGTGCCTCGCGACTCGGGTAGCGATGCTCTCGCTCACGGGGCCGGCGACCACGGTGCCAACACCCGGCTTCGGGAGGGTGAGTCCCTCCAGCTTCAGCATGCGGAGAGCCCTGATCACGGTCGTGTCGGCCACGCCGCCGAACTCCCTGGCGAGGGCCTTGACCGACGGGAGCATGTCCCCCGGGCTCAGCTCGCCGGACTCGATCTTCTTTCGGTACTCGGCCGCAATGTCCTCGTAGCCGACTCTCTTGGCCGCCATGTGCGCACCTCTCTTGATCGGTAGCGGTAGCGCTCTTCGAAGTGGAGCACCTTCCCTTCGACCATACCCAACGCCCGCGTGCCCGCTCGCGACAAGGATCAGATCCTCGAAAAGCTCCTCATGATCACGGGCGAGGACACTGTTCAGGTCGACGTGAAGCACAAGGATCCGTGGAACGGGCGCCTGCCGGTCCGGCTCGCGATCCTGTCCAACGACATCCCGACCTTCGCGGACGAAAGCGGGGCTCTGGCGACTCGCATGCTCGTGGCGACCACAACGCAAAGCTTCCAAGGTGCGGAGGACCGCACGATCGAACCCCGCATCCTCGCCGACGAACTCCCGGGGGTGCTCCGGTGGGCCTTGGAGGGATACGACCGACTCATGGCCAACGGGCTGCGGTTCACGGTGCCGGCATCCGCCCAGGACGCGTGGAACCTCTACCGCGAATCGGCGCAGCCCGTGAACGCGTTCCTGGACGACTGCTGCATCCTCGACCCGACCGCGAAGAGCGATAAGACCGAGGTGTTCAACGCATGGCAGGCATGGTGCCAGGAGAACGGCCGGGACCACGCGGGCACGATGGCCACCTTCGGCAAAGCTCTCTTCGCCGCAGGTAAGGGTGTCCGCGAGGTGAAGCCTCGTATCAACGGCCGTCAGGTGAAGATGTACGGCGGTGTCCGCCTACTGCCTGCGGGGCCGAAGGACTCCAGCACGGCTGACTGGACCGGCCGCTAGCAGTACCCCAAGCCCCCTCGCCGGGTCGGCGAGGGGGCTTTCGTGCGTTCAGGGCGAGCAACGGTCACGTTAGACGAGGGCGAAACGCCCTGAGACCCCCTCCGAGGCGGGCATGAGACGGGCAGGTTTCGACTTGCCCGTCTCAGCGAAACCGCAGGTCATATGCGGTTCCACGCCTAGTGAGACGGGTGAGACGGGCAACTTTCCAAAACTCCGTACGTGAGCGAGAGGGGGAGGGGCTTGTAGGCAAGAGCCGCAATAGCGAAAGTGCCCGTCTCACCCGTCTCACCCGGCGAAATACGAGCTCTGACCTGCGATTTCACTGAGACGGGCACGTCTGGCCTCAGCCCGTCTCACTCGCCGCGCTCGGATGACCGGCTCGTAGCGAACGGCCCCCGACCGAAGCGCACGTCCAGCACACTGCCGCCATGCAATCGATATTGATCCCACTAGGCGCTACCTCAGCACCCGCAAGCTTCGACTGGGCCCCCGTCTGGACACTCGGGGGTGTCGTGCTCACGGGCCTCTTCTTGCTTGCTGGCCACGGCATGGTTCAGCGAGCCGCTCGCAAGCAAGCCAAGGCCCAGGCCGGCCGAGACCTCAGCAAGTGGCACCGTGAGCTGAGGCGCCAGTCATACGTGGACTGCATCGTCACCTACGAGAAGGTGCGCGACATGATCGTCCCTCTGTCCCGTGCCATCCCCTGGCCAGTCAGCCGGGCGCTGAGCGACACGGAGGCGCAGGAGTTGGACGCCCTCCTGGCCACTTTGGGCGAGCGCTACGACGAAGCTTTCCAGAAGTGCCAGATCGTCCGGCTGGAGGGCCCGGAGGCCGTTGCCGACGCCGCACAGCGGCTCATCTTCGCGGCGGCAGACTTCCGGCAAGCCGCCGACGAGCGAGCCCTGGCCGCACGGAATGGCGAGCGCCCTGTCCAGTCGCCGGCCTGGACCTCCTCGGCCGAGAAGATGAACGACCAGTTGGAGGAGTTCATCGAGATCGCCCGCGCCGTGATCTCCGTGGACTAGACGTTCTCTTCGCTTGCGTGACGCCGAGTCGCCGGTTCGACCGCATTCCGTCGCGGAGACAAGCGGTAGCGACAGGGCGGGTGGGCCCCGAGGGCGTACGTCGCCCGCTGCGCCCCTGTCGCGGTCGCGGAGCAATCGAGGGACTCGCGGGGGCTGTAAGGGCGTTGCACGGGCAGGGAGCGGCGCGCTCGGGGCGCCCCGGCCGACGAGGAGAACCGATGCCCGCGACCACGAGGGGCGCCCCCGCCCCGGAACTGTCCACCCACCTGGACCCGTTCAACCTGATTCAGCTCCGGACCCCTATGCCGCACCTGCGCGAGGCCCTCGTCCGCCGGCCGTATCTGCGCGCCCGCCTTCCCCTCCCCCTGCACACCCGCTGCACAGCAATGCGCAACCGCTCAGTCTCCCCCTTGCCGCTGTGGCGTGACTGATCGGTTCAGTTGGCGAGTGAGTGGTTGAGTGGCGTGCGGAAGATCACGCCTCCAGATAGGCGATCATCCTGCTGAGCGTCGCTGTGCTGTCCTTGATCTTGCCGAGGGCGATGTTGCAATCCATGCAGAGCAGCCCACGGTTGTGCCCACGAGCGTGACAGTGGTCGACGTTCGCGTCGCCCATACGGTGGTCGTCGGGATCAACTTTCGTGAAGGGGCTCAGGCATGTCGCGCAGGCGCCACCCTGGCCTATGAGCATCTGGGCGACATCTTTGAAGGTGAGGCCGTAGTTCTGCTTCAGGTTGCTCTTCGCGTTTTTGATCCGAACACACTCATTGCAGACACGCCCCTCGCCGCGATCCTTGGAGCCGTACACGGCGTACTCGTGACCGCTCCGGCATCGCGCACCATCCCTCCGATAGGGCTTGTAGGGCATCGACTCCGGATCGATCCCACGTCTGCGCAACTGCGAGTCGCGTGTGCAGCGCCGACAACTGCGCGCCCCGGTGTTCGGGTTCACGTAGGGGACGTTGTCGTCACCGAACGGGTGCCCGTTCACGCATTCGTCGACGTCAGGAGTGTCGTCGCCGCCTCGGGGATCGTCATGGCGCACGAAGGCTGCGGTTCCCAGGTTCCGCCACAAAGTGGCGTGCTCGTGATTGATGCACAGGAGCTTGTTCTCGCAGTCGCGGGTGACGGTCTGCCCTGGCGCGAGCGGCTCGTCGGAGTGACGTTCGAAGACCCAGCGCTGCACGAAGACGAGAGGGTTCTCTCCCGCCGCGTAACGGTCGCCGTCGTAGTACTGCGGGCGGCCGTCCTTGTCCGTCGCCCCCTTCCAAACCAAGCATCCCGAACCGGAAGGCTCCACGTTCTGAAGCACCACCTCCATGCTGATCGGAGGCCGGCGACCTGCCCGTTCGAAGGTGCCGTGGTTCTTGTAGTAGCGGTAGCAGGCTTGGCACCTGGTCCCACCCATCCGCGTCGCGGGCTTCCCATCGCCGGATTCGCACAACTTCGACATGCCGAGCATCTGAGCACTCATTCGCTCGACTAGCCAACTCAACCCTCATCCGCCGACTGAGGCGCTCAGTCACAAGCGGCGGGCACGCGAGGGTAGACGTTGACCCCAGGTCCATAAGCCGCGCACTGACCCCATCCCGCCTCCGAGGGCATCCACGGACTCCCGCTCACCGCAAAGGTGTCACATGAGAGAAGGCGACGCGGCGCCCATGACCGTCCGGCGAGGCTCGCAGGGGGAGGGCAAGAGCAGGCTTTCAACTCGGTCATCAGACAGCATCTTTGAAGCATCGACCGAAAACGATCGTTTGCGAGACATCCTCGGGCCGGACGGCGGCTCCAGGGTTTTCGTGTCTCACAACTCGTGTCCGAATCAATGTATCGCTAACCCCCGTTTTGGGTACGGTAGTTGACATGAGGATTGGCTACGGACGCGTGTCCACCACAGACCAGAACCTTGACGCGCAGCGCACCGCCCTGGAGGTGGCCGGCTGCGAAGAGATCTACCTCGACCAGATCAGCGGCAAGCTGACGAACCGCCCCGAGCTGGACAAGGTGATGACCCGGCTGCGCGCCGGGGACACCCTCGTGATCACGAAGCTCGACCGGCTCGGGCGCTCCCTGAAGCACCTGCTGGAGGTGTCCGCCGAGCTGGAGGCGCGCACCGTGGATCTCGTCGTCTTGGACCAGGGCTTGGACACCTCCACCCCCGTGGGGCGGTTCATGTTCCAGATCCTCGGCGCGGTCGCCGAGTTCGAGCGCAGCCTGAACGTGGAGCGGACCATGGACGGGCTCGCGTCCGCTCGGGCCAAGGGGAAGGTGGGCGGCCGGAAGAGCGCGCTCACCCCGGCACAGGTCCGGCACGCCCGGTTCATGCGCGACGAGCGGGACGAAGACGGCCGGCCCCGGCACACCGTGCAGGAAATCGCCGACGAACTCGGAGTGGGACGAGCCACGATCTACCGGGCGCTCGATCCGGACCGGGTCGGCTGACCGGTGGCACGGCGGAGCACCCATCTCCTCAGCGGTGAATCCCGGCAGTCGTCGCAACACATGACTGACCAGAACCGTACCTCTCTCGGCGGCTCCTCCTGCCCTCCCGGTCGCTGCCTTACGTGCAGCGTTGAGGGTTCACCCGGAAGGTGGGTTTGCGAGGCTCTGCTGGACCTAACATGGGTCTGGATTAAGGAGATTTGGGTGGTACTTCCGATTTAGGAATTTGGTCTGTGCTGTTTGCTTTGCTCGCCCCATTCGCCCGTGGGCAGGTCTGGAGATCGCCGGGCGGCTAGGGCATCGGCAAGCAGCTGTCCCCTATTTATCGAGGAGCGCGAATGGCCAGCCCGAAGGTGCCTGGGGTCTACGTGACGGAGATGTCCAGCGGGGTACGCATGATCGTCGGGGTGGGCACGTCGACCCCGGCGTTCCTCGGCTACACGAAGCCCTCGGCCAAGGACGTCCCTGACGGTGCGAATGCGCCGTTCTCCGAGGCCGAACGCCAGGTCCCGCGGCAGATCAGCAGCTGGCGGGAATTCGTGTTCCGTTACAGCATGGAGGGCCTCTCCGAGGAGCTCGTGGAGGCGAAGGACCCGGTCGAGCGCCGCACGCTGGAGCGGTGTCTCGCGCTGGCGGAGGCCGTCTACGGGTTCTTCGCCAACGGCGGCACCACCTGCTACGTGGTGGGCTTCACCCACCCGCAGAACGCCGTTTCCGTCCAGGACCTCAACGGGGACGAGGAGTCCCGCACGGGCCTGGCCGGCCTGAAGAGCGTGCCCGAGGTCTCGATGGTCGCCGTGCCCAGCCTGTGGGACATGACCACGGACGCGTCCTCTGAAGCGGCGCCCGACCACGCCGAGGGCGCCGCCCGGATGGCCGCGGTGGTGAAGCACTGCACCGAGCAGCGGGACCGGCTTGCGATCCTCGACGTGCCGCCCGGCCAGGACCCGGGTCAGGTGAAGACCTTCACCGAGAAGCTCGCCGCGCCCGACACCGACGATGCCGCCTTTACCACCCTGTACTACCCGTGGGTCAAGGTCCCGGGCGTGGACGGCCAGGAGCGCACAGTGCCGCCGAGCGGTCACATGGCGGGCATCTGGGCCCGCACCGACACCGAGCGCGGCGTCTTCAAGGCCCCCGCCAACCAGAACCTGCGCGGCGTCACGGAACTCCTCACCGTCCTCACCGACGACCAGCACGGAGAGCTGAACACTGAGGGCGTCAACTGCCTGCGCAGCTTTCCCGACAGGGGCCTGCTCGTGTGGGGCGCCCGCACCAGGTCCTCCAGCCGCGACTGGAAGTACCTCAACGTCCGCCGCCTCGTCTCCTGCCTCGGCGACTCCATCCAGCAGGCCACGACCTGGGCGGTCTTCGAGCCCAACGACGAGACGCTGTGGAAGTCGCTGCGGCAGTCGATCACTTCCTTCCTCACCGACCAGTGGCGCCAGGGCGCCCTGCAGGGCCGCACCCCCGACGAGGCGTTCTACGTGATCTGCGACGAAACCAACAACAAGGCCGAGACCATCGCCGACGGGAAGGTCATCTGCGACATCGGCGTCGCCCCCGTACGACCTGCCGAGTTCGTCCAGTTCACCATCACCCAGATCGCCGGACAGCCCGCCCCGACCGGCTGACAGCCCGCCTTCCCGCAGTGCCGTGCGAGACGGGCTGGAGTAGTCCGTGCGGGGATGCCTGTACGGGGTGGAGCACTGACCGTGGTGCCCGCTGTTCAGCCCGTCAGAGGGGCGCTTCTCATGTGTGTGGCCTCCTATTCGGCCCCCGGAAGGGCCACCGTCAGACGCGGGGGACGATCCGCACGGTGCCCGGGTTGAACGGCCGGCGCCCGCCGCCGCCCGCTCGGTCCACGGTCACCTCGGCGAGGAGGTTCACCACGGCGCGCCTGCGATCGAGGCTGAGCCCCTTCCACGCGGTGCGCACGTCGTCCGCGTCCACCAGGCCCGAGAGGATCCGTGCCCGCTGCGGGTGGGCCATGCGGCTTTCCACGTCCGCGAGGCGCTCACGCAGGCGTCGGGTCGCGTCGCGGAACTCCATCACGTCCGCCTCGTCGTCGTCCGCGAACGCGGCGGCGAGGGCCTTCAGGCGGGCCCGCAGCGCTACCGCCTGTGCCCGGAGATCCTCGGCGCCCGGGGCCGCTTCATCGTGGAACAGATCGGCCGCGTCGGGGCGGGAGAGCCGGGCGATCACGTACTCCTCCACGCAGTCGTTCACAGGTTCCATGTTCCGGGTGAGGTGCTTGCTCACGCGGCACCGATAGGTGGGCTGCGACGTCGCCTCGTCGTCCTCTACGAGGAGTTCGGTTTCGTCCTCCGGGCGCTCCTCGTCACCCTCGGTCCGGTTCTTCTTCACCCCTCGGGATCCGCTCGTCACGGTGGTCCCGTCGGCGCAGATACCGCACAGGGCGATGCCGGAGAGGAGGTGGCGCCGTGCGGGTCCCGGGGAGGTGGCCCGGTCCTCGGTCTCAAAAATGTGCTGGGCGGCGCGCCATAGATCCTCGGGGATGCCTGCCGGCCATTTCCCCTCGTACAGCTTCCCCTCGTACTCCCGCAGCGCCGCGTACCGGGGGTTCTTCAGGACGTGCCTCACCCCGTTGTTGGTCCAGGGCTCCCCGTCCTTGTTGAGGATTCCTCGCTCGCGCAGGTCCCGCGTGATGCCGGATACGGACCTCGTGACCACGAACGTCTCGTACGCCTTGACGATCTCGGACATCTCCTCGGGGATGGTCGTCCAGCCGTCTGCGCTGTAGCCGAACGCCCTCGGGCCGGTCGCGGGGAGGCCCCTCTCCACCCGCTGACGCATCTCCCGCTTCTCGCGCTCGCTCATCTGCTCCACCTCGAACGAGTCGACCTCGCCGAGGAGGCCCGCGAGGAGCCGGCCGCTCGCGGTGGTCAGGTCCAGCTCGGGGCCCTTGACGGCGAGGATCGAGACGCCGTGCTTGCGGAAGAGTTCCATCCCCTCGGCCCGCTCGCGGCGGTTGCGCCACAGCCGGCTCAGGGCAGCCACGATCACGACGTCCACCTGATCGGCGCGCACGGCGGTCAGGAGCCGCTCGTAGTCGGGGCGCAGCCGTTTGCCGGTGGTCGCGGAGATGTCGTTGTCGGTGTAGCGCCCCTGGACCGGGATGCTTCGCGCGAGGGCGAGCGCCCCGGCATCCTCGTCCTGACGGGTGACGCCGTCGCCGGTGAGTTCGTCGTCTCGACTGATCCGGGTGTAGATCGCACCCCGCTGAAAGCCGGTCATGGCCGCCCCGTCCTAAGTCACTTGGGTGACGGATCCTAGCGCGTCCTAACCGGCAGTACAGGTGCGTCTACTGCTTCGCGCGCAAGACCCACAGCTACCTCGACCTGGACACCGGCCTCGGCTTCGACTCCCAGATCGTGGTCAAGGTCAACGCCCCCGAGCTGCTCACCCGCCAGCTCGCCTCCCCCCGCTGGCAGGGCGCCCACATCGCCATGGGCACCAACGTCGACTGCTACCAGCGGGCCGAGGGCCGGTACCGCCTCATGCCCGGCATCCTCACCGCGCTGCGCGACCGCGCCAACCCGTTCTCCCTCCTCACCAAGGGCACCCTGATCCTGCGCGACCTGGAACTGCTGACCCAGGCCGCCGAGGTCACCGAGGTCGGCGTCTCCGTCTCGGTCGGCTTCACCGACGAGGAGCTGTGGCGCACGATCGAGCCCGGCACGCCCTCCCCGCACCGCCGCCTGGACGTGGTCCGCACCCTGGGCGGGCACGGCATCGGCTGCGGGGTCCTCATGGCCCCCGTGGTGCCCTTCCTCGGCGACTCCCCCGAGCAGCTGCGGACCACCGTCCGCGCCGTCGCCGAGGCCGGCGCCGTCTCCGTCACCCCGCTCGTCCTCCACCTGCGGCCCGGCGCCCGCGAGTGGTTCATGACCTGGCTCGCCCGCCACCACCCCCACCTCGTCGGCCGCTACGAGCGGATGTACGCCGGCGGCGCCTACGCCCCCACCTGGTACCAGCGCCGGATCACCCGCCAGGTGCACGAGCTGGCCGCCGAGTTCGGCATCGGCCCGGCCCACCGGGGCACCCCGCGCCGCGTCCCGCGCCCCGCCGCCGGCCCGTCCGGGTCCCCCGCCCCGCCCGCGGGCGACGCGGAGCAGCTCAGCCTGCTCTGAGCCCGCCGACACGCCGGGGAGTCACCTGACACGCCGTCATCGCCCCCTCCTTTCGGGTCGATTACCGGCGGAACAGGTCGTGTCCCGCGCCCCGCGGGGCACTCCACGCTCCATGACCACCCGCGCAGGAATGCTGATCGCCGCTGGGGCGCTGGTCGCCGGGACGGTCACCGTCCTGCCCGCGTCCGCCGCGGGCACCGGTGAACCGGTCCCCCGCCCCCTCCCTCCGCTCGCCTGGACCGACTGCGGCACCAAGGCGTACCCGAAGCTCCAGTGCGCCACCCTCGGGGTGCCGCTGAACCACGACGACCCGGCCGGCCGGAGCATCACGCTCGCGCTGACCCGGATCCCGCACACCGCGAAGACCTCCCAGGGCCCGCTCCTGGTCAACCCCGGCGGCCCGGGCGGCAGCGGCCGCGGCATGGCCGGCTACGTCGCCGCCTCGCTGCCGCCGAAGGTCGCCGCCCAGTACGACGTGATCGGCTTCGACCCGCGCGGCGTCGGCAGGAGCGAGCCCGCGCTCGACTGCCGGCCCGGCCACTTCGACCCGGTGCGCCCCGACTCGGTGCCGCGCGGCGCCGACGGCGAGCGGACCGCCGTGGAGCGCGCCCAGGCCTTCGCCGCCGCCTGCGGCAAGAAGCACGCGGACGTCCTGCCGTTCATCGACACCGTCTCCACCGCCCGCGACCTCGACCTCGTCCGCAAGGCGCTCGGCGCCCAGCGGATCAACTACCTCGGCTACTCGTACGGCACCTACCTCGGCGCCGTCTACGCCCGGCTGTACCCGGAGCGGGTGCGGCGGATGGCGCTGGACTCCGTGGTGAACCCGAACGGCGTCTGGTACGAGGACAACATCGCGCAGGACTACGCCTTCGACACCCGGCACAAGGACCTCATGGCCTGGGTGGCGAAGCACGACGCCGTCTACGGACTGGGCACCGACCCCGCGGCGGTCGAGGCCGCCTGGTACCGGATGCGCGAGGAGCTGCGCGACTCCCCGGCCGGCGGCAAGGTCGGCCCGGGCGAGCTGGAGGACACCTTCCTGCCCGGCGGCTACTACGACGGGTACTGGCCCAAGCTCGCGAGCGCCTTCTCCGCCTACGTGAACGAGGGCGACCCGGCCCCGCTCACCGCCGCCTGGGAGCGGTACGGCGAGGCCGACTCCGCCGCCGACAACGGCTACTCCGTCTACACCGCCGTGCAGTGCCGGGACGCCGCCTGGCCCCGGGACTGGAACGTGTGGCGGAAGGACAGCTGGAACGTCCACGCCAAGGCGCCGTTCTCCACCTGGAACAACGCCTGGTACAACGCACCCTGCGCGTTCTGGCCGGTGGAGCCGCTCACCCCGCCGGACGTCGGCAACGACCAGCTGTCCCCGGTCCTGGTCCTCCAGGCCACGGACGACGCCGCCACCCCGTACGAGGGCGGGCTCGCCCTGCACCGGATGCTGCGCGGCTCCAGCCTGGTCGTCGAGCAGGGCGGTGGGAACCACGGCGTGACCCTCGCCGGGAACGACTGCCTCGACGAGCACCTGAGCGCCTACCTCGCCACCGGCACCGTGCCGCGCGCCGAGGGCGGCGCGGAGGTCGACGCCGTCTGCGCCGCCCTCCCGGCACCCGAGCCGGAGCCGGCCGCCGCGCCGAAGAAGGCGGGGAAGAAGGCCGGGAAGGCCTCCGGGACGGAGACGGCCGGGGACGAGGCCGGGACGCAGGCCGGCACGCAGGTCGGCATGAAGGCGGCGGCCGCCCGGGGCCTGCGGGCCGGCACCACCCTGCACGGGCTGCTCGGACACGTGCGTCGGCCCTGAGTTCCTCCTCACTGACGACGCCCGCGCCCCGGAAAGGCGCGGGCGTCGTCAGTGGCGTGCGCGAGGACGTCCGGTGCCCGCGAGCTCCGCGCTCCAGGTGGACGCGCTGGTGCGGCCCGAGCCGCTGAGGGAGATCGAGGCGTTCGCGCTGGTCCCGGCGGGGCGCCCCGAGGAGCGTCCCGAGGAGGGACGGGCGGAGCTCCGGCTGATACGTTGACGCGCGTGTTCCTCTTCCGTGCGTAGGAGTCGGCGTCCCGACGACCGTGCCCCCGGGTCCGTCCCCGGCGCGGCGTCCCGCCGTCCCCGCACGCCCGGCGCGCTCCCCCGGGGCTGACGCGCGCCCTCTTCCGAGGAACACCTCCATGTCATCGACACCCCCTGCTCCCACGCCTGCCCGCGTGCCGTCGTACGCGGCCGTCCTGCGGGCCCCGCACGCCCGTCGGACCTTCGGCGCCGGTCTGCTCGGCCGGCTCTCCAACGGGGTCGCCCCGCTCTCCCTGCTGCTCTCCGTGAAGGCGGCCACCGGCTCGTACGCCACGGCCGGGACCGCCCTGGCCGCCCTCGGGCTCACCGCCGTGCTCCTCTCCCCGGCGCGGGCCGCGCTCGTCGACAGGTACAGCCCCTCCCGCGCCCTGCCGCCCCTGGTCCTCGGCTACGCGACGCTGCTCGCCGTCCTCGCCGCGGTGTCCGCCCGGCCGGGCGTGCCGGGCGCCGTCCTGGTGGTCCTGGCCGGGGCGGCGGGCATGACGACACCGCCGCTGGGGCCGGTGACGCGGGCGCTGTGGAGCCGGACCCTCACCGACCGGGACCTGCTGCGGCGGGCCTACAGCCTGGACACGGTCGCCGAGGAACTGCTCTTCGTCACCGGTCCGTTGCTGGTCGGGCTGCTGCTGCTCGCGGCGGCCCCGCCGGCCGGTCTCGCGCTCGGCGCGGCCCTGGTCCTGACGGGCGGTCTGCTGCTGTCCGCCTCGCCGCTCACCCGGTCCGTCCCGGGCGCGAAGGCTGCCCGCGCCGCCGGTGCCGTCCCCGCGGGACCGCGGCCGCGCGGCGTCGGGCGGGCGGCGGCCGGGGCGGCCGCCCTGGGCCTGTGCCTGGGGGCCGTGGAGCTGCTGGTGATCGCCTTCGCCGACACGGCCGGGCGGCCCGGCCTGGTGCCGTGGGCGATGGCCGCGCTGTCGGCGGGCAGCGCCGTCGGCGGGCTGCTGTTCGGCGCGGTGCCGTGGCGCGCTCCGGCCGCGACCCGGCTGGCGGTGCTGGGCCTGGCGCTCGGCGCCGTCCTGGTGGTGACGGGGCTGGCCCCGCATCCGTACCTGCTGGTCGCCGGGGTGGCGCTGGGCGGACTGTGCGTGGCGCCGGCGCTCACGACCGCGTATCTGCTGGCCGACGAGTCCGTCGCGGCGGAGCGCCGTACCCGGGCCGGGGCCTGGGTGAACACGGCCTTCAACGCGGGCTCCACGTCGGCGACCGCCGGGGCGGGGCTGCTGGTGGGCCGGCTCCCGCTCGCCGTCTGCTTCGCGCTGGCGGCGCTTCCGCCGGTCCTGACCGGGCTGTCCGGGGTGCTCGCCGCCGTGCGCGGCGGCGACCGGTCAGGCGCCCGGGCCGCCGAGGAGGGTGAGGGAGCGCTCGGCGGCCCGGCCGAGGCGGGGGTGCGGGAGGGCCGCTTCGAGGACGTCCCGGGCGAGCGGGTCGCCGAGGGTGCCGAGGCCCTCGACGCAGGCGAGGCCGACGCGCCAGTGCGGGTCGCCGGCCGCTAGCCGTCGCTCCAGCACGGTGACGAGGGCCGGGACGGACTCGGGGGCGCGCAGGTCGGCGAGGAGCCGGACCGGCAGGAGGGCGTAGGCGGCCCGGAGTTCGTTGGTGGCGAGGGCCGCGGCGGCCCGGGCGGTGCGCGGGTCGCCGAGCCGGACGAGGGCGTGGGCGGCGGTGACGCACCGCTCGGGGTCCCGGTGGTTGAGGAGGAGGACGAGGGCCTCGAAGGAGCGCCGGTCGCCGGTCACGCCGAGCAGGTAGGCGGCGATCTCGCGGGCCCAGAGCGGCTGCGCGGGCGCCGTGAGCAGCCGGTGGAGTTCCTCGGGGTCGGTGGTGCGGGCGAGTTCTCCGAATGCGGCGGGAACGGCTCCTTCCTCGTTCTCGATCTCGTCCCGCAATCGATCGATCATCGAGCAGAATTCGGGATCTTCGGAGATTCCCTCGGCGATTTCCATGAATCCGAGGCTATCCGCGATCCACATCACATTTTCCCGACTTCCCAGGACTGGCGCGCTCGTTACCGGCCGGTTAATCTCAAGTGAGCGGGGAACCCCCGCACTTCTCGCCGCGGCCTGGTGACGCAGCCGCGGCGGGCGCTGGTCGGTTCGGCAGTTCTCGACGTGGTTCAGGGACAGAGCCCTCGTCTCCCTTTTCTTCTCTCTTCAGGCCCTCGCCGCCGTGCGCACGGGGCCGCATCGCCGTACACCGTGGCGCCGCCTTCGCGCGGCCGGCCGCGTTCCCGGTATTTCCGCGCCCCTTTCTCCGTGCGCGCACCGCCTTCAGTCGTCACTCTTCCTCCCAGGAGTCCCCTGATGGACACCCCTCTCTCCACCATCGCCGTCGTCGGCCTCGGCACCATGGGCACCGGCATCGCCGACGTCCTCGTCCGGGCCGGCCGTGAGGTCGTCGGCATCGACGTCAGCGAGTCCGCCGGCGCCCGGGCCGTCGCCGCCCTGGAGGCGTCCACCGCCCGCGCGGTGGCCCGCGAGCGCATCACCGAGGACGAGCGGCAGGACGCGCTGGCGCGCTTCCGCGTCTACTCGGACCTCCAGGCCGCCGCCGCGGCCGACCTCGTCATCGAGGTGGTCCCGGAGGCGTACGAGACCAAGCAGGAGGTCCTCCGCGCGCTGGACGGCATCGTCCGGCCGGACGCCATCCTCGCCACCGGCACCAACGCGCTGTCGGTGACCCGGCTCGCCGCCGACTCGGCGCACCCGGAGCGCGTCCTCGGCCTGCACTTCTTCGCGCCGGTCCAGGCCATGAAGCTGGTCGAGGTGGTCTCCTCGGTGCTGACCGACCCGCGGGCGGTGGACGCGGTCACCCGACTGGCCCAGGACCTGGGCAAGGAGCCGGTGGCGGTCGGCGACCGGGCCGGCTTCATCGCGGACGGGCTGCTCTTCGGCTACCTCAACCAGGCCGCGGCCATGTACGAGGCCCGCTACGCCTCCCGCGAGGACATCGACGCGGCCATGAAGCTGGGCTGCGGTCTGCCGATGGGCCCGCTGGAGCTGCTCGACCTGGTCGGCATCGACACGGCCCGCACCGTCCTCGACGCGATGTACCAGGCGTCCCACGACCGGCTGCACGCCCCCGCGCCGATCCTGAAGCAGCTCTCCGAGGCCGGGCTCACCGGCCGCAAGGCGGGCCGCGGCTTCTACACCTACGCGGCGCCGGGCGCGGCCGAGAAGGTGGCCGACGCGCTGACCCCGGCGGCCTCGGGCGCCGGCGGCGCGGGCCGCGAGGTCCACTCGGTGGGCGTGGCGGGTTCGGGCACGATGGCCTCCGGCATCGCCGAGGTCTTCGCCAAGGCCGGGTACGACGTGGTCCTCGCGGCCCGCTCGCAGGAGAAGGCGGACGCGGCCAAGGCGTACATCGCCAAGTCGCTGGAGCGCTCGGTGAGCAAGGGCCGGATGACCGGTGAGGCCCGCGACGAGACGCTGGCGCGGATCGTCCCGGCCGGTTCGCTGGACGCCTTCGCCGAGGTCGACCTGGCGGTCGAGGCGGTCGCCGAGGACCTGGGGATCAAGCAGGAGCTGTTCGCCCGTCTGGACAAGATCTGCAAGCCGGGCGCGGTGCTCGCCACCACGACCTCCTCGCTGCCGGTCGTGGCCTGCGCCAAGGCCACCACGCGGCCGCAGGACGTCATCGGCATGCACTTCTTCAACCCGGCGCCGGCGATGAAGCTGGTCGAGATCGTCCGGACGGTGCTGACCGCCGACGACGTGCACGCCACGGTCCGCGAGGTCACCGCGAAGATCCGCAAGCACGGCGTGGACTGCGGCGACCGGGCCGGCTTCATCGTGAACGCGCTGCTGTTCCCGTACCTGAACAACGCGGTCAAGATGGTCCAGGAGCACTACGCGACGCTGGACGACATCGACACGGCGATGAAGCTGGGCGGCGGCTACCCGATGGGTCCGTTCGAGCTGCTGGACGTGGTCGGCCTGGACGTCTCGCTGGCGATCGAGAAGGTGCTGCACCGCGAGTTCCGCGACCCGGGGCTGGCCCCCGCGCCGCTCCTGGAGCACCTGGTGGCGGCCGGCTGCCTCGGCCGCAAGACGGGGCGCGGCTTCCGCGAATATGCCCGTCGCTGAGCCCGGCGATCCCGGACAGGGGTGGGGCGGGCTGCTGGAGCCCCCCGGCGGCCCGCCCCCGCAGGCGCGTCTTCCTGCACGGATGCAGTACGTTCGGGTCATGCCCAAGGCCGTGAAGACACCCCGTGCCACCTCTTCCTCCGACGCTCCCCAGGAGAGCGCGGCGGGGACCCGTGCCGCCGCGCAGCGGCTGAAGATGCGCCGGGAGCTGGCGGCGGCCGCGATGGAGCTCTTCGCGACGAAGGGGTACGAGGCCACCACGGTCGACGAGATCGCGGCGGCGGCCGGGGTGGCCCGGCGGACCTTCTTCCGCCACTTCCGGTCCAAGGAGGAGGCGATCTTCCCGGACCACGACGACACGCTGGTGCGCGCGGAGGCGGTGCTGAACGCGGCCCCGCCGCACGAGCACCCGCTCGACACCGTGTGCCGGGGCATCAAGGAGGTCATGAAGATGTACGCGGGCTCCCCCGCGATCTCCGTGGCCCGCTACCGGCTGACCCGCGAGGTGCCGACGCTGCGGGAGCGCGAGATCGCCTCGGTGGCCCGCTACGAGCGGCTCTTCACGCGCTACCTCCTGGGCCACTTCGACGAGCGCGACCACCACGACGGCAACGACGACCCGCTGCTCGCCGAGGTGGCGGCCTCCGCGGTGGTGACGGCCCACAACCACGTGCTGCGGCGCTGGCTGCGGGCGGGCGGCCAGGGCGACGTGGAGAGCCAGCTCGACCACGCCTTCGCGATCGTCCGGGAGACCTTCGGCACGGGCATAGGCGCGGGCCGTCCGGCCCCCTCCCCCCAGCAGACCCAGCCGTCTTGGGAGACGCCGGCCGCGCGGGTCTCCACCTCGGGTGACGTGCTGGTCGCGGTGGCCCGTACGGACGCTCCGCTGGACGAGGTCATGCGGACCATCCAGCAGGCACTCACGAAGGGCTGAGGAGCCCTTCTCCCTCGCCTTCCAAGGTCCGACACGAGGGCCGCCCCCGGTTTCCCGGGGGCGGCCCTCGTCGTGTTCCCCCAGCTCAGAGGGGCATTCGATCGATCATCGCTCATCCGTGAGCACCTTTTCGCATCTGAGAGAAATTGTTGGCACGCAGTGCCTTGTCACGTGACACGGCGTGCCATACGTTGATGTTGTCCGGGCGGCCGGAGCGCGGAGAAGACCCGCGGTCCGGCTGTCCCCACGGCCCTCCCGGCCGTGCGCCCGGACGCCTGCGTCACAGGCACCCTCGCGCCCCACACCGGCGCCGCCACGCACCACCCGAGCCGAACCGACGGCACACCTCCACAGCAGCAGCACTCCCCGACGTACCCCTCAGGCGTCCGCTCCCGGACGCTCTCCGCCGGAGGCACACCGTGAAGGAAATCCTGGACGCGATCCAGTCGCAGGACGCCACGTCCGCCGACTTCGCGAACATCAAGCTCCCCGAGTCGTACAAGGCCGTCACCGTCCACAAGGACGAGGCCGAGATGTTCGCCGGCGTCGCCAGCCGCGACAAGGACCCCCGCAAGTCGCTCCACCTCGACCAGGTCCCGCTCCCCGAGCTGGGCCCCGGCGAGGCGCTCGTCGCCGTCATGGCCAGCTCCGTGAACTACAACTCGGTCTGGACCTCGATCTTCGAGCCCGTCTCCACCTTCGGCTTCCTGGAGCGCTACGGCCGGCTCTCCGAGCTGACCAAGCGCCACGACCTGCCGTACCACGTGATCGGCTCCGACCTCGCCGGCGTCGTGCTGCGCACCGGCCCGGGCGTGAACGCCTGGACGCCGGGCGACGAGGTCGTCGCGCACTGCCTCTCGGTCGAGCTGGAGTCCTCGGACGGCCACAACGACACGATGCTCGACCCCGAGCAGCGGATCTGGGGCTTCGAGACCAACTTCGGCGGCCTCGCCGAGATCGCGCTGGTCAAGTCCAACCAGCTGATGCCGAAGCCGAAGCACCTCAGCTGGGAGGAGGCGGCGGCACCCGGTCTGGTCAACTCCACCGCCTACCGCCAGCTGGTCTCGCGCAACGGCGCCGGCATGAAGCAGGGCGACAACGTCCTCATCTGGGGCGCCAGCGGCGGCCTCGGCTCCTACGCCACCCAGTTCGCGCTGGCCGGCGGCGCCAACCCGATCTGTGTCGTCTCCTCCCCCGAGAAGGCCGACATCTGCCGCGCCATGGGCGCCGAGGCGGTCATCGACCGCAACGCCGAGGGCTACAAGTTCTGGAAGGACGAGCGGACCCAGGACCCGCGCGAGTGGAAGCGGTTCGGCTCCAAGATCCGCGAGTTCACCGGCGGCGAGGACATCGACATCGTCTTCGAGCACCCGGGCCGCGAGACCTTCGGCGCCTCCGTCTACGTCACCCGCAAGGGCGGCACCATCACCACCTGCGCCTCCACCTCGGGCTACATGCACGAGTACGACAACCGCTACCTGTGGATGTCGCTGAAGCGCATCATCGGCTCGCACTTCGCGAACTACCGCGAGGCGTGGGAGGCCAACCGCCTGATCGCCAAGGGCAAGATCCACCCCACGCTCTCCAAGACGTACACCCTGGAGGAGACCGGCCAGGCCGCGTACGACGTCCACCGCAACCTCCACCAGGGCAAGGTCGGCGTCCTCGCCCTCGCCCCCCAGGAGGGCCTCGGCGTCCGCGACGAGGAACTGCGCGCCCAGCACATCGACGCCATCAACCGCTTCCGCAACATCTGAGCCCGGGGACCTCACATGACTGAGCGCCAGAAGGACCGGCCGTGGCTCATGCGGACCTACGCCGGTCACTCGACCGCCGAGGCGTCCAACGAGCTGTACCGGCGCAATCTCGCCAAGGGCCAGACCGGTCTGTCGGTCGCCTTCGACCTGCCGACCCAGACGGGCTACGACCCGGACCACGTCCTCGCCCGCGGCGAGGTCGGCCGGGTCGGGGTCCCGGTCTCGCACCTCGGTGACATGCGCCGGCTGTTCCAGGACATCCCCCTGGAGCAGATGAACACCTCGATGACCATCAACGCCACGGCGATGTGGCTCCTGGCGCTCTACCAGGTGGCGGCCGAGGAGCAGGGTGCGGACATCACCAAGCTCCAGGGCACCACGCAGAACGACATCGTGAAGGAGTACCTGTCGCGCGGGACGCACGTCTTCCCGCCCGGCCCCTCGCTCCGCCTCACGACGGACATGATCGCGTACACGGTCAACAACATCCCGAAGTGGAACCCGATCAACATCTGCAGCTACCACCTGCAGGAGGCGGGGGCCACTCCGGTCCAGGAGATCTCGTACGCGATGTCCACCGCCATCGCGGTCCTCGACTCCGTCCGCGCCTCGGGCCAGGTGCCCGAGGAGCGGTTCGGCGAGGTCGTCGCTCGCATCTCCTTCTTCGTGAACGCGGGTGTCCGCTTCATCGAGGAGATGTGCAAGATGCGCGCCTTCGGCCGCATCTGGGACAGGGTGACCCGCGAGCGGTACGGGATCGAGGACGCCAAGCAGCGGCGCTTCCGCTACGGCGTCCAGGTCAACTCGCTCGGCCTCACCGAGGCCCAGCCGGAGAACAACGTCCAGCGGATCGTCCTGGAGATGCTGGCCGTCACCCTCTCCAAGGACGCCCGCGCCCGTGCCGTCCAGCTCCCCGCCTGGAACGAGGCCCTGGGCCTCCCCCGGCCGTGGGACCAGCAGTGGTCGCTCCGCATCCAGCAGGTCCTCGCCCACGAGTCCGACCTGCTGGAGTACGAGGACATCTTCGCCGGCTCCCACGTCATCGAGGCCAAGGTCGACGCCCTCGTCACCGAGTGCCTGGCCGAGATCGACCGGATCCAGGAGATGGGCGGCGCGATGGCCGCCGTCGAGTCCGGCTACCTCAAGGCCCAGCTGGTCTCCTCGCACGCCGAGCGCCGCGCCCGGATCGAGTCCGGCGAGGACAAGATCATCGGCGTCAACGTCTTCCAGTCGACCGAGCCGAACCCGCTCACCGCGGACCTCGACACGGCGATCCAGACCGTCGACCCGGCCGTCGAGGCCCGCGTGGTCGGCGCCGTCTCCCGCTGGCGCGCCGAGCGGCAGGAGTCCACGGACCGCCAGGGCAACGGCGACCCGTTCGTCTTCCCGACCACCCAGCAGGCGCTGGACCTCCTGAAGGAGGCCGCCCGCGGCACCGAGAACCTCATGGAGGCCACCCTGGAGTGCGCCCGCGCCGGCGTCACCACCGGCGAGTGGTCCGGGGCGCTGCGCGAGGTCTTCGGCGAGTACCGCGCCCCCACCGGCGTCTCCTCCGCCCCGGTCGCGGTGCCGGCCGAGACCGGCTCCCCGCTGGCCGAGGTCCGCCGCAAGGTCGACCGCACCGCCCAGGACCTGGGCATCGGCAAGCTGCGCTTCCTGGTCGGCAAGCCGGGCCTCGACGGCCACTCCAACGGCGCCGAGCAGATCGCCGTCCGGGCCCGCGACGCCGGCTTCGAGGTGGTCTACCAGGGCATCCGGCTCACCCCGGAGCAGATCGTGGACGCCGCCCTGGAGGAGGACGTGCACGCGGTGGGCCTGTCGATCCTCTCCGGCTCGCACGCCCAGCTGGTCCCCGACGTCCTCGACCGCCTCAAGGACGCCGGCGCCACCGACATCCCGGTCATCGTCGGCGGCATCATCCCGAACGCGGACGGCGAGGAACTGCGCCGCGCGGGTGTGGCCGCCGTCTTCACCCCGAAGGACTTCGGCATCACCGAGATCATCGGCCGTATCGTCGACGAGATCCGGAAAGCTCACAAGCTCAGCCCCCTTGAATGTACGGAGGTCCCCGCATGACCAGCCCCGTGAACCGGTTGCGTCCCCGCCGCTCCTGCCTCGCGGTGCCCGGCTCCAACCCGCGCTTCCTGGAGAAGGCCCAGGGTCTCGCGGCCGACCAGGTCTTCCTCGACCTGGAGGACGCCTGCGCGCCGCTGGCCAAGCCCGAGGCCCGCCACACCATCGTGAAGTTCCTGAACGAGGGCGACTGGACCGGCAAGACCCGCGTGGTCCGCGTCAACGACTGGACGACCCACTGGACGTACCGCGACGTCGTCACCGTCGTCGAGGGCGCCGGCCAGAACCTCGACTGCATCATGCTGCCGAAGGTCCAGGACGCCCAGCAGATCGTGGCGCTCGACCTCCTGCTGACCCAGATCGAGAAGACCATGGGCTTCGAGGTCGGCAAGATCGGCATCGAGGCGCAGATCGAGAACGCCCAGGGCCTGAACAACGTCAACGCGATCGCGCAGGCCTCCCAGCGCGTCGAGACGATCATCTTCGGCCCGGCCGACTTCATGGCCTCCATCAACATGAAGTCCCTGGTCGTCGGCGAGCAGCCGCCCGGCTACCCGGCGGACGCCTACCACCACATCCTGATGAGCATCCTGATGGCGGCCCGCGCCAACAACCTCCAGGCGATCGACGGCCCCTACCTCCAGATCCGCAACCAGGAGGGCTACAAGGCCGTCGCGCAGCGCGCCGCCGCCCTGGGCTTCGACGGCAAGTGGGTGCTCCACCCGGACCAGGTCGCCGCCGCGAACGAGATCTTCTCGCCCTCGCAGGAGGACTACGACCACGCCGAGCTGATCCTCGACGCGTACGACTACTACACGTCCGAGGCCGGCGGGAAGAAGGGCTCCGCGATGCTCGGCGACGAGATGATCGACGAGGCCTCCCGCAAGATGGCCCTGGTCATCTCCGGCAAGGGCCGCGCCGCCGGCATGCAGCGCACGTCGAAGTTCGAGATCCCGGAGGCCTGAGTCCGATGCAGTTCGGCCGTACCTATGAAGAGTTCGAAGTCGGTGCCGTCTACAAGCACTGGCCCGGGAAGACGGTCACGGAGTACGACGACCACCTCTTCTGCCTTCTCACCATGAACCACCACCCGCTGCACATGGACGTGAACTACGCGGAGAACACGACCGACTTCAAGCGGAACGTGGTGGTCGGCAACTACATCTACTCGCTGCTGCTCGGCATGTCCGTGCCGGACGTCTCCGGCAAGGCCATCGCCAACCTGGAGATCGAGTCGCTGCGGCACGTGGCGCCGACCTTCCACGGCGACACGATCTACGGCGAGACGACGGTCCTCGACAAGACCCCGTCGAAGTCCAAGACCGACCGCGGCATCGTGTACGTCGAGACCAAGGGCTACAAGCAGGACGGCACCCTGGTCTGTGTCTTCCGCCGCAAGGTGATGGTCCCGACCGCCGAGTACATCGACGCCCGCGGCGGCGAGCAGCCGGGCCGCCCCGCACTCATCGAGCCCTCCAAGAAGCCGGAGAAGTAAGCCATGGCGCGACTCGCCCAGACCCACGGTCTGACCGATGTCCAGCAGGAGATCCTCGCCACCGTGCGGGACTTCGTCGACAAGGAGATCATCCCGGTCGCGACCGAGCTGGAGCACCGCGACGAGTACCCCCAGCAGATCGTGGACGGGCTCAAGGAGCTCGGCGTCTTCGGTCTGATGATCCCCGAGGAGTACGGGGGCCTGGGCGAGTCGCTGCTCACCTACGCGCTGTGCGTGGAGGAGATCGCCCGCGGCTGGATGTCGGTCTCCGGCATCATCAACACCCACTTCATCGTCGCGTACATGCTCAAGCAGCACGGCACCCAGGAGCAGAAGGAGTACTTCCTTCCGCGGATGGCGGCCGGCGAGACGCGCGGCGCGTTCTCGATGTCGGAGCCGGGCCTCGGCTCGGACGTGTCGGCCATCACGTCGAAGGCGGTGAAGGACGGCGACGAGTACGTCCTCAACGGCCAGAAGATGTGGCTGACCAACGGCGGCACGTCCACGCTGGTCGCCGTCCTCGTCCGAAGTGACGAAGGCCACCCGGAGGGCACCGCGCCCCACAAGTCGATGACGACCTTCCTCGTCGAGAAGGAGCCCGGCTTCGGTGAGGTCCGTCCGGGCCTCACGATCCCCGGCAAGATCGACAAGATGGGCTACAAGGGCGTCGACACGACCGAGCTCATCATGGACGGCCTGCGGATTCCCGCCGACCGGGTGCTCGGCGGGGTCACCGGCCGAGGGTTTTACCAAATGATGGACGGCGTCGAGGTCGGCCGCGTGAACGTGGCGGCCCGTGGTTGCGGCGTCGCTCAGCGTGCTTTCGAACTCGGCGTCCAGTATGCCCAGCAGCGTCACACTTTCGGAAAGCCGATCGCCCAGCACCAGGCCATCCAGTTCAAGCTGGCCGAAATGGCTACCAAGGTCGAGGCCGCCCATGCGATGATGGTGAACGCAGCACGCAAAAAGGACTCCGGGGAACGAAACGACCTCGAAGCAGGGATGGCGAAGTACCTCGCCTCCGAGTACTGCAAGGAGGTCGTGGAGGATGCCTTCCGCATTCACGGCGGCTACGGGTTCTCGAAGGAGTACGAGATCGAGCGGCTCTACCGCGAGGCGCCGATGCTGCTCATCGGTGAAGGTACCGCCGAGATCCAGAAAATGATCATTGGCCGCCGCCTGCTGGAGGAGTACCGCTTCCAGGGCTGATTGTCGGTTTTGAGTCGATTAGGCCGCGAAGAAGATCACATACAGTGTTCGTCTTCCGGCCGTCGACTCGGTTCCTGGCTTGCCCAGTTGCACCCCGCAACCGATAGCATCGCCGGAAAGCCGCCGTCCCCCGTTGCCAGCGCGGCATCATCCGCTACGAAGGTCATCCATGCCCCACAGCCCAAACTCTGCACACCGCGACAGCCTCAAGGGCGCACGCATCGCACGCGGAGCATCGCCGTGGCTTCTGCCGACCGTCGCCACGGCGGCGCTCAGCCTCGCGCGCTCGGGCCGCTCGAAGCGCGCCCGGGCCATCGCCGTGCCGACCACCGCGCTCGCGGCCGGCATGCTGTGGTTCTTCCGCGACCCCGAGCGCGAGATCGCTCAGGGCCGGGTCATCTCCCCCGCCGACGGCGTGGTGCAGAGCATCATGCCGTGGAAGGACGGGCGCACCCGGGTCGCCATCTTCATGAGCCCGCTGAACGTGCACGTCAACCGTGCGCCGCTGGCCGGCACGGTGACCTCGGTCGAGCACGTCCCGGGTGGGTTCGTCCCGGCCTTCAACAAGGAGTCCGAGAACAACGAGCGCGTCGTCTGGCACTTCGACACCGAGCTCGGTGACATCGAGATGATCCAGATCGCGGGTGCCGTGGCGCGGCGCATCGTGCCGTACATCCCGCAGGGGACGAAGGTCGAGCAGGGTGACCGGATCGGCCTGATCCGCTTCGGCTCGCGGGTCGACATCTACCTTCCGGAGGGTGTCGAGGTCGCCGTCGAGGTCGGACAGGTCACGACCGCGGGGGTGACTCGCATTGACCGTGATTGATCCCGACACACGCGCCGCCGACTGGGCCGCCGACGCCGAGGCGGAGGCGGCCGAAGAGGCGGAGGAGATGCCGCTGTCGCTGAGGCTGTCCATAGCGGACGCCCTCACGCTCGGCAACGCCACGTGTGGATTCATGGCGGTGTACTTCACCACCACGGGCATCCTCATCCCGCACCTCACCGGCAGCACGGAGTCGGGGATGGCGCGCAACAGCGCCGCCACCGCCGTGATACTGATGCTGTGCGCGGCGATCTTCGACCTCTTCGACGGCATCGTGGCGCGCAAGCTCCGCAGCTCGCCGATGGGCGCCGAGCTCGACAACCTGTCGGACCTGATCAGCTTCGGTCTGGCGCCGGCGTACTTCGTGCTCGTCTACGGCATGGTCGCGGACGACGCCCAGCAGAAGGTCTCGGCGGTCGCCGCGATCGTGGTGCTGCTCGCGGTGGTGCTGCGCCTCGCGCGGTTCTCCTGCGTGACGATGAAGGACGGCATGTTCCAGGGCATGCCGAGCCCCTTCGGCGCGCTGACCGTGGTCTCGATCATCCTCCTCGAGCTGCCGTTCATCCCGACGCTCCTGGCGATCATCGGCACCGCGTGGCTGATGGTGAGCCGGGTCGAGTACCCCAAGCCGCGGGGTGTCCTCGCGGCGGCGATGCTCAGCTGGATCGTCGGGGCGATGGCCATGCTGGCCGCCTGGGCCTTCGACGCCCCGGGCGGGCAGTTCCTGCTCCAGACCGGGTGCGCCCTCCAGGTCGTGCTGGGCGCCGTGATCCCCCTCTTCGCGACGGCCCGCCGGGTGAACACCTTCCGCGGCAACCGGCGGGAGAGCCGGGAGGCGCGGCAGGCGGAGGCGGCGCAGCTGCGCTGACCCCCCGGCCGTACGGACACGGGTGAAGGGCCCGGAAGCGATGCGCTTCCGGGCCCTTCGTCATGCCAGGCGCTTGTAGTAGAGCGTGGTCGCCCGCAGGGTGCCCGCCGGGTCGGCGGCGTACTCCGGGACGGTGCCGACCGGGGTCCAGCCGGCGCCCCGGTAGAGGCGCTCGGCGGGGCTGTCGGTCTGGGTGTCCAGGACCAGCAGGGTGAGGCCGGTGGCGGCCGCGTGGGCCTCGGCGGCGGCCAGCAGGCGGCGGCCGAGCGCCCGGCCGCGGGCCGAGCGGTGGACGAGGAGCCGGGCTATCTCGCCGCGGTGCCGGCCGTTGGCGGTGGCGGTACGGAGGAGGGTGACGGCCCCGGTGACGGCGCCGTCCGGGCCGAAGGCCGCCCAGACGTCCCGGGTGCCCGCGGTCCCCTCCCACCAGGCGACGGCCTCGGCGGGCTCCAGGGGGGCCAGGAAGCCGACGGAGGCGCCGTCGTCGACGGCGTCCACGAGGAGCGCGGCGAGACCGTCGGCGTGCTTCCGCACGTCGTCGGGGGCGAGGAGGGCGACGCGGTCGCCGGGCGCGAGCCGCTTCTCCAGGCAGAGCAGGCCCGGGCGGTCGTCCCAGGAGTCGGCGGGCTCGAAGCCGAGCTTGCGGTAGAGGGCCAGGGGGCCCTCGCGCCACTCCCAGACCGTGAGCCGGACGGCCGGGGCGCCGGCCGCGGCGGCCCGGCGCAGCGCCTCGCCCATCAGCGCCCCGGCGAGCCCCCGCCCGCGGGCCTCCGGCTCCACCCACACCCG
Source organism: Streptomyces hydrogenans (assembly GCF_014656075.1). GTDB lineage: Bacteria > Actinomycetota > Actinomycetes > Streptomycetales > Streptomycetaceae > Streptomyces > Streptomyces hydrogenans. The sequence goes on from NZ_BNBS01000012.1 coordinate 55,314, forward strand.
CTTGACCTCGGGCACGGTCCCGGCCTTCAGGACCAGACAGCCGAGGGCCTCCCCCGTCTCCGGCGCGGTGGCGAGCAGCACGGTGTCGGCCGCGAAGGCGGTGACCGGGTCCTCGGCCTCGGCGCGGCGCGCGGCCGGCAGCTCGGCCGGGCCGCTCACGGCGGCGCCCTTCTCGGCCTCGGTGGCGAGGTGGTAGGCGGTGAGCAGGGCGGGCAGGCGGGGGTGGGCGGCGTTCTCCTCGATCATCACGTTCATGGTCCGAGCATCACACCGGGACGTTTCCGGCAGGTGTCGCAAGGCCCCGGGCCGGTTCACGGCGCGGCCACCCGGACCCGGTCGCTCGTGCCGCCGGTCAGGAACGAGGCCAGCGCGGCGCCCTCCTCGGTCACCCCGGCGCGTTCCGCCCGGGAGAGCGGGCGGAAGGGGGTGACGGCGACGGCGTCGTCGCTCAGCGTCCAGACGCCCGCGACCCGGCCGTCCACCAGCAGGGCGCGCTCCCCCGCGACGGACAGCCCCCGGTGGGCGTCGTCGACGATCCGGCTCCGGTCCTGGTAGCCGAGGATCGCGTTGTCGAAGGAGGGCAGGAAGCGAACCGGAGCGGGGGTGTCCGGGTCAGGCCGGGGCGCGTCGGGCAGGTCGAGGAGTTCGCGGCCCCGCTCGTCGCGGAAGACGACGAGTTCGTCCTGTACGGCCTTGACGGCGGCGGGCAGTCCGGCGAGGCCGCACCAGGCTCGGAGGTCGGCGGAGGCCGCGGGCCCGAAGGCGGCGAGGTAGCGGCGGATCAGGGTCTGGCCGACGGGGTCGGCGGGGTCGTCGGGGAGCGGGGGGACCTCGCGGCCCAGCCAGCCGGAGAGGGTGGCGTTGCGGACCCCCGCGCGGGAGCCCCAGAGGCCGCGCGGGGGCAGCTGCACGGTGGGGAGGACGCCGCCGACGATGAGTTCGCCGAGGGCCCTGCGGGGCGGTTCGGGCCAGCGGTCGGAGACGGCCTCGACGAGTTCGGCCAGGGTGCGGGGCTCGCCGTCGGCCATGACCGCGTGGGCGGCGGCGGCCAGCTCGTCGGGGTCGACGCTGGCGAGTTCGGTCCGGTAGGTGGTGAGGACCCGCTGCCGGAGCATGGCGTCGTGGCGGGCCCGCCAGGCGAGGGCGTCGTCGGCGGTGACGAGGTGGATGGTGCGGCGCATCAGGGGGACGCGGACAAGCTCGCGTCCGGTGAGGAGGCCGTCCAGGGTCTCCGGGCGGAAGTCCCGCACCCGCGACCAGAGTCCGGTGAACGGCTCCTGCGGTTCCTGCGCCTGCATCCCGCAGAGGTGGGCGACGACGTCGGCGGCCGGGGCGGCGGTGCGGTCGAGCAGGAGCTGGCGGGCGAGGGTGGCGCGGCCCAGGGCGCGGGGGGTGAGGAGGGTCATGGCGGCACGTTCCCACGGGAGGAGGACAGGTTCTGTCCTCCTCCCGTGGGACACGGGCCCGGCCGGAGGGGCTGTCAGAAGGTGTAGGTCTTCGCCGCCTCGGAGACGAAGGGCTCCCGGACGGTGCGCATGCCGCCGGCCGCCTTCTTGTCGGGCTGGATGATGACGGACTGGCGGGAGGACGGGGACTTCGGGTCGGTGAAGTCGTGGGTCATGCCGAAGCCGGGGTCGTGGGCGTTCAGGATGAGGAGCGCCTTGCTGACGCCCTCGCGGGTGAGGTCGCCCTTCTCGCACGCCTTCTTCAGGATCTCGCCGAAGGCGGTCGCGGCCGTCCAGCCGGCGACGACGCCGTTGTCGAGGCCGTCCTCGGGGTAGGCGGCCGCGTAGTCGGCGGCGAGCTTCTTCGCGACCGGGGTGTCGGCGCCGATGGGCAGGCTCGGGGAGGCGAACCAGTACATCTTCTCCAGGGCCGGGCCCGCCTGGGTGCCGAGGAGCTGGGGGGCGAAGGCGGAGTTGTTGCCGACGACCGGGACGCGCAGGCCGGTCGCGGCGGCCACGCCGACCAGGGAGGCGGCCTGGCGCGGGCCGGCGCTGACCAGGACGGCCTTGACGCCGGCCTGCTTGAGCGCGGCGACCTGGGCCGACATGTCGTTGTCGGTCGGCTTGATCTTCTGCTCGACGACGGTCAGCCCGGCCTGCCCGGCGGCGTACTTCGAGCCCTTGAGGGCGTTCTCGCCGTAGTCGCCCTCGAAGTAGACGTGGCCGAGCTTGTCGCCCTTCTTGAGCCCCTTCTCGGTGACGAGGAAGTCGACCGCGTTGATCGTCTCGACGTCGTAGGTGGCGCCGAGGACACGGATGTACGGGGAGCCGAGGAGGGACGCCGACCAGGCCTGGGGCATGACCAGGCCCTTGTCCTGGCCGTCGACGCGCTGCTTGACGGCGGCGACGAACGGGGAGCCGATGAACTGGGCGTAGCCGACGACCTTCGGCTCCAGCTCCGTGTAGGCGGCGAGCGCCTTCTGCGGGTCGTAGCCGTGGTCGCGGACGGTCAGCTCCAGCTTGCGGTCGCAGATGCCGCCGGCGGCGTTGGTCTGCTTCACCCACAGCTGCTGGGCCTGGGTGACGCTCTTGCCGAGGGTGGCGTAGACGCCGGTCATGTCGGTGAGCGCGCCGAGCGTGATGGTGGTGTCGGTGACGCCCTCGCCCATCTTCACCCCGCCCGCGCCGGTCTCCTTGGCGTCGCCGCTCTTCGCCTTCGAGCTGCATCCGGCGGCGGTGAGCGCGACCAGTGTCGCGAGCGCCGCGGCGAGGCCCCGCACGGCCTGTCGTCTGTGGTTCATCGAGTCTCCCCTGAGGGTCGGTGGATCGGGGTTCGCGCGACGAGCCTCGCGAGGCCGCCGGGCAGGAAGAGGACGGTGCCGACGACGGCGGCGCCGTAGAGGTAGCGGGCGGCCTCGCCGGGGGCGATGCCGCCGGTGCCGGGGGCGGAGACCAGCGGCAGGGCTTCGGCGTACCGGTTGAGGACCTGCGGGAGCAGGGCGACGAAGATCCCGCCCGCGACGGCTCCGGCGACGGAGCCGAGCCCGCCGATGACGATCATCGCCAGGTACTCCAGGGAGAGCGCCATGCCGAAGTACTCGGGGACGGTCCGCTGGAAGACCAGGGCGAGCAGGACGCCGGCGAGGCCCGCGTACATGGAGGAGAGGACGAAGACGGCGGCGCGGTGCCGGGCGACCGGGATGCCCATGACGCCGGCGGCGATCCGGTGGTCGCGGATGGCGTTCATGGCGCGCCCGGGGCGGCCCCGGAGCACCCCGCGGGCGAACAGCACCCCGGCGAGGAGCAGGGCCAGACCCAGGTACCAGAGCTTCTCGACGGCGCCGAACGGCACCTGGGCGACGAGCAGCTCGCTGTCGTCGAAGGTGAGGCCGAGGAGGTTCAGCGGCGGGACGGCGCGGCCGTTGTAGCCGCCGGTGAGGTCGTGGGCGTTGAAGAGGACGTGCTGGCCGATGAAGATCAGCGCGAGGGTGGCGATGCCGAGGTACGCGCCGTGCAGTCGGCCCGCGATGGGGCTGAACACCCCGCCGGCGAGGCCCGCGAGGCCGACGGCGAGGACGGCGGCGAGCCAGCCGGGCAGGCCGAGACCGGCCAGGCCGTCGGTGCCGTCGCCGGCCAGCGCGCAGTAGCCGTAGGCACCGACGGCGAGGAAGAAGGCGTGGCCCATGGAGAGCTGGCCGGTGGCGCCGGTGAGCAGGTTGATGCCGATGGCGCCGATGGCGGCGGCCATGGCGAAGAGCCCGGCCTGGAGCCAGAACCGCTCCAGGTAGAAGGGGAGGACGAGGAGGACGACACCGCCGAGGCCGGCGGCGGCGGCCCGGGCGTACGCCTTCGGGGGGATCCGGGGACGCTCAGACACGGGCGAGCTCCTTGGTGCCGAAGAGGCCGGCCGGGCGGATCAGCAGCACCGCGACCATCACCAGATAGGGGGCGAGGTCGCCGATCCCCCGGCCGAGGAAGGCGAGGTCGGACTGGTAGCCGGTGGCGAGGGACTCGACGACGCCGACGATCAGTCCGCCGGCGAGCGCGCCGGTGGTGGAGTCGAGGCCGCCGAGGATCGCGGCGGGGAAGGCCTTGAGGGCGGCGAGCGAGGTGCCGCGTTCCAGGCCGGGGGTGGGGAAGACGGTGAGGAAGAGCGCGGCGACGGCGGCCAGGGCCCCGGCGACCGCCCAGGCGCCGAGCGAGACCCGGCCGAGCCGGACGCCCATCAGGGCGGCGGTCTCCTGGCTCTCGGCGGCGGCCCGCATGGCGACGCCCCAGGAGGTGTGCCGGAAGGCCAGCAGGAAGGCGGTGATGAGGAGGGCGGCGGCGAGCAGGGCGGCGATCCGGGTCTCGGCGATCGTCACCGGGCCGACGGTGACGACGGCGTCGCCCCACGGGTCGCCGAGGGCGAGGATGTCGGTGCCGATCCGTCGGGTCAGCTCGGTGGCGAGGAGGATGTCGACGCCGATGGTGACGATGGCGAGGACGCTGTGGTCGGCCCCCCGGTGGCGGCGCATGACGAGGAACTCGACGGCGGCGCCGACGACGGCCGCGCCGGCGGTCCCGGCGGCCAGCGCGGGCCAGAAGCCGAGCGGTTCGTGGAGGACGGCGACGAAGTAGCCGCCGGCGAGGAGCAGCGAGGCGTGGGCGAAGTTGACGACCTCCGTGGCGCGGAAGATGACGACGAAGCCGAGGGCGATGAGGGCGTAGATGGAGCCCAGGGAGAGCCCGTTGATGAGGAACTCGGCGAAGGTGCTCACGCGGCGGTCTCCTCTCCGAGGTAGGCGCGGACGACCGCCGGGTCGTTCTGTACGTCGGCGGGGCTGCCGTCGGCGATCCGGCGGCCGAATTCGAGGACGGTGACGGAGTCGGCGAGGCGCATCACCAGGCCCATGTCGTGCTCGACGAGGAGCACGGAGATGCCGAGGCCGTCACGGACGCCGGCGATGACGGCGGCGGTGCGCAGCCGTTCGTCGGCGGTCATGCCGGCGACTGGTTCGTCGAGGAGCAGCAGGGTGGGTTCCATGCAGAGGGCGCGGGCCAGTTCGGCGAGCTTCTGCTGTCCGTACGGGAGCGAGCCCGCGGGTTTCGCCAGCTGGTCGCCGAGGCCGACGAAGTCGGCGATCTCCCGGACGCGGGCGCGGTGCCGGGCCTCCTCGCGGGCGGCGGACGGCAGCCGGAGCCCGGCGGCGAGGAAACCGGTGCGGGTGAGCCGGTGGCGGCCGAGCATCAGGCTGTCCTCGACGGTGGCGCGCGGCGGCAGCGCCAGGTTCTGGAAGATCCGGCCCACGCCGAGGTCGGCGATCCGGTGCGGGGGCAGCGAGGTCAGCTCGTGCGGGCCGAGGCGCACGGAGCCCGAGGTGGCCCGGTAGACCCCGGAGAGCACGTTGAAGCAGGTGGACTTCCCGGCGCCGTTGGGCCCGATGAGGGCGTGCACGGTGCCGGGGCGGACGGTGAAGTCGACGCCGTCGAGGGCGGTGAGTCCGGCGAAGCGGACGGTGAGGCCGGTGACGGTGAGGGCGGGGACGTCGTCGCGCGGCGAGGCGCCGGAGGGGGCCGGGGGGTCGGCCGGGGTGCGCGGGGCGGGGACCTCCGGATCGTCCGGGATGCCGTCCGGCGGTGGGGCGGTGCTCATCGGTTCTCCTTGCGGCGCAGGCCGCGGGCGGGAACCCGGGCCTCTTCGTCCCAGCGGGACAGGACGGGGTGGGCGGCGCGGGCGCGGGCGGCGTCCGCCGCGGCGTCGGCGTCGACGACGCCGAGGTAGCGGCGGCGGACCTCGTCGGAGGCGGCGAGTTCGTCCGCCGGACCGGAGAGGGTGACCTCGCCGACTTCCAGGACGTACGCGTGGGAGGCCAGCCTCAGCGCCAGCGCGGCGTTCTGCTCGACCAGCAGCACCGCCGTGCCCTGGGCGTTGATCTCCCGGACCGCGTCGGCGATGCGGGCGGCCATCAGCGGGGCGAGGCCGAGCGAGGGCTCGTCCAGGAGCAGCAGCTCCGGGGCGGCCATCAGGGCGCGGCCGACGGCGAGCATCTGCTGCTCGCCGCCGGAGAGCAGTCCGGCGGGCTGCCGGGAGCGCTCCGCGAGGACGGGGAACAGCTCGTGGACCCGGCGCAGGGCGGCGGCCTTGGCGGCGCGGTCGCCGCGCCGGGCGAGGCCGCCGGCCCGCAGGTTGTCCTCGACGGACATCCGGGCGAAGACCTGCCGGCCTTCGGGGACCTGGCAGACGCCGGCGGCCACGACCCGGTCGGGCGGCAGCCCGTCGAGCGGCCGGCCGGCCGCGGCGACCGTGCCGGAGACCACGGCTCCGCCGTGGAAGCGCAGCGTGCGCGAGACCGCCCGCAGCAGTGTGGACTTGCCGGCGCCGTTGCCGCCCAGGACGGTGACGACGGCCCCCGCGGGCACGGTCAGCGACACGCGCCGCAGCGCGTGCACCGGTCCGTATCCCGCCGTCAGATCCGTCACCGTCAGGGCGGGTGCGGTACCTCCCATGACTCCCCTTTTCCCGGCCGCCGTTGTTACTCGGCCGTTCGGTGGCGCTCACCCCAGCACCGCGCCGGACCGCCCGTCCACGCCCGGCGGCACAAACGCTGCCGGTGACCAGCGGGGCCGCCGGAGGGCTGTGCATGCGCACAACGCTGCGCGTCAGGGCGTTGCCGTCGGGCGCGGGGCGGTGGATGCTCCCGGCATGGGACGGCGCAGACGGCGGACCGGTGACGACTGGAAGGTGCTCGCCCGTGCGTGCACGACGCTTCTGGAGCGGGTGCCGGAGCTGGTGGACGAGCATCTGACGGAACTCCACGCGTACGAGCCCGCCTACGGGCGGATCGTGCCCTACGACCAGCACTGGCAGGAGGCGCACGAGGCGATCCGGATCGGCATCGAGATGATCTCGGCTCCCCGGCACTCGCCCCGGCGGGACCTGGAGCACGCGGAGCTGATGGGCCGGCGGCGGGCCGAGCAGGGCATGCCGCTGGAGCTGGTGGTGCACGCGTACCGGCACGCGGGGCACCTGGTGTGGGACGCGCTGATCGAGGGCGCGGGCCCGGACGCGGCGCAGCTCGCGGCGCTGATGCAGTCGGCGACGACGGTGTGGTCGGCGGTGGACGCGCAGGCGGACCGGGCCTCGGAGGCGTACCGCGCGACGGAGGCGGAGCTGCGGCGGCGCACGGACGAGCAGCTCCAGGCGCTGCTGGACGCGCTGTTGCAGGGCCAGCGGGGGCCGGAGCTGGTGGCGCGGGCGGCGGCGGGCCTGGACCTGCCGGAGCTGGGGCGGTACGCGGTGGTGGTGCTGCGGCCCGACCGCCGGGAGGAGCGCGAGCCCTTCCACCGGCAGGTGCGCGGCGAGGGGCTGCGGTTCCTGTGGCGGATGCGCGCGGACTGCGAGATCGGGGTGGTGGCGCTCGACGGGGGGACCGACCTGGACGCGCTGGCGGAGCTCCTGGACGGGCGGTGTCCGGGGCCGGGCGGCATCAGCCCCGTCGTCACGGGCCTCACCGAACTGGGCCGCGCCCGGCGCCTGGCCGAACTCGCCCTGCGCACCTGCCCGCCGGGCACACGTCAGGTGGTCCGCCTGGACCGGCGGATGGCCGGCGCGCTGATCGTCGGCCAGCCGGACCTGGCGGAACTCCTGGTCACGGACGTCCTCGGGGGCCTCCTCGAACTGGATCCGGCCGACCGCGCGGTGCTCCTGGAGACGCTGGACGCCTGGCTGGACTGCGAGGGCTCGGCGGGCCGCGCGGCCGGCCGCCTCTACTGCCACCGCAACACGGTCTTCAACCGGCTGCGGCGCCTGGAGCAGTTGACGGCGCGCTCGCTGTCCCGGCCGAGGGACCTGACCGAGATGACCTTGGCACTGGACGCGTTCCGGCTGACGGCGCCGGGGTGAGGCGCCGGGCCGGCAGGATGCCCCCGTGACGACGATGACGAACGCCCGTGCGACGGGGCGACGGCCGGTGCCGGGCGCGGTGCTGATCGCGGCCGGGCTGCTGGCGCCGGTCGTGCACGCGGTGGGCCATCAGGTGGCCGGGGCGACCCGGCTGCTGGTGCTGCTCACCGTGTTCGGGCAGGCGTGGCCGTACTGGTTCGCGATGACGCTGCTGTGCGGCGCGGGCGTCCGGCTGGTGAGCGCGCGCAGGTCGGTGTGGGTGCCGGTCGTGAGCGTCTGCGCGGCGGCGGCCGTCCTGCTGCTGCTCGGCAGGCTGGCCTTCGGCGGGCTGCTCTCCCCCGACTGGCGGGAGTCGCGGCGGGTGGCCGCGCCCGGGGGCGCGGAGCGGTACGTGACCGTGGAGACGGGGCGCGCGGTCATCGACCCGCTGTGGCGGGTGACGGTCGTGTCGGGATCGGGGCTCACCGCGCGCGGCCACGTGGTGGCCACGTACGGCGAGCGCTCGGGCTTCCTCGCGGTCGCCTGGGACGGCCCGGACACCCTGCTGGTCACCGGCACCGACGGGGTCGTCCCGATCCGCCTGGATTCCCGGACCGGGAAGCCGGACCGGACGGTCGACCTGGGCTGACGAGAACGGCCGGGCGCCCGTGGGCGCCCGGCGCGTGGGGGCTACGCCAGGAAGTCCCGGGCGATGTGGGAGGCGACCTCTTCCAGGAGGGGGCCGGCGTTCGGGATGGACTTGGCCGGGTCCGGCTCCAGGGCGGAGAGGGGGTAGGCGCGGCGGATGCCGGCGGCGCCCAGGGTCTCCGGGGGGAGGGCGAGGCGACCGCAGACCGCGACGACCTCCTTGCCGGCCGCCCGCGCCGCGGCGGCGACACCGGCGGGGGCCTTGCCGTGGAGGGTCTGCTCGTCGAGCGAGCCCTCGCCGGTGATGACGAGGGTGGCCCGCTCCAGGGCGGGGGCGAAGCCGAGGACGTCGAGCATCAGCTCGATGCCGGGGCGGAAGCCCGCGCCGAGGAGGAGGGCGCCGTAGCCGATGCCGCCCGCGCCGCCAGCGCCCGGGGAGGCGGCCAGCTCGGTGGCCTTCGGGCCGATCGCCTTCTCCAGGACCAGCGCGTAGTGCGCGAGGGCCGCGTCGAGGGTCTCGACGTCCTCGGGCGTGGCGCCCTTCTGCGGGCCGTAGACGGCGGGCGCGCCCTTGGGGCCGGTCAGCGGGTTGTCGACGTCACTGGCCAGGATGAACTCGACGTCGGCGAAGCGCGGGTCGAGGCCGGAGAGGTCGGCGGAGTGCAGGGCCGCGAGGGCCGCGCCGCCGGGGCCGACGGGCTCGCCGGCCGCGTCGAGGAAGCGGGCGCCGAGCGCGGCGAGCATGCCGGGGCCGCCGTCGGTGGTGGCGCTGCCGCCGACGCCGAAGACGATCGTGGTGGCGCCCGCGTCCAGCGCGGCGCGCAGCAGCTCGCCGGAGCCGTACGTCGTGGCGGTCAGCGCGGCGAACGTGCCGGCGGGGAGGAGCTGGAGGCCGGACGCCTCCGCCATCTCGACGACCGCGGTGGTGCCGCGCAGCGCGAACGCGGCGGTGACCGTCTCGCCGACCGGTCCCGTGACCCGTACCTCGTGCCGGTCGAATCCGGCCGCCACGGCCGCCGCGACCGTGCCGTCGCCGCCGTCGGCGACGGGCAGGGCCTCGACCGAGAGGCCGGGGACGACCTTCCGGAGTCCCGCCGTCACCCGCTCCGCGACCTGTACGGCCGTGAGCGAGCCCTTGAACTTGTCGGCCGCCACGAGCACGTGAGCGACCTGAGTTGCTGCTCCGTCCGTCACCTTGCATCCCTTGCTTTCGAACAGGCAGTCGCGCCAGGGCCGACCCTATCCGTACGGCCAGACGGCGTGCCACCCCCGGATAACAGCAAATATCCGACCATAGTGGGCGCACATGAGCACGGATATGAACGAGCGGACGTCTCCGGATCACGTACCGGAACGGCACAGCCCCGACGCGCAGGTCATCGGGATCGGCATGGCCGCCGTCGTCGCGGTCGTCGGCTGGGCGGCGCTCGGCAAGGATTCCTTCGACAGCGCCTCGTCCTCGGCCCTCTCCTGGGTGCTGGACAACTTCGCGTGGCTGTTCGTGATCGCGGCCGACACGTTCCTGGTGCTGTGCGTGGTGCTCGCGCTGAGCCGCTTCGGCCGGATCCGGCTGGGGGCGGACGACTCGGAGCCGGAGTTCACGAACCTGGCGTGGATCGCGATGATGTTCAGCGCCGGCATGGGCATCGGCCTGATGTTCTACGGCGTCGGCGAGCCGCTCCAGCACTTCCTGGACCCGCCGCCCGGCGGCGGCCCGGCGGGAACGGGCGCGGCGGCCCGGACGGCGATGGAGTACTCCTTCTTCCACTGGACGCTGACCCCCTGGGCGATCTACGGCATCGCCGGGCTGGCGCTGGCGTACGCGGGCTTCCGCAAGGGCCGCGGCAACCGGCTGAGCAGCGCCTTCGTGCCGCTCCTCGGGGAGCGCCGGGCCCGGTCCTGGCAGGGCAGGGCGATCGACCTGCTGGCGGTCTTCGCGACCGTCTTCGGCACGGCGACCAGCCTGGGCCTGGGCGCGCTCCAGGTGGCCGAGGGCCTGAACCTCACCCTGGGCGTCGAGGACTCGACGGCCACCGAGCTGATCATCATCGCCTCGCTGTCGGCGGCCTTCGTCCTGTCGGCCTTCTCCGGCCTGCACAAGGGCGTGAAGTGGCTGTCGACGCTGAACATCGTGCTCGCCGCGTGCCTGGCGCTCTTCGTCTTCCTGCTCGGACCGACCGTCTACGTCCTGGACACGATCCCGGCCTCGGTCGGCGGCTACCTCCACCAGCTGCTGCCGATGGCGAGCCGCACCGGCGCCTTCACCGACCGCGACTGGCTGGGCGCCTGGACGATCTTCTACTGGGCGTGGTGGCTGTCCTGGGCGCCGTTCGTCGGCACCTTCATCGCCCGGATCTCGCGCGGCCGGACCATCCGCGAGTTCCTGGTGGGCGTGCTGCTGGTGCCCTCCGGGGCGACCGTGGTCTGGTTCTGCGTGATGGGCGGCACGGCGATCCGGCTGGAGTCCACCGGCGAGGCCGATCTGGCGACGGCGGTGGAGGACGGGGCGGAGGCGTCGCTCTTCGCGATGCTGGAGGCGCTGCCGCTCGGCACGCTGACCTCGGTCGTGGCGATGCTCCTGGTGATGACGTACTTCGTCACCAGCGCCGACTCGGCCTCCCTCGTCATGGGCTCGCTGACCAGCCGGGGCTCGCTGAACCCGCCGACCTGGCTGGTGGTGACCTGGGGCGTGCTGATGGCGGCCGTCGCGGCGGTGCTGCTGGTCGCGGGCGGCCTGAACTCCCTCCAGACGGCGACGATCCTGGTGGCCCTGCCGTTCGTCGTGGTGATGCTGGTGCTGTGCTGGGCGCTGGTGAAGGAGCTGCGGGAGGACCCGGGCGCGGGCCCCGCCCGGCACCACGCGCTGCACGGGATGCGGGACGCGGTGCGGGCCCTGGTCGGCGAGGCGATGACCGAGCAGAGCGGCGGCCGCCACCACCGGCTGCACCGCGCGGCCCGCTCCCGCGCGGACGGGGAGAGCGGTCCGACCGACCCGCCGCGGGAAGGCGGGGGCGCCTGACCGACGCGGGACGACGGGGGCGCCCGGCCCGGCTCCCGGTGGCGGGGACCGGGGCCCCGAGTGGTCGGGGCCGGGGGGCGAACGGCTCCGGGCGGCCGGGACCCCGGAGCGACCCGCGCGGCCCCGGGCGGCCGGGGCCGGTCGCTACGCTGACGCTGTGACCCTCACCGATTACGCCACGTACATCGCCGGCCTCCCCCGCGTCCTGGCCGCGGCCGCCGCGCTCTTCCGGGACCCCTCGGGCCGGATCCTGGTCGTGGAGCCGAACTACCGCGAGGGCTGGACGCTGCCCGGCGGGACGGTCGAGTCCGACACCGGCGAGACGCCCCGGCAGGCGGCCCGCCGGGAGACCGCCGAGGAGATCGGCCTGGACCTGCCGCTGGGCCCGCTGCTCGCGGTGGACTGGGCGCAGAGCACGACCCGGCCGCCGATCGTGGCGTACCTCTACGACGGCGGGGTGCTGCCCGAGGAGCGGTTCGCGGAGATCCGGCTCCAGGAGGAGGAGCTGGTCTCCTGGAAGCTGATCGAGCCGTCGGAGGTCATGGCGCACCTCCTGGGCGGTACGGGCCCCCGGGTGCTCGCCGCGCTGGACGCGCTGGCCGGCGGGAACGGCCCGGCGGAGCTGGAGAACGGCCTGCCCGTCGCCTGACCGCCCGGCGGGGGTCAGCCCTGGGGCGGCTCCGGCGGCAGCACCGCGCCGGTGCGGTTCGCCTCGTCGCGGGTGGCGGTGCGGGCCTCCGTGCGGTGGCCGCGCGCGATGTAGTCGCGGACGACGGCCTCCACGGCGTCCTGCGGGCTGCCGACGCCCGCCAGGACCATGACTTCCACGACGAGTTCGGCGTCGAGCGCGATGTTCACCTTGGCCATGAGCGCGAACCTAGCACCGGGAAACCCGCTCGCGGGAGCGGATCCGGGATGCCTACGCTCCCGCCATGACGATGGTCGCGATCCTCTCCGGTGCCGGTATCTCCACGGACTCGGGCATCCCGGACTACCGGGGCCCGAACGGACTGTGGCGCCGGGACCCGGAGGCCGAACAGCTGGTCACCTACGGGCCGTACATGGCGGACCCGGACGTCCGCCGCCGCTCCTGGCTGATGCGGCGGGACGCCCCGGTGCTGACGGCCGAACCGAACGCGGCGCACCGCGCGATCGCGGCGTACGAGCGGAGCGGACGCGCGCTGCGGGTGATCACGCAGAACGTGGACGGGCTGCACCAGGCGGCCGGCGTGCCGGAGCGGAAGGTCTTCGAACTCCACGGCACCGCACGGTCGGTGGAGTGCACGGCGTGCCGGGTCCGGTCCCCGATGGCGGAGACCCTGGAGCGGCTGGAGGCCGGTGACCCGGACCCGGCGTGCCGGGACTGCGGCGGGATCCTCAAGCCGGCGACCGTCATGTTCGGGCAGCGGCTCGACCCGGTGGTGCTGGGCGACGCGATGTCGGTGGCGAAGGCGGCCGAGGTGTTCGTCGCGGTCGGTACCAGCCTCCAGGTGCAGCCCGCCGCCTCACTGGCCGGGATCGCGGCCGAGCACGGGGCCCGGCTGGTCATCGTGAACGCCGAGCCCACCCCGTACGACCCGCTGGCCGCCGAGGTCCTGCGCGAGCCGATCGGCACGGCCCTGCCCGCGCTCCTGGACCGGCTCGGCTAGAAGAGCGCGTCGGGGAGCCCGGCGCCGCCGGCCTCGAAGGCGAGCAGGCGCTGCTTGCGGTCGAGGCCGCCGCCGTAGCCGGTGAGGCTGCCGCCGGACCCGATGACGCGGTGGCAGGGGACGATGACGCCGACCGGGTTCTTGCCGTTGGCCAGGCCGACCGCGCGGGAGGCGCCGGGACTGCCGAGGGCCTCGGCGAGTTCGCCGTACGTGCGCGTCTCCCCGTACGGGATCAGCCGGAGCTGCTCCCAGACGCGCAGCTGGAACGGCGTGCCCTCCAGGTGGAGCGGCAGGTCGAAGTCGGTGAGCTCGCCCGCGAAGTAGGCGTCGAGCTGGCGGACCGCCTCGCCGAAGGGGCGGGGGTCGCGGTCGCCGAAGGTCTCCTCCGGCGGGCGGTGGCGCTGGCCGGTCATGTGGAGGCGGCTGAGGACGCCGTCGACGGCCACCAGGGTCAGCGGCTCGTAGGGGCTGTCCACGACCGTGTGCACGACCGTGCGGGGCGTGGTGGTGCGGGGCATGGCGGAACGTCCTTACGCGGGGAGGTGGTTGATCGGGTGGTTGTCGGTCGCCCACAGGTACTGGACGGCGTAGGCCCGCCAGGGCGCCCAGGGGGCGGAGCGGGCGGTGAGCGCGGCGGGGGCGCCGGGCAGGCCCAGCCCCTCGGCGGCGCGGCGGACGCCGAGGTCGCCGGGGAGGAAGGCGTCGGGGTCGCCGAGCGCGCGCATGGCGATGACCTCGGTGGTCCAGGGGCCGAAGCCGGGCAGCGCGAGGAGCCGGGCGCGGGTCTCCGCGCGGTCGGTGTCGGGGCCGAGGGCGAGACCGCCGTCGGCGAGGGCCCGGACGAGGGTGAGCAGGGTGGTGCGACGGCTCCGGGGCAGCGCCAGGGTCTCGGGGTCGAGTCCGGCGAGCGCCTCCGGGGTGGGGAAGAGGTGGGTCAGGCCTCCCTCGGGGTCCTCGACGGGCACGCCGTGGGCGGTGACGAGGCGGGCCGCGTGGGTGCGGGCGGCGGCGGTGGAGACCTGCTGGCCGAGGACGGCCCGGACGGCGAACTCGGCGGGGTCGACGGTGCCGGGGACGCGCCGGCCCGGCGCCTTGTCGACCAGCGGGGCGAGCAGCGGGTCGTCGCGCAGCCGGTCGTCGACGGCGACGGGGTCGGCGTCGAGGTCGAGGAGGCGGCGGCAGCGGCTGATGGCGTGGGTGAGGTCGCGCGGGTCGGTGAGGGAGAGCCGGCAGGCGATGTGGTCGGGGCGCGGGGCGAGGGCGACGATCCCGTGTCCGTACGGGAGGGCGAGGGTGCGGCGGTAGGCGCCGTCGCGCCACTCCTCGACGCCGGGGACGGCGGTGGCGGCGAGGTGGCCGAAGAGGTTGGACGGTTCGAGCGGGGCGCGGAAGGGCAGCCGCAGCGCGATCACGCCGGGGGTGTGCGGGGCGGCGGGCCGGGCGGCCCGGGCGCGCAGTTCGCCGGGGGTGAGGGCGAAGACCTGGCGGACGGTGTCGTTGAAGGAGCGGATCGAGGAGAAGCCGGCGGCGAAGGCGATCTCGCCGAAGGGCAGCGCGGTGGTCTCGACGAGGACGCGGGCGGTCTGGGCGCGCTGGGCGCGGGCCAGGGCGAGCGGGCCCGCGCCCAGCTCGGCGAGGAGCTGGCGCTCGACCTGCCGGGTGGACCAGCCGAGCCGGCGGGCGAGCCCGGGGACGCCCTCGCGGTCGACGACCCCGTCCTGGATCAGCCGCACCGCGCGGGCGACGGCGTCGGCCCGTACGTTCCACTCCGGGGAGCCGGGGCTGGTGTCGGGGCGGCACCGCTTGCAGGCCCGGAAACCGGCCCGCTGGCAGGCGGCGGCGCTGGGGTGGAACTCCATGTTCTCGGGCTTCGGCGGGACGGCCGGGCAGCTCGGCCGGCAGTAGATCCGGGTGGTGCGGACGGCGGTGAAGAAGACGCCGTCGAAGCGGGCGTCCTTGGACTGGACGGCCCGCACACAGCGCTCGGTCTCGGTGTGCATGGCTCCAGGATCGGGGATGCGCGGACACCGGGCTGGCAGGAAAACGACATGGACGTCCGGGCGGCCGCTCAGTCCACGGGCACGGTCCGGAAATGGGTGGTGAGCCGGCCGGTGTCGTCGAGGACGTGGAAGGCGACCCCGGGCGGGGTGTCCAGGTGGACGTGCGGGCTGTCGGGGCCCGGGTGCTCCCAGGGCAGCCGCAGGGTGGAGACGGTGCCGGGGGCGACGAGCAGGGGCAGGCCGGCGAAGGTGGTGGCGGCGGCGGTGTGGGCGTGCCCGGCGAGGAAGGCGGTGAGGTGCGGGTGGCGGGCGGCGAGCGCGGCGAGCCGGTCCTCCCCGTACTGCCGGATCTCGTCGACGTACGGGGTGTGCAGCGGCACCGGCGGGTGGTGGAAGGCGACGAGGACGGGCGTGTCGCGCGGGGTGTCGGTGAGGACCCGGTCCAGCCGCTCCAGGGTCCCGTCCTCCAGGTGTCCGTCGTCCTTGCCGGGGATCGAGGAGTCGCAGACGGCGAGGACGAAGCCGTCGCCGCGCAGCACCTGGTCGACGGGGGCGGTCGGGGCCGGGTCGCCGTCCTCGCGGAGCAGCGGCCCGAGCCCGGCCCGGAAGGCGGCGCGGTCGTCGTGGTTGCCGGGGCAGACGACCAGCGGGTGGCGGCCGGTGAGGAGTTCCCGGGCGCGGTCGTACTCGGCGGTGGCGCCGTGGTCGGCGACGTCCCCGGAGACCAGGACGGCCGCCAGGTCGTACGGCAGCTCCTCCAGGTGGCGCAGGACGGCGCGGGTGCGCGCGGTGGCGCGCTCCCCCGCGTCGATGTGGATGTCGCTGACGTGGGCGATGACGATCACGCGAGGGCCTCCGGCGGTCGGGGTGGACGGTGGTCCACCCGGCCGACCGTACGGCGGCCCGGGGCGGGGGCGTAAGGTCCACCGTCCGCGCGGTGGCCCCTTCGGTCACTCGAAGCGGGTGGGGTCCCCGGCCCCGACGCGGATGATCTCGGGGTCGCCGCTGGAGAAGTCGACGACGGTGGTGGGGACGGTGCCGCAGTCGCCGGAGTCGAGGACCGCGTCGACCTGGTGGTCGAGCCGCTCCTTGATCTCCCAGCCCTGGGTCAGCGGTTCCTCCTCGTCGGGCAGCAGGAGGGTGCTGGAGAGCAGGGGTTCGCCGAGCGAGGCGAGCAGCGCCTGGGTGACGACGTGGTCGGGGATGCGGACGCCGACGGTCTTCTTCTTGGGGTGGAGCAGCTGCCGGGGCACCTCCTTGGTGCCGGGCAGGATGAAGGTGTAGGCGCCGGGGACGGCGGACTTGACGGCGCGGAAGACCCGGTTGTCGATGTGCACGAGCTGGCCGAGCTGGGCGAAGTCCGCGCACATCAGGGTGAAGTGGTGCCGGTCGTCGAGGCGGCGGATCTCCCGGATGCGGGTGAGGCCGTCGTGGTTGCCGATCCGACTGCCCAGCGCGTAGCAGGAGTCGGTGGGGTAGGCGATGAGCCCGCCCTTGCGGATCGAGTCGGCCACGCCGTCGATGATGCGCGGCTGGGGGTTCTCGGGGTGCACGTCGATGTACTTGGCCATGGGCCGAGTCTAGGTTCCCCGGGCGTCCAGGTTTCTGAGGTGGCGCCAGACGTCCTTGGCCGCGTTGTGCCCCGACATGCCGTGGACTCCGGGTCCCGGCGGGGTGGCGGAGGAGCAGAGGAAGACCGCCGGGTGGGGGGTGCGGTACGGCCACGGGGAGAGGGTGGGGCGGAGCAGCAGCTGGAGGCCGCCGGCCGCGCCGCAGGCGATGTCGCCGCCGATGTAGTTGGCGTTGCGCGCGGCGAGTTCGGGCGGTCCGGCGGTGGCCCGGGCGAGGATCCGGTCGCGGAAGCCGGGGGCGAAGCGCTCGATCTGCCGCTCGACGGCGTCGGTGAGGTCGCCGCGCCAGCCGTTGGGCACGTGCCCGTAGGCCCAGAAGACGTGCTTGCCCTCGGGGGCGCGGCCGGGGTCGACGAGGGTGGGCTGGGAGGTGATGAGGAACGGCGTGTCGGGGGCGGTGCCGGAGGACGCCTGGCGCAGCGCGGTGTCGATCTCGCGGGTGGTGGGGCCGACCTGGACGGTGCCGGCCCTGCGGGCGGCCTCGGCGGTCCACGGCACGGGTCCGTCGAGGGCGTAGTCGAGCTTGAAGGCGGCGGCGCCGTACCGGTAGTGGGCGTAGTGGTGGGCGCCGAAGCCGGTGATGCGGGCCAGGGCGGTCGGCGAGGTGTCGAAGAGGTAGGCGCGGGCGGGCGGCAGGTCGTCGAGGCGCTTGACCTCGAAGCCGGTGTGGACGGTGCCGCCGAGTTCGGTGAGGTACGCGGTGAGGGCGTCCGGGATGGCCTGGGAGCCGCCCCGGGGCACGGGCCAGCCGCCGGCGTGCGCGGCGAGCGCGAAGACGAGGCCGACGGCGGAGGTGGCGAAGCCGTCGAGGGGGGCCATGACGTGCGCGACCATGCCGGCGAAGAGGGCGCGGGCCTTCTCGTCGCGGAAGCGGCGCAGCAGCCAGGTGGAGGGCCGGAGGCCGAGGAGGCCGAAGCGGGCGAGGGTGACCGGGTCGCGGGGCAGCGCGGTGAGCGGCAGCTGCATGAAGTCCCGGGCGAGGGCGTCCCACTTGCCGAGGAAGGGGGTGACGAGCCGGCGGTAGGCGCCGGCGTCGCGCGGGCCGAGGGAGGCGGCGGTCTCGGCGACGGAGCGGGAGAGGACGGCGGCGGTGCCGTCGTCCCAGGGGTGGGCCATGGGCAGCTCGGGGTGGAGCCACTCCAGGCCGTACCGGTCGAGCGGCATGGTCGCGAAGACGGGCGAGCCGGCGCCCAGCGGGTGGACGGCGGAGCAGGGGTCGTGGCGGAAGCCGGGGAGGGTCAGCTCCTCGGTACGGGCTCCGCCGCCGACGGTCTCCTTGGCCTCGAAGACGGCCACGGAGTGTCCGCGCCGGGCCAGCTCCACGGCGGCGGTCAGTCCGTTGGGCCCCGCCCCCACCACGACGGCATCGAGCAGCGACGTCACCTCGGACTCCTCACGTCGGCCGGCGGTTCGCCGGGCCCCAGGATAGGCCCGGACCCGCCCGCGCGGGCGCCGCACCCGGTCCGGGGCCGGTTCCGCGGCGGGCGGGGCGTGGTGAGCACGCGTCAGTCCCCGGCCGGGCCGGAGGCGAGGAGGGCTCGGATCCGCTCGGCGGTGGCCGCGTCCCGGGCCGCGGTGAACGGCAGCGCGTTGTCCCCGGCGATCCGGAAGGGCTCGCCGGCGACGGTGGTGTGCGCGCCGCCCGCCTCCGTGACGAGGAGCAGTCCGGCCGCGTGGTCCCAGGCGTACTCCCAGCTGAAGGCGGTGGCGTCGAGCGCGCCCCGGGCGACGGCGAGGTACTCCAGTCCGGCCGAGCCGCACGGCCGGGGCCGGACGCCCTCGGTGGCCAGGGCGAGCAGGGCCCGCTTCTGGTCCGGGGTGGTGTAGTCGGGGTGCGAGGTGGCGACCTCCAGGGCGGCGCCGGGGGCGGGCGAGCCGGACCGGAGCGGCCGCCCGTTCAGGGTGGCGCCGCGGCCGCGGACGGCGACGGCCAGCTCACCGAGGGCCGGGGCGTAGGTCCAGGAGGCGAGGAGCTCGCCGTGCCGGGCGAGGGCGACGAGGGTGCAGAAGGCCGGGTCGCCCTGGACGAACTGGCGGGTGCCGTCCACCGGGTCGACGATCCAGACGGGCGCGTCGCCGCGCAGCGCGCCGTACAGCTCCGGGTCGGCGTGCACGGCCTCCTCGCCGACCACGACGGAGCCGGGCAGCAGGGCGGTCAGGGACGCGGTCAGGTGTTCCTCGGCGGCCCGGTCGGCGACCGTCACCAGGTCGTACGGCCCGTTCTTCTCGACGATCTCGTGCTCGGAGAGCTGGCGGAAGCGCGGCGTGATCTCCGCCGCGGCCGCCTTGCGGACCGCCTCCTCCACCTCGGTCGTGCCGCCGTCGAGGACGTGCTCAAGGAAGGAATCGATCATGTGCCCAGCTAAGCACGCGGGTCCGACGATCGGTACAGGGCCTCCGCCGGGACCGGGCGCGCGGGGGCGGCGCCCGCGGGGCGGGGCGGGCGCGTCGCCGGGGACGCGTGGCGGCTGGCTAGGATCACCCTCATCCGCGGAAAGGGGACGAAACGGTGCACGGTGAGTACAAGGCGCCCGGCGGCAAGCTCGTCGTCGTCGATCTGGACGTCGAGGACGGGGTGCTGCGCGACGTGCGGGTGGCCGGGGACTTCTTCCTGGAGCCCGACGAGGCGATCCTCGCCGTCGACCGCGCGCTGGAGGGCGCGCCCGCCGACACCGACGCCTCCGGGCTCGCGGCCCGCATCGACGCGGCGCTGCCGCCGGGCACGCAGATGTACGGACTCACCAGCGAGGGCGTCGGGATCGCGGTCCGACGGGCGCTCGCCCACGCCACCGACTGGACCGACTACGCCTGGCAGCTGATCCACGAGCCGCCGCAGTCCCCCGCCCTGCACATGGCGCTGGACGAGGTGCTCACCGCCGAGATCGCGGCCGGCCGGCGTCCGCCGACCCTGCGGGTCTGGGAGTGGGGCGCCCCCGCCGTCGTCATCGGCAGCTTCCAGTCGCTGCGCAACGAGGTCGACCCGGAGGCCGCCGCGCGGCACGGGATCCAGGTGGTGCGCCGGATCAGCGGCGGCGGCGCCATGTTCATCGAGCCCGGCAACACCATCACGTACTCCCTGTCGGTCCCCGACCGGCTGGTGCAGGGCCTGACCTTCGCGGACAGCTACGCCTACCTCGACGACTGGGTGCTCGGCGCCCTCGGCGACATGGGCGTCACGGCGTGGTACCAGCCGCTGAACGACATCGCCACCGAGGCGGGAAAGATCGCGGGCGCGGCGCAGAAGCGGATGGTGACCGGCGACGGCGCGGTGCTGCACCACGTGACGATGGCGTACGACATCGACGCCGACAAGATGACCGAGGTGCTGCGGATCGGCCGCGAGAAGCTGTCCGACAAGGGCACGAAGAGCGCGAAGAAGCGGGTCGACCCGCTGCGCCGGCAGACCGGTCTGCCGCGCGAGGCGGTCATCGAGCGGATGATCGCCTCCTTCCGGCAGCGGTACGGCCTGACGGAGGGCCGGGTGTCGGAGGAGGAGCTGGCCGCCGCCGAGGAGCTGGCGGGGTCCAAGTTCTCGTCCCCGGAGTGGACCGCCCGGGTGCCCTGATCCGCCTTAGGCTTCCGGGCATGCGAGTGGAGTTCCCGGTGCGGCCCGGGCTGCGGATGGAGTGCGCCGACGGGCGGCGCCTGGTGCTCGTGCGGGAGACGGCCGGCCGGGGACCGGTGCCGGTGCTCTTCGCCCGGCAGCGGGTGACGCACCGGGGCGTGCACTACGCGCGGACCGGCCGGCACGTCTCGCCACTGGCCCCGCTGCGGGCCGAACGGGCCCGGGAGTACGCGGAGTTCGCGGCGCCCGGCGGCGCGGCGTGGCGGGACCGGTGGGCGGCGCACGCGGAGGCCGGTCTGCGCGCGGCGGACGCCGGACCGCTGCACGCGGGCGCGTGGCGGCTGGGCCCGGACGCCACCGGCTGGTTCGTCGAGCGGCACTGGGACCACCTGCTCCCCCACGACCGCGACCGGGGCCACCTCACGTGGTTCGGCTACGGCGACCCGGAGGGCGACGCCCGGGACCTGCTGCCGCTGCGGGCCCTGTCCCGGCCCGGGGCGCCCCGGGTGCGGGCGTATCGCCGCCAGTACCGCGAGGGCGTGCTGCCGCCGGTGTTCGCGTGGTGGATCAGCGGCCTGAACGTGCCCGTCGTCCTGGACGGCCACGACCGGCTGGTGGCGGCGCTGGCGGAGGACGGCCGGCCCGAGGTGCTGGTCCTGTCCCGGGCGGTCGGCGCGCAGGACGTCGCGCGGTACTCGGAGCACCTGGTGCGGGCGTACGAGGAGCGGATGGCGGCGCTGGAGGACGGCCCGCTGCGCGGGACCCGGGCGGCCGGCGCGGCCCGCCGGTTCGCGGGCGAGCTGGAGCGGGTCGCCGGCTCCCCCGACCGCACGCGCGCGTGGCCCTTCCCGGGCGGCGTCCGCGCCTGGGAGGAGGCGGCCGCCGCGCACGTCCCCGGCTGGCGGCCCGACGCGGACGGGTGACCTGCCCCGGCCCGGCTCGTTGACGTCGTGGACATGCTGGACCGACGGCCGCGGAGGGCACCTTGGGACGGGCGAGAGCACTGACGGCGGCGCTCCTGGGGGTGTTCCTGGCGACCGCGCCGGTCGCCCCGCGCGAGGCGGGCGCGATCGTCGGCGGCCGGGAGGCGGCCCCGGGGGCGTACCCCTACGTCGCGGCGCTGGTGGACGTCGCGCGTCACCGGCAGTTCTGCGGCGGCGCCCTGATCGGCCCCCGGCACGTCCTGACCGCCGCCCACTGCCTGACCGGCTCGTACGCCGACACCGGGCGGGTCGCGGTGCTCCTCGGCGCGCACGACCTGCGCACGGCGGCGGAGTCCGGCCCCCCGCGCGCGGCGCGCCCCGCCCGCTTCACCCTTCACCCCGGCTACGACCGCCGCACCCAGCAGAACGACCTCGCCGTGATCACCCTGTCCGGACCGGTCCGCCCGGACGCCGGCGTCCGCCCGGTCCCGCTCCCGACCGTCGCCGAATCGTTCACCCACACCCGGTTGGAGGCCGTCGGCTGGGGGGCGACCTCCTTCGGCGAGGGCCCCTCCCCCGTGCTGCGCGCGGTCACCCTGGACACCCTGTCCAACGCGGCCTGCGCCCTCCGGGGCGTCGACGGCCTCACCCCGGCCCAGCTCTGCACCTGGACCCCCGGCCGCGACACCTGCGTCTACGACTCCGGCGGCCCGCTGGTGCACCGCGCGCCCGGCGGCCGCCCCACCCTGGCCGCGCTCGTCTCCTACGGCCGCGGCTGCGCCACCGACACCCCCGCGGTCAACACGAGGGTCTCCGCCCACCTGCCCTGGATCCGCCGGGTCACGGGGGTCGCCCCGCCGGTCCCGTGACCGGTCGCGGCACATGCGAGAACGAGCCGTGCGGGCCGGTTCTCACCGGCCCGCACGGCTCGTCGTCGATGGTGTCCGAGGGGGGACTTGAACCCCCACGCCCGATAAAGGGCACTAGCACCTCAAGCTAGCGCGTCTGCCATTCCGCCACCCGGACAAGGTGTTGGTCGACCGCTGGTTTCCCCTGCGGCGACGAACATCAATCTACCAGGTGTTCGAGGTGCTTCTCACCCACGTTTCCGGTGGTCAGAGCGGGTCAGGAGGGCTGGCCGGCGATGTCGACCAGCCGGACCACGCCGAACGCGTCGGTGCGCATGCCGAAGACGTCGCCCCGCATCCGCTTCTCCAGGCCGCCGCCCTCCGCCGCGTGCCCCCCTCTCGGAGCGGCGCGTGCGGTGGACGGCGGCACGGTGCGCGGGGACGGTCAGGGCCCGGGGGCGGGTGCGCCCTCGCGCAGGGAGTGGAGCCACGCCTCCGGGGTGGTGCCGGGCGGGTCCGGGACGAGGGGGTCCCCGGTGGCGGGGCGGGTGGTGCCGACGTACGGGTAGCTGCCCAGGAAGCACACCTCGACCGAGCGGCGGCGCAGGGCCATCAGGGCGTCGCCGACGGCGGCCTCCTCGACGTGCCCGTCCAGGTCGAGGAAGAAGTGGTAGCTGCCGAGCGCCGCGCCGGTCGGCCAGGACTGGATCCAGGTGAGCCCGACGCCGCGGGTGGAGAACTCGGCGAGGATGTCGACCAGCGCGCCCGAGTGGGCGCCGTCCGCGGTCACCACGATCGAGGTGCGGTCCCGGCCGGTGCGGACGGGCCACGGTCCCGCTCCCCGCACGGAGACGAAGCGGGTGACGGCGTCCCAGCGCTCGCCGATCCCCGAGGCGAGGACGGACAGGCCGTAGCGGGCGGCTGCCACGGGCGCCGCGATCGCCGCGTCGTACCGCGCGCCGGGCGACGGGGACTCGGCGACCTCCCGGGCGGCCGCGGCCGTGGAGGCGGCGAGGCGCACCTCGGCTCCGGGGAGCCGCGAGGCGAGCCAGTGGTGGCACTGGCCGTGGGCGTGCGGATGGCTGAGGACCCGCCGGACGTCGGCCAGCTCCGTCCCGGGCCTGGCCATCAGGGCGAAGGTCACCGGCACCTCGATCTCCGCGTCGAGGCGGAGCGGGACGCCGCCGGACACCAGCTCGTCCAGCGTCGCGGGCACCACGCCGCGCACCGAGTTCTCCAGGGGGACGACGGCGCCCACGCAGTCGCCCGTCCGCACCGCGTCGAGGGCCGAACCCACCGTCGGGAAGGGGGCGTACACCGATCCCGCGGCCTCGGGCAGCAGTCGGAGCGCCGCTTCGGTGAAGGTCCCCTCGGGGCCTAAGTAGGCGTACCGCGACTCACCGCGCATGACGGTCCCCGCTCTCCTGCCGCGCCGGGACGGACGCGAGCCGGGTCCGGGGCAGTTCCATGCCGAGCCGGCTCTCTATCTCCGCGATGCGGGAGGTGAGTTCGCCGATCGTCCGGGACTGGGCGTGCAGCAGGGCGGTGAGTTCGGGCACGTCCGCGGGGACGGCGGTCCGCAGGATCTCCTGCTGGAGGCTCTGCACGCGGGCGGCGGGTTCCAGGCCCAGCCGCTCGATCATCGCCGTGCGCAGCCGCCGGTACACGGCGAGCGCGTCGGAGCGCCGGTCGGAGCGGTGCAGGGCGAGCATGTACTGGGCGTGCAGCCCCTCGTGGAGCGGATGGTCCACGCAGAGGCCGGCCAGTTCGCCGAGGAGTTCGCGGTGGCGGCCGAGCCGGAGGTCCGCGTCGACGCGGTGCTCCAGGACGATCAGCCGGGAGTCCTCCAGGCGCTGGGCCGCGGCCTGGAGCCTGCTCCCGGTCCGTACGTCCATCAGCGCGGACCCGCGCCACAGCCCCAGGGCCTTCTCGAATCTGAGGCCGGCCGCGGCGTAGTCGCCCGAGGCGAGCGCCTCGCGGCCGGCGGCGACCGACTTCTCGTACCGGTCGGCGTCCGACACGGTGCCGGGCGTCTTCAGCACGTACCCGCCGGGGGCGGCCCGCAGGATCTCCTGCGGATCGCTCCGGGAACCGTTCAGGAGACGCCCGATCACCTTGCGGATCTGGAAGATGTAGGTGCGGACCGTGGCGGCCGCGCTGAGACAGGGCGCCTCGCCCCAGAGTTCGTCCACGATCGAGTCGGTGAGCACGAGTTGACCCGCGTGCAGCACCAACAGGGCGAGCAGTGTGCGCTGTTTGGCGGCGGTGAGCTGAACCTGTCTCCCCTCGAAGGACACCAAGAGTGGACCCAGCAGTCCGATTTCCATCGAAAGACCCCCGTACTCGGTCCCCGCACGGGGCCCCGGGGACCTGAGGAGAGCGGCCCCCTTGCCGCGCCCACCCCCGGTGCCCCGCGCAGGGCACTTCGTCCTCGTGTCGTCCGGATTCCCGGCGGGATCCGCTAGGCGGCCTTCTGCTGCCCCCGTCCGACGAAGCCGAAGACTACGACGGATCCGATGAGCAGCAGGACGCCGGAGGCGATCACGCTCACCCGGGTGCCCGCCTCGATCGACGACGCGCCGTTCAGGATCGAGCCGAGGATGGCGACGCCGACCACGGCGCCCGTCTGGCGGGCCGAGTTGAGGGCGCCCGAGGCGATGCCGGACAGCTCCCGGGGCACCGAGCCCATGACGGCGACGACGAGCGAGGGCATCGCGTAGGAGATGCCGAAGCCGAGGAGGAGCAGGCCGAGGGAGCTGACGGCCACCGACACGGCCGAGTCGGACGTGGTGCCCGCCTGGACGAGGGTGCCGACGCCCATCAGCGCGAAGCCGGCCGTGGCCGGGGTGCGCGGGCCGATCCGGGCGACCAGCCGGCCGGTGAAGATCGGGTTGAAGGCGGTGGGCAGGGTCAGCGGCAGGAAGGCGAGGCCCGCGAGGAAGGCGGAGTAGCCCCGGCCCTGCTGGAAGAGGAGCGAGAGCGTGAACAGCACGCCGGACAGCGCGAAGTTGATCAGGAGTCCGGCGAAGAGCGCCGCCGAGAAGGTGCTGCTGCGGAAGAGCCGCAGCGGCAGCATCGGCGTGTGCCGCTCGGTGGCCTCGCGGCGCTCCACCGCGATGAAGACGCCCGCGGCGACGACGAAGAGGGCGAAGGAGCCGAGCACCTCGGGGGCCGTCCAGCCCGCGCCGCCCGCCTGGATGAGTCCGAAGGTCAGGGCTCCCAGCGCCACGATCGCGGAGACCTGCCCGGGCAGGTCGAGCCCGCGGGCGGTGTTGCGGCCGGTCTCCGCCGCGCCCTTGGCGGTGATCACGATGCTCACCAGGGCGATGGGGACATTGACCAGGAAGATGGCCCGCCAGCCGATGGAGTCCGTCAGGACGCCGCCGACGAGGGGGCCGGCCGCCAGCGCGACACCGGTGATCGCCGCCCAGGTGCCGAGCGCCTTCGCCCGGGCCGCCGGGTCGGAGAACGAGTTGGCGACGATGGCCAGCGAGGTGGGCAGCAGCAGCGCGCCGGAGACGCCCAGCAGGGCCCGGGCCACGACGAGCAGCTCCACGGAGCCGACCAGGGCGGAGGCGGCGGAGATCAGCCCGAAGGTCCACAGTCCGACGAGGAAGACCCGGCGGCCGCCGAAGCGGTCGGAGAGGGTGCCCGCGGTGAGCAGGAACGCGGCGAAGGTGAGCGTGTAGCCGTTGGACACCCACTGGAGGGAGCTGAGCCCGGCGTGGAGGCTGTGCCCGATGTCCGGCAGCGCGACGGTGACGATGGTCGTGTCCATCAGCACCATGAAGTAGCCGAGCGCGAGACCGAGCAGGAGGCCCTTGGTGGACCGGGCCGGACCGTCGCCGGCCTCCGTCGGGCCGGGGACGCCTGCGGGGGTGTTCGGCCGGGTGGCCGGAATTGCCATGAGTAACTCCCAGGAATGACGCAGTAGATGCTCAACGAGCACGAGGCCGTCATATCCGACGACCTCGCCGTATCCAGCCTGCCGCCGCCCCCGACCGGAGGGAAGCGGGCAGTTACGATGCGTGGTATCGAGGAGACCGATGCACATCTGAACCCGGGGGAAGGTTCGCGTCGCCCATGGAGATCCGTCATCTGAGGTCCTTCCGCGCCGTGGCGGAGAGTCTGAGTTTCACCAAGGCGGCGGCGGAACTGCACTACGCGCAGTCCAGCGTCACGGAGCAGATCCAGGCGCTGGAGGCCGAACTGGGCACCCGGCTCTTCGACCGGTCCCACCGGAAGCTGCGGCTGACCGGCGCCGGCATCCGGCTGCGGGCCTATGCCGACCAGGTGCTGCTGCTGGTCGACGAGGCGTCGACGGTCGGCGCCCTGGACGCGGAGGAGCCCACCGGAGAGCTGGCCATCGGCGGCCTTGAGACCTTCTGCACGCACGCGATCCCGCCGATCCTCGCGGAGTACCGGGCGCTGTTCGGCAAGGTCGACGTCACGGTGGACGTGGGGAACCGGCGGGAGCTGTACGACGCGGTGCGCCGCGGCGACCTCGACGTCTGCTTCACCTTCGACGCCCCGCCGAAGGACGAGGAGTACGCGAGCAGCGTGCTCTTCGAGGAGCGGCTGCTGGTCACGGTGCCGGTGGGGCACCGGCTGAGCCGGCGGGAGCGGGTGCGCGGGGCCGACCTGAGCGGCGAGCGGTTCCTCGCGACCCAGCGCGGGTGCGGCTTCCGGGAGATGTTCGACCGGGCCACGGCCGAGCTGGGCCCGGACAGCCTGCGGCTGGAGGCGGAGGTGTCCGGGATCGCGCCGCTGCGCGCCTGTGTCGCCGCCGGGATGGGCCTGGCGCTGCTGCCCGAGATGGCGGTGCGCAGCGAGGTGGAGCGGGGCGACCTGCTGGCGTTCCCGCTGGAGGACGCCGACCTGCGGGTGCCGGCGACGATGACGTGGCGGCGCCGGCGCGAGGCCGTGCCCAGTCTGGACCGGTTCCTCGCGCTGGCCCGGACGTCCCTCACCACCGGGATCCGGGCGGAGGATCGGCCCGGCCGATAGGGGTCCTCACCCCCGCTGACGGTCACCCTGCGTGACGGGGTGCGGAAAGGGGCCCGCCGGGTTCCGGGCGGGGGGGGCGTCCGGACCCGGCGGGCGGTTCTCAGCGCCGCGGGGCGGCGGCCGGGGCGAGCCGGCGGAGGACGGCGCGGGCGACGGCCACCTGGTGCTCGTTGAGGTAGAAGTGCCCGCCGCCGAAGGCCGTCAGCTCGAACGGGCCGGTGGTGTGCCGGGCCCAGTCGCGGACCTCGGCCACCGTGGCCTTGGGGTCGCCCTCGCCGGCGAAGGCGACGACCGGACAGCCGAGGTCGCCGCCCGGCTCGTAGCGGTAGGTCTCCGCGGCCCGGTAGTCGCTCCGGACCACGGGGAGGACCATCCGCAGGATCTCCTCGTCGTCCAGGACGTCGGTGCCGGTGCCGCCGAGGGCACGCAGTTCGCGCTCCAGGTCCGCGTCCGTGGCCAGGTGGAAGGTCTCCTCCCGGACCGTGGCGGGGCCGCGCCGGGCGGAGACGAAGAGCGCCGCCGGGGTGATGCCGCGGCGTTCGAGCCGCCGGGCCACCTCGAAGGCGACCGTCGCGCCCATGCTGTGCCCGAACAGCGCGAGGGGCTTGTCGCGCGCCTCGGGCAGCAGGGCCTCGGTGACCGCGTCGGCGAGCCGGCCGATGTCGTCGACGGGCGGTTCGGCGTACCGGTCCTGGCGGCCGGGGTACTGGACCGCGAGCAGTTCGACGGCCGGGGCGAGCCGGGCGGACATGCCGTGGAAGTAGCCGGCCGAGCCGCCCGCGTACGGGAAGCAGACCAGGCGGGTGGCGGCGTCCGGCGCCGGGTGGAACCGTCGGGTCCACGAAGGGCCGGTCGTGGGGCGGCTGTTCACCATGTCGGGCGTCCTCTCGCTGTGCCGTGCTCGCGTACGTGCTCCGCCGGCGCCACTAGAGGTCCTCCAGCAGGCGCAGCGGTCGCTCCACGCGGTCGGCGACGTGACGGAGGAAGCCGGCGGCCTCCGCCCCGTCGCACACCCGGTGGTCGAAGGTGAGGGAGAGCTGGACGGTCCTGCGGACGGCGAGCCTCCCCTCGTGCACCCAGGGCTTCTCGGCGATCCTGCCCACGCCGAGCATGGCGGCCTCCGGGTGGTTGAGGATCGGGGTCGAGCCGTCCACCCCGAAGACGCCGTAGTTGTTCAGGGTGAAGGTGCCGCCCGTCACCTCGGCGGGGGTCAGGGTGCCGGCGCGGGCCGCCGCGGTCAGCCGGGCGAGCTCGGCGGCCAGCCCCGCCGTGTCCCTGAGGTGCGCGTCGCGGACCACGGGGACGGTCAGCCCCCGGGCGGACTGGGCGGCGAAGCCGAGGTGCGTCGCGGGCCACCGGACGATCTCCTCGCGCGCGGTGTCGACGCTCGCGTTGAGCTGGGGGTGGCGGGCGAGCCCGGCGACGCAGATCCGGGCCAGCAGGGCGAGCAGCCCGATCGGGGCGCCGTCGGGCCGCGCGAGGGCCGCCCGGGCCTCCAGCAGGGCGGTGGCGTCGGCCTCCACCCAGCAGGTGGCGTCGGGGATCTCCCGGCGGCTCCGGCTGAACTTCGCGGCGGCGGCGGCCCGCCGGCCGCGCAGCGGTACGCGGACGGGCTCCGGCCCGTCGGACCCGTGGGGCCCGTGGGCCGGGCCGGGCACGGCGGTCACCGCTCCGACGCCGGCGGGCTCCCGCTCGGCGCGGCGGATCGCCGCGTCGACGTCGGAGCGGAGGATCAGGCCACCCGCGCCGCTGCCCGGCACGCTCCGCAGGTCCAGTCCGTGCCTCCGGGCGAGCTGCCGCACGAGCGGCGAGACCACGGGGACCGGGCCCGCCGGACCGGCGGGCGCGGACCCGGGCACCGCTGCGGGCCGGACCGGGACGGTGACGGCCGGGACGGCGGCGGGCGCGGGACGGCGGCGGGGCGTCTCCCGGGTGCCGTAGCCGACCAGGACGCTGCCGGACCCGGTGGCCCGGGGCTCCCCGGCCGACGCCGCCGTCTCCTCGACGGTGACGGCGACGAGCGGGGCGCCGACGGCCAGGACGTCGCCCTCGCCCCCGTACCGCCGGGTGACCACGCCCGCGTAGGGGCAGGGCAGTTCCACGGTGGCCTTCGCCGTCTCCACCTCGACGACCGGCTGGTCCACGGCGACCATGTCGCCGTCCGCCACCAGCCAGCGCACGATCTCCGCCTCGGTCAGCCCCTCGCCGAGGTCCGGCAGCAGGAACTCACGCACCGACGGCATACGGCTCACCTCCGTGCCGCGCGCGGGTGGCGGACGGCCACTGGAGGTCGCGGACGGCGTCGAGGACGCGGTCCACGCCGGGCAGGTGGTGCCGCTCCAGGAGCGGCGCCGGATAGGGGACGTCGAGACCGGTCACCCGCCGCACGGGGGCCTCCAGGTGGTGGAAGCAGCGCTCGCCCACCCGGGCGGCGATCTCCGCGCCGGCTCCGCCGAAGCCGGACGCCTCGTGCACCACCACGGCCCGTCCGGTGGCGCGGACCGCCGCGCACACCGTCTCGTCGTCGAAGGGCACCAGGCTCCGCAGGTCCAGGACGCCGACGTCCAGGCCCTCCTCGCGGGCCGCGTCCGCCGCCTCCAGGCAGACCGGCAGGCTCGGCCCGTACGTGATCAGCACGGCGTCGGTGCCGGGGCGGCGCAGGACGGCGCGGCCGATGGGCGGCACCGGGGCGGCGGGTCCGTCGGGCGACCAGTCCTCCTTGGTCCAGTAGCGGCGCTTCGGCTCCAGGAAGACGACGGGGTCGTCGGAGGCGATCGCCCGGCGGAGCAGGCCGTACGCGTCGCCGACCGTCGCGGGCGTGACGACGTGCAGGCCCGGCGTGTGCAGGTAGTAGCCCTCGGAGGAGTCGCTGTGGTGCTCCACGCCGCCGATGCCGCCGCCGTAGGGGACGCGGATCGTGAGCGGCAGGGGCAGCCGGCCGCGGGTGCGGTTGCGCATCTTGGCGACGTGGCTGACCAGTTGCTCGAACGCCGGGTAGGCGAAGGCGTCGAACTGCATCTCGACCACCGGTCGCAGGCCGTACATGGCCATGCCGACGGCGGTGCCGAGGATCCCCGACTCGGCCAGCGGGGTGTCGGCGCAGCGCGCGTCGCCGAACTCGGCGGCCAGGCCGTCGGTGATCCGGAAGACGCCGCCGAGGGTGCCGACGTCCTCGCCCATCACGTGGACGGCGGGATCGTCGCGCAGGGCGTGGCGGAGGGCGGTGTTGAGGGCTTCGGCCATGGTGGTGCCGCGGCTGGTCATCGGCTGCCCGCCTCCGCCCGGAGCTCGGCGGCGAGCCGCGCGCGCTGCTCGCCCAACTGCGCCGTGGGCGTGGCGTACACGTGCGCGAACAGCTCCATGGGGTCCACGGCCGGTTCCTCGGCGACGCGCCGGCGCAGGTCCGCCGCCATCGTCTCGGCGGCGGCCAGGGCCTGGCGTCCGGTCTCCTCGTCGAGCAGTCCGGCGGCCCGCAGATGGGTCTCCAGACGGGTGACGGGATCCTCCGCCCGCCACCGCTCCACCTCGTCGTCGGAGCGGTAGCGGGCGGCGTCGTCGGCGTTGGTGTGCGCGTCGAGCCGGTAGGTGAGCGCCTCGACGAGGGTGGGGCCGCCGCCGGACCGGGCCCTCTCGACGGCGGCGGACAGCACGCCGTGCACGGCGACGACGTCGTTGCCGTCGACCTGGACCCCGGGGACGCCGTAGCCGACGCCCTTGTGCGCGAGGGTCGGCGCGGCGGTCTGCTTCGCCAGCGGCACCGAGATGGCGTAGCCGTTGTTCTGGACGAGGAAGACCACCGGGGCGCGGGTCACGCCGGCGAAGGTGAGCGCCTCGTGGAAGTCGCCCTCGCTGGTGCCGCCGTCGCCGGTGAGGGCGAGGGCCACCAGGTCGTCGCCGGAGAGCCGGGCCGCGTGGGCCAGGCCGACGGCGTGGGGCAGATGGGTCGCCAGGGGCGTGCACAGCGGGGCGACCCGGTGCTCCACCGGGTCGTAGCCGGTGTGCCAGTCGCCGCGCAGGAGGGTGAGGGTCTCCACCGGGTCGACGCCCCGGGCCACCACGGCCAGGGTGTCGCGGTAGGTGGGGAAGAGCCAGTCGCGGGGGCGCAGGGCGAGGGCGGCGGCGACCTGGCACGCCTCCTGTCCCCGGCTCGACGGGTAGACGGCGAGCCGGCCCTGGCGGGTGAGGGCGGTCGCCTGCTCGTTGAAGCGGCGGCCGACGACCAGGTGGCGGTGGAGCTCCCGCAGGAGGGCGGGGTCCACGGCGTCCGCCGCGGGGGTGCCGAGGACGCGGGCGGGCCGGCGGTCGGGCAGCAGCGGGGCCGGGTCCCGCCCCGGCGTGCGGGGCTCGGCCGCCGCGCGCTCGGTGGTCTGCTGGAGGGTCATGGCCGGACGCCCTCCGCCAGGTGCAGCACGTCGAAGTCGAACCGTACGATCCGGCCTTCGAGTCCGCCGGTCAGCGCGGCGAACCAGACGGCCGGCCGGACGTCGGTGTGGCGGCGTTCGAGCACGATCTCGGGCGCGGCGGTGCTGACCTTGACGTAGCCGTCCAGCTCCTCCTCGGCCATGCCGGCGATCCTGGCGGTGCGGAGGATGGGTTCGAACTCGGGGATGTCGAGGATGTAGAGCGCGGGCATCAGCCGTTCTCCCTTCCCGCGTGGGTGCGGACGATCTCCGCCTTGCGCCGCCACATGTCCTGCACGGTCGCGTCGGGCTTGCCGGCGACGTCCGCGAGGGCCATGAGGGTCAGTTCGGCGTCCCGGGCGTCGACGTCGCCGAAGGGGCGGAGCGGCCGGGTGATCTCCAGCTGGATGCCGTTGGGGTCGTCGAAGTAGATCGACTCCAGGAGTTCGTGCTGCATCGGGTGGGTGACCCGCACGCCGTGCGACTTGATGCGCTCCCGCCAGGCGAGCATCTCCTCCTCGGTGTCCACGTGGAAGGCCAGGTGTCGCGAGCGGTGCATGAGGTCGCCGGGCGGCTCCTCCTCCGGGAGGCCGAAGAAGTAGAAGAACGCCAGGTAGTTGCCCTTGCCCAGCTCGAAGAAGAAGTGGACGAAGTCCGGGAAGTCCTCCTTGAGCCAGCCGGTCGCCGTGATGGCGTGGACCAGCGGCAGGCCGAGGACCCGGGTGTAGAAGTCGCAGGTCGCCGCCGGTTCCCAGGTGACGAGGGCGATGTGGTCGACGCCACCCATGCGCAGGCCCCCGTCGGGGCGCGGTTCGGTCATCACTTCTCCTCCGTTGCGAGTCGTTCGCGGATGGCCTTCTTGTCCACCTTGCCGACCGGGGTGAGCGGCAGTTCGGTGAGGACTTCCAGCTGTTCGGGCAGCTTGTAGTGGGCGACGCCGTGCCGGGCGAAGCGCTCGCGCACGTCGTCGAGCGAGGGGGCCGCCGCGCCGGCCGGGGCCAGGACCAGGCAGACCCGCTCGCCGAAGCGGTCGTCGGGGAGGGGCACGGCGGCCACCCGGTCGACGCCGACGAGCAGCCGGGCGAGGTTCTCGACCTCCTCGGCGGAGACCTTCTCGCCGCCCCGGTTGATGAGTTCCTTGCGCCGGCCCTCCACGGTCAGATAGCCG
Source organism: Streptomyces hydrogenans (assembly GCF_014656075.1). Classification (GTDB taxonomy): domain Bacteria; phylum Actinomycetota; class Actinomycetes; order Streptomycetales; family Streptomycetaceae; genus Streptomyces; species Streptomyces hydrogenans. The sequence goes on from NZ_BNBS01000012.1 coordinate 87,981, forward strand.
CCGGGGTGGAGCCGGACGAGGTCGCCGGTGCGGAACCAGCCGTCCGGGGTGAAGGCGCGGGCGTTGTGCTCGGCCGCCCGGTAGTAGCCGCGCGGGGTGTACGGGCCCCGGGTCAGCAGCTCGCCGGTGCTGCCGAGCGGCACCGGCCGGTCGTGCTCGTCGACGACCAGCAGTTCGTCGTCGGGGCTGACCGGCCGGCCCTGGGTGCCGAACACCAGGGCGTCCGGGTCGTCGGGGCGGGTGCAGCAGAGCAGACCTTCGGCCATGCCGTACAACTGCTGTACCTGTCCGCCGAGTTCGTCGCGGACCCGGCGGGCCAGGGCCGGGTCGACCACGGAGCCGCCGAGGGTGACGAGCCGCAAGGTGCCGAGGTCGTACCGGCCCCCCGCGGCCTCGGCCACCCACTGCTGGGCGACCGCGGGCACGACGGCCACGTCGGTGACGCCCTCCGCCGCCACGGCGGTCAGGGCGGTAGCGGCCTGCGGGGACGGCACCAGGACGACCGTGCCGCCGGAGTGCAGGGTGCCGAGGATGCCCGGGCAGCCGAGCACCGCGTTGTGCCCGGCGGGCAGCGCCGCCAGGAACACCGTCGAGTGGTCGAAGCCGGAGACCTCGGCGCTGCGCCGGACGTTGTACCCGTAGTCGTTGTGGGTGCGGGCGATCAGCTTGGGCAGTCCGGTGGTGCCGCCCGAGAGCAGGAAGAGCGCGACGTCGTCCGGGTGCGGCCGGTCCGCGTCGAGCGCGGCGGCCCGCTCCCGGGTGCCGGGGCCCGGCGCGAGGAGCCGTGCCAGGTCCAGGTGGCCCGGGTCGGCCTCGCCCTTCACCAGGACGCGGCACTCCCCGGGCGCCTCGGCGGCGATCCGGGCCGCGAGGGCCTGGTGGTCGAAGTCCCGCCAGCGGTCCGGCACCACGAGGAGCCGGGCCTCGGCGTGCCGGAGCAGGTGGGCGAGTTCGTGTGCGCGGTGCGCGGTCAGCGCCAGCACCGGGACGATCCCGGAGCGGAAGCAGGCCAGCACCAGGGCCACGAACTCCCAGGAGTTGGGGAGCTGGACGACGATCCGGTCGCCCCGGCAGAGTCCCTGCTCGCGCAGGGCGCCGGCCAGCGCGTCCACCCGGTCGGCGAGTTCCCGGTAGGTGAGCCGGGTGGCGCCGTCGACCAGGGCGGTCCGGTCGCCGTGGGCCTCGGCCCAGCGGCGGGGCCAGTGGCCGAGCGGCTGGTCCGCCCAGTGGCCGGCGGCCCGGTAGCGCGCCGCGTAGTCGGCGGGCCACGGCACCGTGTCCGGCTGCGGGGCGGGGCCGCCGGACGGACCGGCGACCCCTCGCGTCACGGCGGTCATGCGCCGGCCACCACCCGCGCCGCCGGGGCGGCCGTGTCGTCGCCGGAGGCCGCGGCGTCCGCGTCCTCGTCGGCGCCTTCCGGGAGGAGGCATTCGACGAGGTACTCGGCGATCGCCTGGACGGTGGGCCGGTTCCAGAGCAGCGTCGCGGGCAGCGTCAGGCCGAAGAGGCGCTCCAGCCGGCGGCGGACGGCCACGGTCATGACCGAGTCGAGGCCCATCTCCAGGAGCGGGCGCTGGAGTTCGAGCTCCTCGGGCGCCAGCTTGATCTCGCCGGCGACCTCGCGGCGGACCTCGTCGACGAGCAGGGCGAGCAGCTCCCCCGGCGCGTACCGCGTCCAGTCCCGCGTCTCGGCCGCGTCCCCGTCGGTCCCGTCGCCGACGGCGGCGAGTTCGCGGGTGAGGGGGATGCGGCGCGGGGCGCCGCCGGTCGCGATCTGCCGGAAGACCGCGTAGTGGGAGGCCCCGAAGCGCTCGGCGTACTCCCAGGCCCGCAGGGCTTCGGTGGCCGAGATCTCGGCCTGGCCGAAGGCGGCCAGTTCGGCGGCGATGAAGTCGGACGAGGCCGACATGCCGAGGCCGCGCCAGGACGTCCAGCCGAAGCTGACGGTGTCGTCGTGGCCGCCGGCCCGGCGGTGCCGGGCCAGCGCGTCGAGGAAGGCGTTCGCCGATCCGTAGGACGCCTGGCCGGGGAAGCGGAAGAGGTAGCCGCAGGAGGAGAACAGCACCATGAAGTCGACGCTGCCGGCGGGGAACAGTTCGTCGAGGACCAGCGCGCCGGTCACCTTGGGCCGCAGGACGGCGCGGAGCGCCTCCTCGTCCAGGTCGTCGATCATCTGGCCGTCGACGACGCCCGCGGCGTGCACCACGCCCCGGATCGGGGGCAGTCCGAGTTCGGTGGGGCTGAGCGCCTTGCGGGCCTGCTCCGGGTCGGAGACGTCCACGGAGACGACGGCGACGGTGACGCCGAGTCCCTCCAGCGCGCGGACGGCCTCGATCTGGGCGCGGACCGCCGGGTCCCGCTCGGCGTCCCACTCCGACCGCTCGGGGAAGGGCCGCCGGCCGGCGAGGACGAGGCGGCGGGCGCCGCGTCCGGCCAGCCAGCGGGCGACCTCCAGGCCGAGCGCGCCGAGGCCGCCGGTGACGAGGTAGGTGCCCTCCGGCCGGCAGGCGACGGGGCCGCGCTCCGGGGCGCCGTCCACGGCGAGCAGGACGGAGGAGACGGGCAGGCCGTCGCGGATCGCGATCACGTCCGCCTCGGGGCGGGCGCGCACCACGTCGAGCAGCGGTCCGTACGCGTCGGGCGCGGCCGGGTCCAGGTCGACGATGCCGCCCCACAGGTCGGGGTGTTCGGCCGCGGCGATGCGGCCCATGCCCCAGGCGGGCGACTGAGCGAGGGCGGCGCGGTCCGCGCTCTCCCGCACGCCGGTGGTGAGGGACCAGATCCGGGGCCGTCCGGTCGCGGCGGCGGCGGTCAGGCGCACCGCGCGGCCCAGCTCCCAGGCGGCGTCGTGGGCGGCGCGCGCCGGGTCGTCGGGGTCGGTGCCGGAGGCCGCGGCGACGAGGACGGCGGTGGTGTCGGTGAGCCGGTCGGCGAGGGCGTCGAGGCCGTCCGGGCCGGGGACGGGCAGGAAGTCCAGGCCGTCCTCGGCACAGGCCCGGGCCAGGGCGTCGAGCGCGTCCGGGTGGCCGCCGACGGCGACGACGGTGTCCAGCGGGCGGGCCGCGGGCAGGTCGAGCGGGCGCCAGACGATCTCGTGGACCAGCTGCCGGGGCGAGGCGGTGGCGCTGGGGTCTCCGGTCAGCACGGTGAGGCGGATGCCGGTGACGTTCGCGATGACGTTGCCGTCCATGTCGGCGACGACCACGTCGAGGGTGTCGGCTCCGTCGGCGCCCTCGGCGGCGCGGACCTGGACGTTGGCCCGCCGGGGCGGGTCGCCGATCAGCGCGAGGCGGGCGATGTGCGAGGGCATCCGCAGGATGGGTTCGCCGAGGAACAGCACCGAGGTGACGGTCATGGCGCCGTCGAGCAGCGAGGCCCAGGTGGCGGTGGCCTCCTCGCCGGTGTCGATGACCGCGAACAGCTCGTGCGGGCCGCCGCGCCGCAGCTCCTGGATCTCCCAGGGGAAGCCCATGCCGGCGACGCCGATCTGCGCCACCCGCTCCAGGACGTAGTCGGTGCTGACGATCTCGGCGCAGCGGGCCCGCGCCGCGTCGAGGTCGAAGCGGTCGTCGAGGACGCCGCCGGCCGGGTCGATCGAGGCGGTGGTGTGGGTGAGCCACGACTCCTCGGTCTCCTGGTCGCCCTCCTCGCTGATCCGGGAGGAGAGCCGCAGGGTGGAGTCCTGGTAGGAGATCTGGACGTCGCGCGGGACGGTCACCGCGACGGGCACCTTCAGGGCGACGTCGACCAGCGCGGGCCGCCGGCCGTCGGGGGCGGACACCCCGGCCCGGGCGAGGGCCTCCAGGAAGGTGTTCATCAGCACGGCCGCCGGGATGATCTCCACGTTGTGGACCGGGTGGTGGCCGGGGTACGGGCGGCTCTCCTCGTCCAGGTGGGTCTGCCACAGCCACAGCGGGGTGCTGCCCGCGATCCGGGTCGCGCCGCCGAGCAGCGTGTTGACCGCCGGGTCGTGCTGCCGCACCCGGCGCCCGGCGCCGGGCCGGGACTCCTTCCAGTACGTCTGGTGCTGCCAGGCCGTGCCGGGCAGCTCCGCGAGGTCCCGGCCCGCGAACTGGACGCCCGGGTCGGCGTCGACGCCGGCGCAGTACAGGGTCGCCAGGTTGCCCAGGAGGGTGGTGCGGTCCGGCGTGCCGCGGCGGAGCGTCCCGACGACGGTGGCGTCGTCGACGCCCAGCTCGCCGAGGGTCTCACCGATGGAGTGGGAGACGATCGGGTGGCTCGACACCTCCAGGAAGTGCCGGTGCCCGTCCTCGACGGCGGCGGTGATCGCCTGGGAGAACCGCACGGGGTTGCGGAGGTTGCCCGGCCAGTACCCGGCGCCGAGGTCGACGTCCGCGCGCGGGTCGTCCCGCGAGGTGGAGTAGAAGGTCACCTCGGGCCGGCCGCCGGTCAGGTCGTGCATGACCGAGGGCAGCGCGGCGGCGAAGGGGTCCATCTCGGAGGAGTGGAAGGCGATGTCGGCCTGGACCCGGCGGACGACGAGCTCGCCCTCCGCCTCCCAGGCACGGACGGTCTCCTCGACGGCGGCGGCGCTGCCGGCGATCACCGTGGAGAGCGGCGAGGCGGAGATCGCGGCGGTCACCCCGGACCGGCCGGCGAGCCGCTCCTCGGCCTCGGCGAACGGGAGGTTGACCAGGGCCATCGCACCCTTGCCCGCGGCCGGACGCATCATCAGGGCCCGGCGGCAGACCAGCCGCGCGCCGTCGAGGAGGGACATGCCGCCGGCGGTGACGGCCGCCGCGAGCTCGCCGATCGAGTGGCCGACGACAGCGGCGGGCCGCAGCCCGAGGGAGCGCCACACGGCGGCGAGGGCGACCTGGACGGCGTACGTGACGGGCTGGACGACCTCGGGGCCCTCCAGGGTGTCGCCCTCCAGGACGGAGCGGGCGGTGAAGCCGAGCTCCGCCTCGTAGACCGGCCCCAGTTCGTCGATGACCCGCGCGAAGGCGGGCTCGCCGGCGAGCAGGTCCCGGCCCATGCCGATCCACTGGGCGCCCTGACCGGCGAAGACCCAGACGGCGTCCTTCGGCGTGCCCTCGGCGGTGCCGGCGGTCACGCCGGCGACCTCCTCGCCGGCGGCGAGGGAGCGCAGCGAGGCGACGAGGCCCGCGCGGTCCGCGGCGACGACCGCGCCGCGGTGGGCCAGCGGGGAGCGGCGCGCGGCGAGGGTGTGGCCGACGGTGCCGGTCGGCACGGTGGCGCCGGTGCCGTCGAGCCAGTCGGCGAGGCGGGCGGCGTTGTCGCGCAGGGCGGCCCGGGAGGCGCCGGAGAGGGGGAAGAGCCAGGGGGCCGTGCGGCCGCCCTCGGCGTCCGCCGCCGGTCCGGCCGCGGTGGCGGCGGGGCCGGTGGGCTCCTCCAGGATGACGTGACCGATGGTGCCGCCGAAGCCGTAGCCGGAGACGCCGGCGCGGCGCGGTCCGGCGGAGGCGGGCCAGCCGGTGGGCTCGGTGACGACCTTGAGGCCGTTGGTGTCCCACGGGATGGCCGGGTTGGGCTCGACGCAGTTGAGGCTGGGCGGGATCTCGCCGTGCTGGAGGGCGAGGACGGCCTTGATGACGCCGGCGACGCCCGCGCCCGCCTCCAGGTGGCCGATGTTGGTCTTGACGGAGCCGATCAGGAGCGGCCGGTCGCCGGGACGGCCGGCGCTGAGCACCTCGGACAGCGCGGACGCCTCGATGGGGTCGCCGACGTTGGTCCCGGTGCCGTGCGCCTCGACGTAGCCGACCGACTCGGGGGCGATCCCGGCGGTCCGGTAGGTGTGCCGCAGCAGGTCGGCCTGGGCGTCGCGGCTGGGCTGCATGATGCCGTTGGTCTTGCCGTCCTGCATGATGCCGGTGCCGCGGACGACGGCCAGCACCCGGTCGCCGTCGGCGACGGCGTCGGAGAGCCGCTTGAGCACGAGGGCGCCGGCGCCCTCGCCGCGGCCGTAGCCGTCGGCCGAGGCGTCGAAGGACTTGGAGCGTCCGTCGGGGGAACAGGCGCCGGCGGCGTCCATGATCATGGTGACGGCGGGGTGCACCATCGCGTTGACGCCGCCGGCGATGGCCAGGGAGGTCTCCCCGGAGGCCAGGGCCTGGCAGGCCAGGTGGAGGGCGACGAGCGAGGCGGAGCACGCGGTGTCCACGGCCATGCTGGGGCCGCGCAGGTCCAGGTGGTACGAGATCCGGTTGGCGGCGGCGCAGTGCACGGCGCCGATGCCGGTCCACGCCTCGATCCGCGGCAGGTCCTCCATCAGCCGCCGCCCGTAGTCCTCGGTGCCGATGCCGACGTAGACGCCGGTGTCGCCGCCGGCGAGCAGGTGCGGCGGGATGCCGGCGTGCTCCAGGGCCTCCCAGGCCACCTCCAGCATCAGGCGGTGCTGCGGGTCCATCTGCTCGGCCTCGCGGGGCAGGATGCCGAAGAAGCCCGCGTCGAAGCCCGCGACGTCGTCGAGGAAGGCCCCCACCCGGGTGGTGTGGCGCAGGGCGGCGGCGTTCTCCGCGCTCGCCTCTACGTAGGCGGCCCAGCGCTCCTCGGGCAGTTCGGCGACGCCGTCGCGCCCCTCGATGAGCATGGTCCAGAATTCCTCGGGCGAGTGGGCGCCGCCCGCGAACCGGCATCCCATGCCGATGATCGCGACGGGCTCCGGCCCTCCGTCCTCGTGCGGTGCCTGTGCGTGGGTCTCGGACATGCGCTCGTCACTCCTTGGTCGAAAGGTCGTCGAGAGGTGGTCGGCCGGATCGGCGGCCGCGCGGGCAGGGGTCGGCCCCGCGCCGGCGGATCCGGCGAGGTGGGGGTCGGGGGTCAGCCGGCGGCCGGGACGGCCGGGCGGGTGACGGTCGGCGCGGCGGAGACGACGAGGTCGATCCGCCCGGTGACCAGGGCGAGGTGGATCCGCGTCGGCCAGGCGTCGCCGCCGGTGGAGCCGGGCAGGTCGAGGGCCCACCCGTCGGGGACCGGGACCGCCACGACGGCGCCCGTCTCGGTCCTGACCCGCTCGGCGTGCCCGAGCAGCGCGTGCCACCGGGCGGCGGGGTCGCCGACGGGTCCGGTACGGGTCCCGTCGGCGCGGACGGGGACGGAGTCGGCGGGTGAGCCGATGCCTGGGTCGGTACGGGTCTCGGCGGCGGTGCCGGGGTCGGTACGGGTCCCGGCGGCGGTGCCGGGGTCAATTCGGGTCCCGGCGGCGGTGCCGGTACGTGAGCCGGGCCCGGTGCCGGGATCGGTACGGGTCCCGGCGGCGGGCCCGGGGGCCGAGTCGGTGCGTGAGCCGGGGGTACGGTCGGTGGAGGGGGTCGGGTCCGGGGTCAGCAGGACGCCCTCGCAGCCCCGGGCGACCAGGGCCCGTACGGTCGCGGTCAGTTCGTCGCCGGCCGGGCCCCAGGCGTCCGCGGCAGGGCACGCCACCTCGGCGAAGAGCGGGGCGGTCCGCGCGGCGGTCTCCCGCGCCGCCGCCCCGCCGCCCCGCTCCGGGCGGAGCACCGAGCCGACGGCGACGTCCGGGCGGGGCACGGTCCCTGCCCCGCGCAGCAGGACCAGGCCCGCGCCCCGCGCCCCGGCCGCCCGGACGGCGGCCGCCGGGTCGTCGCACTCCTCGGGCACCACCTCGACCAGCCGGTTGGGCAGCCGGACGGAGCCCAGCAGCAGGGGGGCCGCGACCCCGTGCGCCGGCCCGGGGGCCGCGCCGGGGCGCGCCGCGGTGCCTCCGGCCGTGCGGTACGCCTCCTCCGCCTCGTCGACGCGGTCGGCGAAGCGGCGCCGCAGTCCCTCGTACGTCAGGGCGGAGGTGCGGGTCATGAAGTGCAGGCCGAACTGGGCGGGGGCCATGTGCAGGCGCCGTCCGAACGTCTCCCACCAGCGCATGCTGGGTTCCGCCCACTCCTGGGTGCGGGTCACGAGGGCGCGGCGTTCCCGTTCGTACGCGGCGAACGCCGCCCGCGGGTCGGCGTCCCGGTCGAGGGCCGCCGCGAGCGCGATCGCGTCCTCCATCGCGAGCTTGGTGCCGGAGCCCACCGTGAAGTGCGCGGTGTGGGCGGCGTCTCCCAGGAGGACCGCGTTCCCGTCGGACCAGCGGGCGTTGCGGACGATCCGGAAGGTGGCCCACCGGCTGCGGTTGCCGAGCAGCTTGTGCCCGCCGAGGTGGTCGGCGAAGAGCTCGCTCAGCCGCTCCAGGGACGCCTCGTCGCTGCCGCCGGGATTCCGGGCGTGGTCGGCGGGCCGGTCCATGCCGGAGGCCTGCCAGGTGGCCGGGTCGGTCTCGACGACGACGGTCGTCAGGCCCTCCGCGTAGGGGTAGGCGTGCGCCGCGAAGTGGCCGTGTCCGGTGGCCACGAAGGCGAAGGTGGCCGCGTCGAAGGGCGCTTCGGTCCCCAGCCACATGTAGGGGGAGGCACCGTACCGGACGGTGGTGCCGAACCGCTCGGGGCGCGCGTCGCGCTGGGCCGAGTTGGCCCCGTCCGCGTAGACCACGACGTCGGCGTCGTCGAGGCTGCCGGGGGCGGCGTGGTGGCCGAAGTGGAGGACCGCGCCCGCCGACGCGGCCTGCTCCTGGAGGATCGTGAGGAGCGTCTGCCGCGAGATGCTGGAGAAGTCGAAGCCGCCGTAGCGCAGGGTGGCCCGCGGGTGGCGCAGCTCCATGTCCGACACGGTCACGCTCGCCCGCACGATCCGTGCGTGGGTCTCGGGGTCGGACCTCCTCAGCCGGGACATGGTGCGGGCGGAGAAGACGACGCCGAAGCCGTTGGCCTCGTGCGGCGCGTTCCGCTCGTACACGTCGACCCTGGCGTCCGGTCTCGCCCCGCGGATCAATCGCGCCAGGAACAGGCCGGCCGGCCCGCCCCCGACGACTGCGACTTTCCCCCACATCGCCGCGCCCCCGTTCACTTGCTCGATTTCTTCGAGCCAGATCATGCGCGGCGTGTGTGGAGCCCCCGTTGAGCATGTGTTGAGCGGGGTGTGCCGGCGTCCCGCCCCTCCCCCACGACCGGGAGAAACGGTCCTTTACGACCGGGAGGAACGGCCCTTCGTGAGCACGGCGTGGAGGAGCGGGGAGGTGGCGGGGTGTTCAGGAGGTGAGGGCGGGGATGACCGTGGAGCCGTAGGCGTCGACGGTGCCCTCGCGGTGGTCGTGCATGGCGTAGACGGCGAACTGGTCGACGCCGAGGTCCTTGAGGTGGCGGAGCTTGTCGATGTGGGCCTCGGCGGGGCCGAGGAGGCAGAAGCGGTCGACGATCTCGTCGGGGACGAAGGTGGTGTCGGGGTTGTCGGCGCGGCCGTGGTGGGAGTAGTCGTAGCCGTGCCGGTCCTTGATGTACGCGGTCAGCTCCTCCGGGACCATGCCGGAGTGTTCGCCGTACCTGGCGACGAGGTCGGCGACGTGGTTGCCGACCATTCCGCCGAACCACCGGCACTGGTCCCGGGCGTGGGCCAGGGCCTCGGGCGAGTCGTCGGCGGTGACGTACGCCGGGGCGGCGACGCAGATGGTGAGCGCGTCGGGGTCGCGGCCGGCCTCCCGGGCCGCGTTCCGCACCGCCTTGACCATCCACTCGGTGAGGAAGGGGTCGGCGAGCTGGAGGATGAAGCCGTCGGCCTTCTGCCCGGCGAGCGCGAGGGCCTTGGGGCCGTACGCCGCCATCCAGACCGGCAGCTTCCCGTTCTTCACCCACGGGATCCGGATCGGGTTGCCGTCGACCTCGGCCTCGCGGCCCTCCGCCAGGTCGCGGATGACCCCGATCGCCTCCCCGAGGCGGGCGAGGGTGTTGGGCCTGCGGCCGGCGACGCGCATCGCGGAGTCGCCCCGGCCGATGCCGCAGACGGTGCGGTTGCCGTACATGTCGTTGAGGGTGGCGAAGGTGGAGGCGGTCACCTCCCAGGTGCGGGTGCCGGGGTTGGTGACCATGGGCCCGACGTGCAGCTTGGTGGTGTGTTCGAGGATCTGGCTGTAGATGACGAAGGGTTCCTGCCACAGCACGGCGGAGTCGAAGGTCCAGCCGTAGCGGAAGCCGTTGCGTTCCGCCCGGCGCATCAGGCCGACGACCTGCGAGGCGGGCGGGTCGGTCTGCAGGACGAGTCCGAAGTCCAAGGGGCGGCCTCCTAGTTCAGGTACTGACAGGTGGAGCGGGGGAGGAAGGCGCCGTGGCCGGCGTGGCCGACGTAGGTGCGCCCCTCGATGACCGGGACGCCGCGCGAGAGCACGGTCTCGACGCGGCCGGTGACGGTCTTCCCCTCGTACGCCGAGTAGTCGACGTTCATGTGGTGGGTCTCGGCGGACAGCGTCTGCGTGGCGTGCGGGTCGTAGATGACGACGTCCGCGTCCGCGCCGGGCGCGATCGTGCCCTTCTGCGGGTAGAGGCCGAACATCCGGGCCGGGGTGGCGCAGGCGATCTCGATCCAGCGGCGGCGGGAGATGTGCCCGTCGACGACGGCCTGGTGGAGGAGGTCCATGCGGTTCTCCACGCCCGGCAGGCCGTTGGGGATCTTCGAGAAGTCGCCCCGGCCCAGCTCCTTCTGTCCCGTGAAGCAGAACGGGCAGTGGTCGGTGGACACGACCTGGAGGTCGTTCGTCCGCAGCCCCCGCCACAGCGCGGCCTGGTGCTCCCTGGGCCGGAGCGGGGTGCTGCACACGTACTTGGCGCCCTCGAAGCCGGGCTCCGCGAGGTTGTCGGTGGAGAGGAACAGGTACTGCGGGCAGGTCTCGCCGAAGACCGGCAGGCCCTTGTCGCGGGCCGCCGCCAGCTCGGCGACCGCCTCCTCGGCCGAGACGTGGACGACGTACAGCGGGCTGCCCGCGACCCGGGCGAGCTGGATCGCCCGGTGGGTGGCCTCCGCCTCCAGGAGCGCCTTGCGGACCTCCCCGTGGAAGCGGGGGTCGGTCTCGCCCCGGGCCAGGGCCTGCTCGACGAGGACGTCGATGGCGATGCCGTTCTCCGCGTGCATCATGATCAGCCCGCCGGTGTCGGCGGCGACCTGCATGGCCCGCAGGATCTGCCCGTCGTCGGAGTAGAAGACGCCGGGGTAGGCCATGAAGAGCTTGAAGGAGGTGATGCCCTCCTGGACGAGGAGGGCCATCTCCTTCAGCGTGGTCGGGGTGACGTCCGACATGATCATGTGGAAGGCGTAGTCGACGGCGCAGTTGCCGTCGGCCTTGGCGTACCAGGTGTCCAGGCCCTCGCGGAGGCTGTGGCCGACGGACTGGACGGCGAAGTCGACGATGGTGGTGGTGCCGCCCCAGGCGGCGGCCCGGGTGCCGGTCTCGAAGGTGTCGGAGGCGAAGGTGCCGCCGAAGGGCAGTTCCATGTGGGTGTGGGCGTCGACGCCGCCCGGGATGACGTAGCGGTCGGTGGCGTCGAGGACGCGGTCGGCGGTCCAGCCGGCCGCCGCGTCGGAGCCGTGGGCGGCGAGGGCGGCGATGCGGCCGTCCTCGATGAGGACGTCGGCGTGGAGTTCGTCGGAGGCGGTGACGACGAGGCCGCCCCGGATCAGGGTTCGGGTACTCACGGGACTACTCCCTGCCCACTAGATGGATCGGAGGGCCTGTTCGAGGATCTCGGCGCCCTCCTCGGCCTCGGCGACGGTGAGGGAGAGCGGGGGCGCGACGCGCAGGGCGCTGGTGTCGTGGCCGCCGCCCTTCCCGATGAGGAGGCCGCCCGCCCGGGCCGCCTCCAGGACGGCGGAGGCCGCCTCGGGGGCGGCGCGGCCGGTGTCGGGGTCGGCGAGCTCGATGCCGATCATGAGGCCGCGGCCGCGGACCTCGCGGACGGCGTCGACGCCCGCCGCGGCGGCGCGAACGCGTTCGATGAGCAGGCCGCCGACGCGCCGGGCGTTGCCCTGGAGGTCGTGGTCGAGGAGGTACCCGAGGTTAGCCAGGCCCGCGGCCATGGTGACGGGCGAACCGCCGAAGGTGGAGATGGAGTTGGCGTCCAGGCAGTTCATGATCTCGGCGCGGGCGACCACGCCGCCGATCGACATGCCGTTGCCGATGCCCTTGGCGAAGGTGAGCATGTCGGGCGGTCCGGCCTGGTCGTGCGCCTGCCAGCCCCAGAAGTGGTCGCCGGTGCGGCCCCAGCCGGTCTGCACCTCGTCGGAGATCCACAGGACGCCGTGCCGGTCGAGGACGCGACGGAAGGCGGCGTACAGGCCGTCGGGCGGCGAGGTGAAGCCGCCGACGCCCTGGACGGGTTCGGCGATGAGGGCGGCGGTGCGGTGGGTGTGGCCCAGGAGGTCTTCGAGGTCGGCGACGGCGGCCTCGGTGAACCGCTCGTCGGTGAGGCCGGCGAAGGGGCCGCGGGTGCGGACGGCGCCGTGCACGTACAGGGTCTGGAGCGGGGAGAGGCCGGTGGGCGACCAGGCGCGGTTGCCGGTGACGCCGACGGTGGAGAAGGAGCGGCCGTGGTAGCTGTTGCGCATCGCCAGGATCTGGTGCGAGCGGCGGTACGCGGTGGCGAGGAGCAGGGCCGTTTCGTTGGCCTCGGTGCCGGAGGTGGTGAAGAAGACCCGGGCGTCGGGGATGCCGGAGAGGGTGGCGATCCGTTCGGCGAGCTCCACCATCGGCCGGTTGAGGTAGAGCGTGGAGGAGTGGACGATCCGGCCGGCCTGTTCGGCGACCGCCTTGGTGACCTCGGGGAGGGCGTGGGCGGTCATGGTGGTGAGGATGCCGCCGAAGAAGTCGAGGTAGCGGCGGCCCTCGGCGTCCCAGACGTGCCGGCCCTCGCCGTGGGTGATCTCGATCGGCTCGTCGTAGTAGAGCGCCAGCCAGTCGGGGAGGACGGCGCGGTGCCGGGCGTGCAGGCTCTTCACGGCTGGACCAGCCCGTCGTACGCGTCGGGGCGGCGGTCGCGGTAGAAGGCCCACTGCTGCCGGACCTCCTCGATGACGCCGAAGTCGAGGTCCCTGACGACGAGCTCCTCGGCCTTGTCGGAGGCGACGTCGCCGACGAACCGGCCTCGCGGGTCGACGAAGTAGCTGGTGCCGTAGAAGTCGTTGTCGCCGTACTCCTCGACGCCGACGCGGTTGATGGCGGCGACGAAGTACTCGTTGGCGACGGCGGCGGCGGGCTGCTCCAGCTGCCACAGGTAGGAGGAGAGGCCGCGGTGGGTGGCCGACGGGTTGTAGACGAGCTGGGCGCCGTTGAGGCCGAGTTGGCGCCAGCCCTCGGGGAAGTGGCGGTCGTAGCAGATGTAGACGCCGACCTTGCCGACGGCGGTGTCGAAGACCGGCCAGCCGGCGTTCCCCGGGCGGAAGTAGTACTTCTCCCAGAACCCCTTGACCTGGGGGATGTGGTGCTTGCGGTACTTGCCGAGGTAGCTGCCGTCGGCGTCGATGACGGCGGCGGTGTTGTAGTAGAAGCCCTCGGACTCGACCTCGAAGACGGGGACGACGATCACCATCCCGGTCTCGCGGGCCAGCTCGCGCATCCGGGTGACGGTGGGGCCGTCCGGCACGGGCTCGGCCCAGCGGTAGTGCTCGGGTTCCTGGACCTGGCAGAAGTAGGGGGCGTTGAACACCTCCTGGAAGCCGATCACCCGGGCGCCCTGGCGGGCCGCCTCGCGGGCGTGCTCCTCGTGCTTGGCGATCATGGATTCGGTGTCGCCGGTCCAGGTCGCCTGGACGAGTGCGGCGCGTACGACGGTCATGAGCAGCTCCTTCGGCGCGGCGTCGATGAGCCTCTACGCCCGTAGACACGATGCGTAGGAGGAGAACGTAAGCCCCGTCACACCTCGGAGCAAGACTGCCGCCCGGAAGCCCTGCAGTCGATCATGTTTCATACCGGAGTGGTCCACACCGGACACGTACCGACACGTACGGAATGCTCCCCGCTCGTACGTTTCCGCTTCCCGGCCCGTTCCGGTCCGACGCTCAGCCCCCGAGCACTCCCCCGACCCGCAGCGCGTGCCGCAGGGCCCGGTCGTCGGCGGCCGAGAGGGAGCGGGCCGCCACGCCGAGCCGGGGCACGAGCAGGGCGGGGTGCACGGCCGCGAGCCGGGCCGCCTCCTCGGGGGTGCGGACCCGGATGAAGGCGGTGAGCAGCGCCTGGGCCTCCCGGTCGTGGCCCTCGGCGACCAGGGCGGCGACGGCTCCGGCCAGCTCCTCCACCGGCCGGGCGAGTCCCTGGCGCAGCAGCTGTTCGCAGTCGTCGGGGCGGCCGGCGTCGGCGAGAGCCACGGCGATGGCGGCGAGCCGGGCGGCCGGCAGCGAGGCGGCCTCCCAGAGCAGGGTCGCCCAGTCGGCGCCGAAGCCGGCGCGGTGGAGCGCGGCGGCGAGCGCGGGCAGCCGGGCGGGCGGCCCGCCGAGCGCCTCGCAGAGCAGCACGTGCGCCTCGCCGGTACGGCCCTGGGCGCGGAGCCGCTGGAGGGCGTAGACCGCGTTGGCGGCGGCGCGCTCGGCCGCCTCGGCCGCCTCGCCGTCGCCGGGAGCGGCCTCGGCGGGCGCGGCGGGCGCGGCGGTACGGTCGGCGGCCCGGCCCCGGAAGCGG